>DATLBL010000115.1:0-43909 GCA_035526925.1 Gemmatimonadales bacterium
TGATCTTCTGGTCCATGTCACTCTCCGATGCGCGCGCAGGCGGCGCCGCTCGGAGAGCGGGCACCTACGCGACGCTGTTGCGTGGTGGTGGTCCGGTCACGCCGGACCGACGGTTGCTTCAACGCCGGTGCATGAACGCGACCCTAGCGCGGGCCTGTCCGCGCAACAACTGCCGCGCGGGTGCGCGGGCTGTCGCGCAATGCTGTGCGCGGACCACGGCAACGCACGCTGCCGACGAGAAAAGGGGGGCGGCCACGAAATCGCGGCGGACCCCTCCGGCGGACAAATACGGACTAGCGCTTACAGGCGACCGAGCGAGCCGCCCCAGATCGCCGTGCTGCCCAGCTGCTGCTCGATGCGCAGCAGGCGGTTGTACTTGGCCACGCGCTCCGATCGCGCCAGCGATCCGGTCTTGATCTGCCCCGAGCGCGCCGCGACGGCCAGGTCGGCGATGAACGTGTCCTCGGTCTCGCCCGACCGATGCGAGATGATGACGCCGTAAGCGCTCCCTTTCGCGAGCTCGATGCACTGCAGCGTTTCGGTCAGGGTGCCGATCTGGTTGACCTTCACCAGCACCGCGTTGCCGACCCCCTCCTCGATGCCGCGGCCGAGGCGGTCGACATTGGTCACGAAGAGGTCGTCACCGACGAGCTGGACACGCTCGTGCAGGCGCTCGGTGAGCAGCGCCCATCCCGCCCAGTCGTTTTCGGCGAGGCCGTCCTCGATGGACACGACGGGATAGCGGTCCACCCAGCTTGTATAGAGCTCGACCATCGCTTCCGCCGAGCGGCGCGTGCCGTCGCCCTTCTTGAATACGTACTCGCCGTCCTGAAACAGCTCCGACGCGGCCACGTCGAGGGCGATTGCCACGTCGCGGCCCGGCTCGAAGCCGGCGCTCTCGATGGCCTGCATCACGACGTCGAGGGCGGCCTCGTTGGACGGCAGCATCGGCGCGAAGCCGCCCTCGTCCCCCACCGCCGTCGACAGGCCCATCTTGGCCAGAACCTTCTTCAGCGTGTGGAACACCTCCACCCCGATCCGAAGCCCGTCCTGGAAGGTCTCCGCGCCGATCGGAACGACCATGAATTCCTGCGCGTCCACGTTGTTCGACGCATGCGCGCCGCCGTTCAGAATGTTCATCATCGGCACCGGCAGGACCCGCGCCATCGGACCGCCGAGGTAGCGATACAGCGGCAGACCGCAATCCTGCGCGGCGGCGCGCGCCACGGCGAGTGACACGCTCAGGATGGCGTTGGCGCCGAGCTTGCTCTTGTTCGGCGTGCCGTCCGCGTCCATCATCTCCGCGTCAACCGCAATCTGGTCCGCCGCCGACATCCCTTCGAGCCTGGGCCCGAGCACCTCGTTGACATTCCGCACGGCTTCGACGACTCCCTTGCCGCCATACCGGCGAGCATCGCCGTCGCGCAGCTCGACCGCCTCGTGCTCGCCCGTGGACGCGCCGCTGGGCACCGCCGCACGCCCCTGGGCGCCGCTCGACAGCACTACCTCGGCCTCGACGGTCGGATTGCCGCGGCTGTCGAGAATTTCGCGGGCGTGCACTTCGATGATCGTGCTCATGATCGCTCGGGTTAGGGAAACCGGGGCAACCTAGCGGCCCCCTCGGATCGCGTCAACGACGCCGCGCGGCAAAATGATCGTAGCCGGCGAGCGTCACCCGCCGTCCGCGCAACTCCGCGCGCACACCCGCGCCCGCACGCGCTTCACCCACGCGCGTGAGCGGGATGCCGCAGGCGCTCTCGAAGGTGCGCGCATCCTCGGCGCCGAACTCTGCCGGGAGCGCCACGAGCAGCTCGTACTCCTCGCCGCTCTCCGCCGCGAACTGCTCGGCCGGCATCCCGAGACGACGCGCCTCGTCCGCTACGTCTTCCGCGACCGGCACCCTCTCGAGGTCGAGCACCACCGCCACGCCGGACGCGGCGGCCAGGTGTGTGGCGTCGGCACCGAGACCATCGCTGAGGTCGATCATGGCCACGGCGCCGTGTCGCGCGAGCCAGCGTCCGGCCTGGAGCCGAGCCGCCGGCCGTGCGAAGGCGCGACGGGCGGTGTCGCCGGGCAAGTCGCCGCGGCGCCACGCCTCGAGCGCCGCGCGCGGTCCACCGAGCACGCCGGTGATCCAGAGACCGTCGCCCTCGCGCACGCCGGTGCGCGAGATCGGGACCGTCGCCGATCCGAGCACCGTGACAGCCAGGCTCCACGCGGCCCCCGCGGACAGGTCACCCCCGACGATCCGCGTTCCCGCTTCCGCCGCCGCCGCGCCGGCACCCTTCATCGCAGCCACGACGTCGTCGTCCGAGGCCGCTGCGGGGACCGTCAGCGCCACGAGCAGACCGTGGGCGTCCGCGCCAGCGGCCGCCAGGTCCGAGAGTGCCGACACCGCCGCGCGCCACCCGATCTCCTCGAGCAGCAGCCACTCGCGGCGGAAATGCACGCCCTCGACGCTCACGTCCGTGCTGGCCACCACCGTACCTCCGGGGAACGAGAGCACGGCACAATCGTCACCGAGCGGACCGGCGTGCGCGCCGAGCGCGGCGACGATGCGCCGGATCCGGTCGAACTCGCGGCCGGGTCCGAGGGCGGCCGCGTGCCCCGTGGCGCCGGAAGTCGTCACGGCCGGATGGCGTCGAGCCGGAACCGCACGAGCCCGCCATCGGTCGCTACCCAGAGGTGCTCGCCTTCCACCGCCAGATCGTTGCTCATACCCGGAAGGTCACCTTCACGAAGCGGGCGCACCGGCGGTGTAGCAAGCCTGGCGAAGGCCACGCCGCGCTCACCTGCGACCCAGAACCCCGGGCCGTCGGCGACGAACGCGATCAGGCCGCCCAGCACGGCGCTCAGATTGGGTCCCAGCGTCCACGCGGAGGTTCCTGGATCCCGCCACAGCATCTGATCACGGGTGAGCGCGACGACGGTGTCGCCGAGGGCCGCGAGCGCCACGACCGCTCCCTGCAGCGATGGCGCCCCGAGTGAAGCCGGCCTGACGACGTCGTCCTGGCCCGGAAGCGCGAGGAGCAATCCGCGCTGAGTGCCGATCCAGACCGAGTCGCCGGCGGGAAAGACCGCCAGCACCGGATCGGCGAATCTCGACGCCAGTCGCTGGATCCGCAGCGAGTCGTCCACTCGAACGAGACCGCGTCGCGTGCCCACCGTGAGTCGGCCCTGCCGAGCGATCACCGCGTAGACTCGGCTGTCGGGCAGCCCGCGGGATTCGTCCAGCAGATCGACCCGGCCATCGCCGGTCGTAATGCGCGCGAGCCCGCGATCGGTGGCCGCCCACAACGCGGACCCCTGCCCCGCCAACTTTCGTACCTGCGCGAACGGCAATCCCGAAGCCGGCAGTCCCTGCAGGCTCTGGAACTCCTCGAGCGTTCGGCTCACGAAGGTGAGGGCAGCCTCCGCTTGCGGGGTGCGATCGGTCGCCGCCCACACGCCCTCCGGCCATCCGAGCACCGCTCCGACGACCGGTGAGCGCAAGCCGAACGGAAGGCGCTGCGGAAGTCCGGCGCCATCCTGCAGGAAGAGCAGCCCCACGCCCGAGGTGCCGAGATACCAGCCCAGGTTGTCGGACGAGCGAGCGGCCGCGGTATAGCGGGCGACGCCGAGCCGCGGATCGACCAGAATTTGGGCCGCATTGGCCTGCAGCGAAGGGTTGGCCCTGAGCACATCGTCGATGCGCGCCGGCGTGGCCGGCTGAGTCGGCGCACGCCCGGACGTCGGGACCAGTCCGCCCCGCGGCAGCAGCAACCAGCCGCTCCGCGTCCGGATGTACAGTCCGGTCGTCGGATCCGCCCCGTCGAACGCGAGGGTCTGCACCCCCTCCGTGACCAACCCTTGATCCCAGAGCTGCAGCTCGGGTTGGAAATGCACCCAGCCGTCCGGTCTCGCGAGCCACAGCGAGTTGTCGAGCGGATCGACGAGCGCTGCGAACACGCGCGTGAGAAGCGTAGGATCCGGTGGGTCGTACGGCCCCTGCCAGCGCTGAAACTGCGGGTTCCAGATCAGCACCGCCCCCGGTGCGCTGACGTAGACCCTGTCGATCGAGGTTGCAATCGAAGTGATCCGGCTGAAATCGCCGATGACAGTCCGGTCCTCCGGGCGCCAGTCGCGACTGAACGATTGCGGGTGCGCCGCCGAGGGATGCAGCAGCACGCTCAGCAGGATGCCGACAGAGAGGTAGCGCATCGAGGGAATGTACTGCAGCGGTGGCGGAGAGGGCTCCGCCAGCGGTCCCAGGGCCGTGCTCAGACCACCTGCGGCCGTTCCAGCTCAAACAGGATGGGCGGACGCGGGAGCGGCGGCGCCAGCCGATATACCTCCCACTCCCGCCAGAGATCGGGCAGCGCCGCGATCACGTCCATCGGACGGAGCGTTCGCGCGGTGGTACGGCGCGCGGCGATGTCCGCCGCCCGTCCGAGCGCCTGGGCCCCGAACGCCGCCGCGGCTTCCGGCGCGAGCTTCTGCGCCAGCGCCGTGCCGACCAGCCCGCTCAGCACGTCGCCGCTGCCCCCCGTGGCGAGTCCCGGATTGCCGGCGGCCACCGTGAGCGGCGCGCGAACCGAGCCCGCGATGACCGTCGGCACGCCCTTGAGCAGGACCGTGGCGCCGGACACTTGCGCGGCGCCCGCCGCCGCGGCCCAGGGATCGAGCTCCCGAACCGACGAGAGCTCGGGAAACAGGCCGCGGAACTCGCCGGGGTGAGGGGTCAGGACCATCGGCCGGCCACGCGCCAGCTGCTCCAGCTCACCGGTTGTCCCGTGAAACGCGACGAGCCCGTCGGCGTCGAGCACGATCGCCTTGGCAACGCCGGCGAGCGCCGTGATCAGGGACCTCCGGCCTGGAGCGCGGCCCAGCCCGGGACCGATCACGATCGCATCCGCCCGAGCGACGAGCTCGAGCAGCGGCTCGGTCGGCTCGGCGTCCAGTTCGTGCGCGAACGTTTGCAGGTCGGGCTCGGCCTGCGCGATTACCGACACCGAGTCGGCAGGGGCGACGACGTGCACGAGCCCCGCGCCTGCCGAGAACGCCGCGCGTCCGGCCATCCGGGCGGCCCCGATCATCCCCGCGTCGCCACCGACCACGACGACCCGACCGCGCTCGCCCTTGTGATCGCGGCTTCGGAGGCGGCGCTGCCACTCCGAGGCCTGAGCGTCGGTGACCAGCGTGGGCCATTCGGGATCAGGAAGCGGGTGCCCGATGTCGACGACCGCCACCGCGCCCACCTCATCTCGCGCCAGCAGATGCCCCCGTCTCGGACCGCCGAACGTGATCGAAAGCTCTGCCCGCGGGGCGCCGTACACGATACCAGTGTGAAGATCGACGCCCGTCGGCCCGTCGATGGCGACGATAGGCAGCTCCAGGTCGAGCACTCGCTCCAGGAGAGCCGCCATCGCCGCGCGGGGAGCGCCCTGCGCGCCGGTCCCCAGCAGGGCATCCACCACGATCCCGAGACTCGGCCAGGGTCCGTCCGGCGCTAGTTCGCGCACACCCTCGGCCCGCCCGAGCATCGCCATCCGCTCTCGAAGCTCCGCACCGTTGCCAGGCGGCGACGTTACCCAGACCGGCAGCTCGAGGCGATGCAGCGCGCGGGCGAGGACCCAGCCGTCACCGCCGTTGTGCCCGGAGCCTGCCGCGATCAGGACGCCGCTTCGCAGCCGCTGAGTGTACCGTCCGGCGAGAACGACGGCCGCGGCGCGGCCCGCGGACTCCATCAGAGTGGCGAGCGCGGATCCACCTTCGACGGCGCGGGTATCCCAGGCGGCGGATTGTTCGGGGGAGAGGACGGGAAGCATGGGGGCGGAGAGTGGTGAGGACGAGAGGGAAGCAGTGAGCGGTGAGCGGCGAACGCGGATCACAACGCCCGCTCACCGCGAACCGCTTACCCTCACTTGTAGCTCTGTCCGATCGCCCGGCCGAACGAGATCTCCCCGTTGTCGATGCGGAGGTTGAACCCGCAGTCGGGGTTGGTGCAGACCCATGCCTTGTAGGTGATCGGGGCGCCTTCGCGACCATAGTCGGAGAGCGGGATGAGTGTGCCCTGCGAGCACTTCTTGCACGCCGGCCATTCGGTCTTTTCCATATCCCCCCCGATTCGGGCCCGGCCCGGGTCAGGCGCCCCGGACGCCCGGCCACTCGTAGACGTCGCCGAACGCCTCGGCGAAATCGTACACGCCCTCGAAATCCCCCTCCTGGTCACCCGGCTGGGTCACCAGCAGTCCGACCTCCACCAGCGTGAACACGATGCGGCCGAAATCGACGGTCCTGGTGATGCCCCAGTGCGCCAGCACGTGCGGCGCGAGCAACCCGAACTGTTCCCGGGCGAAATCCCGGCAGGCCCACGCGAGCTCGGCCCCGGTCACATGGCGGCGGGCCTCGAGGCGGGATTGGAGATACTCGATGGTTGCGAGCACGAACAGAAAGCCGCGCTCGTGGTAGTGCCCCCCTCGCGCCCGAATGCGCGAGAGAACGTCGTCGGCGAACTGCAGGTCATTCACTCGGGGTGCGGCTCCGGAGCTCAGGCGCTGCGCCGCACACGACCGGCGGGCTTGGCCGGCGCGTACAGCGGGAAAGCGGAGGTCAGCTCCTCGACCTCCGCCTTGACCCGGGCGAGTGTCGCTTCGTCCGGGTGGGTGAGGGCACGATCGATCAGCTCGGCCACGCGGACCATCTCGGCCTGGCCCATGCCGCGCGTCGTGAGCGCCGGCGTGCCGAGCCGGATACCGCTGGTGACGAACGGCGACTGGGGATCGTCGGGGATCGTGTTCTTATTGACCGTGATTCCCGCCTGATCGAGCGTCTTCTCCGCGACCTTGCCGGTGAGCCCCTTCGGGCGCAGGTCGACCAGCATCAGGTGCGTGTCCGTGCCGCCGGACACGATCGCGAAGCCCCGTTCGACGAGCGCACCAGCCAGTGCCTTGGCGTTCTCCACCACCTGCCGCGCGTAGGCGCGGAAGTCGGGCGTGAGCGCTTCGCCGAATGCGACGGCCTTGGCGGCGATCACGTGCTCCAGGGGACCGCCCTGGGTGCCGGGGAAAACCGACTTGTCGATGGCTTTGGCGTGTTCGGCGATGGAGAGAATGAGGCCGGCGCGCGGGCCGCGCAGCGTCTTGTGCGTTGTGCTCGTGACGACCTGCGCGTGCGGGACCGGGGTCGGGTACACGCCGCCGGCCACGAGGCCGGCAAAGTGCGCCATATCCACGAGGAACAGCGCCCCGACCTCGTCCGCGATCGAGCGGAACGCGCCGAAGTCGATGATGCGCGCGTACGCGCTGCCGCCCGCGATGATGAGCTTGGGCTGCTCGCGCTTGGCCTGCTCGCGCACGACTTCGTAGTCGATTCGCCCGGTCGAGGGATCCACACCGTAGTGCACCGCCCGCCAGATGACGCCGCTGTGGTTGACGGACGCGCCATGCGACAGGTGCCCGCCGTGCGGGAGCGACATGCCGAGGATCGTGTCGCCCGGCTTGATGACCGCCATGAAGGCGGCGAAGTTGGCCTGCGCACCGGAGTGCGGCTGCACGTTGGCGTGATCGGCGCCGAAGAGCTGCTTCAGCCGGTCGATGGCGAGCTGCTCGACCTCGTCCACGACCTCGCACCCGCCGTAGTACCGCCGGCCGGGGTACCCCTCGGCGTACTTGTTGGTGAGCGGTGTCCCCATGGCGTCGATGACGGCGCGGCTGGCGAAGTTCTCGCTGGCGATCAGCTCGAGCCCGTGCTGCTGGCGTCGCAGCTCGCGGTCGATGATCTGCGCCACGGTCGAATCGGCATCACGGAGCGATGCGTTGTGATCGAGACTCATTCCTGCTCCTGTTCGATTTTGGCCACGCGGCGGCCGTGCCGCCCCCCGGCGAATTCCGTCGCCAACCACATCTTGAGGATGTCCACGCCCTCGTCCTCGCTGAGGAACCGCGCCGGCAGCACGAGCACGTTGGCGTCGTTGTGCTCGCGCGCCAGCCGTGCGATCTCGGGCGACCACGCCACCGCCGCGCGGACGCCCGGATGGCGATTGGCGGCATACGACATCCCCAGCCCGGTACCGCAGAGCAGGATGCCGCGTCCCGCCTCATGGCGCTCGACGCGTCCCGCCACTTCGTGCGCGAAGTCCGGATAGTCGACCGATTCGGTGCCGGTGGTGCCAAGATCGAGGGGCTCGTACCCTAGCGAGCGGAGCTCCTCGACCAGCCGCGCTTTCAGCTCGACGCCGGCATGGTCCGACCCGATGGGGATTACTTCAGGCATCTGCGGTCTAATGTATAAGAATTCGCGCGAGGTGGGGAGACAGGAATGCCGGACGCGGCGCCCTCATCTCCGCCCGGGAGAGCCCATCCACATCTTGTCCAAGCCGCCGACGGCGGCCACCCGCTCCTCGGCCAGCCGGTCGGCGGCCCGATAGGTCGGGATCCGCTCGCGCTTGGCGATGGCGAAGATGCGGAGCAGCGTCTCGTAGATTTCGCCCGCCTTCTTCTTGGAGCGCTCGTGCGGCCAGCGATGCAGCTCTCCGTACACGTTGATGACGCCCCCGCCGTTGATGACGTAATCCGGCGCGTAGAGTATCCCGCGCTGCTCCAGCAGGTCGCCATGGCGATCCTCGGCCAACTGGTTGTTGGCGCCCCCGGCGATCACCTCGACCTTGAGCCGCGCGAGGGTGTCGTCGTTGATCGTGGCGCCCAGCGCGCACGGGGCGTAGATGTCGGCGGCCACGTCGTAAATCGCTTCGGGCGCGACCTCCGCCGCGCCGGTGTCCGCCACGACCCGCTTCACCTTTTCCTGGTCGATGTCGGTGACGATCAGCTTGACGCCATCGGCGTGCAGGTGCCGACACAGGTGCGTGGCGACATTGCCGCATCCCTGCACCGCCACGGTCTTGCCGGCGAGGCCGTCACCGCCCCACCGGGCCTTCGCGGCCGCCTTCATGCCGACGTAGACGCCGTACGCGGTCACCGGCGACGGGTCGCCGCTCAGGCCCACCAGGCCGGCGACATGGTCGGTTTCCAGCTTGATGTACTCCATGTCGGCGGGGCTGGTTCCAATGTCCTCGGCCGTGATGTAGCGACCGCCCAGCGTCTCGACGAACCGGCCGTGCGCGCGGAACAGCGCCTCCCGGTCCTGACGCTTGTTGTCGCCCACGATGACCGACTTGCCCCCGCCCAGGTTGATGCCCATCACCGCGGACTTGTACGTCATCCCGCGCGCGAGGCGCAAGGCATCGGTGATGGCCTCATCGGTGGAGGCGTACTGCCAGAACCGCGTGCCGCCAAGGGCCGGACCGAGCGTGGTGTCGTGGATCGCGATGATCCCGAAGTAGCCGCAGCTTGGATCGTGCGAGAGCAGCACCTGCTCGTGCCCGAGCGCGTGCATCGAAGCGAGGATGTCCATGCTCACTTCGCCTCCCGGTAGTCGTAGAAGCCGCGGCCGCTCTTGCGGCCGAGATACCCCGCCGCGACCATCTTCCGCAGCAGTGGCGCCGCGCGGTACTTGTCGTCGCCCAGGCCCGTCTGCAACACCTCCAGGATGGCCAGGCACACATCCAGCCCGATAAAGTCGGCCAGCTGCAGCGGTCCCATCGGGTGCGCCATCCCCAGCTTCATGACCGTGTCGATCGACTCGGGCGTGGCGACCCCTTCCATGACGCAGAAGATCGCCTCGTTGATCATCGGCATCAGCACGCGGTTCGACACGAAGCCCGGATAGTCGTTGACCTCCACGGGCGTCTTCCCGAGGGCGGCCGCGGCCTCCATGACGGTGCGCGTGGTGGCGTCGCTGGTGGCGTGGCCTCGGATGACTTCCACCAGCTGCATCACGGGCACCGGATTCATGAAGTGCATCCCGATCACCTGCTCGGGGCGACGCGTCCGGGCGGCGATCTCGGTGATGGAGATCGAGCTCGTATTGGTGGCCAGGATGGCATCGGGCCCGGCCACCCGGTCGAGCTGCTCGAACACGGCGAACTTGACCGCGGGATTCTCGCTCGCGGCTTCGACCACGAGCGAGGCGCCCGCCGCGGCGTCGAGCGAGGGGGCGGTGGCGATGCGATCGAGCGTCTCGGCGGGCGCGGCGGCGGGCAATGTGCCCTTCTTCACCTGGCGCTCGAGATTGGCGCGGATGGTGGCGCGGGCCTTCTCCAGCGCGGCCGGCACCGTGTCGATGAGGGCGACCGACCAGCCGTGCTGCGCGAACACGTGGGCGATGCCGTTGCCCATGGTGCCCGCTCCGATCACGGCGGCTTTGCTCACGTCGCATCCCTTCGAACCCACTGCGCGACCAGCACCACCGTCGCGGTGAGCGTCAATGTGGCGAGCAGCCCGCCTTCGGGACCGAACGCCCCGCCGGTGAGCCACACCGGACTGCCGGTCCGATAGTCGATGGCGGGGATGTCGAACGGCAGCCCGCTCACCGGGGCGGCCAGCGCCGCGAGGGTCGCATTCCAGCCGAGGTGCGCGCCGAACGCGGTCCACATCCCGCCCGAGCTGTAGAAGGCGAGCGAGAGAAAGATGCCGGCCAGCGCGATGTTGCCTATCGCGGCCCCGGTGACATCCGGATTCAGGATGTGCGCCAGCGCGAACACGACGGAGAACACCACGATCGCGCGACCGCGGCCGAGCACGGCGGCAGCGACGACCAGCGGCAGCCCTCGGAACATGAGCTCTTCGGCGAGTGCCGCGGGACCCAGGATCAGCACGGTCTTGGTCACCTGGCTGAGCCACTGCGTGAACGAGCCCCCGTCATCGGTCCAGCCCGCGCCGGCGGCGAACACGCCCATCATCATCGCCACGGCGGCCGGCAGGATGCCGAACGCGAGGCCGACGGCGAGCGCCTTCCCCCACCCGAGCCGCGTGCGCCAGCGAAGCTCTCGGGCGTCGAGATGGAGCGCCCGCACCCCCACCAGCCAGGTGGCGGCGCCGAAGGCGAGCAGCAGCGACGCACCCTGTACCAGGGCGAACAGCGGGGTCGGGCTCGCGGCCAGTTCAGTTGCGGTGGCCCCGCCCGTGAGCCGGCCCGCGAACGGCCAAAGGAGTAGTGCGCTGAGGAGGAAGCCGAGCAGGTAGAACGAGACGACGGCACCGATGGCCCGGAGTATGGGGCGCGGCCGACGCCGGACCGGCACCGGATCGGTCAATTGACCCCGCGCACCATCGAGCGGCCACCCAGAATGACGGCCGCGGCCAAGCCCACCTTGAGGAGGTCGCCGGTGAGAAACGGCACGAACCCGACTCGGAATGCCGCGGCCGGGTTGCCACCCAGCCCCGCGAGCTGCGCCACACCGCCGGCGTGGATGACAAACATCCCGACCGCGCAGGCGAGCAGCACCCCGAGCGCCCCTGCCGACCGTCCCGCAAGCCGTCCTACGAGAGCGGCGGCGACGGGAAAGGCCAGCAGGTACCCGCCGGTCGGGCCCGTCAGGTGGAGGATCCCGGAAGAGCCGCCCGCGAATACCGGCAGCCCCATGATCCCCAAGGCGAGATATAGTCCGAGGGCCGCGGCGCCCCCCGCCGCACCCAACAGGCCTCCGACAGCGAGGACGGCGAGCGGCTGCAGAGTCATGGGCACCGGGCTGAACGGCACCGGCACGAGCACCTGGGCCGACAAGGCGACGACCAGCGCCCCGAGGGCGATCTGCAAGACGCGTGAGGCCCCGATGGGTCGGGCGGTCGCGATCAGGCGCCCGGATTCCTGCGGTGCGGTCATCAGATGAGCTCCACGCTGAGGGCAACGGCGTTCCCGCCGCCGAGGCACAGCGTCGCGAGGCCGCTCGAGCCGCCGCGGTCCCGCAGCGCGTAGAGCAGCGTTGTGAGGACGCGCGCACCGCTCGCGCCGATCGGGTGACCGAGCGCGACCGCGCCTCCGTGCACGTTGACGCGATCCCAGTCCCAGCCCAGCTCTCGACCGTCCGCCAGGGCCTGCACCGAAAACGCCTCGTTGGCTTCGATCAGGTCGTACGCACCGATGGTCGTGTCCGACTTGGCCATCAGATTGCGGACCGCATGCACGGGCGCGAAGAAGATCTCCCGGGGCTCGCCACCGCCGGTCGCATACCCGGTCACCCGCGCCATCGGGTTGAGGCCATGCGCTTTTGCGAACGCCAGGGAGGCCACGACCAGGGCGCTGGCGCCGTCGTTGAGGCCGGGTGCGTTGCCGGCCGTGACCGTTCCGTCGTCCTTCCGAAACGCCGGCTTCAGACGGGCGAGTGTTTCCGCGCTGGTGTCCTTCCGTGGCGCCTCGTCGGCGGCGACCGTCGTCGGTCCGGCTTTGCCCGGCACCGGGACGGGGAGGATCTCTGCCTTGAACTTGCCGGCCTCCTGGGCGGCCACCGCCTTCCGATGGCTCTCGTAGGCGTAGGCGTCCTGATCCTGCCGGCTCACGCCGGCCTTCCCCGCGGTGTACTCGGCGTACTCACCCATGTGGCAGCAGCCGAACGAGTCCCAGAGCCCATCGTGGATCATGCCGTCGACCATCGTCTGGTTGCCGGCCTTGATCCCGTTCCGCATGCCGAAGACGTAATGCGGAGCGCTCGACATCGACTCCTGCCCCCCGGCGACGATCACGTCCGCGTCTCCCGCCTTGATGGCCTGCGCGGCCAGCATCACGGCCTTGAGGCCGGATCCACACACCTTATTGATGGTGAGCGCCGGAATGGCGGCGGGAAGGCCGGCATGGATCAGCGCCTGGCGGGCCGGCGCCTGGCCCGAGCCGCCTTGCACCACCTGCCCCATGATGACCTCCTCGACGGCACCGGCGTCGATCCCGGCGCGGGCGACGGCATCACGGATGACGAGAGCACCGAGCTGGGGCGCGGTGAAGCCGGACAGCCCGCCGAGGTAGCGGCCGATCGGGGTGCGGACGGCGGAAAGGATGACGGGGGTCGTGCTGTCGCTCACGGGTACCGCTCCGGTTGAGGTCGCCTGCGAGGGCAAGATAATCCCGGCCCCCGTGCAGTCTCCAGTCGGCGGAGCTCGATTCGACGGCCCCCTAGGGCACCAGCGCCCGGGTCCGCACCTCCTCGGTGATGCGGGTCAGGAATGCCTCCGCCGCCATGACCTCCTGCTTTTTGCCCGCACCGCGCACCCGGAGGGCGAGGCTGTCGCTTTCGGCCTCGCGCTGGCCCACGACCGCCATGTAGGGCACCTTACCGATCTCCCCATCACGGATGCGATAGTTGAGAGTCTCGCTGCGGTCATCGAGGTGCGCACGGATGCCGACAGCCTGAAGCCGCTCAGTCAGGCGGCGGGCGGCATCGACCTGCGCGTCGGAGATCGGGATGACTCGCACCTGCTCGGGTGCGAGCCAGACCGGGAAGGCGCCGGCGAAGTGCTCGATCAGGATGGCGACGAACCGCTCGAACGAGCCGCTCACGGCGCGGTGGATGACGACGGGCCGGTGCTCGGTATTGTCGTCGCCCACATACGTGAGGTCGAACCGCTCCGGGGCGGCGTAGTCGAGCTGGATCGTGCCCAGCTGCCAGCTCCGGCCGATCGAGTCGGTCACATCGAAGTCGATCTTGGGTCCGTAGAACGCGCCGTCCCCAGGCTTCAGCTCGTACGCCATGCCCGTGGCCTCGAGCGCCGAGCGCAAGGAGGATTCCGCCCGATCCCACATCTCATCGCTGCCGATCCGTGTCTCCGGCCGTGTCGCGAACTTGAGCCGCGCGTCCAGCCCGAAGGTGCGATAGTAGGCGAGGATGAAGTCCATGAGGAACTTGACTTCATCCGCGATTTGCGACTCGGCTAAGAAGACGTGGCAGTCGTCCTGGGCGAACTGCCGGACCCGGGTCAGTCCGGACAGCGCACCGGTCACTTCGTTGCGATGCAAGACGTCGAACGTCACCAGCCGCAGCGGGAGCTCGCGATAGGAATGCTTCTTGGCCCCGTACAGCAGGTAATGCGACGGACAGTTCATCGGCTTGAGAGACGCGTCGGCCTCGTTCGTCTCCTTGTTGAGCACCATGAACATGTTCTCGCGATACTTCCCCCAGTGCCCGGACATCTCCCAGAGCATCTTGTTGAACATCAGCGGGGTCTTGATCTCCTTGAACGCCGCCGCCTGTCGTTCCCGCACGAATCCGACCAGCAGGTTGTAGAGCGTGGTGCCCCGCTCGGTCCAGAACGCCGCCCCCGGCGCAGATGGGTGGAACATGAAGAGGTCGAGCTCCCGGCCGAGCCGCCGGTGATCGCGCTTGCGCGCCTCCTCGAGCCGGTGCAGGTACGCGTCCAGCTCCTCCTTCTTGAACCACGCCGTGCCGTAGATGCGTTGCAGCATCTGGCGGCGCTCGTCGCCCCGCCAGTAGGCGCCGGCCGCCGACAGCAGCTTGAAGTGCTTGAGCCGTCCGGTCCGCGGCACGTGCGGGCCCCGGCACAGATCCTGGAACGGGCCGTCGGTATACACGGTGATCGTCTCGTCGTCCCGCAGCTCCGAGATGCGCTCGAGCTTCAGCGGATCGTCGGCGAAGCGGCGGTTGGCCTCGCCGCGATCCACGACCTCCCGGACGAACGGGTAGTCCCGCGCGGCCACCTCGGCCATCTTGGCCTCGATGCGCTCGAGATCCTCGGGGGTAAACGGCCGGTCGACCTGAAAGTCATAGTAGAAGCCATCTTCGATCGGCGGCCCGAAACCGATGCCGGCGCCCGGGAACAGCTCGCGCACCGCGGTGGCGAGGATGTGGGCGGAGCTGTGTCGCAGCAGCTCGAGCGCATCCGCGTCGCGGTCGGTCAGGATCGCCAGCGTCGCATCGGCCTCGATCGGCCGGTCGAGATCCCAGATGGCGCCGTTGACCCGTGCCGCCAGCGCCGCGCGCGCCAGCCCTGCGCCGATGCTCTCCGCCACCTGGCGTGCCGTCGTTCCCGCGGCCACGTGGCGCACGCTGCCATCCGGAAGCGTGATGTGCACTGTCGCGCTCATCGGCCCTCGGAGACGGCTGGGCTCGCCGGTGGCTCGCTTTTGGGCGCATAGAGAAAGTAGAGCGCGAGCCCGAGCACCAGCAGTGCGGCCACGATGAGCCAGCGGCCCAACTCTGGGCCGCGGGCGAGGGTGCGTAAATCGTTCATGCCGAGCCCTTCGAAGAGGACCAATTACTGCGTTTGCCCGCCGAAAATGTTAACTTAACGTGATCGTGAATCTCGACGTAAGAGGAGCCAGCGTGCGCGAGGACCAGCGGCTGAGCGGGGCACAGATGATTCTTTGGACCGGCCTGGGACTCGGGGCCGGTCTGATCAGCGGCTTCGCGCTGAGCGAGTGGGTCGGCGGTGTCAGTCGCATCCGGGTGCGTGGGGTGGCCCAACGGCTTCGGCAGCCTGCCCGCACCCGGCTGACGACGTCCGCCTCCGCGCGCGCCGCGGAGGCGGCGCTACGGGCCGAGCCACGCCTCACTGGCACCGCCATCGAGACGCTCGCGATCGCTCGCGGAGTGGTCGAGCTCCGCGGGTGGGTACCGTCACGTGCGATCCGGACGCTGGCCTGCCGGACGGCGCTTGCCGCGCCCGGCATCGACAGCGTGATCAACAGCCTTCTGGTTCGCGGGGAAGACGATCTCCCCCGGACGGAGGACTCGCGGGCTACCGACCAGAGCGCATGACCGAGCCGCTCGCTCCCCAATACAATCCGTCCGCCATCGAGTCCGCGCTCTACGCGTGGTGGCAGGAGCGCGGGCTCTTCTCGCCCGACGCCGGGCCGGGTGGATCCGCGGCCACCCCGTACGTCGTGATGATGCCGCCGCCGAACGTCACGGCGGTCCTGCACATGGGCCACGGGCTCAACAACACCGTGCAGGACGTGCTCGTCCGCTTCGAGCGGATGCGCGGCCGACGGGCGCTCTGGGTGCCCGGCACCGATCATGCCGGCATCGCCACGCAGAACGTCGTCGAGCGGCTGCTGGCCAAGGAAGGGCTTACCCGCTTCGACGTGGGGCGCGAGGCGTTCGTGGAGCGGGTGTGGGGCTACGTCCGGGAGACCGGCGCCGCCATTCTCGAGCAGCTCAAGGCCATCGGCAGCTCGGCCGACTGGGGTCGCACCTACTTCACCCTCGATGACGACCTCTCGCGCGCCGTGCGAGAGGCGTTCGTGACGCTGTACGAGGAAGGATTGGTCTACCGCGGACACTACATCATCAACTGGTGTCCGCGTTGCCTGACCGCGCTGTCGAACGAGGAGGCGGAGAAGGAGGAGACCGACGGCAAGATTTGGCACCTGCGCTATCCGCTCGCGGACGGCACGGGCCACGTTACGGTCGCCACCACCCGGCCGGAGACGATGCTGGGCGATACCGCCGTCGCGGTGCATCCGGACGACGAGCGCTACCGCCCTCTGATCGGCCGCGCGCTGCGGCTGCCGGTGGTGGATCGCGCGGTGCCGATCGTGGCCGACCACGCGGTCGATCCGGCATTCGGCTCGGGTGCGGTCAAGATCACGCCGGCGCACGATCCTGCCGACTTCGAGATCGGTCGACGCCACAACCTTCCGTCGATCGACGTGATGACCCCGGAGGCGCGCATCAGCCTGGCCGCACCGGAGCGGTTTCAGGGGCTGGATCGCTTCGACGCCCGGGCGAGAGTTGTCGCGGAATTCGAGGCGGCCGGGCTGCTCGAGCGGGTGGAGCCCCACCGGCACGCGGTCGGCCACTGCTACCGCTGCGGGACCGTGATCGAGCCGCGCCTGTCGGACCAGTGGTTCGTCCGCATGGAGCCGCTCGCGCGTCCGGCGCTGGAGAAGTATCGAGACGGGACCTTGCGGTTCATCCCCGAGCGCCGCGGCGACGACTACACCCAGTGGCTCGAGGGCATCCGCGACTGGTGCATCTCGCGCCAGCTCTGGTGGGGGCATCGCATCCCGGTGTGGTATTGCGAAGCCGAGGGCTGCGCGCGCACGACCGTCAGCCGCAGCGATGTCGGCGCCTGTCCGGGATGCGGCGGCCCGGTCAAGCAGGACGAGGACGTGCTCGACACCTGGTTCTCGTCGTGGCTCGTTCCGTTTTCGAGCCTCGGCTGGCCGGAGCGAACTCCTGACCTCGCGGGATTCTACCCCGGCCATACCCTCGTGTCGGCGCCCGAGATCCTGTTCTTCTGGGTCGCGCGGATGATCATGTCGGGACTGCACTTCATGGGTGAGGTGCCGTACACGCACATCTACCTGCACGGCACCGTCCGCGATACTCAGCACCGGAAGATGTCTAAATCGCTCGGCAACGGGATCGACCCCCTCGAGGTGGTGGAGCGCTATGGTGCCGATGCACTGCGCTACTCGCTCGTGTCGGGAATGTCGGTGGGCACGGATGTCATCCTCGATCCCGACGACCTCGAGGGCTCGTTCGCTCCCGGCCGGAACTTCGCCAACAAGCTGTGGAACGCGGGGCGATTCATCCTGTCGAACATCGAGGGCCCGGTCCGCCCGCTGGCCGGTGCGCCCGACGCCGTGCGGCCGGACGAGCTCGCCCTCGCGGATCGCTGGATCATCGCGCGCTGCGACGCGACCGTACGCGAGGCCACCGACGCGTACGAGAAATTCCGCCTCAACGAGGCGGCAGGCGCCGTGTACCGGTTTCTCTGGAGCGATCTGGCCGACTGGTACATCGAGCAGATCAAGCCGCGACTCTACGGCGACGTCCCTGGCGGTGATGCGGCTCGTGCGGTGGCCGTGCAGACCTTCGACGTGGCGCTGCGGCTCCTGCACCCGATCATGCCCTTCGTCACCGAAGCGCTCTGGCGGCGTTTCCCCGGCCGTACCGCGAATGCCTCGATCTCGGTGGCGCACTGGCCACGGCCCGACGCACGGGCGGAGGACGCGTCGGCGATCGCCGAGTTCGATCTGGTGCAACAAGTCGTCGGGGCCATTCGCGGTATCCGGGCCGAATACGGCGTGCCACCCGGCCAGACCGTACGCGCGTACGTGAGCCAGGATGGCCGGGCCGTCCACGCCGCGCTCGAACGCGAGCGGGGAACGATCCTCCGCCTGGCCAAGCTCTCCGAGCTGGTCCTGGGCGAGAGCACGGAGCGTATCGGCGGGCACGCGGTGCTGCCTGACGGCACGGCCGTGTTCGTTCCGCTGGGCGACGCCATCGACGTCGACCGCGAGTGCGGACGGCTCGGCGCGGAAGCCGAGCGCCTGAGCTCCCTGCTCGGCTCGCAGGAGAAGAAGCTGTCGAACGAGCAGTTCGTCGCCCGCGCTCCCGCCGACGTGGTGGCACGCGAGCGCGACAAGATGGCCGCCTGGTCCGAACAGCGCGACGTTCTCCTCGGGAAGCGCAAGCTCCTGGGGTGCGGGTGAGCGCGGCGCCGCAGGGGAGCTGGCCCGACCCGTTCCGGACTGTGCCGCGTGCCAGGCCCACCCTGATCCGCGCGGGCCTCGCCACTCTCGCGGCCATGTCCTGCGCGCGGATCGAGCCTCCGCCGGGAGGCCCGCCCGACGTCGCGCCGCCGCAGCTCATCGCCACGCGGCCGGACTCGTTCGCGCAGATCGCGGGCTTCAAGGGTAACGTTGAATTTCAATTCGACGAGGTCATCTCCGAGGGTGGATCGCCGAACCAGGGCACGGGGTCGGGCGATCTTGAGAAGCTCGTCATCTTCTCGCCCTCGGTAGCGGTGCCCGACGTGTCGTGGCGGCGCAGCACGATTGCGGTGCGGCCATCCGACGGGTGGGAGCCGAATCGCGTGTACCGGGTGGAGCTGCTCCCCGGCGCCACGGACCTGCGCCGGAACCGGAGCACGCGCGGAACGGTGCTGACCTTCACCACCGGCGCCCCGCTGCCGTCCACGACCATCGACGGCACGATCGTCGACTGGACCACGGGCCGACCGGCGCCCGCCGCGCTGGTCGAGGCCATCCTGATGCCCGACAGCCTGCCCTACCGCGCCCTGGCCGATTCGAGCGGTCATATCTCCTTCGGCCCGCTCCCGGCCGGCGAATACATCGTCCGCGGCGTGCTCGATGAAAATCGCAACTTTCGCGCTGACGGTCGGGAAGCGTACGACAGCGTGCGCCTGGCGGCCGGAAAGACGGCCGCGGGAGAGCTGTGGGCGTTCGTGCACGATACGACGCCGATCCGGATCCGGAACGTCGCCGTCGGCGACAGCGCGTCCGCGACCCTTGACCTGACCCAGAGCCTGGATCCGCGGCAGCGCTTGGCGGTCGGGCAGGCCACCGTACGTCTGTTGCCTGACTCGTCCGCGGTGCCGGTGACCTCGCTGCTACCCAAGCCGGTGGACGACAGCCTGCATCGCCCCGCGCCGCACGACACGGCGGCCGGCAGGGCGCGTTCCGACACCGCGGGCGCCGACTCCACGCGGACCGACAGCGCGCGCGCCGGTCGCCCCGGAATCGTGGAACTGGAGGAGCAGCCCACGGGCATCGCCGCCCGTGGGCGAGCGGAGCTCAAGCCGCTCACCAGCCGGCCCCCGCTCAGCGACAAGCTGGTCGTCCGCGTGTCCCGTCCATGGGCGCCCGGCGCGAAGTACGAGATCGAGATCCGAGCCGTGCGCAACGTCAGTGGCGTGCCCGGCGACGCCAAGGGGGCGCTCACCGTGCCGAAGCCTGCCGCCCTCGATTCGACCAGATCGGATTCCGCCGCTCCGCGCAAGGCACCACCCCGGCCCGGTGTGCCGCGCCAGCCCGCACCTCTCCAGGATTCCCTCAAGCGGCGCCCGGTGAAGAAGACGCCGTGAACGATCGCCGGCGGCAGCTGCCTTCGGTGGACCGGCTACTCCAGGAGCCGGGGGTGGAGGCACTGCTCCAAGGCGCGCCGCGCACCGCCGTCGTCACCGCCATTCGGGAGGCGCTCGCCGCCGCGCGGGTTCGACGCGCCGGCCCCCCCGAAGACTGGGCGACGGAGATTCGCGAGCGACTCGCGGACCGTCGCCGCCCCGCACTCCGGCCGGTCCTCAACGCGACCGGTGTGGTCCTGCATACCAACCTCGGCCGAGCTCCGCTTCCCGACGCGGCCGTTGCCGCCCTGACCGCCATCGCTGCGGGCTACAGCAATCTCGAGCTCGATCTCGACACCGGCACGCGCGGCCACCGCAGCGATCACTGCCGTGAGCTGCTCCGCCGCGTCACCGGGTCCGAGGACGGGCTCGTCGTCAACAACGCGGCGGGTGCGCTGGTGCTGGCGCTCAACGCGTGCGCCGCCGGGCGGGACGTGTTGATCTCACGAGGTGAGCTGATCGAGATCGGCGGATCGTTCCGCATCCCGGACATCATGATCCGAAGCGGCGCCCGGCTGCGTGAGGTCGGGACCACCAACCGGACCCATCTCGAGGATTACCGCCAGGCGCTCGACGGCGACGTCGCGGCCATCTTGACGGTCCACCGCTCGAACTTCGAGCAGGTCGGCTTCGTGGCATCGCCCGAGCCTTCGGCCCTGGCCGCGCTCGCCGCGTCCACGAACGTGCCGTACCTGCACGATATCGGGAGTGGACTGATCGCGGACTTGTCACCCTGGGGGCTGAGCTCCGAGCCCCGGGTGGCCGATGCGCTCGCCGCAGGCGCAGGACTCGTGCTCTTCAGTGGCGACAAGTTGCTTGGAGGCCCGCAGGCCGGGTGCCTGGCGGGGACTCAGGAGCTCGTCGCTCGCTGCCGCGCCAATCCGTTCGCGCGGGCCATGCGTGCCGACAAGCTGAGTCTCGCCGCCCTCGCCGCCACCCTCGCCCTGTACGAGGACGCCGACACCGCCGTGCGTGAGATCCCCGTCCTTCGCATGCTTACCCTGGGGCCCACCGAGCTCGAGCGGAGGGCCGAACACCTCGCGACCCATTGCCCGAAGGAGCTCGATCCGAAGCTCATACCCGGTGAGTCGGCCGTGGGCGGCGGCTCCTTTCCTGGCGCCAGCCTTCCAACCACGCTCGTGGCGCTCGACCCCGGGACGCTCGGTGCCGACGGCCTGGCATTGCGGCTCCGCCTGGCCGAGCCATCAGTGGTCGTACGTGTCGCCGCTGCCCGGGTGGTGCTGGACCCCCGCACCTTGCCTGTAAACGCGGGCCCGCTCATCGGCCACGCGCTCGCGCAGTCGCTCCTGGCATGAGCGGGCGCCCCGCGGTCTTTCTCGACCGCGACGGCACCATCATCGAGGAACGCGGCTACCTGCGGGATCCGGTCGAGGTGCGCCTCATCCCCGGCTCCGCGGCAGCGCTGCGGCGGCTCAATCACGCCGGCTTTCCAGCCATCATCGTCACGAACCAGTCGGGCATCGCGCGCGGCCTGTTGACCGAGGCCGAGTACGCCGCTTCGACTCGCCGCCTGGACGAACTTCTTGCCCTCGAGCACGCCCGCATCGACGCGAGCTACCACTGTCCGCACCTGCCGGAGATCAGCGGCCCCTGCGGATGTCGAAAGCCCGGCACCTTGCTCTACGAGCGCGCCGCCGGCGACCTCGGCCTCGACCTTCGACGAAGCTGGTGGATCGGGGATCGCCTGCGGGATGTGGAAGCGGCCGAGGCGTTCGGCGGGCGCGGGATGCTGGTCCTCACAGGGTATGGCCGTGTGGAGTCGAACAGTCCGGCGGCAACAGCCCTGCCCACCGCCGAGGATCTCGCCGCGGCCGTACAGGGAGTTCTCGGAGCGGAGTAGGTCGTAGGAACGGCGCCGATCCCACCACGCTCCGCCAACTGTTCGGCCCGCCCGGACGTGCCGTGCCGTGCCGAGTTCGGCACGGTGGCGGACGGCTCGGTCGGCAGCATTTCGCCGGGCCCGGCCTGGCGTTACTTTCCCCGGCCATGACGATGCGCGTAGCCGTGGCCGCCTCGGGACGCGGCAGCAATCTCGAGGCTCTGCTGCGTGCGTTGGGATCGGACGCCCCGGCGCGGGTGGTGCTGGTCCTCAGCAATCGCACCGACGCCGTCGCGCTCGAACGCGCCCGTGCGCACGGCGTGGCAGCCGAGGTGCTCCCTGATCCCGCCGATGGCAGCGACTGGTTGGCCCGGCTCGAGCGGCACGGCATCGACCTGCTCGTCCTCGCCGGATATCTGAAACTCGTCCCTGCCGCTGTCATCACGCGCTTCCGCGACCGCATCCTGAACGTGCACCCTGCCCTGCTGCCGGCGTTCGGTGGGCGGGGGATGTACGGACATCACGTGCACGAGGCGGTGCTCAGGAGCGGCGCGCGGGAGAGTGGCGCCACCGTCCACCTCGTGGACGAGGCGTACGATGGCGGTACCATCCTCGCGCAGGGTCGCGTTCCCGTGCTGCCGGGGGACACCCCCGGGACGCTTGCCGCGCGCGTCCTCGAAGTCGAGCACCGGCTGCTCCCGGCCGTCGTGCGCGCCGCCGCCGTCGCCGGGCGCCCCGTGCCGCTTCCCGAAACAGTGGAGTCCACGTCGTGAGCGTTCCGCCATGCAGCGCGCGCTGATCTCGGTCAGCGACAAGCGGGGGATCGTCGCCTTCGCGCAAGGGTTGGTCGAGCTCGGCTGGGAGGTGATTTCGACCGGTGGCACGGCGACCGCGCTCCGGAGCGCCGGGCTTGCCGTGACCACGGTCGACGAGGTCACCGGCTTCCCGGAGCTGCTCGACGGGCGTGTCAAGACCCTGCACCCGGCGATCCACGGCGCGCTCCTGGCACGCCGTGAGCTGCCCGCTCACCTGGCGGCGATTCGCGAGCACGGGATCGTGCCGATCGATCTGGTAGCGGTCAATCTGTATCCATTCCAGATGACCATCTCTCAGCCCGGCGTGTCATTCGACGACGCGGTCGAGAACATCGACATCGGTGGGCCGTCGATGCTGCGCTCCGCGGCGAAGAACCACGAGTCCGTGCTCCCGGTCGTGGACCCGACCGACTATCCAAAGGTGCTCGACCTGCTGCGCCAAGACGGCCTCACGGCCGACTTGCGGCGTGGGTTCGCGGCCAAGGTATTCGCGCACACTGCGGGGTACGATGCGGCAATCGCCGCGTACCTCACGCCTCAAGAGGATGGGCTGCCGACCCGATTGGGCGTCGCCATGGAGCGGACCCAGACGCTGCGCTACGGGGAGAATCCCGGCCAGCGGGCCGCGCTCTACGTCACCGAGGAACCGCGCGGCATGCGTGACCTGACTCAGCGTCAGGGCAAGGAGCTCTCCTTCAACAATCTGCTGGACCTCGACAGCGCGATGTGGGCGGTGGCCAACTGGAGCAATCGGCCGGCGTGCGCCATCATCAAGCACACGACGCCCTGCGGGATCGCGGTCGCCGGTACGGCGGCCGACGCGTTCCGGAAAGCCCGCGCCACCGATCCCGTCTCCGCGTTCGGCTCGGTGGTGGCGTTCAATACGGTCGTCGACCGCGCCACCGCCCAGGCCATGAGCGACCTGTTCGTCGAGGTGATCGTCGCGCCATCGTTCCACGACGAGGCGCTCGGCGTACTGGCCGCCAAGAAGTCGCTCCGTGTGGTCGAGCTCCCGGTGAGCCGGGGCAGCGGCTCGCACGATTACAAACGTGTCCGCGGTGGGTTTCTGGTGCAGGATCAGTTCCAGTTCGAGGCGTCCGACCAGGCATGGTCCGTCGCCACCGACCGCCAGCCGACGGAGCGCGAATGGAACGACCTTCGGTTCGCGTGGGCCGCGGTGGCGCCCGTCAAGTCCAACGCGATCCTGCTCGCCCGGGATGAAGCCGCCATCGGCATCGGCGCGGGGCAGATGAGCCGAGTGGACAGCGCGTTTCTGGCGGTGCACAAGGCCCGCGAGGCCGGACACGATCCGGCGGGCTGCGTCCTGGCGTCGGATGGATTTTTTCCCTTCGCCGACGGCGTCGAACAGGCGGCCGCCGCCGGCGTGACCGCCGTCATCCAGCCCGGCGGCTCGGTACGGGACGCCGAGGTCGTCGAAGCGGCCAACCGTCACGGCATGGCCATGGTGATGACCGGCCACCGCCAGTTCAGACACTAGCCAGGAACCTCATGACCTCCACGACGCAGGAGCGCCCGCCCTACCGCTGGGCGCTGGCCACCTTCGCCATCGTGCTCGCGATCTACCTGGTCACGCTGGCGCCCACGACGGCGTTCTGGGACACGTCGGAATACATCGCCGCCGCGCGTGTGCTGGGCATCCCACACCCGCCGGGCAATCCGCTCTTCGTCATCATGGCGCACACCTTCGGCCTGCTGCCGCTCGCGGCATCGTATGCGGAGCGCATCAACCTGTTCGCGGCCGTAACGAGTGCGGCGGCGGCGGGGCTGTGGTTCCTCGTCGCGGAGCGCTGGCTGCGCGGCATCGTGGCCCACCGTTGGGCGCGCTACGCGGCGGCGTTCGGCGGCGTGCTCGTCGGGGCCACGTCGTGGTCGGTGTGGAACCAGAGCACGGTAAACGAGAAGGTGTATACGGTATCGCTGCTCTCGATCGCGCTCGTGATGTGGCTGGTCGTGCGCTGGGGGGACGACGAGCCGGGCCCGCACCGGGACCGGTGGCTGGTCCTCATCGCGTATGTGCTCGCGTTGACGTCGACCAATCACCTCATGGGCGTGCTCGCCGTGCCTGCCCTGGTGGTATACGTGCTGTGGACCGACTGGCGCGTGGTCACCCGCCCCACGGTGATCGTGGGGATTCTGATCGCCGCGGTCGTGGGAGTCTCGCTCAACTACCTGTGGCTGCCGATGCGCGCCGGGCAGTACCCGCCCATCAACGAAGGCGAGCCGGTCGGCTTCTTCAGCCAGGCGCTGAAGGACGTGCTCAACCGGGTGCAATACGGCAAGCCGGCGCTGACCGAGCGCCAGGCGAGCTTTGGGGGACAGCTCGCCAACTTCTGGCAGTACTTCTCCTGGCAATTCGCCCGTGACTGGGGCCGACTGGCCGGGGTGGCTACGGCGATCTTCACGGTGCTCGGCCTGAGCGGACTCTGGGCGCTGTGGAAGTCGGATCGGCGCGCCGGGCTCGCCGGCATTGCCCTGCTGGGCACGCTGTCGGTCGGTCTGGTCTTCTACATGAACTTCAAGTACGGGTTTTCCCAGTATCCAGACCAGCCGTCGCTGCCACGCGAGGTGCGTGAGCGCGACTATTTCTTCATCGGTTCCTTTGCCGTGTTCGGCGCCTTCGTCGCGTGCGGGCTCGGCGCCCTCATGCAGTCGATCGTGGATGGCCTCAGGGATCGCGGGAGCCTGGCTCAGCGGTGGGCCGCGGCCAGCCCGGTGCTGGCGCTCGCCTTCGTGCCGCTGATGGGGAATCACGCAACCGCCTCGCGCGCGCACGAGACGATGGCCCGCGACTTCGCGTACGACATGCTGGAGAGCGTCGAGCCCTATGGCATCCTGATCACCGCGGGCGACAATGACACGTTCCCGCTCTGGTACGCCCAGGAAGTGGAAGGGATCCGGCAGGACGTCACACTCGCCAACCTGTCGCTCATGAACACCGAGTGGCACCTGCGTCAGCTCGCACGGCGCAAGACACCCGCGTTCGACGCATCGAAAGCCGCGCCGATCTGGAAGTCGTATCCCGCGGGCCCCCGGCCCACCACCCCGGCCCTCAAGCTGAGCATGGCCGAGGTGGACAGCCTGCCGGAGGCGATGCAGGTGCCGGCCAACGGCGGCATCACATTCGACAGCCTCCAGATTCGCTTTGGGCAGGACGTCCTCCTCCGCCAGGACCTCGCCACGATTTTCCTCATCCGCGACAACATGGGCAAGCGACCCATCTACTTCAGCTGGAGTGACGGCGGCTATCCCGACCAGACGCTCGGATTGAGCCCGTACCTGGTGTCACAGGGCTTCGTACGGAAGCTCATGCCAAAGCCTGTCAAGGCGGACAGCACGGTCGTGCTCAGCCAGGGGCTCGGCTACGTGGACCTGCCCCGGACCCGGACCCTGCTCTCGAGCGTGTACCACGCCGAGACCGCGACACGCGCTCGCCCCTTTGGATGGGTCGACCCGCCTTCGGGCTCCATCCTGCAGCTCTACTCGGTGGTCTATGGGGGGTCGGCGCGGGTGTTCGAGGAGGCGGGCGACTCGGCGCTGGCGCGGAAATCGGACGCCGTCTCCCGCGAAGTCAGCCGCGAATTGAGCGGCCGGGCATTGTTCTAGCGCCTGCGGCGAGCTGATCCGGGGCGGGCGCTCGAGGTATTGACGCTTCCCCGGAGAGGCCGTAACATCGCGCCATGCTCACAAGTCTTGGCGTAGCGGCCTTACTCGGCATCATCGGCACCCTCGCCGCCGTCCTCTGGACCGCCGTGCTGGGTGTCGGCGGTGCTCCCGGATCGGTCCTCGCCACGCTTGGCACTCGCTATCGGCGCCAGCCCCTGATCACGCTGGGAACGTTCCTTACTTTCCTGATCGAGTCGTACCTCCTGCTCGTCTTCGCGGCCATCGTCGTGCGCTCCGTGGAAGGGTTTCTGATCACGCGCCCGACCACGCCGGCGTGGCCCTTGTGGCTGGTCGGCTGGTACCTCGCCACTGCGCCCGTGCTGTTCGGCGGCCGGAGTGTGCCGGGCGCCGCCGTGAGAGATGCCACCGATACCGCGTTTGCATTCGCGTTGCCTGTCGCGGGACTCGGTTATTGGCTGTTCGTTCTCTGGCGCCCCGTACTCGAGTGGGGCTGGGGATGGCTTCCACGAGTGGCGGTCTGAAGGGTTGCGTGCACCGCTGGAGGACCTGTGCCGCGAGGAGGTGTGTTAGGTCAAGATCGAGAAGAGCACTTGGCCTCCCATCAGCCAGTGTTGCAGCGCGCGCCGCCCGGTTCCTCCTTCCGTACAGGGTGCCCACTCGACCCTGTTCCCACCCAAGCCATCGATCAGGGCTAATTCCCGTCCGAGCCGCACCCGGTGCGGGGTGCGGCCACGAGTCCTCGGGCCTGCGCCGCCGCCTCGCTGGTGAAGAACACCAGATCCGGATTGTCGAGCGTTTCGGGACAGTTGCTCGGATAGTAGTATCGTCCTCCGGGGCGCGCGGCCCACGGGTGCGACCGGCGGAATGGGCTCACACGAAGGGGACGAGGCGTTGCTGCCACGGCCTTAGGGGCGGCCCCCGCGGGCGGGGTGGGTTGCACGGCCGGTGCCCGGCGAGTGGCCGCCCGCGGAGGAGACGCGTTGGTCGGCTGGGGAGGGGCCGGAGCTGGAGAGGTTGCCGCCGCGGACGGTAGATTCGGCGCCGCAGCAGGTGGCGGAGGTGCCGGCCGCGCCGCTGGCCGGTCGGCTGTGGTCGACGGGGCAGCTGCTCCGCCCGCAGATGAGGGCGGCTGAACGAAGCCGGTTTCCGGAGCGTCGAGCGAATCTTGTTGGGCACGGGCCAGGATGGTCGCGGCAGGCCTCCCCGGCAGCTGAGCGTTATGCTCGAGGGTCCATAGGATCCCCTGCCACGCACCCACGGCCAGCGCGACACACGCCGCCCCGACCAAGAGCATGCGCGCCGGTCCGGGTGATGGTCGGAGTCCGGGCCTTGCATCGTCCCGCCAGCGCGCTGCATCCGGAAAGTGGACCAGCGGCGGAATCGGATCCTTCGTGAACCATCCCATGCGGGCAGTTTATCCCCTCAATGCGCAGTGGGCCAGCCCAGTCCTTGGAGCATGCGCGTACCGACGTTACCGGTGCCGACCCCATCCAGCGGCAACCACGGCGTATGGTCTCGCGGGCGAGACCGATTCCGGCATACATTTCCTTCGAACTGTTGCTGGTTACTGCACCGGCATGTGATCGGTATCGTAGGCTTCCACCGAAGGAGCAGGGCGAATGGACGATGTATTCAAGGCCCGGATTCGCGACGAGGTCGGGGCACTGACCTCGGATTCCCGGTTCCGGGAAATGGTCGACCGCGGCGGTGACGAACGGTTCGAGGCGTTCCGGCATGGGGTAGAATTGCTGGAGAAGCGGACCCTGGCACGCCCTCCGGCCGATGCCTCTCTCGACGAGCTTCGGGACCGGCTCGCCGCGCTTCGAGAGCTTTGTGAGGGCCCGCTGGCAAGTTTCGGTACATATCTGGACGCGGGAATGGCACATCTGGAAGCCGGCTCCGGCCGTTGACTACAGCTTCCTGTGACAGCTTTCCTCATCGGGCGTGGTGGCCGAGTGGTTTAAGGCAGCGGTCTTGAAAGGCGAGGCCGGGCTTTCCCACAGTGTCCGGCTGAATCCTTTCCTGCACGGCAGCGTCTGAACGCGATGGTCTGCCCTATCCAGGTGCGTGGTCGCCCTCCAGGGGTGACGGAATTTCGTGTGCGACTCGCATACAGTGGGGCACGCGGGGCCAGCAAGTTTTCAACCAGTCGGCGTAGTGTGGAAACGCTCAGTGGCTTCTCCAATATGAGTCCGGGCAGCAGTGTGTCGGGGTCGGCGAGATGTTTTACGACAAAGATGATGGGAGCGCCGACCACGTGACGGCTCAGCGTTTGCGCCACGGCTCCTCCCAAGCCAGGTGTGTCGTGCAGGTCCACGATGGCCAGCGCCGGCTTCTGGCGACACCGCTTCAGGATCCTGGCGGCCTGTCCCAGGTGTGCGGCGGTAATGACGTGATACGGCACGGAGTGCAGCGAACTTGCGAGACGGGGTCGAACCCTGCGTAAACTTTCGACAACCAGGATGATCGGCCGTTCACCTGCGCCATCCGTTGAAGCCTCCATGAGACCTCTCCGTGACACGAGTGGGGGACCCGTGCCCTCCAAACTAACTTCACTCTCAAGACACGCCAAGCAGCCAAGTTGGGGTCAACCACAGTCAGGCGATGTCGGCGCGGACTTGTAACTTGGGGGCACAAGTGGAGTCCGCTCTCAGTCCTTCACATCGGTCGAGCTGCTGCTCGACCGTGTCCGTAAGTCCCTGTAATCGGGCAACGCTGCTCCCCGCGGGAGGCAACGCGCAGAATAAGCCTGATCCCCTGTGAGCGGCTGATGCAGCTACCTTCAATACCATGACAGATGCTGGCGAGCCGGGAGGACTGAGCTATGGCGAGGTGCGTGCGGCCTTGAGCCGGCGCGCGGCTTTCGAGAGCCACCAGGAGGGCGTCGGAAAGTCGCCCACCTACGTTTTGAATGTGCGACCGCGTAGCACGCGCTTCGAGCCCTTCTCCCTGACGGGACCCGACCTCACGGAACTCCTTCGAAAAGCCCTCACCCGTCTGGCACACGCGTAGGATCGCAAGTGCCCGCTGCCTCATCCGGCACAGGGTCTGCGGCTTCGAGCGCGACCCGCGCGACGTTGCGGATGCTCCACGTGGACCGCGCGGAGGGGCAGCCAGGGCGGATAATACCGTTGGGGGCGTGGCGCTTCTTCAACTAGGCAGTGAGTGCCCGCGGGCGGCGGGGTTCGCGTCGGTGATCCGGTGGCAACAGGAAGGGGGGCGCGTAAGGCGTGGCGCCTCGCACCGCCTGAGTGGCGGACCTTGCTGGACGATCCGCCTCGTGAGGAGAACAAGGGGCCGCCTACGGCACTCTGAAGCCTGCTGGTGCGCCGTGTCGCTCGTGGCCGCCCAGCACGGCCTTGTGCAACCCCCAGGCGGCGCTGGCCACTACCTCGAACTCCTTCCCGGTCGGTGTCTGCTGTGACTCGCCCGTGCGTGCCGCATAGATAATCGCCGCCATGAGTGCCACGACATCCGTTCGATCCTCTGCCATTAGGTCCTCCGCCGTGTAAGGTCGCTTGCAACTAACTCCCCCCGAAACGGGCGCTCCTTGCCCCCCGTGGGCGGCAACAGGGTGCGTCGCATTGTTGTCCAAAGACTGAGCTCGCCGAGCCGGCGCAGCAGGATGGGCGTCGTCAAGAGATAGGCACCCCGTTCGAGCAATTCCGTCGCAGATACGTCTCGCCCTCGACACGCTGGCGTAAACCGATTCACCGTGACCGACGTGCACAACTTTGCCTGGCGCTTGGTCGCATGGTGTTCGAGCCGCCCCGTCGCCATGAACACAACGGTTCACGCGTCGCCTCGGGACCTTCCGCACTCGACCAAGTTCGTACCGTGCCCGCGCGGGCGGCAGCGGCGTTAGGCCGTTTGGACCCGGCATGCCGGCCACTTTACGTCGAGGCCTGCAGCAGTTCCTCCCGCTCACACGTTCCAGCACCGCGCACCCACTGGCTCAGCTCGACAAACTCGTCTGGGTCCGGCGACGCCACTAGCTGACCCCTCGCCGCGACGTGACCGGGAAGGTGACCACCGTGGGCAGAACAGCCGATGGCGGCCACGGTCCCTCGTCCGTACCCTTGTTTGCCGCGCCCTTTGCCCTCTCTTGATCGGCATGCCTGAATATCCCGTCGTCCTCAGCTCCTGACCTCTACGATGACGCCATCGTGCGCCATCCTAGCGGCAGCGATGTCGTCGTTCGGACGATGAGCGGATGCTTCCCCGGGTGCCCCGTGCTGGACATCGAGGACGGTGGCACCTCGTTCGATCCGAAATGGTTTCTGGACGTGGCCGTGCAGGTCGCGCCGGTCAGGTCAGCCGGTGTTCAACGCGTGGAGGTCAAAGCGTGACCAAAGGCTGCCCGAGGTTTCCAATCCGCGATGGCAATGCGTTCCTGCAGGAACTCCGTGTGTCCGTGGACGAGTACTTCGCGCAATCGGGTATCTCCCAGAAGGCGAATTTTGGCAGGGTTCTCGGCACGGCGTGCCTGCTGGTACTCAGCCTCGTGACCTACGGACTCATTCTCAGCAACCGCTTCTCACCCATCGTGATGCTCGCTCTTACCGGGTTGCTCGGCCTCGGGATTGCCGGGATCGGGTTTACCATCGGCCATGATGCGGTGCACGGGGCATACTCGGAGCATGAGAAGGTCAACAGAGTCCTCGGCTGGTCGTTCGATTTGGTCGGTGGCAGCAGCTATCTCTGGCGGATCACCCACAACGTGATTCACCACACCTATACCAACATCCACGGGGCCGACGAAGACCTCTCCGTCTCACCATTGCTGCGTCTCTCCCCCCACGCCCCGCGCCACTGGTTCCAACGTTGGCAGGCCTGGTACGCGATCCCACTCTACGCCATGACGACCCTCTTTTGGGTGTTCGTGAAGGACTACAAGTACCTCGCTCAAAAGGATCTCGGTCCCTACGCCAATTGCAAACACTCGTGGAAGGACCTCGCCGGTGTTGCCATCGGCAAGGTCATCTACTACGGCTGGTCACTGGTCATCCCGTTCATGGTGGTCAGGCTGCCATGGTGGCAGATCGCGATCGGGATACTCACGGCACATGCCGTGGCGGGCCTTGCACTCGGAATCGTGTTCCAGCTGGCGCACGTGGTTCAGGAGACGATGCATCCCGAGCCGGATGAGCAGAACGCGATGCCGCAAAGCTGGGTGGTGCACGAGCTCGCGACGACGGCCAACTTCGCCCCCACAAACTCTGTGCTGAACTGGTATGTAGGCGGGCTCAACTTCCAGGTCGAGCACCACCTCCTCCCGAAGGTGTGCAGCGTGCACTACCCCGCGCTGAGCCCGATGGTGCGCGAACTCGCGGTCAAGCATGGGCTGCCGTACAACATCCACGCGACCTTAGGTGCCGCAATCCGGTCGCACCTGCGCGCCCTGCGCACCTTCGGCCGCATGGATCCTGTTCCCATCGAGGTGCAGAGTCGGGCCGAGGCGCTTCCAAGGAACGAAAAAGCCTACTGGAAACCGACTTCGCCTCAGTAGACGCGCGCCGTAGTTCCTTGCACCCTTGAGGTTCAACACCCCTATGGAATTGCGAGGCGCACGCCGGCGTTCCCGAAGTGGGCGAGTGGTGCCCTGGTCTCTTGCCCAGCCCACTCTGGTGCACGTGCTCGGGTCGGACCCGCACCGGCCCTCAGACATCGATCGTGTGCTACTGATGCGTGGCCGTGGCCAGAGCCTGACAGCCGACTGGCAACGCGAAGCCATCACGGTCCTGAAGACGCCGGTGACCTGTTGCGGGGTCACGCCTGTGCCTTCCATTCGGAGCGACGACGCCGAGCCGGTCAGACCGAAGACGAACTCGAAGCCGCACCAAGTCGACACCATGTTGATGATGTCCGATTCCCCGCTGAGCTCCGCGTCCTCGGCCTCCACCACGAAGACCACATGGAACGCTGGCCAGCAACCGGCCGTCTCCGGGACAGCCACTTCCCATGGGCCGACGAACTCCGCGTGGTCGTACCCCGAGTCGCCGCAGCCGCCGAGGCGCACAGGGTAATGCGGAAATGTCGGGAGCACACGAGGAAGGGCACCACGACGAAGGCCCGGGAGACGTCTCCCGGGCCTTTGGTCATTCCCCCTCACTGGATTTGTCCCGCCGTTCCTCGGCTTGGCGAATCATCTCCTCCATCTCCTCGTTCTTGGCCTTGTTCTTTTCCCGCCGCTGCGCCGTCCGCTGGTCCAGGCGCTTCATTTGTTCGTGCCAGTCCTCATCGGTCATGCGGTGCAACCCTCGTAGGCCGTTCCGCCTACGATGCGACATTCTCGCGCGCTCGTCAACCCTGATCCGACCTCGCCGACTCTACAAAGGGACGCGGCGCGCCCACACGTCACACAGTAGGTTGCTCCACACCATTATTGTGTGTAGATGTCTCATAGCGTTCGACGATGCCCCGATCAGCGTGTCAGGGTGAGCCGCATCTCAGCCCACCCTCTTGTGGAACCATCAACCGCGTAACCCCGATGCCTAGCCCCATTGATCCTGCGGATGCGGAGCGTGCCCGAGACGCCGCCGAGCGCCGCCGCGTAGACGCTGAACTCGCCCGGCGGCAGACAGAGGAAGGGCGGCAGATACACGAGTTCTTCCGCGCGAAAGGTGAAGAGCAGCGTGACAGCCATGAGGACACGCGAGTGGGCGCGGAGAAGATGCGGGACGTTCAAGAGCACGGACGAGAAGTTGGGGAGGAAGTTCGCGACATCGCCGAAACGCTTCGCAGTGCCGCCGAGGAAGCGCGCGCGGCCGCCAATGACGCTCGTGAGGCGTTGCGGGAGCTGAAGACGCTGGCCGCGAGAGTCCGGGCCATGACGGAGCGTCAGGAAGCTGCGGTCGCTCAGCTCGAATCGCGCCTGCTCCACTTGGAAGGCGGGCAACGATGATGGAGTCGGCTTCCCTGGGGTGGACTCGAGCGGCGGGGGTGGAGCCGGCGCTCGCAGCGTCGATGCGGCCGTCACCGTGGGTGGTCAAAATGGCCTCGGCGATTTGGCTGCGGGCCGAGTTACCGGTACTGAGGACAAGCACGCTGAGGGAGCTGACTCGAGCGTCGCGGGGCCGAGGCCCTTGGTCGGAGGACATGGGCGCAATGTCAGGGACGCGTGGCACGCTGTCCAGCAACGATACGGTTTGGTTACCAGTGCTGCAGTGACTGACGGTGGCCGCTGCAAAGGATTCATCAGCGGCGGGATCGTAGCGAATCATCCTACCGACACCCTATCACCTGCTCCCGTGCCGCCCGTCGCCCTCGTCCTGCCCGTTCACCGGCAAGGGCCCAGAGTGGCCAGCCGTGCTCCCGCCGCTCGTTGAACCCGAACTGCACCGTATCCCCCCGTTTAGGCCAGGGACATCTGCCGCACTGGCGCATGTGAGGCGGGGGGCGCCTGTTTGCCATCGCCCGTCCGCCCTGGATCTACTCGGATGTTTCCCCCGGGGCGCTAGTGGGCGTTGGCCGGCGTCGGCCGGTTCTGTGACCAGGTGTGTGACCACAACCGAGGCCCGCGACCCCGGCATTATGAGTTCGGACGACTTCCCCGAGAGACCGGGCTCTCCCTCGGAGGACGCGCCGTGGTGCGCCACGCTGCGCCAGCAGATCTGCTAGTTGATGTTGCCACCTGTGTTGCCATGGAATCTTCACCCTCCCGCCCTGGTTGAGCTGGCCGGTTGTCGGCTGCATTAGCGGGTTAGGCAGCCGGGCCAGGTCTGCCGATGCCCGTAGGCCGACGCTCCATGTAAACGAGCGGCTCCGCACCGGCGGCAAACCCCGCACGCGCGTACAAACGCTCGGCATCCCGGGTGACCAAGGCCAAGCGCCGGAAACCTTGAAGTTGTGGGTGTTGAATCATGCATTGCGTCAGCCACGTCCCGACGCCGCGTCCCTGGTGCTCGGACGCGATGACTACGTCCGTCAAATAGCCATAGGTTGCCAGATCAGTGATCACTCGGCCGAACCCAACCAATCTGACGCCATAATAGACCCCGAAGCATACTGAGTGGGCGATGGCCCGATCCAGCAGGGCTGGGGTGAGCGCGTTGCCCCAATGGGTCGTCAGCAGGAGCGCGAACGCGGTGGGCACGTCGATGCGGGCGCGTTCCGTTGAGATGGTGTACAGTCCACGCGACCACTCGCTCGGGTGATCATCCATCGTCGCAGTTCCGTGAATTGGGTCTGCTACCCGGAATTAGACTGCAGTCCCCTACCTGCCGGCGGATTGTCCTGCATGGGCATGGGGTGGGGTAGACACTGGCATTATGATTTCGGACGAGTCCCCGAGAAACTGAAGCTTGCCTCGGAAGAAGCGCCGTAGTGCCATGCCGCGCCGGCAAATCGGCTGGTTGATGTTGCCACCTGTGTTGCCAACATCACTGGCCCTGAAGTTCAGGCGTGCCGCTTACTGCTCAGCGCCGCTTCATCAGCAGCCCACGAAGGAACAGTCAGATCGAAATTACCTCACTAGCAACTCACGCGTAGTCCGCCCGTGCTCGATTACTCCCCGAACATCACTGGTGATGGTTCTTACATCGGTTGAAAGATGGCGGGAGCAGTTCGAAAGGTGCTCTTCCGCTTCAGTGCGAGTGGTGACAGCCACCGCCAGCTTTTCTTGGACTTCGGTTTGCAACTCCAAATTCCCTGCAACACCAGCGTCCTCGGCCAGAGCGGAGTGACGCTCAACCAGGTCTTTGGCACGCTCAACGGTGCGACGGAACGAGAGGTGTTCGCGATGGTGCTGTAGAACGACCTCAACGGTGTTCGCAACGAGCCCGAGCATTCTGGAGTAGCCCTCCAAGAGGCGCCTCTTGGAGCCCTTGCTCTCATATAAAAATGCCGCGTTCGTGGATTCTCCAAGCTTCAGCAGGTCGTCTTGGACCCCCTGGCATCGATCGAGCAGAATTTGCATCGAATCTGCTGAGTCGGGTTCACGCTCAGCCCGCTCAGCAAGGGAGACAAGAGCGCTCACAACTCTGTTCTGTGTATTAAGCCAAGCCAGGTAGGCTTCCTCAAGCCTGTGTGCCTTGCGCGTCCTCTCGCCCCTTAAGTCTTTGAACCATCCTCCCAGCACCGTCAACAGGCCACCGAACCCTAGAAGCAATAGCTTTTCCAGAACAGTTATCCAGGTCGCGTATTGGTCTTCGCTCATCGACATCTCACACGTGTATGGTGGGCCGGTCTGCAGAAGCTGCTCGGCCACGCATCCCCGCACATGACCTTGCGGTATATGAAGCACGCTCCGGAGAGTTACTTTGCACAGGACGCTGCCCGGGTGGCCGCGAGCCTGACTGGAACCCTGGCCCGTGAGTGCGAGGCGCAGGCGGTGCTCACCCGGGCGGCCGTTCGCACGGCGTGAGAGTAGTTCCACCCTGGAGGGTCGATGGCACGGAAGCCGATAGGGATCGCGGCAACGGACGATGGTTTTATCGTTGTCTGCGACGACGGAAGCGTATTTGGGACGGGCAGCATTGAGGGCAAGTGGACGCGCGGGCAGCCTGTTCCGGGATCGGCCGCGGATACCGAGACCAACAATGAAGCAGACCAACCAATCGTGCCCCTCACCGACGGCGAGGCCGCTCGGCGTGGACGCGGTCAGGGTGGAGGCCGCGCGCCTGGGGCGAAGTCGTAGGCAATCCCCACTATTTTCCCCACCCGAAAACGCCGACCCATGGTCGGCGTTGTGCTTACCTTGCGCAATCTGTTGTGCTGAAAGAGGTTTTGCGTTCAGGCGTGGTGGCCGAGTGGTTGAAGGCAGCGGTCTTGAAAACCGCCAAGGGCGAAAGTCCTTCGTGAGTTCGAATCTCACCCACGCCGCTTGATCACGAGCCGAGTGTCCTCGGCTTCCGTAGTCGCTCGAAGAACCCACACTTCTTCTCGCAAGTCCCGCCAGAGTGACCTCCGCTCGCGTGTCGCACTTCGATTGCCACGAATGAATTGTGGGTCTGTCATAGCGAGCCCGTACCCAATTCCGGTCCCCCGCGAGGTTGCCCTTCGACCTGACTGCGGCCAGGTTCCGCGAAGGCACTGATTCCCCTGAGAGGAACACCACATGTCCAGTACCATCAGCCACGCGGGGTACGTCGAGTCGTCCGCCGCGGGCAAACTCGCCTCATTTGGCCCGATCGCGTACGCGGTGCTCCGCATCGGCGCGGGCCTTCTCTTTATGCAACATGGACTGCAGAAGCTGTTCGGCATGTTCGGCGGTTTCGGCGGAACCCCGGGGGCCACGGCGCCGCTGGCTTCGCAGATGGGCTTGGCCGGGATCCTGGAGACAGGAGGAGGTCTGCTGCTGGTGCTCGGGTTGTTTACCCGTCCGGTGGCGCTGCTGCTGGCGGGCGAAATGTTGGTGGCGTACTTCCAGGCGCATTTCCCGCGGGGTGCCGTGCCCATGGAGAACGGCGGCGAGGTTCCGCTGCTCTACCTCCTCATTTTTCTCTTCCTGGCCGCTAATGGCGCGGGTCCCGCGAGCCTGGACGCCCGGCGTTCTCGCTGACGGGTAACCCTCACTTTCGGATGCCGAAACCCTGCCATTCCCGGCGCAGTGCGTCCGCGGCGCGCGTCGGGACCGGGATCTCCGCATAGAGCTCGGCCGCGGGGCTGCCCACCGGCATGCCGAGACGCCGCCGCGCCTCGGCCACTGGAAGGTCCCACAGCTCGTCCACTGGAATGGTGAACAGGTTCGACAGCCGCGTCCGCCGCGCGTATTCGTACGCGCGGTTGAACAAGCCCAACCGGATCCCGCGGTAGACCTGCCGGAACGACGCGATTCGTCGTGCGCACTCGACGAACGCACCTCCATAAAAGAGCACCCAGCCTACGCCACGCGGCGTGCCCCGCGAGGCGAAGTACAGCCCCTGCTCCACCGCTTCGCCCGCCAGCAGCACGAGCGGCGGCTCCTGGTGCGTGAACGTCGTGCCGGTCAGGACGTGCGACGCGTCGTGCACCCTGTAGATTTCTTCGGGCGGACGCGGCCCGTTGATCAGCCGCCGAAACACCTTCAGAAAGGCCGGCTTCGCCGGAATCGGAAGTCCCACGTACCCGTTGACGTCGCGGAAACGCTGGACCGCGTCGCCCAGGCTGATCGTCTCCCGGTCGCTTTCCCAATCGTACGACGAGCGAAGCAGGTCCGCGGCGGTTGCCAGGCGCGGCTCCCGGGCGGTCGTGGTCTCGACGAGGCCCCCGGTGCTCATGCCGAGCTCCCGACCATTTGCGCCACGCCGGGTCGCATCTCCTGAAGTTCGGCCTCCAGATCCGCCGTCGAGCGCCCGCCGATGTACCGCCGGTACCAGACCTCCGCGCTCAGAAGCAGCCAGATCCGGTTGCCGTGGTCTCGCTGCCGGGCCAAATGCTCGTCTACGAGCCTTCGCACCGCAGTCGCCTCCAGGTATCCGTCGCGCACCAGCTCGCTCCGAAGCAAGAGCGCGGGGGCCAGTGCGCGCACCTCCTGGTCCATGATGTACATCAGCGGCGAGGCGAACCCCTGTTTCTTGCGCTCGAGGACTTCCCTGGGCAGGTAGCGCTCGCCGAGCCGGCGCTCGAGGTAGCGGAGTTGCCGACCACGGATCTTGAGGTTCACCGGTACCCTGGCCATGAACTCGGCGAATCGCGGATCGAGGAAGGGCGAGCGCGACTCGAGACTGTACGCCATGGTCGCCCGGTCCAGGATCATGAGCGACTGGCCCGGCAGCCGTGACATGACGTCCACGTACATCATGCGGTCGATGGGCTCCGAGGCGTTTGCCGTACCGTACAGGTCGAGCAGGCACGACTCGGGCCGGCGCCCGCCGAGCCTGGCGCGGAACGCGGGCGTGTAGAGCTCCGCCCGCCGGGCCTCGTTGAACCAGAAGTACTGAAGACTTTCGGCGTAGCGTTCGCCGCCGGTCTTCCGCGCCATCAGGTCCACCCAGCGGAGCTTGTGGGTAAAGCTCTTGAACGTGAATTGGTCGGGCAGGCGCTGCAGCACCTGAGTGGCCACCAGATCGCGCACTACCGCGGGGACGGCGCGATACGCGTCGAGCCAGCGATCCGCCGCATACCGGTCATAGCCACCAAAGAGCTCGTCCCCGCCGTCGCCGCCCAATACCACCTTCACCTCGCGCGCGGTCATCCGCGCCAGGTGAAGCAGGCAGATGGACAGTGGATCCGCCGGCTCGTCGAGGGCCGAAATCAGGCGGGGCAGATCCGCCCCGACCTCAGGGGTGACCTCCTCGGCGAAGTGCCGGGTACCGTACCGCCGCGCCACGGCCGCCGCCGCCGGCAGCTCGTTGAGGTCGCGGTACGGAATGCCCATGGAGAACGTGCGAAGCTCGGGCCCCAGCACCCGTGCCGCGTGGGCCGCGATGAGCGTCGAGTCGAGCCCTCCACTCAGGAAGGCCCCCACCGGCACGTCGCTGGTCAGGTGCAGGGCCACCGCCTCGCCCAGCAGCTCGTCGATCCGCTCGAGCGTGTCCGCCTCCGAATACGACCACTTGGGACCGTACGTCAGGTCCCAGTAGCGCTCGACCCGGGCCGGCGTTCCCTCCTCCCATATGAGGAAGTGGGCAGGAGGCAGCGCACGGATGCGCTCGAAAAAGGTGTCCGGCGCCTGAACGAAGCGCAGCGTGAGATACTGGTCGAGCGCGAACGGGGACAGCGTGGCCAGGCTCGGGTCGCGGGCGAGGAGCGCCTTGATCTCCGACGCGAACGTGAGCCGGCCGTCCCGTTCGGTGTAGAACAGCGGCTTCTGGCCGAAGTGGTCGCGCGCGAGGAGGAGCCGACGCCGAGATCGGTCCCAGATCGCCAGGGCGAACATGCCGCGGAGCCGCTGGAGCATCCGCTCGCCTTCGTCCTCGTAGAGGTGCACGAGGACCTCGGTGTCGGAGCGTGTGCGGAACCGGTGCCCCCGCCCCATCAGCTCACGGCGCAGCGCCTCGTGGTTGTAGATCTCCCCGTTCAGGACGACCAGGACACTCTCGTCCTCGTTGCCCATCGGCTGGTGGCCCCCCGCCAGATCGATGATGCTGAGGCGGCGCATGCCCAGCGCGATACCGCCGTCGATGAAGGTGCCCCAGTCGTCGGGGCCGCGGTGGCGGATAGCGTCGCACATCTGCGCCATTTCCGACTCCGCGACCTGTCCGGGCCCCACCGTGCCGACGATGCCGCACATGTCAGGCGGCCTTCCTTCCCCAGGCCACGGCCATGTACCCCTCCGAGAACGGGATCAGCCGATCGAGCAGTGTCCAGGCGCGAAGTGCGGGGTAGACGGCGGAGTACACCTTGTAGGCGGTGCCCACCTTGTTCAGCGCGTCCGCGGACATCGGCGCGGTGTCGCCGTGGAAGTCCTGCTCCTGCGTGTTCTTTCCCTGCATGGCCTTGCGGTGGTAGGCGTAGTTGAGCAGGTCCTCGAGCGATTCCGTGAAGAATCGGCAGTATGTGTCCTGGCCCTGTACCGTGAGGCCGTGGCGTTCCATGATGGCCCGGGCGGCCGGAAGCGGGTAGCCATCGCGCGCATGGCCGAAGCCCTCCTGGTCGGCGGTGAACCCCAGGGCGCGCTTGAGCGCGAAGCCCGGGCGTCCATGGTCGCCCTTGGGCGCCATGAACAGAAACTCGCCGCCCGGCTTCAGGACGCGTACCATCTCCGCGAAGAACGCGTCGTCGTCCTTGATGTGTTCGAGGAAATTGATCGCGGCCACCACGTCGAAGGCGCCGGACCTGAACGGCAGCTGGCGCTCGCCGATCTGCAGGATGCGATCGCCGACGAGCTGCCTGGCCGAGCGCGCATGATCGCGCTCGAAGTCGGCGCTCACCCACGTGCCACCGCGCTCGCGCAGGAAATGCGAGGTCAGTCCGGTGCCGCAACCCAGCTCGAGGCACAGCTTGCCCTGCACCGGCGGCAGATGCTCCAGGAGGGCATCGACCGTCTGGCGCTTCTTGAGTGAACGGCGAAACAGCTGCAGCTGCCAAGGTTCGGACACGTCACCAGCTCCCTGAGTATTCCGCATTATATCCGATATGGTGGCGAACTTCCGGTGGCGGCCTAGTCGAGGGCCCCGGACGTTCGATAATCCTCGTAGGTCCGCCGCACCCCGTCCTCCAGCTCGACGCGGGGCGACCAGCCGAGAAGTTGCCTCGCCCGCGTCGTGTCGAACGCCGAGTCGGAGGTGAAGAAGTCCATTCGGCGGCGATAGATCGGCGGATCCACGTGGATTGCCTGGCAGACGTCCTCGACGATGGCCGCGGCGGCCAGCATCGGGGCCAGCGGCAAGCGGCGACCAAAGCGGCGCGACCCGGTCGCCCGCCGCACCTCCTCGATCAGCTCGCCGAGCGTGCACGGCCGCGGCCCGGCGACGATCATCGCCTGTCCGACTGCCTCGCTGCGCTCGCAGGCGGCGAAGAAAGCGGACACGACGTCGTCCACATAGACCATGTGACGGCGCCCGGAGCCGTCGCCGAACAGCGGAAAGCGTCCGGCGTTGACGCCGCGAAACAGCTTGAGCAACCGCTGATCGCGCGGGCCGTAGACGTCGGCGGGCCGAATGATCGTGAACGGGACGCGTGCTTCGGGCGCGAGCTCGCGTACGAGACGCTCGGCCGCGACCTTCGTCCGCTCGTAGATGTTACCGGGCCGAAGCGGCGACTCTTCCGTGGTGATGCCCGGCGCCCGGTGTCCATAGATGCCGATCGTTCCGCAGTAGACGAACCGTTCCACCCGGGCCGCGCCGGCCGCGGCGAGCAGGCGGCGCGTCCCCTCGAGGTTCACGGCTTCGAAGAACTCGTCGGCCTTGCCCCCCTCGCGCATCGCGACGGCCAGGTGGAAAACGTGGGTGACCCCGCGCATCGCCCGCTCGCAGAGCTCGGCATCGGTGATGCTGCCGGGCACGATCTCCACACCCTGACGAGCGAGGCGCTCGACATTGGCGCGCTCCTCCGGCCGCTCCGCGAGCCCGAGGGCCACCACCCTCGCCCCGCGCCGCCGTCCTTCCTCCGCGAGATGAGATCCGATGAACCCCGTCCCGCCAGTGACCAGCAGCCTCATCGCAGCCGATCCGACAGGGCGGCCACGATTCGCTCGCTCGCCCGGCCGTCGCCGTACGGATTGACCGCGTTGGCCATGCGGGCGTAGGCGTCCGGAGACGTCAGCAGCTCGCTCGCCGCCGCGACGATTCGATTCCGGTCCGTGCCGACGACGAGCGCGGTGCCCGCGGCGACGCCCTCGGGGCGCTCCGTCACCTCGCGGAGCACGAGCACCGGTTTCCCCAGCGAGGGTGCCTCCTCCTGCACGCCGCCGCTATCGGTGAGGATCAGGTCCGCGCGGGACATCAGGTGCACGAACTCCTGGTAGTCCACCGGCGGGATCAGGTGCATCCCCGGAATGTCGCACAGCAGCTCCTCGACCGTTCGCTTCACTTCCGGGTTCGGATGCACCGGGAGCACGAACTGCAGCTCCGGAAAGCGCTCGGCCAGCTCGCGGATGGCGCCGCAGATGGCGCGGAGCGGTGCTCCAAAGCTTTCGCGCCGATGGGTCGTGACCAGCACGACGCGTCGGGCGGGATCGAGCGCCGCGAGTGTCGGCGTTCGGAAGCGGTAATCGGGGCGCACCGTCTGGAGCAGCGCGTCGATGACCGTATTGCCGGTGAGGTAGACGTCGCTCGCACTCACCCCCTCGGCCAACAGCGCGTCGCGCGCCGCGGGGGTCGGCGGAAAGTGCAACGCGGCGATGCGGCTGGTCAGCACCCGGTTCATCTCTTCCGGGAACGGCTGCCATCGGTCGCCGGTGCGAAGGCCAGCCTCGACGTGCCCGGTCGGAACACGCTCGAGGAAGGCGGCGAACGACGCGGCGAAGGTCGTCATCGTGTCGCCCTGAACGAGCAGCACGTCGGGCCGCAGTCGCCGCAGGAGTGGTGGCAGCCGGTCCATGATGCCGGCTACGATGCCGGCCGGGGTTTGCCCGGGCACCATCAAATCCAGATCGACGTCCGCCTTCAACTCGAACGCCTCGAGCACCTGGTCCAGCATGGTGCGGTGCTGTGCCGAGACGCAGACGAGGCTCTCGAACTCGGTCGGCGCCGCCCGTAGCGCACGCACGACCGGCGCCATCTTGATGGCCTCCGGCCTCGTGCCGAAGACGCTCAGGACCCGAATCATCGCGCTGGAGCAGCGGCCTGCAGCCGCTCCGCCAGCGTCTGCATCGTGACGAACCGGAATCCGCGCTCGACCACGCGCGCAAATACCTTCCGGAGCACCCCTTCGCGCACGCCCTCGTAGCACGGATGCCCGTACAGCACGACCTCGCGGTGCGTGTCGAGGTGGTCGTCGAGCTTGCGCAGCATCTCGGCCTCGGGAGTCCCTCGCGCGCCGTGAAATTCCAGAAAGGGGATCGTCCTCGGCCCGGCCAGCGTCACGGGAATCGTCCAATGTCCGAGGGTCAGGCCGCCCGCGCTGGCCCGATGCGGCTCGCCACCGATCGCGTCCCCGTTATACAGGAACTCGAGCCGGTCGAGCAGCATCATCACCCGTTCGTCCGAATAGAACCCGGGTGAGGAAAATCCCACCGGCCGTCCGAAATGGCGGACGAAGTGGGCGTACGACTCCTCGACATCGGCGACCAGCTCCTCGTCGGGAAGCTGATGGAAGCGCCGGCTCCAGACGACGTGGTCCATGCCGCCGTGGAGACCCAGCTCGTGCCCTTCGGCCTGCAGCTCCTGGATCGTGGGCACGAAGTTGAGTCCGACCGGGCGACTGAGCGCGGTCTCGATCAGGAAGCGTGGCCACCCCGTCTTCTTGATGAGATGCACGGCGTCGCGGTCGGCGAGCTTGGCCTTGGAACGGGCGACGCCCGAGCCGAGCCATTCACGCAGATTCGTCGACCGACCGAGGTTGATGAAGAAAGTGTTCGGAACGCCGAAATCGCGGCAGACTGCGCGGATTCGAGGAAGTCCGTCGGTGATGCAGACCCGGTGATCGACGTCCCAACGAAAGGCGAAGAGCCGGTCCGTCACCGGCCCATGCTCGCCATCGCAGTCGCGTAGATCCCTTCGAACTGTTGGGCGGTGCGGTCCCAGTCGAAGAGCCGGAGCGCGCGCGCGCGACCGGCCTGACCCATGGCGGCGCGGCGTGATGGATCCGCGAGCAGCGAGCCGATCGCCTCCGCGAGGGCCGCGGAATTTCCCCGGGGAACGATCAGGCCCGTGACGCCGTGCTCGACGACCTCGGGCAGTCCGCCCGCGTCGCTCGCGACCACCGGGGTCGCGCACCCCATGGCCTCGGCGGCCGGGATGCCGAACCCCTCTTCGAGCGACGGAATGACCGAGACCGCCGCGGCGCGATAGTAGGGGGGCAGGTCGCTGTTGGCCACCCAGCCGAGGAAGGTGACGTCGTCGGCCACGCCAAGCGATTCGGCCAGCTTGATGAGGTCCGGCCGCTCGAAGCCATCGCCCGCGAGCACGACTTTGAGGTCCGGAAACCGGGGCTTGAGCTTGGCGGCAGCCTCGATCAGGAATCTGATCCCCTTGCGCGGGAACAATTGCCGGCAGGCGAAGATCATGTTGGGGCCGAACCGGAGGTCCGTGCTTCCGGTGGTCGGGGCCGGACTGAAGCGGCGGAGGTCGGTGCCGTTGAACACCAAGTGCATGGAATCGTCAGGAGCCCCGGCCCGGAGCGCATGCCGGCGGCAGTCGTCCGTGATCGCGGTGAGCGCGCCGGCATGTCGCAGCGTCCACCGCAGGGCGGGGCGGACGTACCAGCGAGTCGGGAAGTCGTAGCCCTGCTCCGGATTCACGTACACATCGCCGCCGTGCATCGTGATGACGCTGGGCAGGTCCAGCTTGCGGGCTGCCTGCACGGCCGCCGGGCCGGTGGGAATGGCCCAATGCGCGTGCACGACGTCGGCACCCTGCGCGCGACCGACGGCGAGCGTGGCGCGGTAC
>DATLBL010000116.1:0-2438 GCA_035526925.1 Gemmatimonadales bacterium
GTTGGCCAGATCCAACTTGGTCAGCACGTGACGCACGTGGCTCTCGACGGTGCGTACCGAGAGGTGCAGCCGGGCGGCGATCATCTTGTTGGCGAGGCCCTCGGCGACCAGGGCGGCAACTTCGAGCTCCCGCTCGCTTAGGCCGCCGGCCGCACCGGCACGGGTCGAACCCCGCGCGTCGAACGCCAGCGCGATGGCGGCGTCGGTGTCGAGACGGGCACCGTCCCGCCGGATCCGCTCCGCGCCGCCACCCAGGGCCGCCTCTGCCGCAGCCTCTGTCTGGACGGCGCGGGCACGGAAGAAGGGCGCGCTGCCCACCCGATCGCGCATAGCGGATGCGGCGGCCGCAAGAGCGAGGGAACGGGCCGGGTCACGCCGGGCCAGGACGCTGGCCTGGCCGGCAATTGAGACGGGAAGCAGAGCCGCGTCCCGAAACGGGCGCAGGAGCTCGACCGCCTGCCGGTAGTGCGAGCTGGAGCGCTCGCCGGAACGGTCGGTGGACTCCTCGATGATCCCGAGATAGGTGTGGCACTCACCCTGCCCCCAGCGGTCGTCCAGGGTCTCGGAGAGCGTGAGTGCCTCTTCGACCAGCGGCGCGGCGTCGTCCAGTTCGTCGGCCATGAGCGAAGCCAGCCCGAGCGCAGCCGTCGCCCGTGCTTGACCCATCGGGAGCCCCAGCGCACGAAACCCGCTTCGAGCGGCCTCGAGGTGCTCACGCCCCCGGTCGAGCGCGCCGTCGTAAACGTCCGCCAAACCCTTGAAAAAGCTGGCCCAGGCCTGCAGCGGCTGATCACCCAGCTCGACGCTCAGTCTGTGGGCCTCTGCCAGGGCGCGCTGCCCTGCGCCGGGCTCGAACAGCAACATCGCCCACAGACCGGCCGCGATCTGGACCACGGCGCGGACGCGGTCGCGGACCGGGTAGGCGTCGAGCACAAGCTCGGCTAGGCGGCGGCCGTCGGCGTGGCCCAACATGATGAACAGGTCCTTCGTCTGAGCCAGGAGCAGCGCAGCCCCGGCGGGGTCCGCGGTCGTCGCCCACTCCAATGCGGCGCGGACGTTGGCATAGTCGTCCTCCAGATCGGCGACGACCTGCTGCGCATTGCGGGACGGCCAGTGAGCGAAGTCATCGTTGCCCGCCGCGGTGTAGTGCCGGACGAGCCGGGAGCGGGCCAGGTCCGCCTGGCCGGATTCGACCAGGCGCTCAGACGCGTAATCGCGTACGGTCTCCAGCAGCCTGTACCGCGTCCGATCTCGCCCGCTCCGGGCCACCGTGACGAGCGACTTGTCGACCAGTCGGGCCAGCACGTCGACGGACATCTCCGGCGCGACTGACTGCGCGGCGCCGGCGTCGAACCCACCGACGAACACGGCCAGGCTCCGAAAGGCCAGCTGCTCGGCTGGTTCGAGCAGCTGATAGCTCCAGTCGACGGCAGCGCGTACGGAACGGTGGTGCGCAGGCGCCATCCGCCGGTTGCCGGCCGGGGGGCGGCCGGCTTCGATACTCGCCAGAATCTCTGCGACCGACATCATGCCGACCCTTGCCGCGGCCAGCTCGATGGCCAACGGGAGGCCGTCGAGCCGGGCGCACATCTGCTCGATCGCCCGCTGATCCTCGCCTCCCGGTACAAATTCCGGGCGGCGCTGCCGCGCCCGCTCGACGAAGAGCCGGCTGGCGTCGTCGGGCCCCAGCGGGTCCACGCTCCACACCGTCTCGCCGGCGATGCCGAACGGCTCCCTGCTGGTCGCCAGGATCCGGAGGTCGCGGCACCGTCCGAGCAGCGCGGCGGCGAGGCCGGCGCACGCGTCCAGGACGTGTTCGCAGTTGTCGAGCACGAGGACCGCTTCGCGCGGCGCAAGGTAGCGGCAGAGCCTGTCGACGGCGGTGGCGGCGTCGTGGATGTGGACCGACAGCGTCCGCGCCGTCTCGGCCACCACGTCGGTGGAAGGTGGAACTGTGGCGAGATCGACGAGCCAGCCTCCGTCACCCGGCTGCGGTCGCAGCCGGGTGACCAGTTCCATGGCCAGCCGGGTCTTGCCCACGCCGGCGGGGCCGGTCAGGGTCACCAGCCGTGCTCGGCGCAACGCCTCGCCCGCCGCCGCCACCTCCGTCCCCCATGCTATGAGCCGGGTGAGCGGCGCAGGAAATCCGAGCGCGGGCATCGCGGGCTCGACCGGATCGCGAGGGGCAGCCGGAGCCACGGAGCGCATTCTTCCACTCCAGCCATCGGGCGACGCCTCGGCTGCGAAGCACGTCGGCACCCGCGCCGCTTGCCTCTCGCATCGCATGACCGTCAGCCCGATGACAGAGTGGATATTCAGCGCTGGTTGCTCCGACTGGCGTCGGGAGAGCTGAGTAGAGCAGCGGCAATCGCTCTATCGCACGGTCCAGAACCTCATGCCCACGTCCGAACAGCATCTGCGAGTCGATCCGTCGTCGG
>DATLBL010000117.1:0-15110 GCA_035526925.1 Gemmatimonadales bacterium
ACGTCCAGCGCCGTCGTCACCCGCTCGGCGATCTCCGACTGCAGCCGGAACACCTCGCCCAGCTCGGCCTCGTAGGTGTCGGCCCACAGATGGCTGTCGTCCCGCACCGCGATCAGCTGCGGCGTCACCCGGAGCCGCCCCCGGCCGCCGCCCGGCGGGGCGCGCTCGCCGGTTGCGCGCGCTCCGGTCGCGCCGTCCTCCCCGGTCGCGCGGTTCCCGGTTGAGCCGTCCCCGGTTGAGCCGTCCCCGGTCGCGCCGTCCCCCGCGGCGCGGTGTCCGGTGGTGGTGTCCGCGGCGGTGTTATCCCCGGCCCCGCGGTCGGCGGCCCGCGCCCAGCGCACGCTGCCCTCCAGCACGTAGTCGGCCCCCAGGGCGGCGCCGATCTCGCGCACCGACTGCGTGCTGGTGCGGTACTGGTCGGCGCTGGTCCGGCTGATCACCCGCAGGCCCGAGAGCCCGGCCAGGCGGCTGGTGAGCTGGTCGGTGAGCCCGGCGGCAAAGTACTGGTCGGCCGGCGCGCCCAGGTTCTTGAACGGCAGCACCGCCACCACCCGCGGAGTTCCCGCCGCGGCCGCCGCGCGCGCCGTCAGATACCGTCGGCCTCCCAGGGCAGCGGCTGCCAGCACCACCGCCGCCGCGAGCACCGCCGGCAGTCGCCAGCGGCGGTGAAGCGTTCGATCGTCCGGTGCCGCGACGGGTGCCGGCGCGCGGACCGGCGCACGCGCTGCCTCGCTTAACGCGTCCGCAAATTCGTCGACCGTCTCGTAGCGCGCATCGCGCGAGCGTTCCAGCGCTCGGAGTATCACACGCTCCAGCTCGATCGGGACGTCCGCCCGGCTGCCGGTGATCGGCGGCGGCACCTCGGTGAGCTTCTGCGCGAAGATGGCGCGCGCGTTCGGCCCTCTGAACGGTGGCCCGCCCGCCAGCGCCTCATAGAGCACGGTGGCCAGCGAGTACTGGTCGGTGCGGCCGTCGACGAGCTCGTCGCCCGCGGACTGCTCCGGACTCATGTACACCGGCGTCCCCACGGCGACGCCCGTCTGCGTCAGGCGGCCGTTCGCTCCGGCGAGCGCGTCGTCCACCGCGTAGGCGATGCCGAAGTCGGCGAGGATCGCGTGACCGGTCGGCGAGAAGACGATGTTTTCGGGCTTGAGATCGCGGTGGATCACCCCGAGCGCGTGGGCGTAGCTCAGCGCCGAGGCCACTTCGCGCCCGAGCTGGACGACCTCGGCCACCTCGCAGGGCCCCCGGCGTGCGAGCCGATCGCGGAGCGATCCCGGCTCGACGTAGGGCATGACGTAGTAGAGCTGGCCGGCGGCCAGGCCCGAGTCGAACAGCGGCAGGATGTGCGGATGGTGCATCCGCGCCTGGGTGCGGATCTCGCGCTGGAAGCGCTCTACGCCGAGGGCCGCCCCGAGCGCCGCGTGCAGCACCTTGAGCGCGACCCGCCGGCCGTGCCGCAGGTCCTGGGCGAGGTAGACCGTGGCGCTCGCCCCGCGCCCCAGCACCTCCTCCAGCAGGTAGCGGTCGGCCAGCGCGTCGGCGAGCCGGCCCGGTGCCTCGTCGTTCATCGTTCCGTTCGCGATGTGGTTGGTCGGGTGTCGTCGGTCGAATGTAGACCCGGCGGCCGGGGCGCACCATCGTGGCGCGCGAGGATGATCGAGGAGTTCTTGACGATCACGGCGTCGGCCCGTATGATGGGCGAGCGAACGCAACGCAACACTGTTGCGTTTTCCGCAACACTCATTAGCCGACCCATCGCACATGATCCAAATCGAAGCCGGCGACATTCGCTCGGTCAGCAAGGCCATCCAGGTGCTCCGACTCCTCGGAGACGCCGGCGAGCTGGGCGTCACGGAGCTGAGCACCCGCCTCCGCGTCCACAAGAGCACCGTTTCCCGCCTGCTCGCCACGCTCGAGCGTCACGGCGTCGTGTCGAGACATCCGGTGACCGAGAAGTTCGGCCTGGGGCCGGCGCTGATCAGCCTCGCCGGTGCCGCGCTCACGCGCATCGATGTCCGCGCGTCGTCGCGGGAGCATTTGGAACGTCTCGCCGAGCAGACGGGCGAGACGGTCAATCTCGCCATCCTCGACGGCGACCAGGTCGTCAACATCGAAAAGCTTCCGAGCGCTCACTACATCAGGGACATCGGCTGGATCGGCCGGCGAAGCCCGCTTCACTGCACCGCGACCGGGAAGGCGCTCGTGGCGCATCTGAGCGTGGCCGAGCTTCGCCGTCTGCTCGGTGCCCGCCTCAAGCGGTTCACCCCACAGACCATCTGTGCATGGCCGCTGCTCGAGGAGGAGCTCGCGGAAGTCCGCCGGCGGGGCTACGCCATCGGGCAGGAGGAGCTGGAGCCCGGCCTCGTGGCCCTGGCGGCACCGGTGTACGAGCTTGGCGGCCGGGTCGAGGCCGCGGTGAGCGTCTCGGGTCCTTCGTTCCGGGTCACGGCCTCGGCGCTCTCCGGATACGCCAAGCACGTACTCGCCGCCGCCCACGCCATCTCACGTTCGCTCGGCTACCCCGCCGCACAGGTGAAGGTGGGTTAGTCGGCGGCACCACGGAGGTACGATCGCGATGTGCGGCATCGTCGGATACTTCCGCAAGGCCCAGGGCGAAGGCCCGCTTGGCGAGGTGATGCTGCGCATGATCACCGCGCTCGGTTGTCGAGGCCCCGATTCGACGGGGCTCGCGCTCTACGGCGGGACGCGCCGGGCCGGCGCGGTGGTGCGGGTCAAGCTGGCCGAGGCGGCGCCCGCCATGCCGCAGGCCGAAGCGATTCTCGAAGCCATCGCGAGCGTGGGTGAGGTCGAGTCATCGGGCGTGAGCGGCGGGGTGTTCCGCATGGAGCTCGGCAACGGGGCCGCGGCCACTGCCATCGAGCGGGCGGTGCTCCGATCGGCGCCCGGCAGCGAAGTGTTCAGCATCGGGCGCCGGCTGGACCTCGTCAAGCGCGTCGGCACTGCCGCCGATCTCGACGCCAGCTTCCATGTGCGCGGCTTCCAGGGCACCCACGCCATCGGCCACACGCGGCTGGCCACCGAGAGCAAGGTGGACATCAGCCATTCGCAGCCGTTCTGGGCCCACGGCCATCCGGATCTCGCCACGGTGCACAACGGGCACATCACCAACTACGTGAAGCTCCGCGACCTGTACGAGATGCGGGGACACACCTTCTACACCCACAACGACTCCGAGATCATCCCCGCCTACCTGGCCGAGCAGATGGCGCGTGGCTCGACGCTCGAGCAGGCCATGCGTCAGTCGGTGGCCGACCTCGATGGCAGCTTCTCCTATCTGGCCGCGACCGCCACCGAGTTGGGATTCGCCAAGGACGGGTTCAGCGCCAAGCCGCTGCTGATGGCGGAGACCGAGGAGGCCGTGGTGGTGGGAACCGAGGAGCTGGCCATCTACGCGGCATGCGGTCGGGACGCGAACGCGGCCGAGCTGCCCGCGCGCGAGGTGCGGGTATGGACACGGTAACCGACGTCGTGACGATCGAATGCCGGGGGCGGACGATCCGGGAGGTGAACCGGTCTATCCGCGAGGCCGTCGCCGCCGGAGAGCGCTGCATCGAGGTGCGGAATCCCGAGGCGCGACACAATCTGGCCGTTGCCCTGCTCGAGCCGGTGGACATCCGGATCGACGGGAGCGTCGGCTACTACTGCGGCGGCATGGGCGATGGACCGCGCATCTCCATCGCCGGCAGCGCCGGGTGGGGACTGGCCGAGTGCATCATGGGCGGCACGGTGAGCTGCGGGGGCAGCGCGGGCAACGGCGCGGGCGCTTCGACCAGGGGTGGCACCGTGGTGGTGCATGGCAATGCCGGCGCGCGGGCGGGCATCTCGCTCAAGGGCGGCACCGTCCTGATCGGCGGCAGCGCGGGGTACATGACGGGCTTCATGATGCAGAAGGGCACGATCGTGATCTGCGGAAACGCGGGCGAGGGGTTGGGCGACTCGATGTACGCGGGCGAGATCTACGTCGGCGGCACGGTCGCCGGCCTCGGCAACGATGCCGTCGAGCGGGAGCTGACGGATGCCGATGGACAGCGGCTCGCCGCGCTGCTCCGGGACCACGGGCTGCCCGGAGACGCCAGGCGGTTTCGCAAGATCGAGAGCGGCGGCCGGCTTCACAACTTCAACAAGCACGAGTTCGACATGTGGCGGGCGGCCCTATGAGCGAACCGACCGGGCGGCATCCCGTGCTCCGGACCAGCTCGGTCTGGACGCCCGAAGATATCGAGGACATCCAGGTCAAGGCGGAGCTCGGTCGCTACCGCCTGCGCGGGTTCGGCGCGCTGCGTCCCCGGCCGCTCCCCCATTTCGACGACCTGACGTTTCTCCCCTGCTCGCTCTCGCGCGTGCCGCTCGAGGGCTATCGCGAGCGGTGCACGACGAAGACGGTGCTCGGAACGCGCCACGCCAGCCGGCCGATCGAGCTCGAGATCCCGATCACGATCGCCGGGATGAGCTACGGCGCGCTCTCGAGGAACGCCAAGACGGCGCTCGGGCGCGCGGCCACTCGGGTCGGCACGTCGACCACCACCGGAGATGGCGGAATGCTCCCGGCCGAGCGTGAGGCCTCCAAGCTGCTCGTGTACGAGGTCCTGCCCAGCCGGTACGGGTTCAACGTGCACGATCTGCTCCGGGCCGACGCGCTCGAGGTCACGATCGGCCAGGGCGCCAAGCCCGGGACGGGGGGCATGCTGCTCGGCAGCAAGGTCTCCGAGGAGATCGCGGCGAAGCGCGACCTGCCGCCCGGCGTCGACCAGCGCTCGCCGGCCCGCCACCCGGACTTCGTCGGCCCGGACGATCTCATCCTCAAGGTGGAGGAGCTGCGAGAGGCCACGGACTGGCAGGTCCCGATCTACATCAAGATCGGCGCGAGCCGGGTCTTCGACGACGTGCGGCTCGCCGTGAAGGCCGGGGCCGACGTCGTGGTCGTGGACGGCATGCAGGGCGGCACCGGCGCTTCGCCCGACCTGCTGCTGGAGCACACCGGCATTCCGACGCTCGCGGCGGTGGTCGAGGCGCGCGCGGCGCTGCTCGAGATGAAGGCGGCGGGTGAGGTGCAGCTCGTCGTCTCGGGCGGCATTCGAAGCGGGGCCGACGCCGCCAAGGCGATCGCGCTGGGCGCCGATGCGGTCTCGATCGGCGTCGCGGCGCTGATCGCGCTCAACTGCAACGCCCCCCTCTACGTCGAGGACTACCACGCGCTCGGCACCGAGCCGGGGCACTGTCACCACTGTCACACGGGGCGCTGTCCCGTCGGCATCACCACGCAGGACCCCGAGCTCATGGCGCGGCTCGACATCGAGGCCGCCGCGGAGCGAGTCGCCAACTTCCTCAACGCGATGACCGCCGAGGTCCAGATGCTGGCGCGCGCGTGCGGAAAGGCCAACGTCCACGACCTCGACCCCGACGACCTGCGCGCGCTGACCCTCGAGTCCTCGCTCATCACCGGAATCCCGCTGGTCGGGATGCGCGAGCCCATCCACTACGGCAGTTACGCCTGGAAGCACCGGCAGGAGGTCGCGGCGCGCGTGGCCACCGACGACGAGCTGCCCCCGGCGCGCCCGCGCGCGGCCCAGCCACCCGCGCCGGCCGCCGCTCACGGCGTCGACGGGAACGGTGCGCGCTGATGTCGTTCCTGCTGCCGTGCCCCAACTGCGGTTCGCGCCGGGTGGAGGAGTACAGTTACGGCGGCGAGCTGCAGTCGCGACCGCTGGCCACCGTCACGCCGGCCGAGTGGGGGCATTACCTGTACGGGCGCCGCAACGTCGCCGGCGTGCAGACCGAGTGGTGGTACCATCGGCTCGGCTGCGCCCGCTGGTTCCTCGCCGAGCGGAACACGGTCACCAACGAGGTGCGGCGCACCTACTGGCGCCCCACCACGGGGGCCCCACCGGTGCCGCTGCAAGGCACGAAGACGCTCGACTGGCGAGCGCTGCCATGACGGCCGGCACGTTTCGCTTCGACGGGAAAGCGATCCAGATCGCGGAGGGCGATACCATCGCCACTGCGCTCTACCGGGCCGGGGTTCGGGTCTTCTCCCGGAGCTTCAAATACCACCGGCCGCGCGGCTTGCTCTGCGGCACCGGCCGCTGCGCGAACTGTCTCATGCAGGTGGGCAAGACGCCGAACGTCCGGGTCTGCGTGACACCGGCTGAGCCCGGCCTCGACGTGAGCCACCAGAACGCCTGGCCGTCGCTCGCGTGGGATCTGCTCGCCATCAACGATCGGCTCTCGTTCCTGCTCCCGCCCGGATTCTACTACAAGACGCTCATCCGGCCGCGCGCCTTCTGGCCGCTCTACGAGGGCGTACTTCGCCGGGCGGCGGGTCTGGGACGGGTCGACCTGGCGCACCGGCCGGAGGAGCGCTACGAGAAGATCCATCGGCATGCCGATGTGCTGGTGGTGGGCGGCGGACCGGCCGGCCTTGCGGCGGCTCTCGCCGCGGCGGACGCCGGCGCCGACGTGATCCTCGCGGAGGAGCAGGAGAGGCTTGGCGGCCACACGCGCTGGGAGCAGGCGTCGACCGCGGTGGAGGAGATGATCGGGCGTGCGTCGACACACCCGCGGGTCGAGGTCTTCGTGGGCGCGGTGGCGTTCGGCGCCTACGAGGGCGGCCTCGTCCCCCTGCGGCAGGGTACCCGCATGATCGGCGTACGCTGTCACGAGCTGGTCGTCGCCACGGGCCGTCACGAATACCCGCTGGTCTTTCCCGGCAACGATCGGCCGGGCGTCATGCTGGCCGGTGCGGCTCGCCGGCTGCTCCGGCAGGGAGTGCGTCCGGGGGAGCGCGCGCTCGTCGTCACGACCGGGAGCGAGGGCTACGCTCTAGCCGCGGCGCTCACCAAGGCCGGGGCCCGGGTGGAAGGGGTCGTCGACTCGCGGCCGGCCGGGGCTGGCTCCGCGGAGCTGGCCACGCTGCTCCGCGAGCGGGACATCACGCTGTTCCCGGGCCACGGCGTCGTCCGCGCGCTCGGAGCCGGACGGGTGACCGGCGCGGTCGTGGCGCCGCTCGACGACGCCGGCCGGCCGCTCGCGGGGCACGCGGTGCGGCTGGCGTGCGATCTGGTCGTTCTGGCGGCGGGAAGTACCCCCGAGGTGTCGCTCCTTCGGCAGAGCGGATGCGCGTTCGACGTCGACGAGACCGGTGAGCCGCACCTGCGTGAGACCGTGCCCCACGTGCATGCCGCGGGATCGGTCCTGGGCACTTCGGCCGTGTCCGACCGGATCCTCGAAGGGGAGTGCGCCGGGCTCGCCGCGGCCAGGTCGGCCGGTGCGGCCGAGAGCGGAGCGGGCGCCGCGGCCCTCGCGGAGCGCGAGCTCGCGGTCCGAGGCCGGCTCGCCACGCAACGCGCCGCCGGCGGTACCCACACGAGCCGGCCGGTCGCGCCGCTCGCGGGTCCCGGCGGAAAGGCGATCCTCTGCACCTGCGAGGATATCACCGCGGGGGATGTGGCGTACGCAATCGCGGAGGGCTTCGACCACGCGGAGCTGATCAAGCGGTACCTGACGGTGTCGATGGGTCCGTGCCAGGGGAAAATGTGCGCCAGGAACGCGGGCCAGCTCTGCGCCTCCGCGTCCGGCCGCACCGTCTCCGCCACCGGGACGACCACCGCCCGCCCCCCGGTGCTCTCGGTGCCGCTCGGCGTGCTCGCCGGCCGCGGACTCGAGCCGGTGCAGCGTACGGCGATGCACGAGCGGCACCAGCGCGCCGGCGCCGTGTGGATGGACGCGGGCATGTGGCGGCGCCCCCGGGCATATGGGGACCCGGCCGAGGAGTGCCGCGCGGTACGCGAACGGGTCGGGATCATCGACGTCAGTACCCTGGGCAAGCTCGAGGTCCAGGGCCGCGACGCCGGCCGCCTTCTGGAAAAGATCTATACCCATCGCTTCGCGACCCTGCCGCGGGGCCGCGTCCGGTATGCGGTGGCGTCCGACGACAGCGGCATCGTGCTCGACGACGGCACGGTGGCCCGCCTGGGCGACGATCGCTTCTTCGTCACCACGACCACCTCGGGCGTGGGCCAGATGGAGTCATGGCTGCGCTGGTGGACCGAGGGTACCGGGTGGTGCGCCCACGTGACGAACGTGACGTCCGCCTTCGCGGCGATCAATCTGGCGGGGCCGCGCGCGCGCGACGTACTTGCCCGGCTCACCGACCTCGACGTCTCGGCGGCCGCGCTGCCGTACCTGGCCGCCGCCGAAGGCGTCGTGGCGGGCATCCCGACGCTGCTGCTGCGCATCGGCTTCGTCGGCGAGCTCGGCTACGAAATGCACTTCCCGGCGGACTACGGCGAATCCATGTGGGACGCGCTGCTGGAGGCCGGCCGTGACTTCGACCTCCGCCCGTTCGGCGTCGAGGCGCAGCGGGTGCTCCGGCTCGAGAAGGGGCACATCATCGTCACGCAGGACACCGACGCGCTGACGACCGTGCTCGAGGCGGATATGGGGTGGGCGTGCAAGTTCGACAAGGATGATTTCGTCGGGAAGCCCGCGCTCCAGCGGCTGCAGGAACGCGGCTTGCGCCAGCGGCTGATCGGCTTCGAAGTGCCGGGTGGACAGCTCCCCAACGAGGGCGATCAGGTGCTCGACGCGCGCGGCAGCCCGGTGGGCCGGGTCACGAGCGTGCGCAAGAGCCCCACGCTTGATCGGGTGATCGGCCTCGCGTGGCTGCCGCGGGACGGCGCCGTCGAAAGCGTCGAGTTCTCGATCCGCTCCAACGGTCGAATGTTGCAGGCCGCCGTCGTGCCCACGCCGTTCTACGATCCCGACGGCAGCCGGATGCGAGGCTGAGCATGCCGACGCCCCTCCGCCACTCCGCCCTGCATCACCGGCTGCTCGCGGCCGGCGCGCAGATGCGCCCGAGCCGGGGGTGGGAGCAGGCCGAAACCTTCGGCAACCGCGCGGCTGAGGCGGCCGCGCTCGCGAGCGCGGTCGTGCTGGCCGACGTGAGCGCGCAGTATCTCCTTCTCGCCCAGGCGCAGGACCTCGCCGCGTGGCTCCCGCTCGCGCCGGCCATCGGTTGCGTGGCGCTCGTCGCCAACGGGGGCTCGCCGACCCGGTGCTGCCGCCTCACGGCCGACAGCGCGCTCTTCCTCAGCGCCGATCCGATCGAACTGCGCCCTTCGCCCGCCGCCTGCGGCCACCGGACCGACCTGACGTCGGGCTTCACGATCGTTGCGGTCGCGGGGCCGCGGAGCGTGGACCTCCTGCGCGCCACGACGCAGGTGGATCTCCGGCCGCGCGCGTTCCCGGACGGCCGCTGCGTCCAGAGCTCGCTGGCCCGCGTGCCGGCCACGATTCTCCGCGGCGACCGCCGGCATGTGCCGGCGTACGAGATCCTCGTGCCGCGGGATTTCGGGGAGTACGTCTGGGATGCGCTGCTCGACGCGGGCGGCGCGCTGGGCGTCACCGTGGTCGGGGCCGCCGCCATCGAGATGGGTGACTGAGATGCGCCAGCTCTTCAGCCGGACGCCCATGTGGCGGAAACGCGAGCTCGAGTCCACCTACGACGTCGTCATCATCGGCGGCGGGGCCCACGGCCTCGCGACGGCGTACTACCTGGCGGGCATGGGCGTCAAGCGGATCGCGGTGCTGGAGATGAGCTACATCGGCAGCGGCGGGAGCGGCCGCAACACCGCCATCGTGCGTGGCAACTACCGCACGCCCGAGGGCGTGCCGTTCTACGCCCGAAGCGTGCAGATGTACGAGCGCCTGGGCGAGGAGCTCGATTACAACCTGCTGTTCTCCCAGCATGGGCATCTCACCCTGGCGCACACCGACGCGGCCGTGACGGGGCTCCGCATCCGCGCCGAGGTCAATCAGGTGATGGGCGTGGATAGCCGCGTGATCTGGCCGGAGGAGATCGGGCGGCTGGTGCCGGGGCTCGACATCAGCGACCACCCGCGCTATCCGATCCTCGCCGCGTTGTACCATCCGCCCGGCGGCATCATCCGTCACGATGCGGTGGTCTGGGGGTACGCGCGCGGCGCGGACCGTCGGGGAGTCGCCATCCACCCGTTCACCCAGGTCACCGGGATTCGCCTGGACCGCGGGCGGGTGGCCGGCGTCACGACCACGCGTGGCGAGATCCGCACCGAGACCGTCGTCAACTGCACCGCCGGTTACTGCTCGACCATCGCCCAGATGGTGGGCGTCGACCTGCCCATCGCCACCCATCCGCTCCACGCGCTGGTGACCGAACCGCTCAAGCCGTTCCTCCACAAGATCATCGTGTCGGCCACCCTGCACGTCTACGTCAGCCAGACCGACCGGGGCGAACTGGTCATCGGGGCCGAGGTGGATCCGTACGCGTCCTACAGCTCGCGCTCGACGCTGCCGTTCCTGGAGAGCGCGGCTCAACATACCCTGGAGCTGTTCCCGAGCCTCGCACGCGTGCGCGTGCTGCGGCAGTGGGCCGGCGTGTGCGACATGACCCCCGACTTCAGCCCGATCATCGGGCCCGTCGAGGGACGTCCCGGGTTCTTCCTCGACGTGGGATGGGGAACGTGGGGCTTCAAGGCGGCGCCCGTCGCCGGTCTGATGACCGCGGAGTGCGTGGCCACCGGTGGCGTTCCGGCGCTCGTGCGGCCGTTCGGCCTGGAGCGCTTTTACGAGGACCGGCTGGTGGGGGAAAAGGCCGCGGCCGCGGTCTCACACTAGTCGCATCAACCATATCAGGAGGGAGCTATGGCCACGGCAGCACCCGCGCGCAAGAGCCGCGAGATGGTGGGCGCCAAGAACGACGGCGCCGCGAAGGCGAGCCGCGTGCCCGCCGGGGTCCGGAAGCAGATCGACCAGGGGCTCGAGTTCTTCCTCTGCTCCTTCGTGGAGATGAGCGGCCTGCCCAAAGCCAAGCTCGTCCCCGCCACGCACGTGGATGATATGGCCGTGGAAGGAGCGGGATTCGCCGGCTTCGCGGCGGGAGACATCGGCCAGTCGCCGCACAGCCCCGACCTCATGGCCATCCCGGATTTCCGGAGCATCACGGTGCTGCCCTGGCGCAAGAACATCGCCTGGGTGGCCGGGAACGCTTTCGTCGAGGGCAGACCTTCGAACTACTGTCCCCGGACCATTCTGCAGCGCGTCCTGGCCAAGGCCGCCACGCAGAACATCACCTTCAAGACCGGGGTGGAGCCCGAGTTCTTTCTGGTCCGCCAGGAGAACGGCCGCTTCGTACCGTGGGACACCGGGGACAACGCCCAGAAGCCGTGCTACGACCTGCGCGTGCTCAGCCACAATCTCGACATCTGCACGACGCTCGTGAAGCACATGCAGGAAGTCGGCTGGGACCCGTACGCGAACGATCACGAGGACGCCAACTGCCAGCTCGAGATCAACTGGACCTACTCGGACTCGCTGACCACGGCGGACCGCCACGTCTTCTTCCGCTACATGGTGAAGCAGATTGCCGAGCAGCACGGGCTGCTGGCTACGTTCATGCCGAAGCCGTTCCACAACCTGACCGGCAACGGCGCCCACTTCCACATGAGCCTGTGGGACGCCGCGACCGACAGGAACCTGTTCCTCGACGAGTCCGACCCGATGGGGCTCAGCAAGATGGCGTATCACTTCATCGCCGGCATCAAGGCCCACGCACGTGCCATGGCCGCGGTGACGAACCCGCTCGTCAATTCCTACAAGCGCCTGATCGTCGGCGCGCCGCGCTCGGGGGCCACCTGGGCGCCGGTCTACGTCACCTACGGCGGGAGCAACCGCACCCAGATGATTCGCATCCCGGGGCCGGGCCGGATCGAGGTGCGGACGATCGACGGCGCCACCAATCCGTACCTGGCCGCTGCCGTCACGCTCGCGGCCGGACTCGACGGCGTGGCCCGCAAGCTGGACGCGGGCCCTGCCAATCATCGGAACCTCTACGAGGTGGCGCCCGAGCAGCTCCGGCAAGAGGGCATCGAGTTTCTGCCGAGCTCGCTCGACGAGGCGCTCGACGCGCTCGAGGGCGATGCCGTGGTCCAGGACGCCCTGGGGACCGAGTACGCCGACTACTACATCCGGACCAAGCGCGCGGAGTGGATCGCGCACAACCGGATGGTCTCGGACTGGGAGCGCGAGCAATACCTCGTGGCTTTCTGAGCGGACATGTTCGCGGGGCGCGGCCGCACCGCGGCGCGGCGCTCCAAGTGGCAACGCCAACGAAAGAGGTGAACCGATGCCCCAAGCAATCCCCCGCGGCGGAGCGGGCGCCCCAGACCCACGGATCGACGCGCTGTACCACAGCGACGTGCGCATCATGTACGGGTTCGCGATCGCGATGTGGGTCGTGCTGTGGTTCATCTTTTTCGCCGTCGCCAAATACGTGACCGATTCCCGGCTCCTGGTCGTCCTGTTCGCGCTGAACGCCCTGGCGTGCCTCTTCAACACGGTCGGCCTGGTGCAGAACGTCCGGCGGCTCGGACAGGAGCGTCTCCGGTTCTACTCACAGGATCTCTACTGGCAGGATCAACGGCAGGCACAACGGGCGCTCTGAGCCTAGGGAGGCAACATGGACAAGTCGGAAGACTGGGTGGCCTACCAGGACTACCAGGAGCCCAAGCAGAGCCGGTTCATGCAGGTATTCGACGTGCTCTTCATTCTCGTGCTGTGCTACGTGTTCCTGCTCGTTCCGATCCTTCTGACCGGAAAGGTGCTGGTCGGACAATGATGCATACCCTCCTCGACACGCTCGCGCAGGCGGGCGACAGCGCGGCGACCGCCTCGGCGCCGGCGCTGGACTACACGTTCACCTGGCCGACGTTCCTGCTGTGCGTCGGCCTGATTCTCGGCTACTACTACTTCGTCCTCCGGCTGTCGGACAAGGAGTTCCGGGGCATCATCAACGAGCGCTTTGGACCGCCGGGCGGCGGGCGCGGAGGATACCAGCCATGAGCACCATGGAGCTCGTCAACTACGCCGCGTGGGGCCTCTCGATCGGGCTCGTGGCGTGGATGGCATACGACACCTATCAGGTGGAGACGACCTACGATCAGGAGCTGCTGGTGAGCTCGGTGGAGGGGGAGATCGAAAAGGAATCCTTCGGCGACGAGATCACTTCCACCCAGAGGGGGGTCGCATGACGCTCACAACGGCGGCCTCGACCGCCCCCGCCACCGCCCAGGCGGGCACGGAACGGCTCCGGCTCTCCCGGTTGCTCGGGCCCATGCACGTCTGGGCGCTCGGCGTCGGCATCGTGCTCGTGGGCGAGTTCATGGGGTGGAACTTCACCGTCGCCAAGGGCGGGATCTTCGGATCGCTGGTGGCGTGCTGGTTCGCCGGCATCCTCTACTCCTGCGTCGCCATGATCGACTCCGAGGTGAGCTCGACGGTGGCCTCGGCCGGGGGACAGTACGCGCAGGCGAAGCACATCCTGGGACCGCTGGCGGCATTCAACGTCGGCCTGTTTCTGATCTTCGAGTACAGCATGCTGGAAGCCGCCGATGCCATCGTCATCGGTGCCATCGCCCAGAAGGTGAACCCGGCGCTCAGCGCGACCGCGTTCGTCGTGCTCACGATCGTGGCGCTATCCTGGCTCAACTACCGCGGCGTGCACACGACGCTCACCTTCAACTTCGTGATCACCGCGGCGGCCTTCGCGTCGATCATCATCCTGTTCTTCGGCGCGGAGTTCTGGGCGCCGACCAAGATCCTGAAGATCGACGAGCTGTACGCCGTGACCCCCGAGGGCGTCGACCCCAAGGCCCCCTTCGGCTGGCTGGGATTCTTGGCCGCACTGCAGTTCGGCATATGGTACTACCTCGGCATCGAGGGCACCTGCCAGAGCGCGGAGGAGTGCCGTTCGCCCGGACGAGCGCTGCCCATCGGCACCATCGCGGGCCTGGTGACGCTGCTGATCGCCGCGACCATCACCTGGTATGTCGGCACCGGGCTGGTCGACTGGGTGACGCTGGGTTCGTCCGCCTACCCGCTCTACGACGCGGCGCTCAATACCGGCAAGCAGTGGCTCATCGTCACGCTCGGCATCGGCACGGTGCTCTCGTGCCTGGCATCGGCCAACGGGTGCATCAACGACTCCTCGCGGGCCTGGTTCTCGATGGGACGCGATCAGTTCATCCCGCGGTTCTTCGGCGCCGTGCACCCGCGCTACCGCACGCCCTACCGGTCGATCCTGTTTCTCATTCCGATCGCCATCTCGTTCGGCTACACGGGTCTTCTCGACCAGGTGGTCACGTTCTCGATCATCTCCGGCCTGTTGCTCTACGGCATCATGCCGTTCAACATGATCCGGTTCAGGAAGATGTACCCGATGGATGCCATCAAGCGGGGCTACATCCACCCCTTCCATCCGTACACGTCGTACGTGCTGCTGCTATTCACGGCGGTCACCTTCGTCGCCACGTACTTCGGCTACTGGAAGAACCTCATCGCGGCCATGCTGTTCTACATCGCGGCCTCCATCTGGTTCGTGGCCCATCGGTATCGGATGGTGAACCGGTCCAAGCTCTACACCATGCCATGGCCGAGGCCGAAGGGATACTGATCGTCTCGGCGCTGAGCGGGCTCCTCGGGTGGCGCGCCCTGCGCGCCACCCGGGTCGCCACGCGCGATCAGCTCCACCTGCTGGACCCGTTTCTACCCCTGGTTGGGCAGCCGCATGTCGAGGTGAGTCCGCTTGGATTTCCCGTCCTGCGGGGGCTGCTCGACGGACACGCGCTGCGGCTGGAGCTCGTCCCCGATACGCTCGCCTTCCGGAGCCTGCCGGTTCTCTACCTCGAGGCCCGATGGGCGCGGCCACACACCGGGCGTCTGCGGGTCGTAGTTCAGCCGACGGGCGCCGAGTATTTCGGGGACGATCACACCCTCACCAAGCGATATGAGCTTCGCGGCTGGTCGGTTCCCTGCCAGGCGTGGGGGGAGGGCCGGGCCGAGGCGCTGGCTCGCCGGCTCGAGGCGGTGGACCCGGCCGGCGCCGCGGCATTGAAGCTCGTGTCGGTTCGTGAAGACCAGCTGTGCGTGACGTTCCGGTTCGCCAAAGCGGAACCGTCGGCGTACCGGGTCCTCAGAAGAGCAAGATTCGAGACGTCCGCGGTGGATTCGGAGTTCGTGACGGACACGCTGCGGCTGCTTCGCGCCATCGAGCA
>DATLBL010000118.1:0-9294 GCA_035526925.1 Gemmatimonadales bacterium
CTCGTACGAGCGCGTCGGTCGTGTGCGTCGGCAATTCAGAAGTGGGATGACCATGCTAGTGGAGTGTACCGCGGGAGACCAGAGCTACGAGGAGATCTCGAGGAGTTCTTGCTCGCTGGCGATCCGCCCATCGCCCTGGGAGACGGCCGACTTCGAGTTCACGCCGCGAGCGCGCGGCGACCTGCGGCTCGAAGTGAAGACGCTCCTGCCGGGGTGGATCATTCCGGTGGTGCTGCGGGTCGGCTAGGCCCGCCTACCGCCCCGCGCGCTCCCGCAGCTCCGACGTCCAGTTCTGCACGACCACGAACTCGCTGCGCTCGTTGGCCGACGTCTCCCGCAGCATCACGAACCGCTTGTCGTCCGGGCTCACGTCGTAGGACTGGACCGCGCCTCCCGGCACGTACGCCGCCACCGTGAACAGCGCCCGCGGTTGCTCGAACCCGAACGTCGCTCCCGGCCGAATCCCCACGGTCATCAGCTTGTTGGCGGCGCTCCAGTAGAACAGCTCCTTCCCGCTGTGCGACCACATCGGGTCGCGCCCGCCGGCCACCGACACCTGCCACCGCGCCGATCCGGCATCGGGGAACGGCCGCACGTACACCTCGGACTGTCCCGACTCGTTCGACGCGTAGGCCAGCCATCGCCCGTCCGGCGATACCGTTGGTTCGACCTCGGTCGCGGGGCCCGTCACCAGCGGCGTCAGCGTCGAGTCGCCCGAGCGGACTCCGTAGATATCGCCCGCTCCCGCCTCGAGGAACGACCGCCGCGCCAGCACCCATTGGCCGTCATGCGTCTCGCTCGCCTGCGCGAACGCGAACGGCGACTTGACCAGCAGCTCGGCGCTCCCGGTCCCATCCGCCCGCCGCCGCATCGGCTTGCCGCCGTTGGCGCCCGCATTGCCGACATAGACGAGCGACCGGCCGTCGGCCGACCAGGTAGGCCGGAGGTTCGCCGTGTCGCCGAACGTGACCCGCGACGCCGGCCCACTCGGCAGCTGCTTGATCCAGAGCGCGCTGTTGCCGTTGAGCACGATCTCGGCGGCCAGCGAGTTGCCGTCGGGCGAGAGCGATGTCGCCGCGATCGTCCCCGGCGGCTCCCAGCTCGAGTCGACCGGCGTCTCCACCCCCTCGCGGGTGACCCACACCGGCTGCCGCGGCCGTGCGGCGGCCCCGGTGGTGTAGACCAGCGTTCCGGTGTTCGAGAGCTGCAGCGTCGTCGAGAACCCGCCGATCTCGATCCCGATCCCCTCCAGCAGCGACACCGGCGCGCCGGTGATCGCCAGCTTGCCGACGTCGAACGGAAACGCCACCAGCTTGCCTTCGCCGGTCACCACCAGCAGGTGCCCGGTCGCCGAGTAGCGGGCGTACACCCCGCGCGTCAGCACGTGCGGCTCGACCGGCTTCTCGCCGGGTTTGGGCAGCGGCATGGCGACGATCTGGAAGTCGCCGACCGCTTGGTTGGCGCGCCGGGTCCGGAACAGCAGTCCCTTGGCGCCGGGCAGCACGATCGGAAACTCGGCCCCGACTTCCTGGTGAGGCAGGAAGTTGTACATCAGCTCGAGCGGTCCGCCGGTGGCGGGAAGCCGCGCGATGCCCGAGTCGATCTCGATGTAGATCTGGCCGTCCGAGCCCCAGTCGCCCCCGCTCGAGTTGACGCTGTCGGTCAGCGTCACCGTCGGGCCGCCGCCCAGCGCTACCGAGCGCAGCTTGGCCCCCTGGATCAGGAAGCCGAGCTGCTTGCCGTCGGGCGAGAAGAACGGCGACCCGGCACCCACGGTGCCCGGCACCGGCGTGGCGCCGAGCTGGTCGTGCTCCCGCAGCCAGAGCTGCACGCCGCTCTGCGACGGGCCGACGTAAACCATCCGCTGCCCGTCGGGCGAGATCGCGATCCGGTTGCCCGAGATGTTCACCGCCGCCAGCGCCTGCGCCGGCGGAAGGTAGAGGCTGAACCGGTTGACGCTCGCCGCCGGCGCCGGCCGGAGCCAGCCCCACGCCGCACCGAGCAGCGCGAGGGCCAGTGCGGCTGCGAGCCCGAGCTTAACGGCATCGACTCCGCTCCGCCGGGACGGCGCCAGTGCTGCCGCGGGTGCCGCCGCCGAGGCACGGATCGGCCCCGTGCCGCGGCCCTTGAGCGCTTCTGCGAACTCGGCCGCGCTGGCGAACCGGTCGGCCGGCAGCTTTTCGAGTGCGGTGAGGATCGCGCCCTCGACCTCCGCCGGGATCGTGTGCCGCTGCGGCAGGATCGGACGCGGCGTCTCGGTCAGCACTCGAGCGACGATCGCCTGCGCGGTCGAGCCGGTGAACGGCGGATCGCCGGTCAGCATCTCGTACAACACCACGCCGAGGGCGTAGACGTCGGAGCGCGCGGTGATCTCACGCTCGCCCATCGCCTGCTCGGGGCTCATGTAGTGCGGCGTGCCGAGCGACATGCCCGTTTCGGTCATCCGGTTTCCGCCCGCCTTGCTGGCCGCGAGCGCGATGCCGAAGTCGGCCACCAGCGCCTGGTCGTCGTGCAGCAGGATGTTCTCGGGCTTGATGTCGCGATGCACCACGCCGTGGCGGTGCGCGTAGTCGAGCGCCGCGGCCACCTCGATCGCGATCCTCACCGCCTCGGCGACAGGAAGCTGCTTCTCCCGGTTGAGCCGCGCCCGGAGCGACTCGCCTTCGACGAACGGCATGACGTAGAAGAGGAAGCCGTCGGCCTCGCCCGAGTCGAACAGCGGCAGGATGTGCGGGTGCTGGAGGTTCGCGGTGAGCTTGATCTCGGCCAGGAAGCGCTCGGCGCCGATCACCGCCGAGAGCTCCGGCCTGAGCAGCTTGAGCGCGACCCGCCGATCGTGGCGAAGGTCCTGCGCCAGGAAGACCGTGGCCATGCCGCCGGCGCCGATCTCGCGCTCGATACGGTAGCGATCGGACAGGGCGAGCTGGAGGCGGCTCTGCGTCTCGGGCATGGGGACCGGCTTGTGAGGGGATGAGAGCAAGATGCTTCGGTGGAGGCGAGTTGGCTAGCGGGCTCCGGGCGGGCAAGCAGTCACGGAAGCGGATTGCGTACGACGGCACCGGCGCCGCGCTCGAGGGCGCGCGGTGGAATTCGCCGGGGCGGATCCTGATCTACGCCTCCGAGCACTACGCCACGGCCGTGCTGGAGCGGCTGGCCCACGCCGGACGAACTCGTCTGCCGGGGCCGCACCACGCGGCCGCGATCCACATCCCCGACGACTTGGCCATAGAGCGGTTCGAGCCGGGAGCGCACCCCGGCTGGGCCGCCGAATCGTCCGCGGTCGCGCGCGACTTCGGCGACGCCTGGCACGCCGCTCGGCGCACGGCCGTCCTCCTCGTGCCCTCGGTGCCGGGCCAGCCGGTCGAATGGAACTTCGTGATCGATCCGTCCCACCCCGACGCTGCGCGCATCGCGGTGTCGCGTCCGTTCGACGTCACCTGGGACGGCAGTTTGTTCGGGCCGCCGACACGCTCATGACGTGGTGACCGCCTGACGACCGGCAAGGCAGCCAGGGCGGGGTTCCGCTTGCCGCCTCCCGTATCGCGTGGCATCTTCTCCCCGACGTTCCCATAGCGCCACAGCAGCCCCTACGACCCGGCCGACCCTTCATATGCCCGCTCCGCACTCCACGGGCAATGGCGTACTCTGATGTCCCCATCGACCCTCGCCCCCCGCCGTCTCCTGAGCCTGGCCGCCGTGGCCCTCGCCGCCGCGACCATCACCTGCGTCGAGCACCCGACCGCCCCTTCGGACGCCCCGACCGTCCCGACGCACGTCATGCCGGCGGTGGGCGCGACCGGGATCGCCCACACCATGCTCACCTCGGGTGGCAGCGCGGTGAACCAGAAGGTGTGCACCACCGCCAGCATCACGCCCGCGGCCAACGCCCTCGTGACCGTGGCGGTGATGGGGCACGGCATGAACACCGCCGCGCCGAGCCCGACGGTCACGGGCGGCGGCATGTCTGGGTGGACCCAGGTGGCGACCGTCACGTTCGACGCCCTGAACACGCCCCACAAGCGGCTGAGCATCTATCGCGCGCTCAGCTCCTCGCCGGGCAGCGGGCCGATCAGGATCACCTTCACCACGACGCAGGCCAACTGCCAGTGGAGTGTCTCGCAGTGGCAGGGCGTCGAGACGTCGGGCACCAACGGCAGCAACGCGATCGTGCGCGCCGGCTCCGCGCGCGGCGACAACGTGACCCGGCTCGCCGTGACGCTCGGCGCCTTCGCCGACCCTGCCGATGTGGCGTACGGCGTCTTCGGGGTCCGCCGGAGCGCCACCGGCATCACGCCCGGCGCCGGGTTCACCGAGATCGCCGAGCGGCCGTCGGGTGAGACGCCGCCCTCCGACCTCCAGGCCGAGCGGACCATCAACGACAACATCGTCGACGCGACCTGGAGCCGGGCCAATGCTGGCGCTCTCGCCGTCGAGATCCGGGCCGGCACGGCGGGCGCGCAGCCGGTGGCCACGGTCACGGTGTCGCCAAACGCCGCGAGCGTCGCCGTCGGCGGCACCGTGCAGCTCGCGGCCACCATGACCGACGCCGGCGGTGAGCCGCTGACCGGCCGCGCCGTCACCTGGACCTCCGACAACGCGCAGGTGGCGACGGTGTCGAGCTCCGGCCTCGTCAGCGCGGCGACAGTCGGCAGCACGACGATCACGGGCACGAGCGAAGGGAAGAGCGGCACCGCGCAGATCACGGTCTCGGCGGCGCCGACTCCGATCGCCACGGTCGAGGTCGCGCCCGGCGCGCCGACCGTCGCGGCCGGAAGCACGGTGCAGCTGACCGCCACGCCGAAAGACGTCGCGGGCCAGCCGCTGAGCGGACGCACCGTCACCTGGACCACCGGCGCGCCGGGCGTGGCCACCGTCTCGCCGACCGGCCGCGTCACCGGCGTGGCCCCCGGCCTCGCCACCATCACGGCCACGAGCGAGGGCGTGCAGGGCACGTCGAGCGTCACGGTCACCCAGCAGTCGCCGTTGGCCGTCTCGGGAGAGTGGTCCCCGCTCAAGCCGTCGCCGATCGTTCAGCTTCATCTCCACATGCTGTCGGATGGGCGGGTGTTGAGCTGGGGTCTGCAGGGCGCACCGCAGGTCTGGGATCCGGCGACCGGCGACTTCGAGGCCAAGCCCAGTCCGTCGCTTCTGTTCTGCAGCGGCCATGGGTTCCTGCCCGACGGCCGCCTGCTGGTGGCCGGCGGCCACATCAGCAACGCCCACGGCCTGCCGAACGCCAACATCTTCGATCCGCTGTCGGGCACCTGGCAGGCCGGCGAAGCGATGGCCAAAGGTCGCTGGTATCCGACCATCACCACGCTCGCCTCGGGTGAGCTGCTGGTGATGTCGGGACAGGACGAGGCGGGCGTGGTCAACACCGTGCCCGAGATCTGGAACGGCTCCGGGTGGCGGCAGCTCACCGGCGCGAGCCTGTCGCTGCCGAACTATCCCCGAACCTTCGTGGCGCCCGACGGCCGGGTCTTCTACGCTGGGTCGTCGCAGCAGTCACGGTGGCTCGACGTGACCGGAACGGGGAAGTGGACCGCCGGCCCGAGCATGAACACCGGCCCGCGCAACTACGGCTCCGCCGTGATGTACCAGCCCGGCAAGATTCTCTACGCGGGCGGCGGCAACACGCCGACGAACACCGCCGAGATCATCGACCTCAACAGCCCGACGCCGCGGTGGACCTACACCGGCGCGATGGCCTTCCCCCGCTGGAATACCAACGCCACCCTGCTCCCGACGGGCGACGTGCTGGTCACCGGCGGCACCAGCCTTCCCGACCGCACCATCGTCTCGGGCGCCGTCAACGTCGCCGAGCTCTGGAATCCCACCACCGGCGAGTGGACCCAGCTCGCGAGCGCCGCCCCGCTGCTCCGCGGTTATCACTCGACCTCGGTGCTGCTGCCGGACGGCCGCGTGCTCCACACCGGTGGTGGCGATGGCGGCGGCCTGCCGAACAACCTCGACTACGAGGTCTACTCACCGCCCTATCTCTTCAAGGGCCACCGGCCGGTCATCGACCAGCCGACGCCCGATCTGGTCGCGTACGGGCAGACGATCGAGGTGAGCACGCCCGACGGGCCGGACATCGCCAAGGCGACGCTGATCCGGCTGGGGTCGGTGACGCACGCGTTCGACCAGGCGCAACGGCTGGTGCCGCTGAGCTTCTCGCAGACCTCGGGTGGGCTGTCGGTGACGCTGCCGGGGAGCGCGAGCCGGACGTCGGCGCCGCCGGGGCCGTATATGCTCTTCCTCGTGAACGAGAATGGGGTGCCATCGGTGGGAAGGATCATGCGGTTGCAGTGAGAGCGGGTGCTGCGGGGGTCGACGAAGAGCGGCTTCGCTAGGACCCGCGCGGCCTCCGCGCCGCGCCCGCCACCCTTGCGGGCAGCCGCTTGTCCCCGATCCGCTCCTCCCACGCCGCGAACCGCGCGCTCGGCCCCCGCCACTCGAGCTCCGCCACGTCCTGGAACAGCGGCGCGTCGCTCCGCAGCGTCGCGAGCCGCTTGAACAGCAGTGCCCGCTCCCGCTCCTCGCCCAACACGCCGTCCGGAAAGCGCTCGATCGGCCCATGCCGGTTGAGCAGCCGGCCCGCCGTTGCCTTGCCGACGCCCGCGATTCCGGGGTAGCCGTCCTGCGCGTCGCCCACGAGCGCCAGCAGGTCGGGGATCAGCTCGGGCGTGACGCCGAACTTCCGCCGCACCCCGTCCGCGTCCCGCACCTCCTTGGCGCGCCGGTCCACCTGCACGACTCGGCCCTCCCGCACGCACTGCGCGAGGTCCTTGTCGTTCGCCCAGATCCGCACCTGCTCCACACGCTCGTCGGCGTCCGCGAGCCGCGCCGCCGATGCGAGTGCGTCATCGGCCTCGAGCTCGACCATCGGCCACACCACGACGCCCATCGCCACGAGCGCCTCCTCCAGCGGCTCGAACTGCGCCCGGAGCGCGGGCTCGATCCCCTCACCCGTCTTGTACTCCGCCCAGAGCTCGTTGCGGAACGATTCGATCACGTGATCGGTGGCGACGCCGAGATGGGTCGAGCCGGCCTCGATCGTCTCGAGCACGGTGTGCAGCACGCCCGCGACCGCGCCGAACGGCCGGTCCTTCCCCTTGTTGAATCGGCGCAGGCCGTAGAAGTGGCGGAACAGCTCGTAGGTGCCGTCGATGAGGTCTACGATCATGCGGGAGTATACCACGCTCGGCCAGGCGCTATCCGCCGCGTGTGCGCTCGCCCTGCGTGGCGCTGCCGCGGCGGGGAATCCCGCCGCGGCCCGACCGCGTCTACTGCAACGTGATCGGCACGCTCTTGGTGTCGAAGACGGTCGTCCCGCTGAACAGGTAGAACCGGAGCGTCGCAGGTCCCGGCACTAGCGTCCCCGATCCTGTATTGGCATTGGAGACGTTCACCTCCCAGCTGGTGGTGCAGCTCCCATGCGATAGGATTCCGTCGAAGAATCCGGCGCAATTGACGATGGTGCCTCCGGCGGCGCGAAGCGTCGTGCCCTGGACGATCTGGGCATCGAGAGCGACGCCGGTCAGGGTGGTGCCCGGATTCAACAGCACGGCGTTGTACGTCGTCGAGCCGTCGATCGCGATGGTGGTGGACCCGAGCGTCACGCTCGTCACGCCCGGCCTGCCCAGGACCACGGGGGTCGGCGTGATCAGCGTGTCGTTGCTGCTGCCGAGCTGGCCGTCGAGGCCTTGCCCCCAGCAGTAGACGGCGTCGCTGCTCGTGATGCCGCAGGTGTGCGCCATGCTCGTGGCGAGACCCGCGAACGCCACTGCGGCGCCGCCCCCGGGACCGGTCACGGCCGTCGGCGTGTGGCGGTCGAGAGTGGAACCGTCGCCGAGCATGCCGAGCGCATTGTGCCCCCAGCAGTACGCCGCGCCGCTGCTGGTGAGCGCGCAGGTGTGGACTCCGAGGCCACCGTTGTCGGGCGCCGTGGCGCCCGCCGCGAGCGCGGCGAACGGCCCGCCCAGGGACAGCGTCGGCGACGATACAGTATGCGTCTCTATCGTGCCGCCGCCGAGCTGCCCATTCGCGTTGGAGCCCCAGCAGTACAGCGCCCCGACGCTCAGGCCGCAGGTGTTGTTCGCACGGGCGGTGAGCTCGGTGAAGGAGACCGTCCCGACCACGGCTTTGGGAGCGGCGGACTCGCTTGGGCCCGTCCCGCCGTCCCCGGTCTGCCCGGTGTCGCCGTAGCCCCAGCAGTAAGCCTTTCCTCCAGTCGTGAGCCCGCAGGTGTACTCGACCCCCGCCTCCAGGCTCGCGAACACCACGGCCGCTCCCCCTACGGCATTGGCGACCGCGGTCGGCACCAGCCGGTCGATCGTGGTGCCGTCGCCGAGCTGGCCGTGCCGGTTGAACCCCCAGCAGTACGCCGCCCCCGCGGCGGTGAGTCCGCAGGTGTGGCGGCCGCTCGCCGTGAGCTGAATAAAGGTGAACCCGCCCGCAACCAGCGTCGGTACGGTTCGCGCGATCGCGCTTCCGTCACCGACCTGACCGGCACTGCCCCAGCAGTACGCCGCGCCTGCGGCGGTGAGCCCGCAGGTGTGCACGACGCCCGCCGTCAGGCTGGTGAACTTCTGGCCGCCGGTCACCGGCGCGGGGGTGCTCCGCGGCGTCGTGGTGCCGTCGCCGAGCGGGCCGTCCTGGTTGGCGCCCCAGCACCAGGTGTCGCCGTCCGCTGTCAGGGCGCAGGTGTGGTAGATGCCCGTCGCGATGCGCGCCTGCCGCAAACGCACCTGGCTCGCCGCGAGCGTCACCGGCACGATCGTCTGTCCGCCCTTCTTGTCGGTCAACGTGATCGTGCAGGCGCCCGTCGTGGCGGTCGCGCCGATCGGCCCGACCGTGAAGCTGCCCGTGTAGTCTCCCATCCCCCGCGGCTTGACCAGGACCACGCTTGCCGGCGAGACCTGGCAGGTCGCGCTGCTCGAGGTCGCGGTGATGGTGTTCCCGGCTTTGCTGCTGACCGCGAGCGTGAGCGTGGCCGGCGCGGGGCGCGGCACGATGAACCGGAGCGCCGTGGGGCTGACGGTGAAGGCCGCGACGGGGGCGGGCTTGAGGCTGGGCTCGGTGGGCGACGAGTCCTCGCCGCAGGCGACGAGGCCGCCCAGGGCGAGGACGAGCAGGGTCGGCACTGCCCGCGCGCATGGACCACGCGCGCCGAAGCACCGGACGGTACGGGCGGACATAGGATCTCCCGGACGGAGTAAGGCGCGGCAGCGCGCCAGTGGGGTGTAATGGGAAATCGCAGTCTGCCGGTGAAACCGGACACGCCTGCTCCCG
>DATLBL010000119.1:0-28602 GCA_035526925.1 Gemmatimonadales bacterium
CCGGGAATGTGTCCACCCCGAAGGCATCCCTCCTGCGGGTACTCGGGCATGTGAGTCTTCTCGCCCCGGAACTCCTCCGGGCTTCGCACGTCCACGAGCTGGCCCTTCTTCGTCAGGTGCTCGAGCACGTCTTCGCGGAACGCGCGGATCCGCTCGTCGTTGCGCGCGCCGACGGTGATGTTGCCCGCCGGATGGGTCGGCGTCTCGGTCGAGAGCGGACGCCCTTCGTCCACCCAGCGGAGGCGCCCGCCATCGAGAATCTTCACATTGTCGATCCCGAAGAGCTGGAGCACCCAGAGCGCGTACGTGGCCCACCAGTTGTTCTTGTCGCCATAGAACACGATCGTCGTGTCGCCGTTGATCCCCTTCGACCGGAGCAGCGTCTGCAGGCGCCCGCTGTCCACGTAGTCGCGTACGGTCTGGTCGTTCAGGTCCGTGGTCCAGTCGATCTTCACCGCGCCCGGGATATGGCCGGTGTCGTACAGCAGGATGTCTTCGTTCGACTCGACCAGCCGCACCGCGGGGTCGTTCAGGTGCCGGGCCACCCAGTCCGTCGAGACCAGCACCTCGGGGTGCGCGTAGCCTCGCTGCTCGATCGGCGTCACCGCCGGTGCTGCCTGTGCCGTGCCCATCATGCCTCCTTCGACATTGCCGGAATCCTGCGCCAGAGAAGAAAAAAACTCGGCCGCGGCTCCCTCGGGGAGCGCGGCCGATCGGTCTCGAAGCCTTCCGAGCTCGCGTGCAGCCGCGGCTATCCCGGCTCCGCGCAGGGAGCAGGACGGCAACAGCACATGGACGCGTTCACGCGGTGCAGCAGCATCATGGCAGGCCCGGTCTCGAGATCCCTGATATTACGGGTCCTCGTGCGAGAGTGTCAACCTGGCGCACCGGCGGGCGGCCCTGCCGGCACCATGTCTGGAGCTCGCCGTAGGCGCGGAGTACCTCGTCGCGGCTTCCGCCGAGCATGACGACGCCGCAGCGGCCTTCGCCGAGGCGACCCACCTGATACGGGACCATGCCGCGAGCGGTGCGCGCCGAGTAGAAGAACCGGTCGGCTGCGCGTCGGAGGGTGGCGAAGGTGGTCGGCGCGAGCTCGAGTGTGCCCGACACGAACGCGGCGCTCTCCGGACGGGCCGCCGCGCGCTGCGCTGCGTTGAGCCGCTGGAGGATGCCGAGCGGGTAGGTCGCCCCGTCGACCCGCGGGTGAACTTCGGCCAGCAGCGTCCGTAGCTCGCCCGTCCCCGGGTCGGCGTACTCGACGAAGTCGAGGCCGAGCAGCCCCGAGTACCCCGCCGCCTGAAGCCAGCGCGCCAGCCGCCCGGACCACTCGAGCATCGCGTCGACGCTGCGCCCCGTCGTCGGAAAGATGTTCCCGCCGTGCACGAACGGCCGCTCCCACCGCTGGTCCGTCACGCCGACGCAGGTGATCGGCCCGCCATCGGGCCCCACGTGCAGCTGCACGTGGGGCGACACCGTCGCCGTCACGAGCACCTCGACCAGGTAGACGTGGTTGTCGTCGCGGTGAGCCAGTCGCCGCAGCAGCCCGTCGACATCCTCGCCCCGGCCACCGACTACGAACGTCGCCGTCCCGGAGGCCCCCTTGGCGCCCCGGACGATGGCCAGGCCGGTCTGCCGGAGGTGTCGCTCGACCGCGGCGCGAAGCGCGTCGTAGTCGCGGCGGCGGCGTCCGCCGGCGCGCGGCAGCGTCACCGTCTCGCCGGCGGCCACCGGGATGCCGAGCTCGATGGCCTTGGCCCGGATGTGGTGCTTCTGATCGGCGAAGGCGACGAGGCCTGGATCGGCCGCCGCCACCCGCACCTCGGCGTCGGCCGCGACCTCCAGGGCGGCGGCCAGCGACGCTTCACCGCCGGACGCGCTGTAAGGATGGAGGCGCGTGCCGCCGCTTCCCTTCAGCAGCGCCGCGAGGGTGCGGAGCGCATCGGCGCTTTCCGTCAGCCTTGCCCACAGCGCGCGATTCGATGACACCGTCGGTCCGAAGCGCGATGCCGCGACCACCCGGCCCGGTCGAGGCCCGAGGCCCAGCTCGGCCAGATAGGTCAGGTACGCGGGCTCGACCTCGTCGCCGACGCAGACGACGTCCTGCGGGCGGGCCAGCACCAGCGCGCGCTCGGCGTGGTCTTGGCCGTGCACGAAGAGCTGCGCGGGCGACCCGCCCGCCAGCCACGACGGCAGATCAACCATGGATCGCGGCCGCCACGCCTACCAGCTGCTCGACGGGAGCTCCGCCAGCGGATGGCGGGCGGGAAGGCGGCGCTGCACGCCATGGTAGAGGGAGAGGTGCCGGGTCGTGGCGCGGTCCCAGGAGTGCGCCCGCTCGGCGTCGGCGCGGTTCCGGCGTCCGGTTTCCAGGCGCAGTCGCGGATCGGAGGCCAGATACGAGATGGCGTGCGCGAGCTCGTTGGGCCGGCGCGGGGTCGCGAGCAGGCCGTGCCGTCCGTGCTCGACCAGCTCGGGAATGCCGCCGGCGGTGCTCCCGATGATCGGGAGCCCGGAGGCGAGCGCCTCGACGAATGCATTGCCGAACGACTCGACGCGCGGCGCCAGCGTGAAGATGTCCGCGGCCCGGTGCCGGCGCGCCACCTCGGCATGATCGAGCCAGCCGGTGAAGCCGACGTGCGACTCGAGACCGAGTCGCCGGACGCGCTCGCGCAGCGCGCCCTCGTGCGGGCCGGAGCCCACGATCTCGAGCTGGTAGCGCCCGCGCTCGAGCAGCGCCATCGCATCGATGAGGTCGTCGAGGCCGTTGCGCTCGACCAGCCGGGCCACCGCGAGACAGCGCACCACGGCGTCGGGGATGCGGCGGAGCGCGACCCGCGGTCGAAAACGGGTCAGGTCGACTCCACCGTGCACGACCGCGTAGCGGAGATTGCGGTCGGTCTGCCGCGCCAGTCGCCCCAGGCTCTCCGACGGCACGATGACGCGGTCGGCGCGCCGCCAGATCCACCGCGTCAGTGGGTAGAGCAGCCGGTGCGCGCGCTGTACCCCGACGAGAGCGGCATCAAAACCCGGCACGTCGGAGCCTTGGAGCGAAATCACGACCGGCACGCCGCGCAGGTCGAGCAGCGGCAGCATCGCGGCGGTCGGAAGTGAGAAGACGAAATGGGCCACGTCGTACTGCTCCCGCGCCAGCAGCCGTCGGACGATCGGGGTGGCCGCCGCCAGGTAGCCAGCCGCCCCGCGCACTCCCGCCTCGTGCTCCGACCGGCGGCGGCTCGGCACGCGATGCACGGTGAGTACGCCCTCGTCATCGGCGAGGCCGTCCCAGAAGAGCTGCGGATCGATCGACGCGCGCCCACCGCCGGTCACGACGTCCACGTTGACGCCGCGCGCAGCCAGTCCCTCCGCCAGTGCCCTGGTGGCGAGCCCGGCCCCGCTGCCGCAGGGTGGATATTCGTAGTTGAGCAGGAGCACGCGCATGACGGTCGACCGCTCCGTGGAGAGGAGGTCGCAACCAAGGCGAATGTTTCAGAGAGTGCACGGTTGGAAGGGGCAAGTCATACGCCATCGGAGGGGATGCAACACGGTGCTGCGGACCGGCGTCGTGCGGGAAGCTCAACTGGAGAGTGGACGGGCAGTTGGCGCACAGACACGAGAGCCGTGCAGGGGCTTGCGCGTCGATCGCTTTGACTCGGGCATGTAGCGGCTGGGCGACAGCGGCACACCCACCCGAAGGCGGACCGACTTACGTCGCTTCGCTCAGCAGGGCCTCGATCTCCTTCGCGGCGGCCGACTGCGCGGCCGCTTCCGCCTGCAGCTCACGCGTGAGGTCGGCGAGGGTCGAGTCGCCCTCGCCGGCGAGCTCGGCGTGCTGGGTTCGAAGCCGGGCGACGGCGGTCATCGCCTCGAGCAGTCGCTGCACCAGTGCGTCGCGCGTTCGCTCGCAGCGTGACAGCGCGTCGAGCCGCTCGGCGGAACCGGTGACGAACCGCTCGCGCTGCCGCTCGAAGCGGGTGAGGTTCTCGTCGAGATCCGACAGGTCGAGCGCCGCCCGGCAGGCCGCGGTGACCAGCTCGCCGAGCGACGTCGCCAGCCCCCGTTCATCACCGGTGCGGGCGATCGTGGCGAACAGCGACTCGCTCGCCCGCACGATGTCGGCGAGCAGGCCGCGCACGGTCCCTGGAGGCAGGGACACGAGCGCGTCGACCACGGTCCGCTCGAGCGGCTTGGGCAGCGCTCTCGAGCGCACGGGCGGTGCGACCAGCGGCGTCCGCGCGTCGCGGTTGGCTCCGAGCAGCACCAGCGTGCCCACGACCGGACTGGTCCAGAACAGCATCGGCAGCGCGACACTGCCCGCCACGGCGCCGGCCGTGACCGCCGCGCCGGCCAGCATCCACGCCTTCGGGGGCAACGCGCCCCACGACGCGACGACCGGCACGGCCCGGGTGGCCAGCTCGCGCCGCTCCATCGCCTCCACCAGCCGTGGCAGCCCCGCGCGAGGCACCCGGAACACGGGCCGCTCGCCGCCGGCCGCCGCCCGCGCGGCCTCGGGACCGATGGCCGGGAGCGCAGTGCCGAGACGGAGCGCGACCGAGCGACGCTCCGCGGCGCCCGAAGGGGCGCGCACGAAGACGAGCGTGTCGGCGGTATCGGCCGATCCGCCGCAGGCGGGGCAGAGTCCGAGGGCCAGCGGGTCGGGGCCGCCGCACAGCAGGCAGGCGGTGCCGCTGTCCATGAGCAGCGCGCCCGCGGCGCCCGGCTGCGCGAGCGCTTCGCCAAATGCAGCGGCGGTCGGGAAGCGGTCCGCGGGAGCCGCCGCGGTTGCATGCGCCACCACCTGGTCGAGCCACTCCGGCACGGCGGGAACGACGGTCCGCGGCCGAAAACCGGTGGCGATGGCGGCGGGCGGGAGATGCGCCGATGTGCGCTCGGGCAGATCACCGGTGAGTGCATAGTAGAGCGTGAGACCCAGCGCGTACACGTCGGCCCGCGCGTCGCCTCGTCGGCCCGCCAGCGTCTCGGGCGCCGTGTAGGCGAGCGTTCCCGCCAGCGTGCCGCTCCCGGTGACGCCGAGCTGTCCGTCGAGCTTCGCGGATCCGAAGTCGGTCAGCCGCGCGCGGCCGTCGGGCTCGAGCAGGATGTTCTGCGGCTTGACGTCCCGGTGGAGAATGCCGCGGCGATGCGCCGCCGAGAGGGCGCCGGCCACGTCACGGCCCAGGCGAACCGCCGCGTCCGGATCCAGCCGTCCGCGCTGGCCGACCCGCACCTGAAGGTCGGAGCCACGGACATACTCCATGACGATGAAGCTCCAGGGGCCTTCCTCGAGAAAGTCGAATACGGCGACGATGTTCGCATGGGAAAGGCCGCGGACCGCCTGCACTTCGCGCCGCATCCGCTCGCGGGCCACCTGGGCGGCGGCCGGAGGCGGGACCAGCAGCTTCACGGCCACGTCGCAGTCGAGCTCGCGATCGCGGGCGAGGTAGACCACCGAGTAGCCGCCACGTCCGACCTCTCGGACGATCTCGTAGCGGCCGCGGAGCGCGTCGCCCGGCGCGAGGTAGTCCGCGCCGCTCATCGGCCGGTCACGGCGCGGCGTTCAGCTTTCGGAGCACGTCGAGCGCGTTGCTTCGCCACCCGTCCTCGCTCCGGTAGATGCCGACGAACTGCGTGAGATGGGTGCGCGCCAGCTCCATCTGGCCGAGGATGTACTCGGACATCCCGGCGTGATAGAGGGCCATGTAGTTGTCAGGCTGGTAGGTCACGACGAGTCGCATGATCGGGCCGGCCGACTGGTCGTCGCCCGCATCCGCCACCGGATGGCCGATGTTGAAGACGATGCCCGCGGCGGTCGAGCGGTCACCGGAGGAGAGGCGGTCGATCGTCTCCTGGGCCCGATCGATCTTTCCTGCCAGCGCATAGCAGGCGGCGCTGTAGCCCGCCCCGTCCGCCGTGGCCGGCGCGGGAGCGGCCTGCTGCCGGACCTCGACCTCAACGGCGTTGCAGAACGGCTTGACCTGGGCAAACCACTCCCCGGCTTCTCCGCGATACGGGGCCGCCGCCGAGATTGGCTCCTCGCCGCCCCGCGCGGGGGTCAAACCGCCGCGGGTAGCCACAACGAGGCCACAGAGCGCGACATACCCCCACCCCGCGGCGTAGAGCGCTCGATTCATGAAACCTCACTATGGGGGAAACGCCGACACGATGCGGCAATGTCCATGCCCTCGCAAGGGTGGGGATGTCGAGGGCTGGCAGGCTTGCACAGCTTACTTCGGGCCACCTCCGGGCTTGAAGTCCCGGACGACGGCGTAGAGAAGGTTGTCGACGACCTGCCCATCCTTCACCGCCGCTCGCCGATGCCTTCCCTCGAACTCGTACCCGGCCTTCTCGAGCACGCGCACCGAGGCCTCATTCCAGTCGAAGATGTTTCCATAGATCCGGTTCAGGTCGAAGGTGTCGAAGGCGTAATCGGTGAACCGGCGCACCACCGCCGTGGCCAAACCGCGGCCCCAGTACGCCTCTCCCAGCCAGTAGCCGATCTCGGCGGTGAAGCGCGAGACGTCTTCCTGCAGGAACAGTCCGATGCCGCCGGCCGCCTCGCCATCGACCTCGATGGCGAACTGGGTCTCGGGGTCGGCCGCCGCGGCATGCGCCACCCAGCTTTCGGCGGCGGCGAGGGTGTACGGGTGGGGGAAGCGGTCGCGCACGTTGAGCCAGATCTTTCGGCTGCTCGCGTGACGCGACAGGGACGGCTCGTCCCCCGGGCGCCAGCTTCGAATGCGGCATCCGGGAAGGTCGAGCTCCATTCAGCGCGGGCGCGACGCGCGGTCGGTGGGCGCCACGAGCTCGTCGTTCGCCGCCGGCCGGAACACCAGGTCAAACGCCAGGAACAGGGTCTTCGTGAACGGAAAGAGGATGAACGGCGCGATCACCATCAGGACGATGCCTCCGTACTCGAGCAGCGCCCACGGCGGCGATGGCCAGGTCAGCAGCATCAGGCCCACGAAGATGACGGCGAACACCAACTCGGCGGCGACGATGTTGAACATGTACGACCCGACCTGATATCCCTCCTCTCCACGCTCCACCTTCAGGCCGCAGGCCGGACAGCGCTCCCGCATCCGGAACCAGGACGAGAACAGCTTTCCTTGCCCGCAATTGGGGCAGCGCAGCCGGAGCGCCCGGCCGAACAGCCGGAGAGGGCCGATCCGAGGCGGATTCATGCGTGAAGCTTAGCGGAATCGTCCGACTTCCGAGCCCACACGCTACATCCGAAAGAGGTAGCTCATCTTGAGGAAGAACCCGTCCTCGGACCGCCGAAGCCCTCCGCGGAGCGGGTCGTCGGGGTCCACCGGATCACGCAGCGTGCTCCCGTAGCCTGCGAACAGCACGGTACCCGGATTGGGCTGGTACGAGAACAGCAGGTCGCCACGGAAGGACTTGCGCCCGAACGCGGTGGCGCGGACGAAGTCGCCGGCCCCCGGATCGAATATCAGGAGCGGCGCCTCGGTGCGCGTGTGATCGCGGAGGTCGTCCTGTCGTTCGCTGGCGTACTCGCCGACCACTCTGAGAAAGATCGGACGCGACACCTGGTACTCGACCTTGAGTCGCGGGATGTGCTGGATGTTGACGGTGCTGCCGTCCGAGCGCCGGCCCACGCGCTGAAGCTGATAGGTGCCGTTGAGGCGGACCTGGTCGGTGGGGCGCCAGTCGATGCCGGCGTTGAAGAAGACGATGTCCCCGGACGCCCACTCGTAGAAATTCTCGTCGTTGCCCCAGAGCACGAACAGATTGCCCGAAAACTGCGCGAACTCCGGGGTGTCGAGCTGCAGGACGTAATCGCGGTTGGGAATCGCGGGACGGCCAACGAACGGCACGGTGTCGGCGCCGCCGCCGGGCCGCGGCATCTCGATGCGATAGCCGTCGTACACCTCGGATGGATAGCCGAACTGCTCGATCAGCACCGACGCGCCGGCCGTCCAGCCCCCGCGCAGCCGGACGTTCGTGTTGAAGTGGATCTTCTCCTCCTGCATCCCGGCCGTCGTGGCGAACTGATCGTAGCGATAGAGCCCATCGAGGTTGAGGTCGCCGGTCACGCTCTCGATCAGGCTTCCCGGCTTGCCGTAGAGCGTCACGCGCGGGTCGACATTGACGTGCGAAACGCCTGGACGGGGGAAGAAGCCGCTTCGCGCGCGGAAGTCGCGATCGCTGCCGTTGAGCTGGGCGCGAAATCCGAAGGTGCGGCCGTTCCGCGCCACCCGTGCATACCAGAGCGGGGCCGTGGTCGTCACCTCCGAAGTACGGGTGTGGCTTCCGGCCACCTGGAGGTTGACGCTGTAGACCTCGCCGAAGAGGAGCCGCGCGTCCACGCCGGCCACCCGGTTGAAGTCGCGCCCGACGATCCGGTCCGTGTACACCATGCCGAGCCGCGACTGCGCCCCGAGGTCGCGCTGAAGTCGGAGGAGATTGTAGATGGGGTGGTCGTCTCCGGTCGGCGAGACCGCTGGATCGTCGACCGCCGAAAGCAGCGCGATCTCGGTGCCCAGCCCCTTGCCCGTGAGCTTGGCTGCGGCCACGGGCTGCACGATGCGCCGGGTGTAGATGAGCGAGCTGGGCGTGGTGAACTGTTCGATGCCGTCGAGAAAGAACGGCCGCTTCTCCGAGAAGAACAGCTCGTTGCGGGGATCGAACAGGAACTGGCCCGCATCCGACTCCACCTGGGAGAAGTCAGGATTGGCGGTGGCGTTGAGGTTGAGGTTGTTGGTGACGCCCCACCGAAGGCTGCCGCCGAGTTCGGGGCCGCCGCCCGAATAGTTCCACCCGTTGGTGCCGGGCGCTCCCGTGGCTTTCGACGTGAGCGACGGGTTGAACTCGAGCACGAGACCGCGCCGCAGCTCGGTCAGCCCGACCAGGTGACCCGACTGTGCGAGGAACGAGGCGCTGGCCCGCTTGGCCGGCGCCCACGAGTCCTCCGCGCCCGAGTGCTGCACCTGACGCGTGACGTTGATGCCCCACCGCTGCTCCTGCGTCGGCTGGAAGCGCAGGCTCTTGAAGGGGATCATGACTTCTATCTCGTACCCCGCCTCCGTGAGCCGGCCCTTGGACTCGAACACGAAGTCGGGGCTGAGATCGGCGTTCTCGCGTCGCACGACGGCGTTGTTGAAACCGTTGCCGCTGGTGGATCCGGTCTCCACGAGCGCGCCGTCGGACTGAACGCCGAACGGATTGACGGCGAAGACCGACGCCTGCCGCCCATCGTCGAACGTGCCGAGCAGGATCTGGACGTAGTCGTCGGCCCCGATCTTGTCACGGTCGGCGAGAGTGGCGTGCACCTGGCCGTGCGCCTCGAAGGCGCGGACGCCGAAATGGATGGCGCTCGCCGAGTACCACACCAGCACCTCGGTCGAGTCCGCCGCCGGCACGCCGTCCACCGGCGTGAACTGCGAAAACCCCGTGAGCATGGCCGCCTGCTCCCACGCCGTCTCGTCGAGGGAGCCGTCCACCACCAGCTCGGCTTCGATCCGCGGCGGCCGCACATCCAGCCTGCCCGTCCGCCCGTTGTAGACGGAGGCGGGATCGGTGTCACCGACGAGTAGCAGGAGCGGCAGCAGCATGGCGTGGTCGCGGAAGAGGTACCATGGCCTACGCGGGGGCCAGGCCGACGGTTTCGGTGCCCGTCAACAGCTCCGGACGGCCCCGGAGTCCAGCCGGCCGTCAGTTGGTCGCGCCGTGCGGCATCGCGTCGGGCAGGTCGGCCACCACGTACGCCATCACGGCCATCGCGGCCACGCAGCGCGCCAGCTCCGCCGGATCGAGCTTGTCGAGCGTGTCGCCTTCGCTGTGGTGATACCAGAAGTAGCGCGAGCTGTCGACGTCGAGCTCCATCGCAGGAACGCCAGCCTCCGCCAGGGGCGTAATATCCGCGGCCGGGCTCTCTGCGACCCGCTGCACGCCCGTGGCGTCGATCGGCTGGAGCAGCCTCGCCACCTGTTGGACCACGCCGGCGGCGCTGTCGGACGCGGAGAGGACGTACCCCCGTGGATTGAAGGCTCCGTTGTCCGACTCCATCGCGAGCACGTGCTTCGCGATCTCTCCCGCGTGCGCCTGGGCGTACGCGTCCGCGCCGCGACTGCCGTTCTCCTCGTTGGTCCACAGCACCACGCGCACCGTGCGCCGGGGACGGAGGCCAAGCCGCTTCATGAGCCGGACCGCCTCCCACGCCGCTACCGACCCGCCTCCGTCGTCCATCGCGCCCTGGCCCACGTCCCATGAATCGATGTGTCCACCTAGCACGACGATCTCGTCCGGCTTCTCCCGCCCGACGAGCTCGGCGACCACGTTGCGCGAGGGCGCGTCGGGCAGCGTGCGCGCGCTCATGCGAAGGGTTACCACCACGTGCTCGCCGCGGTCCTGGAAGCGGTGGAGCATCATCGCGTCCTCGACGCTGAGTGCGGCGGCCGGAATCCTGGCGACCGTGGAGTCGTAGCGGGTCGCGCCCGTGTGCGGGCTCCGGATCGACGAGCTCGCGACCGAGCGTATCAGGCACGCCACAGCACCGACGCGCGCGGCGGCCGACGGGCCATCGCTTCGGACCCGGCGAGTGACGGCGTAGTCCGTGAACGGCGTGTCGATCAGCACGATTTTGCCCTTCGCCTCGGCGCCGCGCCGCTCCAGCTCCTCGAGCGAGCCGACCACCAGCACCGGCGCCGTGATGCCGGCCTTCGGTGTTCCGACGCTGCCGCCGAGCCCGAGCATCGCCAGCTTGACGGCGCGTGGCTTCACCAGCTCCGCGGATTCCGCGCCACGCACCCATCGCGGTACCATCACCGGCTCGCCGCGCACGTTCTCGAGCTCGTCGGCTTTCATCCCATCGAGGATCCAGTCGATCGCGGATTCGAGGCTCCGCGACCCCGAGATCCGGTGACCGAACGTATCCACGAGCCGCCCGAGCCGGCGATAGGCGGCGCTGTCGGACGTGGCCCCGCGAATCAGGCTGTCGGCCGCGGCGCGGTACGTCGTCGCGATGTCGAGCTGCTGAGCGCTGGCGGTGGCGGGCCGCGTGGCAGGCAGGAGGCAGAGGGCGGTCACCAGGCTGAGGCGGTGGCTCATGTGGGATCGTCGATTGAGAGGTGATGGTCGGCGATGCAGCCGATCAGCTCCGCGGTGGCGCGCTCGGAGAAGTGCCGGCGGACGACCGCGATGGCCCGGGCTCCCGCTCCCGCCGCCACCGCGTCGACCAGTGCCAGCGCCGCCCGCTCGGCGTTCGAGAAGCCTGAGCTCGGGTCCGGTGCGTCAAGCCGTCGGAGAAGATCCACCGGTAACCCTGCCGCGCGCCAGTCATGCCGAGCGTGGTCGATGCACCAGCGACACCCGCTGCGCTCCGCCGCGAGCTGCCGGACGAGCAGCAGCGTCCGCTCGTCCACCGTGCCCCCGGTCCCGGGACTTCGGGCCAGGGCCAGGTATCCGTACAGCGTGTCGTACTGTCGGTCCATGGGGTTCTCCTTGCACCGAGGCCTGGTAGATGCTACAGTTGTGACTATGAATGCTTCAACTGTGACATCAGCGCAAGGGGGTCGCGTCAAAGCCCGGGAGTGGCTGGCTCTCATTCATCAAATTCCTCCCAAACCCGACTATTTCCGCGTCAAAGTGCGCCGCCGGCTGCAGCGGATCGGCGCCGTGCCGCTGAAGAACTCCGTTTACCTGCTTCCGAGGCGCGCCGAGACGCGCGAGGACTTCGAATGGCTGGCCCGGGAAATCCAGGCGGAGGGGGGAGACGCCACGCTGTGCAGGCTTTCGCTGCTGACCGGCACTACCGATGAGGAGATCGAAGCCATGTTCCGAGCCGAGAGGGATGCTGACTATGCGAGCGTCGCGCAGGACGCGCGCGCGTTGGGCGAGTCCCCTTCCGAGGAAGCGCTGACCCGCCTTCGCACCAGGATGGAGGAGACCGAACGAATCGACTACTTCCGTGCCTCTGGCCGAGACGCCGCCGAGCAGGCTATCGCCGCTGCGGCGCGATCGGGCGCGGACGAGCCTGCCTCGGATGTGAGCGTGCCGCGGGTGCGCGGCGCGACCTGGGTCACGCGGACCGGGATCAAGGTGGACCGTATCGCCAGCGCATGGCTCATCCGCCGCTTCATCGACGCCGACGCGCGCTTCAAGTTCGTGCCGGCCAAGGGCTACCGGCCCGAGGCCGGGGAGCTCCGCTTCGACATGTTCCAGGGCGAGTTCACCCACGAGGCGGACCGCTGCACCTTCGAGACGCTGCTCGCACGGTTTGGCCTCACGGACTCGGCGCTTCGGGCCATCGGCGAGATCGTGCACGATGTCGACTGCAAGGACGGAAAATTCGGGCGACCGGAAGCGGCGGGCATCGCGCCACTCATCGCAGGGCTGGCGCTCGCCTATCCCGACGACGGCGACCGGCTCGAGCGCGGCGCCGCCGTCTTTGAGGGTCTCTACGCGTATATTTCGGCAGGGGCGCCGACGCGCCCCGCGCATTGACCCTTGTGGAGGTTGCATGTCGAATCGTGTACTGGGACCGCTCGCCGCGGCCGTGCTGCTCCTGTCCTCGACCGCATCCGCGCAGGGCGCGGCGGCGGCGGAGCCGGTGGCTGACGGGCGGACCTTGAGTCAGTGGATTGCCGATCTGAAAGCGGCCGCGCCGCAGACCCGGAACGCCGCGGCCTATGAGATTGCGGGCTTGGGCACGGCCGCGGATGCGGCGGTGCCCGCGCTGATCGACGCGCTCGCCGACCCGGAGCCGACGGTCCGGTTCCCGGTCACGGTCGCGCTTGGCGAGATCGGCCCGGCCGCCAAGGCCGCCGTGCCCAAACTCAAGCAGATGATGGAGGAGGAGATCAACGACGAGATTGCCGCCGGCGCCAGGCGCGCGCTCCGGCGTATTCAGCCTGAGGCGGTCACGAGCGAGTAGCCCGACCGCCTGGTGCGCGGAGTGCCTGGTCGAGGTCCTGGACTAGGTCGTCCGCGTGCTCCAGGCCGATCGAGAGTCGCAGCAGCCCGGGCGGCGTGCGACTCTCGGGGCCCTCGACCGACGCCCGGTGCTCGATCAGGCTCTCGGGTCCGCCGAGACTGGTCGCCCGAGTAAAGAGCTGAACCCGCCGCACCACCTCCAGCGCCGCCTCGGCGCCGCCCTTCACCTGCAGCGACACCATCCCGCCGAAGTCGGTCATCTGCCGACCGGCAACCGCATGACCGGCATCCGACGTCAATCCCGGATAGTGAACGACCTCCACCCCCTCATGACTCGCCAGGAACCGCGCCACCTGGGCGGCGTTTTCACAGTGCCCACGCATTCGCCACGGCAGACTCCGGATGCCGCGCATGAGCAGCCAGCAGTCGAACGCCGAGGGCACCGCGCCATTCAAGGCCTGAAGGGTGCGGAGACGCGCGACCCACTCGTCGTCCGCGGGCGAGACCAGCGCACCGCCGGTGAGGTCGCTGTGCCCTCCGAGGTACTTCGTGGTTGAGTGCATCACCAGATCGCAGCCGAGCGCGAGCGGACGCTGGAGCACCGGCGTGGCCCAGGTATTGTCGCACACGCACCGCGCACCCGCCGCATGCGCGATCTCGGCGACGCGCGCGATGTCGGTGACCGCGAGCGACGGGTTGGACGGCGTCTCGATCCAGATCAGATGGGTCTCGCGTCTCACGGCTGCGGCCACCGCGTGCAGATCCGTCATGTCGACGAGCGTGCTCCCGAGCCCCCAGCCGGCCATGACGTCGAGCAGCAGCTTGGCGGTGCCGTAGTACGCGTCGCGCGGCGCGATCACGTGCTCGCCCGGCAGCATCGACTGGAACACCGCGGCCGCGGCCGCCATGCCGGAAGCGAACGCGACCGCGGTCTCACCCCCTTCGAGTGCTGCCAGGGACCGCTCGAGCTCGCGGCGGGTGGGGTTGTCGCTCCGCGCGTAGATGAAGCCGTGAGGGAGGTTGCCTTCGGCGTCGCGCGCGAAGGTAGTGGTCAGGTAGATGGGCGGAGTGACGGCTCCAGTGGCAGGATCGGGAGCGTGTCCGGCATGTACGGCGAGCGTCTCGATGCGGGGGTGCCGATGTTCGGTCACCGCCGCTCCGGAACGGCGGCCACGGGCGACTCGAGGAGCGAGCGCAACATCTGGCGCACGGCGGGCACGCCGTCGAGCCGAAAGCGGGCGCGCGTGGCGCCGGGACCGACGCGGATGGTGATGGCCTCGGGCGGCAGCGCGCCGAACAGATCCTCGTCGGTCCGGTCGTCGCCGATGGCCACCATCGTCGTGGCGGCCTGCCGTTCCAGACTCTGCTGCGGGACGATGCGGCCCTTGTGCACTCCGTACGGCCGGATCTCGATGACGCGGTTGCCCGCAAGGATCTCGACCGGCTGGTTGCTCAACAACTGGTTCAAGTGCAGGCGCAGCTCGTTGGCGCGGCGCGCACCGGTCTCCTGGTCGGCCATGCGGTAGTGCCAGGCCAGCGCGGCGGCTTTTACCTCGACCAGTGAGCCGGGCGTGCGCTGGGTGATCTCGCGCAGGATGGCCAGTACCGGCTCCCGCCAGCTCCCGCCCAGCTCCGCGGCGGGCACCCACTGATGGGTCTCCGCATCGCGCGAGAGGAAGCCGTGCTCGGCATGCAGCCAGATCGGAAGGTCGCCGAGCCATTCCTGAAGGGTGGTCTGCGGCCGCCCACTCACCACGTGCACCTCGGTGTCGGGCCTGGCGGCGAGGCTGCGAAGCAGCGCCAGCACTTCGCGGTCGGGGCGCGCGAGCTCGGGCGTAGGGGTGAACGGCACCAGCGTGCCGTCGTAGTCGAGGAGCAGCAGCAGCGAGTCGGTCGTGGCCAGACGTTGCGTGAGCTCGCGCCGCGCGGCGGCGCCGCCGGCGGTAAGGCCGGCCCGCGCTCCGGCGGGCGTGACGTCCGAAAGCTGCTCGAGGAACGAGGCCACCCAGCGGTGCACGTCGAAAGTCTGCACCCGGGTTCGCAGCGGGACCAGCCGCGCCCGGCGCTCTTCGGGCGGCATGGTGAGCGCCCGGTAGAACACCTCCGCGGCCCCGTCCACGTCGTACGGATTCACCATCAGCGCCTCGGGCAGCTCCCAGGCCGCGCCCGCGAATTCGCTCAGCACGAGCACGCCGTCGCCATCAGTGCGGGAGGCCAGAAATTCTTTGGCCACGAGGTTCATGCCGTCACGAAGCGGTGTCACCAGCATCACGTCCGCTGCACGGTAGAGCGCTACCAGGTCCTCCTCGGAGACCCCGCGGAAGATGTAATGCACCGGCACCCAGCGCGGCGTGCCGAATGCGCCGTTGATCCGTCCCACCAGCCCGTCCACGAGCGTACGAAAATCCTGGTAGGCGCCCACGTTGGTACGCGAGGGCACCGCCACCTGCACCAATCGCACTTTCTCGCGGAGATCGGGATGGGTGTCCAGCATCCGCTCGTACGCGAGCAGCCGGCGCGGGATGCCCTTGGTATAGTCGAGCCGGTCCACGCCGACCAGGATGCGCATGCTGCCGTCGCCGCGGATCGCACGGGCTTCGCCCTCGACGGCCGGATCGGCCGCGAGCTCCGAGAAGGAGTGCGCATCCACGCCCATGGGAAACACGCCCAGCCGGACCTCACGGCCGGGGAGCTGCACCCGGTCGATCTCCAGCGAGTGCCCCAAAATGTCGATCAGCGACGTGGCGAAGTGACGGAGATACGCCGGCGTGTGGAAGCCGACGAGGTCGGCACCCAGGATGCCTTGCAGCAGTCGGTCTCGCGAGGGCAGCGTCCGGAACAGCTCCTCGGAAGGGAACGGGATGTGGAGGAAGAAGCCGATACGGGCGCCCGGCAGCCGCTCGCGCAGCATGCCGGGGAGCAGAAAGAGCTGGTAGTCGTGCACCCAGATCAGGTCGTCCGGCCGATAATGCGCGGCGACCACCTCGGCGAACGCCTCGTTGGCCTCCACGTAGCCGTCCCAATCGCTGACTTGAAGCGGGATCTGCTCCAGCAGGTAATGAAACAGCGGCCAGAGCACGCCGTTCGAAAACCCTTCGTAGAAGCGAGTGACCAGGTCGGAGGAGAGCGGCACCGCCACCAGCCGCATGGCCGCCAGCTCCTCGTCCAGCCGCGCCTGGCGTTCCGGGTCGAGGTCGGCCGGCGCGCCCGACCAGCCGATCCACAACCCGTCGGACTGCTCGTGCGGCCGCATCAGTCCGGTGGCCAGGCCACCAGGGCTGCGCTGCACCTCGACGCCAGCATCCGTCGTGGTGACGGTGATGGGGAGCCGGTTGGCGACGATCAGGAGCCGGGACATGGGAGAAAGGTAGCCGGCAGGGGCGCGGCGGGGAGGTGGGCGGGAGGGGGTGAGGGGTAAGCGGTAAGCTTACCCCTCACCCCTCACCCTTCACCTCGGCCATCTTTGGTTTTCCCGATCCACATCCGGGAACTCCTGGCCAGGGTCGATCTCGATCGACCGTACCGCCGGCTCCTTGGCCACCCGGACTGTCGTCTGCTTGGCGCCGCCGAGCCAGACATCGACCGGGACGTTCAGGCTGTCGGCCCGTCCGTCGGTCCGGGTGACGACGAGGTGGACCGGCATCGGCGCGCGGCCGCGATTCTCGAGCGCGACCTCGAGCGAGTCGCCCACGGTGGCGACGCTGTCGATGGCCTGATCCAGCCGCCAGGTCTCGAAGAACCAGGTCCGCCAGAACCACGACAGGTCCTGCCCCGACACGTCGTCGAAAGTGGCGAAGAAATCGTACGGCGTAGGGTGCTTGAACTGCCACCGTCGGCCGTACTCCTGAAACGCCTTGTGGAAGAGGTCGCGGCCGAGCACGCCCCGCAGCGCCACCATGGCGGTGGCGGGTTTGTAGTAGGCGGCGACGCCGTACGCCTGATAGTTCGGGTAGCGATCGCCATGGTGCATCAGCTCCACCTCGGCGCCCGCCGCGGCCTGGTCCAGGTACGGCTTGCGGTTCCGCGCCTCGTCGTCGAACCCCTTGAAGAAATCCGCCATCGCCTGCGACTGATCGAATTGGGTGAGCCCTTCGTCCATCCAGGCAAAGCGCTTCTCGTCGGAGCCCACGATCATCGGGAACCACATGTGCCCGATCTCGTGGTTGGTCACCTCGTACATGCCGAGGGTGTCCCACTGGCCCCCGATGCAGGTCATCATCGGGAACTCCATGCCGCCGCAGGATGTCGGGCCATCCACCGCGGTCATGTGGGGATACGGATAGGGCCAGAGATACTTGGAGAAGTACTCGATCGAGTGCCGGCCGTAGCGGGCGCTCTGGTCCCAGTGGTTGATACGCTGCTCGGGCCGGTAGAACGCCTGCACCATCGAGCTGTCGGGCCGGCCATCGCCGTTGGCATCGCCGACCGCGGCGTTGGTGGCGTCCCAGAGGTAGCGCTGTGAGGCGGCCCAGGAAACGTCGCGCACGTTCTCGGCACGAAAGCGCCAGGTCAGCTTTCCGTCCGTCCCGGCGGTCGTCGAGCGCCCCGGCTCACGATCGTTTTCGGTGACCACGCGGACGATGCCCGTGGCGCCGCGCGCTGAATCCAGGCGGGCGCGCGTCTGCGGACTGAGCACATCGTCGGGATTCTGGAGCGTGCCGGTGGCCGTCACCAGCCAGCCGGCCGGCACGGTGAGACTCACGTCGTAGTTGCCGTACCCCATGTAAAACTCGGCGTTGCCGAGGTACTGGTCGATCTGCCACCCGTTGACGTCGTCGTACACCGCCATCTGGGGATACCAGTAGCTGATGAAGTACGTCTCGCCGTCCTGACCTCCCCGGGGCGCGCCGTCGGGCGGCACTCGAAGCTTCCAGGCAAACGCCAAGTCCGCATTTCCGCCGGGGGCGAGCGGCTTTGGAAGCCGGAGGCGCATGATGGTTCCATCGACCGTGTACCCGGCGGCCTCGCCGCCGATCGCGGTCAGGTCGGTCCCCTGAGCCGCGACCCGGCCGAGCTCGACTCCTTCGACCGCCCACGGCACTCCGGTGTTATGGCGGGATCCGGGCGCGAAGAGATTGTGCAGGAGCTGCACATAGACGGTCCGGAGAGTGTCGGGTGAGCGGTTCCAATAAGTAACAGTGCTGGTGCCCGTGATGCGCTTGGAGATCGGGTTGAGTTCGGCTGTGAGCTTGTAGTCGGACCACTGCTGCCAGTAGCGCGGCCCGGGCGTACCGGTGCGCGAGCGGGTTCCGCGGTTCACGGCGAGCTCGTAACCCTCGAGTGCCGGCACCGCCATGGCACGCGCGGCCGGTGTGCCGTTGGTACCGCGCCCGGTCGCGGGAGCCGGGGGGGCAGGATTCGAGCGGCCGCCCGAACAGGCCGAGAGCAGCAGGAGGACAAGAACGAGACGTGCCATGGAGGCTCCGATCAGGGTTTGCACGGACCCAATGACCGGGGCCGGGCGCGGATGATGCCCTGACTACGGATGAGGGGCAAGTCTCGGTTTCGACGGCGGGTGGGCGCACCACCGGAGCACCACGGGTCCGAGCAGCGTCCCGGAGCGAGGGTCGAGCTCGAGCGGTGGGTAGGCCGGATTGAGCGAAAGGAGCGACAGCTTCCTCGGATCGCTGACCGCCCGAGCCACCCGCTTCACCACATAGCCGTGCTCGGGGTGACGGGCGACGGCCACGACCCCGGGCAGCGCCGCACCGTCGAGGTCGACGAGGACCACATCGCCGGAGTGCAGCAGTGGGACCATGCTGTCACCCACCACCCGGAGAGCGACGTACCGGCTGGCCGGCTGGCGTTCCGGCAGCGCGATCCAAGTGTCGCACGGCTCGTCGAACAGTTCACGGCCGGTGCCGGCGGCGACACCGAGCTCGAGGAGCGGCGCGGCATGACGGGCCCTGGCGGCCTCGATCATCATGGCGATCGAGCCTCCCATGTCCGGGCGTACCGAATCGGGCGCTCGATCCACCCGGCGGAGCCCGCGTCCACGCGCCGCCACCCGGGCGCGCACCATCTCGGCGAAGCGGGCGGCATCGGCTTCGCCCTGGGCAGCCGCCTGCCATGCACGGAACGCAGCCATGGCCCGCGCGAGCCGGGCTTCGGATGACGGCAGGACGGGTGGCAGGGCGGATTCGATGCGCCGGCCGGCGAGCCAGACGGCCGCGTCGCGTTCCCACTCGTGACGGTCGCTCATGCGATCGACGCCTCCCCTTCGTCGGTGCTTCGCGCGTCGTCTGAAGTGTCCGCGCGGATACCGGCAAGACGTGCGGCCGCCCCGGGGCCGAGCACCGCCCGGCCGAGAAAGGCGAGGAGCTCGCGCCGCTCGTCGCCGTCGGTCAACTCCAGGTGGCGGAGCGCGACGAGCTGCAGCCGTTCGCGGAGGCGCTCGATGCGCTTGGCCGCCGACTTCGGGGCGACGCCAAGCCAGCCGGCGATCTCCGCGTGCGGGACGAGATGACTCATCCACACCACGAGCAGCCGCTCCTCCCGATCGAGCGGAGCCTCGAGCGCCGCGGCGAGCCGCTGCAGCGATGGCGACAGGTCCACGGCTTCCGCTGGCCCCGTGCTCGTCCGGAGGGCGTGCTCCGAGCAGCACGCGGCGAGCGCATCACCGTTGTCGGGCGACGCCGTCGAGGCGTCGCCGAGCCGGCGCTCCGCGCGCGTCCGGGTGCGCGCCGCATTGAGTACGCGGTTCCGGAGACTGCGCGCGAGATAGGCGGGAAGGGAGCGGGGCGGCGGCGTATCGGAGGTAATGAGGTGGACGGCCACGTCCGCCAGGCAGTCGTCCACCAACGCGTCGCGCTCGCCGGGGTCCACGCGGAGGCTGCGAGCAGCGAGCAGCAGCCCGGGCCGAAAGCGAACGAAGAATTCGCGCAGCGCTCCTTCGTCCTCGCAGCGGAGCGCCGCCACGAGGGCCGGATCGCCCATGGCCGGACGCCGGCCCGCCACCATCCGCCATCCTGATCGCTGCTCGTCCACGCCACGGTCTCCTCCCTGGCCAAGAGCGCGAGCCGGCAAGGATCCGCGCGGTCCCATCCCTCTAGTATCGAAGACACCGGCCGGCGACACTCGTCTATCCGCCCTTCCCTGCCCTCGCGGCGTGCTCCTCCATCCGGCGTTGAATGAACCGCCGCAGCTCGTGCTGCACTTCCGCGAGCTCGGCGGCGGGGAGACCCCGGGCCGCCCGGGCCCGCAGGCCCTCCGCGCGCGCGGCGCCGAGCCCGGCGCGTTCCGCGGTTCGCAGGAGCTGCAGCAAATCCGGTTCGGCCCCCAGTCTCGAACGCGCACGCGCCGCCTTGGCCACCTCCTCGGCACTCGGGCGAAGCCGGGACGCGACGAAGCCGAGGTTTGCGAGCGCACGCCCGATGGCCGACGTCTCGGTGTTCTCCAGGCAGGCAACCGCATTGACCTCTCCATCACCGACACGGTCGGCGGCCCAGCCCGTGGCCGCGGGCTCCCGGTCCTCGGCCGCACGGTACACGGCCGCTCGAAACACGATTTCCTGCGGGGTCTGTTGCACCATGTCGGTCAGGATACGGCCGGTCGGGTAGCGCTCGTAAAACAGCTCGATCCGCTCGGCGACCGTGGCGTAACCCTCAGGATCGAAATCGGAGCTGGTTTTCGGCATGGACGGCACCGCGGGGGTTGGTCGGAGTCGAGGTGGAACATACCGAACAAATACCGAAAACGAAAGGTCGTCGCCCGGCGGTGTCTCTCTCGTATCACATGAAGTTCCCACCCCTTTCTCAGGAGGCCCGCATGTGGTGGTATTTCGGAATCGCCCTCGCCGCCATCGTCGCGGCGGCGTATGTGCTCACCCGCCGCCCGACCCAGCGCACCACGATCGTACTGGAGCGTGACTGATCCGCGCGGTGCAACCACCCGCCGACGTCATGCATCTGCTCACACGTCCGGGTTCTCGAAGCCCATGGCGTATCACGTCTCAGGAGACGCAGACATGTCGTACGGATGGTTGCACCGACTGCGGTCCGGCGGCACCGGGATCGCATTCCTCGCGGGCCTGCTGGTCGCCGGCCTGCTTCAGCTCCCCCACCTTTCATTCGCTCAGCAGAGTGACACACGCCCGGCCGCCATGCCCACGCAGCCGGCGACCGTCCCGCCGGCGGGCGCGGCCACGCTCGCCAGTCTGAGCGAAGCATTCGCGTCGGTGGCGGAGCACGTCAAACCCAGCGTGGTGTTCATCAAGTCGGGCAAGACCGATCGCCCCCAGCGTCAGCAGTTCCAGGTGCCTCCGGGGTTCGAGCAGTTCATGCCTCGCATGCCGCAGGGCCCGCAGTTTCAGGAGAGCGCCGGCTCGGGGTTCATCGTCTCCAAGGACGGATACATCCTCACCAACGATCACGTGGTCGACGGATCGGATCAGGTCACCGTCCGGCTGCTCGACCGTCGGGAGTTCAAGGCCAAGGTCGTCGGCACCGATCCTGGCACCGACATGGCGGTGCTCAAGATCGACGCCGACAACCTCACTCCCGCCCCGCTCGGCGACAGCGACGCGTCGCGGGTCGGCGAGTGGGTGCTGGCGGTCGGTAACCCGCTCGGCGAGAATCTGACCTTCACGGTCACGTCCGGAATCATCAGCGCCAAGGGCCGGAGCCTCGCCCTCCCCAACACCAGCGATCGCAGCATCCAGGATTTCATCCAGACCGACGCGGCGATCAACCCCGGCAACTCGGGTGGTCCGCTGGTGAGCGTGAGCGGGGCGGTGATCGGCGTGAACTCCGCGATCGCGAGTCAGACCGGCTTCTACTCCGGGTATGGCTTTGCCATCCCGATCAACCTCGCCCGTCGCGTCATGGACCAGATCATCGCCCACGGTCGCGTGCAGCGGGCCGCGCTCGGCGTGACCGTGCGGAACGTGTCGCCGAACGACGCGGCCTACGTCGGCCTGCCCGACGTGCGCGGCGTCGTGGTGGAAGACTTCGGCGGGGAGAGATCGCCGGCACGTGCCGCCGGGCTCGAGCCGGGTGACATCATCGTCTCGGTGGACGGCAAGCCGGTCGAGTACGTGGGCCAGCTCCAGCAGCAGATCGCTTTCCGCCGGCCCGGGGAATCGGTCAAGATCGAAGTGGCCCGGAAGGGTGGGTCCCGGAAGACGCTCGAAGTGAAGCTCCAGGAGCTTCCGGCCGCGCGGACGGTGGCCCAGGGCGGCGACAGCAGCGAGGTGGGCGACCACACCGCGGAGGAGTCGGCCGCGTCGATCGGCCAGCTGGGCATCACCGTGGCGCCGGTCGACGATGATGACGTCAGCCAGCTCCGGCTGCGGCCCGATCAGCGCGGTGCGCTGATCACCGACGTCAAGGCTGGTGGTCCATCCTATGGCGAGCTCGTGGGTCCCGATCAGGGCGGTCCCGACATCATCCTCGAGGTCGAGGGCACGCCCGTACGGTCGCCGGCGGACCTCCGGAAGGCGTTGAGCAAGGAGAAGCCCGGTACCATCGTGAGCCTGCGGGTCTACAACGCCCGGGCGCAATCGCGGCGGGTGGAGCGGATCAAGCTCGGCGAGTAGTCGCGGGGCCACGTCGCGCTTTCGCCTGAAGCAGAAGGGGCATGCCGCTGCGCATGCCCCTTCTGCTTTGCGACCGACTCGAGCGCCCTTCCCACTTGACGATGAGTGTGAGGGCGCTCATCCGGACTCAACGCTGCTTTCCGGGCTTCTCTTCCCAGAGCACGTTCACGATCTGCCAGCGTCCCTCCAGCTTGCCGAGCTGGAGATAGTCGATCCACTCGGCCATCACGATCTTGGCCACCGCGGCGTTGCCATACACATCGAGCACCGAGACGTCCTTCTGCTGACCGGCGGGCGGGGTGCTTTTTCCGTAACCGTGCCGGGTCGCATTCACGAGCGACGTGGCGCCCATCGTCTGCACGAACGACCGTTTCGTGGCCGTGTCGCGCACGACGATACGCTTGACCAGCTCAGGATGAAGCGCCCGAGCCATGCGGTCGGCGTCCCCGGCGTACCAGCCTTCGGCGTAGTCGAGCGCGGCAGCTCGAATGGCCGTGGTATCGGCCGCGGTCTGGGCCCGGAGCGCGGGCGCGGCAACTATGGTCATCACCAGCGCGGCGGTCATGCGCATGATTTCAGGTCCTCGAGTGAGAGTGGCAGGAGACTTCCATACGGAGACGTAGGATCGGGCGTTTCGGGCTCCACCAACATCCGCAGCACCAGGCGGCGACGGTGAGGCTTGTCACGGCCTCCGTCTGCGCCAGGGCCCATGGTGAGCCATCACGGCGGTATCGCGCTCATCCAGGAGGCACACGTGGCAGTGAAGAAGAGCACCGGACGCTGGACCGGGAGCAAGAAGGCCGGCAACTCGGCGGCAGGAAAGAAGACGGCGGAATCGGACCGGAAGATCCAGCGGGAGACCGAGACCCGGAGTCAGCGAACCAAGCAGAAGCAGCCCAAGCAGGAAGGCGCCATCCAGACCGGCGCGCGGCCGTACCCGGAGCCACCGCTCCCGAAGCAGCATCAGGCCAAGCCCGGCATCGAGGCGGAGCTCGACCCGCGGCCCGAGTACGAGGCTCCCGAGTACCGGGGTTCGGGGAAGCTCCAGGACAAGGTCGCCCTGATCACGGGCGGGGATTCGGGGATCGGGCGGGCGGTCGCGGTGCTGTTCGCCCGTGAGGGAGCGGACGTGGCCATCGTGTACCTGAGCGAAGACGAGGACGCTGAGGAAACCCGCCAGGCGGTGGAGGCGGAAGGTCGGCGGGCACTCCTGATGCCGGGCGATGTCACGAGCTCCGAGTTTTGCCGGGAGGCGGTCGAGAGCACGGTCCAGCACTTCGGCAAGCTCGACATCCTGGTTAATAACGCCGCCTTTCAGGAGCATGCGGCGTCGATCGAGGACATCTCCGACGAGCAGCTCGACCGGACCTTCCGGACCAACATCTTCGGCTACTTCTATATGGCGCGCGCCGCGCTCCCGCATCTGGAGCAGGGCGCGTCCATCATCAACACCGGCTCGGTGACCGGCATCCAAGGAAGCAAGGAGCTTCTGGACTACTCCTCGACCAAGGGCGCCATCCACGCCTTCACCAAGTCGCTCGCCCAGAACGTGCTGGAGCGTGGCATCCGGGTGAACTGCGTCGCGCCTGGGCCGGTATGGACGCCGCTCAACCCGGCGGACCAGGATGCGGACAAGGTAGCCAAGTTCGGTGCTTCGGTTCCGATGAAGCGGCCGGCCCAGCCGGAGGAGCTGGCTCCGTCATACGTGTTCCTGGCGGCACCGGTCTGCTCCAGCTACATCACCGGCGAGATCCTGCCGGTGCTGGGCGGCGGCGAAGGAGGTTGAACGGCGTCTACCTGACCGCGATTCGCAAGTCGTAGGGCGCGCGCTCCGCGCCTGGCACGACGCTAACCACGTAGTCCTGCGTCGTCTCGACCCGCCCGGCGAAGAGCCGCTGGCGGTCGGCCAGACGCGCGAGCTGCACGCCGTCCCCGAGCCCGTAGACGTGCAGCGCTACCGAAGGGGCGCCGCCCAGCGTGACTTCGAGGGTGCGCCCCGCCTCCACAGCTACCAGGTAGTCGATCGGCACCCGCGATGGCGCCGTGCCCGTGAAGAGGACGGGTGGCGCCCCGACCTTGCCATCCACCTGACGCGGGATCTGCACGGCCAGGGTGTAGGCGGTTGCCGATACGGCGGTCACCCGTACGACATAGTCGCCCGTCTCCGCGAGCCGCGACGACCATCCCGCCGGCTCGGCCTTCGGTGACGGCAGCTCGCGGCCAGTCGCCGCCGAGAAGACGCGCACTCTCGGCTCGGGAGGGGGATGCAGGCGTTCCGCCACCGGCCAGGCGATGGCGTGCACCAGCATGACCTGTCCCTGCTCCGCGCCCAGCACGTAGCTGCGCGTCCCGCCCGCGGTGACGCTGTCGTCGAGGATGCCGGAGGTCGTGCCGCGCGCGAACCGGACGCGAGCCATGCCGGTGGTGTCGATCGGCCCGCCCCGCTCGTCGGTGGGCGACGGCACCTTCGCGACCGGCCGCGAGCCTCCCGCGCAGGCCGCCAACGCGAGGAGCAGACCGACGGTTCTCCCGCGAGGCTTGGAGCGGGCGATGGAAATGATCGGAAGCCTCCATGTAGAGGGCAGCCCAAGTATAACGGCCGCCAAGCACAGGAGGACGAGGGTGATAATCCTAAAGGATGCTCCATGCGCAGAGGGGACGTGCTCTCGCACGTCCCCTCGACATGTGCCCTCGGTGGCGCGCTCGGGCCGCCCTGCGGCGCTTACCCCGTGCGCGAGCCGGGCGACCACGCTGGACTGAGTGCCGCGAGTGGCGCCGAGCGCCACGGCTGCGGTTGCCGTTCGAGCACGACCAGTGCGACGGCCTGCGGGTCCGTGGACACGGAGCCGATGACGCCGAACGCCTGCCGCGTGCCGTCCTTCCGCCGGAAGACGACTCCCGCCACCCGCTCCAGCCCGCGCTCGACCAGGGCGAGCACGCGGCCCTGCTCCTCGCGGCTTCCGAACACCCCGAGCGAGTCGGCCACGCGGATCAGCTCGGCCGTGGTGTCGTACCCGAGAAGGCGTGCGAAGGGTCGGTTGGCGGCCACAGGGGTGCCGTTGGGGCGAAAGAGACAGAGTCCGACCGGCGCCGCGTCCACGAGCATGCGGAGCTGCTCCTCGGACTGCCGCAGCGCATCCTCGACCCGTCGCCGGGCCGTCATAGCGTCGCGGAGGTCGGCGATCTGCTTTCGCAGGCCGGTGACCTCATTGATGAGATCCTGCTTGGGGCGATGTTGATCGCGCATGGTAACAGACAAGGACGGCTAGCCGTCCTTGTCTTGCACCACGGGCCGGCGGCGGAACTCAGGCCCGGAGAAACGCGGGGTGATCGTGGCCGGTCAGCGCGAGGATGACGCGCTCGTACACTCTGGGTCCATTGCCGCTGTTGGTGAGCACGACGATCGCGCGGCCGTTGTCGGGATCGGCTACGGCGAAGTTGCGGAAGCCGTTGTTGGCCCCCCACTGCCAGAGCGTCCGGCCGTGCTCGTCCTCCTGGATCCCCCAGCCCAGCCCCCAGGCCAGAGCGCTGTTGAGGCGGATTTGCGGGGCCATCATCGCCTCGCGCATGGCGGGCCCGAGTGGGAGGGCGGTGGAGGGCGGCCGGGCGACGAGGTGGCCGAGGAACCGGCCGTAGTCGCGCGCGGTGCAGAGCAGCGACGCGGCCACGTTCGGCACCATGTAGACGGGCAACACCGGCCAGGCCTCGTTGATGAGCGGCACCGTTCGCGCGGCGTCCTCGTACCGCCACTCCTCCACCGGCTTCTTCCACTCGCGGGCGATGACCTCGGCCCGCCGCCCGATCGCGGCATAGACTTCGGCGGGAGCGCCGCCTTCGTCGTATCCCATCGCCATCGAAGCCTCGAACCCCGGGCGCCACACCCAGCTGCTCTCGGTCATGCCGAGCGGGTCCAGCACCTCCTCCCGGAGCATCTTGGCCGACGGTCGGTCGGTGATCCGCTCGACCACCCGTTGGAGGAAGAAAAACCCTTCCCCCGAATACGCATACGCCTCGCCAGGCTCGGTCTCGGGCGCGAGGGGCCCCGGCTCCTTCCGCCAGTTCGGAAGCCCGCTCGTATGGGTCAGGACGTGACGCGCGGTCACCCGCCGCATGCGGGGGTTGTTCGCTTCGGGCGTGGCGAGGTAATCGTAGAGCGGCCGGTCGAGGTCCAGCCGGCCAGCGTCGGCCAGCCGGAGTACGGCGAGGGCAAAGATCGGCTTGCCGAGCGAGGCCGCTTCGAACACGGTGGCTTCGCTCGCTCCGCGGCGCGGCTGCACGCAGGCGCGACCGGACGCTTTCTGGAACATGTGGCCTTCGTCGACCGTGGCGATCGCCAGACCCGGCACCGAGGCCAGCTCGAGCAGGCGGGGCAGCGTCCGCAGCAGGTCGGCGCTCGGCCGCCAGTGCGGCGCCACCAGCGCCAGACCGCGCCGGCTCGCCGTCGCCTGCACCGGCCAGAGCGGCCGAACAGGCAGCGTCGCGAGCACACCGCCCGCGGCAGCAGCGAGAAAACGACGACGGTTCACGACGTGAAACATCTCCAGCGAGCGGTGGAACCCTCCAGAGAACTACGTGCTGCAGTGGAGAGCGTTTCGGTTCCCCAGTCTCTCTGTAGATGCCCGAGGGCGGAAAAGGGTTTGCCTTGCCCCGACACTCGATGCCGGGCTCAGCCATTGGCGCGATCCGCGCGCAGCGCTGGGCGGCATCCTTTACGTTCTGGTCAACGGAGTTGAATCGCGGGGCGGAGACTCGGGCCGGGGTGCTTCTTGGCGGGCTGAATTCGTCGTGCTGATCGCGGCGGTGCGCAAGGAAAAGCGGTACTACTGCCCACCATGCTTGTCACGCGAGGCCGTCTTCAACAACCACGAGAGCGGCAATGCACCGGAAGCCCGGTACTCTTTGCCGCTCTAGGTCGATCGTTGAGTTTATTAATGGCCAGAGAGGGAATCGAACCCCCGACACGCGGATTTTCAGTCCGCTGCTCTACCAACTGAGCTACCTGGCCGCGGGGTGGGGAATATAGGAAGGGGCGCTGGGCTCGCCAAGGGACTCCAACCAGACCGTTTGAGCCGTGCCGGCGGTCTTCGGGCACACACTGATCGGCAGTCACACGGCGGTGGCCACTAGCATCGCTCGTCACGGCATGGCCGGCGCGGTGGCCGGCACCGCTGCATATACCCGCGCCGTCAGCGATTCCCGCAGGTCCTTGTTCTTGAGCTTCCGGGCCGTATCCAGGAACGCGCGCACCAGCGCGGGCCTGGTGCCAGGGCGACTCAGCAGCGGCAAGGCTTCGTCGAAGATTCCGAGGATTTCCTCTTTCCTGCCGTTCACGCCGGCCACCTCGAGCCGGGCGACCAACCCGCGCTCCCGGTCCCTGCGCTCGATCTCCAGCGCCTGCGCGCGCGCGCCGTCCCGGCTGCCGCCGACGAATCCCGGCGCCTGCAGCAGGAACTGCATCAACGTGGTCCGCGCCTCGAGATTGGCCGGGTCGAGCGCGATCGCCCGCTCGACGGCGGCCCGCCCCTTCTTCACCTTGCCGATGGCGCCGAGACTGGGGTTGGCGCGCGCATGGCTCAGGTAGGCCTGGCCCACCACGAGCTGGACGGCCGAGAGGTCGGGGGCCACCCGCCGTGCGGAATCCGCCGCGGCCACGGCTGCGTCGAAATCCTCCGCGGCCAGGGCGGCGACGGCGCGGGCGGTGAGCTCGGAGGCAGGCAGGGTCTGTGCGGCCAGGGCGGGCGCGACGGCAAGCGAGCAGAGAGCCGTGGAGAGGCAACGAGCGGCAATGCGGTTCCAGGCGGGCATGACGGAATCTCCAAAAATCGGGGCGGTCGAATCCGTGTTGTACGACACGAAGCGCCAGAAGATCCCTGCTCCCACGGCCGCGCATGACTGCTTCCCCACCGCCCCTAGAACGAAGTCATCGGCTCCCGCATATTGTTCCCATGTCCGCTTCCACCTTGCCCAATCTCACCGTCCTCGATCATCCGCTCATCCAGCACAAGCTCTCGATCCTGCGGGACCGGGAGACCAGCACGCGCGACTTCAAACAACTGGTGAGCGAGATCGCCACCCTGATGGCCTACGAGGCCACCCAGGATCTGACGACGGAGCCGGTGGAGATCGAGACCCCGCTCGAGCGCATGACCGGGCGGCAGGTCTCGGGCAAGAAGCTGACG
>DATLBL010000120.1:0-7561 GCA_035526925.1 Gemmatimonadales bacterium
GGTGCCGCGATCGCGGCACCGCCCGTCTCGTTAGACGGCAGGCCCGTTCTCGGACGCTGCACAGACCACCGGCCTGTACTGCTAGATTCCCAGCCATGCCAACGCGGTTGCCGCTGTTCCCGCTCTCCGTCGTCCTCTTTCCCGGAACGCCGCTTCCCTTGCACATTTTCGAGCCGCGCTATCGCCGGCTCCTTACCGACTGCCTCGCGACCGACCGCCGATTCGGCATCACGCCGCCTGGGGCCGCCGACGAGGCGCCCGAAGCCGGTGTGGTCGGCTGCACCGCGATCGTGCGGGTGAACCAGGAGGTGCCGGACGGACGCTCGAACATCGTCGTGCTCGGCGGCGAGCGTTTTGTCGTGTCCCGGTTGGTCGACGAGCCGGTGCCCTACCTCGTCGCCCTGGTGGAGCCGTTCGAGGACGATCCGGGGACCGTGCCCGCCCCCGAGCGGATCGCGGCGTTGCGCGAGGAGTTCGCGCGCTACGCCGCGCTGGTGCGCGAGCTGAGCGACGTGGAGGCCGACGAGACCGAGCTGCCGGCCGACGCCCTCGCGCTCTCGTTTCACGTGGCCGCGTCGCTCGACGTCGAAGCGCGCATCAAGCAGCGGTTGCTCGCGGAGCGCTCCACTGCTCGCCGGGTCGAGGCGCTGCTGAGCGTGCTGCCGGCGCTGGGCACCGTCGTCGAGCGCGCGCTGGAAGTGCACCGCCGTGCCCACGGCAATGGACGCGGACACGCCATGCCGACCATCCCCGGCGCATGATCGGAGCGGAGCTGGTGGAGGCGCTCGGTCGCATCGTCGGCGTCCGGTGGGTCCGCCACCGGCGCGCCGAGCTCAAGACGTACACCATGGACGGCCTGCCGACCCGTGAGTCCTACCCCGGCCTCGTCGTCATGCCCGGCACCGCCTCCGAGGTTCGCGAGATCGTGCGCCTGCTGCACCTGGTGGGGGTCCCGTTCGTCGCGCGCGGGGCGGGCACGGGTCTCTCCGGAGGCGCGGTGGCCGACGAGAGCGCGGTGCTGATCGCGCTCACGCGCATGAACCGTATCCTCCACGTCGATCCGGTCCGGCGGCGCGCGGTGGTGCAGCCGGGCGTGGTGAACGCCCGGCTCTCGGAGGCCGTGGCGCCGCTCGGGCTCCACTATGTTCCCGACCCGTCGAGCCAGGCGGCCTGCACCGTCGGCGGCAACGTCGCGGAGAACGCCGGCGGCCCGCATTGCCTCAAGTACGGCGTCACCACGAACCACATCGCCCAGCTCGACGTGGTGCTCCCCGATGGTTCCGTCGTGTCCCTCGGCTCGCCGCACGGGGAGCCCTGGGGCCCGGACCTCGTCGGCCTGTTCGTCGGCAGCGAAGGGATGTTCGGCATCGCCACGGCGATCACCGTCCGGCTCGAGCCGATGCCGCCCAGCGTCCGGACCATGCTGGCCGATTTCGGAACGGTGCGCGCCGCGAGCGAGGCGGTCTCCGCCGTGATCGCCACCGGGATCGTGCCCGCTGCCATGGAGATGATGGATCGCGCCTGTGTCGCGGCCGTCGAGGCATCGATCTATGCCGCGGGCTACCCCACCGATGCGGCCGCCGTCCTGCTGGTCGAGCTCGACGGCCAGCCGGACGCGGTGGACACCGAGGCGTGCACTGTCGAAACGATCCTGCGCGAGCGCGGCGCGCGCGGGGTGCGGAGCGCGTCGAGTCCCGCGGATCGGGCGCGGCTCTGGCAGGGCCGGAAGAAGGCGTTCGGCGCGATGGGGCGGATCGCCCCGGACCTCGCCGTTCAGGACGCCGTGGTGCCGCGCTCCGCGCTGCCGGACATCATGGATCGCATCGCCGAGATCCGCGATCGCCACGGCCTGAGCATCAGCAACGTCTTCCACGCGGGCGACGGAAACCTGCACCCCAACATCTCGTTCGACCGCCGCGACCACGAGGTCGCCCACCGCGTGCATGTGGCCTGTACCGAGATCATGGCGGCCTGCGTGGCGGCCGGCGGGAGCATCACCGGAGAGCACGGCGTCGGCTCCGACAAGGTCGACTACATGCCGTGGATCTTCGACGCCGAGACTCTCGGCGCCATGCGTGCCGTCCGTCGGGTCTTCGATCCGGACGAGCGCGCCAATCCGGGCAAGGTCGTCCCCGTCCACGCGTGCCGTGAATGGCGCGCCGCACCGAACGCGCGATGACGGCCGGCGCGTCATGAGCGACGTCGTCCACGGCCGCCTCCGCGCGCTGCTTGGCACGAGCGGCGTGGAGCGCGATCCCGCGGGCTTGCCGCGGGCCATCCCGGACACCGCGGACGCGCTCTCGCTCGTCTGCCGCCTCGCGCACGAGGAAGGCTGGAAGATCCGCGTGGAGGGCCAGGGCACCTGGCTCTCCGCCGATGCTCCCGCCGACCTGTCGGTCAGCACCCGTGGCCTCGATCAGGTCCTGTCGGTGAGTCCCGCCGACCTCGTCGCCAGCGTGCAGGCCGGGACGCCGCTGGAGGCGCTGCGGCGCCGGCTGGCCGATGAGGGAATGTGGCTCGCGCTCGATCCGCCGGGCCGGCCCGAGCGGAGCATCGGCTCGATCGTCGCCACCGCCACGGCGGGCCCGCTCCGCCACGGCTTCGGTCCGGTGCGCGACCACGTCCTCGGCTGCACCGTCGCCACCGGCGATGGACGGCTGGTCAAGACCGGCGGCCGGGTGGTGAAGAACGTGGCGGGCTACGATCTGACCAAGCTCCAGGTCGGCGGGTTCGGCGGATTCGGCATCATCGCCGACGTGCATCTCCGGCTCCGTGCGCTGCCGCGCGCCGACGTCACGCTCGCGGCCCGCGGGAGTCGCGATACGCTGACCTCCGCCGCCCGCGACGTGATGGCGGCGGAGCTGGTGCCGGCGGCCCTCGAGCTCCTGTCGCCCGCTCTCGCGGCCGAGGCCGACTGGGTGCTCGCGGCCCGGTTCCTCGGGACCGATGCCGCCGTGCAGGGCGACGTCCGCCGCCTGGCGCCGATCGGCGGGCTTTCGTGGCAGCCGTTGCCGGCCGACCGGACGGCCGCATTCTGGGGGCTCGTGGCGCGCGCCAGCCAGGGCGGACCGATCACCCTCCGCCTCGGCGTGCTCGGCGACGGCGTCGATGATACCATCGATCTCCTCGCGCACGATCTGGACGAGGGTCTGCTGTCCGCCGGCGCGGGCGCCGGGATGATCCGCTGGACGGGTGAGGCGCCCGTGGAGCGGCTGCGTGCCGTACGCCGCGCGGCGGCGGCGCGCGAAATTCCCATGACCCTCGAGCGCGCGCCCTGGCCTGTGCGGCGCGCGCTCGGCCATTTCGGCGCCTACCGGGAAGGAATCGGCCAGATCGTGGGTCGCCTTCGCGACACCTTCGATCCGGGCCAGTGCCTGCAGGTGGCGCTGGAGGGCGCGGGTGAATAGTCGCCGCGGCTGGCCGCTCGCGTGAACGCCACGGCGGGGTACTCCTCGCTGGACCCCTGCGTGCACTGCGGGTTCTGCCTGCCCGCATGTCCGACGTATCTCGCCACGGGTGACGAATCCGACAGCCCGCGCGGGCGCATCGTCCTCATGCGCGCGCTCGAGCGGGGCGAGCTCGGCGCGGGCGACGACGCGCTCGTCCAGCACCTCGACGCGTGCCTCGGCTGCCTGGGTTGCGAGCCGGTGTGTCCGTCAGGGGTCGGGTACGGCCGGGGCATCCAGACCGCGCGCGAGCAGCTCTTCGCCTCGCGGCGGCTGTCGCCCGTCGCGGCGACGGTGCTGGGGGTCTTCCGCCGCGAATGGCTCTGGCGGCCGCTGTTCACGCTGGGCCGGGTGTTGCGCGCGACGGGCATTCCCAGGCTGCTCTCCGGGAGTGGACGTCTCGGCTTCACGATGGGAATGCTCGCGTCGACCAAGCCGTCAGGTTCGCCCACCCGCGCTCTCACGCCCCGCCGGGCCACGACCGCGCGCGATGCCGCGAGCGAAGGCACGAGCGCCGGCACTTTCACTTCGGCCGAGTCGACTCTCGCTGGGGTGGCATCATCGCCGTCGCAGGCATCGCCGCCGGCCCCCCGCACCGTTGCGCTGTTCCGCGGCTGTGTGATGAGCACCCTGTTCGAGCACGTCAACGGCGCGACGCGCCGCACGCTCGAGGCCAACGGCTACACCGTGCTCGAGCCCGAAGGCCAGACCTGCTGCGGCGCGCTCCACGAACACGCCGGCGATCGCGCGGCCGCCGAGTCGCTCGCGCGCAGCAACGTGGCCGCGCTGGCGGCGGCGTCGGACTACGTGGTGGTCAATAGCGCCGGGTGCGGCGCCCTGCTGAAGGAGTATGGTCACCTGCTGGCGAGCGAGGCCGATGCCAGTCGGCTCGCGGCCAAGGTGCGCGACGTGTCGGAGCTTCTCGCCGAGAGAGGGCCGCGTCCGGGTGGCGCATTGCCGCTCGATGTCGCCTACGACGCACCGTGTCACCTGCAGCACGCGCAGCGAGTCCAGTCGGCGCCGCTGGCCGTGCTCGCCGCGATTCCCGCGCTCCGGCTCCGCCTGCTCCCGAGCTCGGACAAGTGTTGCGGGAGCGCCGGGATCTACTCGATCGTCCGGCCGGACATGGCGCGAGCCGTGCTGGACCTCAAGCTCGAGAGTTTCGCCGGCGCGTCGCCCGTCCCGGAGGTCGTCGCGACGGGAAATCCCGGTTGCCTCATGCAGATCGGCGCCGGCGTCCGCGCCGCGGGCTTGCCGATTCGCGTGATGCATCCGGTGGAGCTGCTGGACGAGAGCTATCGACGTGCGGGACTGTACGGGTCCGCTGACGCACGCGACTGAGCGCCGGCGCATGTCCGTCCCCGCCGGCCACCGGCCATCTTACCCTCCCCACGCCACTCCGTTATACCTTCCGATATGACCGCGGGCATCCTGTTCGACTTCAACGGCGTCATCGTGGATGACGAGCCGCAGCATTGCGACGCGCTGATCGCGACCCTCGACGAGTACGGCTACGCGCTCGACCGGGACGCCTATTACCGGGACTATCTGGGCTTCGATGACCGCGAGTGCTTCCGCTTCACCTTCGAGCGCATGGGGCGCGCGGCGGACGAGCCCGCCCTGCTCGGGGCGATCGAGCAGAAGAACCGTCATTACGAGCGCGCCCTCCGGGGCTCGATGCAGCTCGTGCCCGGCGCGAGCGACTTCATCGAGAGCGCCGCGCTCGATGGGTACCAGCTCGCCATCGTGAGCGGCGCGCTCCGCCGGGAGATCGAGCTCGTGCTCGGCCTGGCCGGGCTCCGCGCGCACTTCAGCGAGATCGTCGCCGCCGAGGACGTGAGCGCGTGCAAGCCCGACCCCCAGGGGTACAACCGCGCCCGCGCCCAGCTCGGCCTCGCGCCGGTGCGCTGCATGGTCATCGAGGACTCGCTGCCGGGGCTCGCGGCCGCCCGTGCGGCCGGCCTGCGCTGCGCCATGCTGACCACGTCCCATGGGGAAGCGGCGTGCGTCGGCGCCGATCTCGTCTGGCGCGACCTCGCCGGCCACGATCCCGCCGAGCTGCCGTGGGCGCATGGCTGAGCTCGACGTCCGGCTCGATCGCGCGCGGCTCGACCGCGTCCGGCACGGCGCCACGATCGTCTCGACGTCGCCCACGGTGTTTCGCGTCGCCGGCCCCGGTGCCCTGGCCTGCCTCCAGGGGCTGCTCACCAACGATCTCGAGAAGCCGGGCGACGGCAGTCTCGTCTATGGCGCCCTGCTCACGCCGAAGGGGATGATCGTCGTGGACGCCTGGGCCATCCGCCAGGGCGACGCGTTCACGCTCATCATGCCGCCCGGCGGGCGCACGGCCGCGCTCGAGCTGTTCACCCGGCAGCTGCCGCCGCGGTTGGCGCGGACCACCGATCTCACCGGGCAGACCACGGTCGCGTGGCTCGTCGGCGCGCATGGCTTTCAGGTGCTGGCCAAGTCCGGCGTCGGCACGCCCGAGGCGGCGGGTCGGGCGGTGTCGGTCGGCGGCGAGCTCAGCCCGGTCGCCATCGCGCTCGCGCCCGAGTCGGCGCCGTTCGTCGCCCTTGCGGTCGGCCTGGCGCCGGCGGTCGAGCCGATCGTCGGGCGACTCGTCGCGGCCGGAGCGCTCCCCGGGGAGGAGTGCGACCTCCACGCCGCCCGCGTCCTCTCCGGGTGGCCCGCGCTCGGCGTCGAGATCGACGAGCGGACCCTTCCTCAGGAAGTGCGGTACGACGAGATCGGCGGCGTCTCGTACACGAAGGGCTGCTACACCGGGCAGGAAACCGTCGCCCGGCTACACTTTCGCGGTCACACTAATCGCGAGCTCCGCGGCCTGCACTGGACCGATGCCGATCCGCTCGCCAACCGGTCGGTCGTGCAGGGCGAGCGGGACGTCGGCAGCGTACGGACGACGCTGACGCTCGAGGATCGGGTGCTGGGCCTTGGGGTGCTGCGACGGGAGGTCGGTCCGGGCGAGGAGGTCACCGCCGGCGGGCGGCGGGCGCGGGTGGTGGCGCTGCCGTTCGGCATCGACGAGGTGGACGGGTGAAAAACGACAACGGGCCCCGAGCGATGCCCGGGGCCCGAAGCGACAGTGGGACCGGCTTACTTGCTCGTGGTATCCCGGGCCATCGTGGAGTCGGACGACATCGCCGTGCTGTCATGCGACATCCCGCCCATGCCCATTCCGGTGTCGGTCGTCGTTGCGGCAGGGGCCATCGCCGCGGTATCGCCGGCCATGCCGTCGGCCTTCTTCTCACCACAGCCAACCAGCACGAGCGCCGCAGCCAGCATCATGGTCTTCTTCATCGTTGCTCCAGATACGCTAGGGGTTTGCACTGAGCCTGGGTTCGTCAGCCACACTGTCGCCGGGGACACGGCGCCGAACCTAAGCGGGGGCAACGTTTTGTCAAGGCGAATGGGGCCCGGCGGGTGGTGCTCTGCGCTGCGCGGCCGCCCCTCAACCGGATAACCGACAACTACTTACGTTGGCCGTTCCGCCCGGGCATCGCCGGATCCTGGCGCACGCCACATCGGGCACGAAGCCGTAACTCCCGAATTCCTCCCGACCATCGAGCCATGACCGATATGAATCAGCCTCGCACCTTGGGTGAACTCAAGAACAGTCCGTGGGCGGAGGCGCCGCTGCGCGGGCGGACCGTCCGCGACGAGATTCGGACCAACCTCCTGGCCCGCCTCGGCGCCGGCGGCCCGCTCTTTCCCGGGATCGTGGGGTATGAGGACACGATCCTGCCGCAGATCGTGAACGCGCTCCTCGCGCGCCATCACTTCATCCTGCTGGGGCTCCGGGGCCAGGCCAAGAGCCGGCTCCTCCGCGAGATCACCGGTCTGCTCGACGAGCGCATCCCCATCGTGGCCGGCAGCGAGGTGAACGACGACCCGTTCGCCCCGATCTCGAAGTTCGCGCGCGAGCGCCTGGCCGAGTGCGGGGACGCGACGGCGATCGCCTGGCTCCGGCGCGACCAGCGGTACGTCGAGAAGCTCGCCACGCCGGACGTCACCATCGCCGACCTGATCGGCGACGTCGACCCGATCAAGGCCGCCCGGGGCGGTCACCTGCTGAGCGACGAGCTCACCATGCATTT
>DATLBL010000121.1:0-9843 GCA_035526925.1 Gemmatimonadales bacterium
CACGATCGTCAGACGGTTCTTGAACGCGAGATAGGTGCCCCGGTCGGTCAGCGTATACGTCTGGCGGGCTTCGGCTACGAGGAGCGTGGCGCCCATGCCCTGGCCCGTCTCCTCGCGCTTCGCCATCGTCCCAGGGTCGACGCCCGCCGCCTTCCAGAGGCCCAACTCCATCTTCTCGGTACCCGACCCATCGCCGCGCGACACGAAGGCTCCCGCTTGCGCGATCGCCCGCATCTGCTCCGTCAAACCCTCGACCCGGCGCGCGCCTGCCGGGTCGCTTGGGGGACCGAGCACCAGGAAATCATTGTGCATGATCAGGCGACCGCCGATGAGGTCGCCGCGCTGCACGTACGCGGCTTCGGCCTCGGGCGCGTGCACCAGCACGGCGTCCGCATCGCCCCGGCGGGCCATCTCGAGCGCGGCGCCGGTGCCCACGGCGATGGCTTTCACACGGATTCCACTCGCCTGGGTGAACATGGGCAGGAGCGAGTCCAGGAGCCCGGTGTCCTGGGTACTGGTCGTGGTGGCAAGGGTGATCTCGGGGCGCTGCACGGCCCACACGCCAGGCGCGGTGGCGCCGGCTAGGGTTCCGAGCGCGAGGGCAGCGCGGACAATCGAGCGAAGTGTCATCGGCCGGTTCACGTCAGAAGATGAGTTGGGCCTGGGCGAGCATCTGGCTCCGGCGGATGCCGGGCTCGCCGACGAGCCGGGATACATACTGGATGGTCAGCCGGGTCGCCTTGCCCCACGGGAACAGGTTGGCAGCGGCCGTCCACGCCCGATTCCTTTGAGCGTCGCCCGGGACACCAACTCGATTGAACCACTCGTACTTGACCACCGGCTGCAGCCACCGGCGCACCGGCGCGGCGCCCCAGGCCGTGAGGCGCGCGCGATTGACCGTACCGTTCAGCCCGATACCCTCCTGATACGTCTCCCGAGCCTGAAGGTACCCGCTCAATTTGACCGCGGGCGGTGACGAGACCGCTGTCTGGGCGACGGCAGCACGGCCAGACGCGGCGAGGAGCGAGCCGACCAGCAAGGAGCGGCCGAGCATCGACGCCTCCAACTCAGAGAAGAGGAGGCATCGAACGTACTCAGACCGGACCCGATAGGCAACACATTGCCTATCGGGGAGCACTCGCCCAGGTGCGGCGCTCCGCCGTTAATGCTCCAGGTACCGCGCGAACGCCTCGCGACTGAAGTCGGAGACGGCGCGGTGCCACCGCTCGAATCCATCCACCAGCCGGCGCGCCTCCGCGGTCAGCCGCGACCCGCCATGGGTACGTCCGCCGCGGACGGTCAGAAGCACGGGCCGACCGAGCGCGCGCTCCATGCGGCGGACGCGGTTGAGGCAGGTCCGGTAGCTCCAGCCCACGACCTTGCCGGCTTCCCGGATGGTTCCGGTCTCGTCGACCGCACGTAGAAAACGGAGATAGTTAGGTCCCATGAGGAAGGAACCATCGGAGAGCAGCCAGACCTTGTGGCGCGGCGCGAGGCGTGCGGTGGGGCGAGGGCGGCGGACGGGCATGCAGCCTCCGTATCGGTCAGCGTTCCGCCGGACCGAGCGCTTCGGCCAACGACCGGAGCGCTCGGCCCCGGTGACTCACCGCATCCTTCTCGAGGGGCGTGGCTTCCCCGAACGTCCGCCCGAGCTCATCGCTGAAAAACAGCGGATCATAGCCGAAACCTCCCTCACCCCGCGGTTCCTCGAGGATGCGCCCGCCGCACGTGCCCTCGAATACCCGCGGCACCGCGTCAGGGTCACCGAGATACACTAGCACGCAGCGGTATCGGGCCCGGCGCTTCTGCTCGGGCGCGCCGCGCAGCCGGCGAAGCAGCTCCAGGTTGTTGGCGGCGTCCATCTGGGCGGAGGTCCCGACCGCGCCCGCCCAGCGACGTGACCGAACCCCGGGCGCGCCACCCAGCGCGAACACCTCGAGCCCCGAATCGTCCGCGAAGGTCGGCAGGCCGCTGAGCCGGGCAAAGTGCTCGGCCTTCCGACGCGCGTTGCCCTGAAAGCTGTCGGAGACCTCGAGCGTCTCCTCGATCGGGCTCTCCCAGAGCCCTACATCGTCGGGAAACACGACTTCGATGCCGACCGGCCCGAGCAGACGACGCACCTCGGGCTGCTTGCCCCCGCTTCGCGTGGCCGCGAGCAGCTTCACCCGCCGAGCACCCGTCGCTGCGCTTCGAACAGCGCCGCGATCCCGCCATGTGCGAGGTCGAGCAGCCGGTCGAGCTGCCCGCGCGAAAAGCTGTCGTGCTCGCCGGTGCCCTGCACCTCCACGAACCGATCGGGTTCGAGCATCACGACGTTGGCATCGACCTGGGCGTCGCGATCCTCGAGGTAGGCCAAGTCGAGCCGCTCCTCACCCTCGACTACGCCCACCGACACCGCCGCCACCAGCCGCCCGAACGGCGACGGCGCCCCCGTCCGCTCGGCGAGCCAGGCGCACGCGTCCGAGAGCGCGACGCAGCCGCCGGTGATGCTGGCGGTCCGGGTGCCGCCGTCCGCCTGGAGCACGTCGCAATCGATCCGGATCGTGTACTCGCCGAAGGCCATCGTCCCCATGGCGGCCCGAAGCGACCGGCCGATCAGTCGCTGGATCTCCTGCGTTCGCCCGCCCGGCCCGTTGCGCTCGCGGGAGGTCCGCTCGACCGTGGCGCGCGGCAGCATGGCGTACTCCGCCGTCACCCACCCTTCCCCGCTGCCTTTCTTGAACCCGGGCACGCCCGTGTCCACCGAGGCGGTGCAGTGCACGAGCGTCCCGCCCATTCGAATGAGGCACGAGCCTTCGGCGTAAGGATTGGCGCGGCGCTCGAGAACGAGCGGGCGCAGTTGATCGGTGACGCGGCCATCAAGACGGGGCACGAAGACGCTCCACGAGGACGGTGGTTGAAAACCCGGGGACCATCGGCACGCGCACGACCCGGCCGCCGCGCGCCTCGACCCAGTCGGCGCCGATGATGCGCTCACGCGCGTAGTCGGCGCCTTTGACGAGCACGTCCGGCCCGAGGGTCTGAATGAGCTCGAGCGGCGTGTCTTGCTCGAAGAGTACCACGCAGTCCACCGCCGCGAGAGCGGCCAGCACCCTCGCGCGGGCTGCCTCGTTCGCGACCGGCCGCTCGACGCCCTTGCCGAGCCGCCGGACCGACACGTCGGCATTGAGGCCGACCAGCAGGGCGTCGCCTTCCCGCCGCGCGGCTTCGAGCAGCTCGACGTGGCCGGGATGCAGCAGGTCGAACACCCCGTTCGTGAACACCAGCGAGCCGTGCAGCCGGGCGCGCCACGCGATGGCTTCGGCCACGCTGCGGACCTTCCCGGCGCTCGATCCGGTCACACCGCCACGTCCGGCGCTTCACCGAAGAGCGCCTTCAACGCCGGCGGTGCGACGAACGTCGTCACCATCACCATGAGGAGGACGGCGCCGAACACTTCCTCGCTGAGAACGCCGGACCGGCGGCCGATATCGGCGAAGATCAGCCCCACCTCGCCGCGGGGGATCATTCCGACGCCGACCACCAGCCGACGCATGCGGACCCACGGCGCGGCCCAGCCGGCAGCCAGCTTCCCGACGATGGCGATCACGACCAGTGCCCCGGCCACCAGCAGGGTTCCGCGAGATGCAGGCAGGCTGGGATCCAGCAGGCGCAGGTTGACGGACGCGCCGACGCTGACGAAGAAGATGGGTGTGAAGATCGAAGCGACGGGACGGACCTCGTGCTCGATCGTGTCGAACTGATTGGTCCCCGACAGGATGAGCCCGGCGGCGAACGAGCCGATGATCAGGGCGGAGCCGGCCAGCGAGGCGAGGGCGGAGAGGCCCAACGCGAACGCGATGGCCGAGACCAGCAGGACGAAGCGAACCCGCATCCGGACGATCACATCGAAGAGGCGGGGCGCGATGAACCGGCCGAGCAGCACCGCGACGACGAGAAACCCGACGGCCACCCCGAGCGTGCCGACGGCCCCGAGGACCGAGACGCCGGCGCCGGCCGCGACGCCGGACACGACGCTCAGAATCACCAATCCGAGCACGTCGTCGATCACCGCCGCGCCGATGATGATGCGCGCTTCCGTGGTGGCCATGCGGCCGAGGTCGGAGAGCACCCGCGCCGTGATCCCGACCGACGTGGCCGTGAGCGTCGCGCCCACGAAGATCGCTGCCGTCGTGACGTCGGCCGCTCCGCTGGCCGGGTGTGGCGCGTAGGCCCAGAAGGCGAACCCCAACCCGAAGGGTACCAATACGCCGACGACGGCGACGGCGAGGGACGCGGGCCCGACGCGGAACATCTCGCGGAGGTCCGTCTCCAGCCCGATCTCGAAGAGGAGGAGCATGACGCCCAGCTCCGCCAGCACGTGGACGAGGTCGGCGGGAATGCCCTCGGCCGGGACCACGCCGAGCACACTGCCGCCGAGCACGACACCGGCGAGCAGCTCACCGAGCACGGCCGGCTGGCCGATTCGCTCGGCCAGCTCGCCCAGGAACTTGGCGGCAACGAGGATGGCGGCGACGATCAGGAAGAACTGCGCGATGTCCACCCCGCCTTCGGCGATGGTGGCCGCGAGGAACGGCACGCTACAGCGGCTCCTCGGCACGCGGGGTCATGACGAACGTCTTCTTGAGCAGGGGGAGGTCGACCGTCTCGATGTACCGCGCCTCGATCGTGATGCGGCTCGGCCGGCCGCCACGCTCGATCCGGAGATCGGGAGTCTGCCCCAGCAGCGAGTCGGCCTGCGCGAGCAGGTGCAGGCGGATGGCCTGGTCGGTGAGCTGGCCGGCGAACCGCGCCTGCTGGTGCATGTCGTCCTGGAGCTGGTACGAGCGCCAGTAGACTCCGCCGATGTGAACGCCGTAGTAGATCGCGCCGATCAGCAGGACCGCCGACACCAGGCACCCGAGCGACGTCGCGCCACGGCGGCCGGCATGCGGTCTCACCATTGGGACTGCGCTCCTTCCACGATGTTGGTGACCAGCTTCTCGAGCGCGCGGTCGCGGCCCTGCCGCTCCTGCCCGGGCTCGTAATCGCCTTCGACCACGAGCCCGCTGCGCTGCCAGATCGGCTTGCCCTGCTTCTGATCGAGAATCTCCACCGACACGGTGATCTGCACCAGTCGCCGCGTGACGTTGACCGTCTGGTCGTCGCCGCCGGTGTACTGCACGGGCAGGTCGGGCTCGTAGCGCACGATGGCACCGCGCACGACGGCGTCGGCCTGACCGCTGGACGCCTGACGAAGGCCGAGGCGCCGCTCGAGCGCCTCGCGAACGCTGTTGCCGACCTCCTGGGTCAGGGTGGGCTCGGCGGTCTGATTGTCGAAGGGAAGCAAAGCCACCGTCTTGATGGCGGGCGGCAGGCCACCGCCTGCGAAACCGTAGAGACATGCGGTCAGGCCACCGACGAGCAGCGGCGCGAGCACCCTAAGGTTTGCGAGCAGTCCAGATCTCAGGTGCAAAGTCGGCCGGTGCCGTCGAGAGGAAGGTGAGGTTGAGCTTGGCCGGAACTCCCGGAACCACCAGGCGCGCGACGAGCGGAATGCCTGCCGAATCGAGGGTCGTCTCGGCCCGACCCACCACCTCGCCGCCGTGCCGCACCTCGGCCACGAGCTTCCCGTTCTTTCCCGGCGTCCGCACGTAGTCGACGGTGTCCGTACCGTTGGCGTATTGCCAGGCGGTGACACCGTGCTCGCTCAGCCCGCGCAGCGCGTCGCCATCTTCGGGAAGCCGGGCGACGCCGAACATGGCCCACATCAGCGGATAGTTGGGAACAAGCTTCTTCACCGCGTCGGGCGGCTCCGCCCAGAGCGGCCGATCGCCGACGACGGCGGCGGCCGCAGCGCCGGATCCGAACGGGCCCGCCACATCGAAACGCAGCGAATCGGGCGGCGCTATGCGGGCGCTCCCGCGTCCGCCTGCGCTCGAGCGCTCGTCCTGGAACAGCCACTTGAACCGATGCAGGCGGCCGCCCTCGGGCACGGTTCGGTCCACCCACTGCCCCACTTGCTCGCGGCTCACAGGTCCCGCGTTGACCGGCACGAGCGCGCCAGGCGCTCCCCGGCAGGCGGCAAGCGACACGACAAGATAGGCCACCGCAGCCGGACGGTCAACGAAAAAGCGTTGTCGCATCAATAGTTATAGCCGAAGAAGAAGCTCACGAAGCTGCGCCGTTTCTGCTCGGCGCTGAGGCTGTACCCCTCGAAATTATCGCTGCTGTAACGTCGGCCGACATCGAGTCGCAATACCGTCAGCGGGCCGAGCGCCATGCGGAAGCTAACGCCATAGCTCCCGATGACCGCACGATCGAACGAAGTTGAGAACTTGGCCTGGCCGACATCGGTGAACAATCCGGCCTGGATCTCGGGGAGATCGAGATCCCCGAAGGGCGTACCGAGCGTCAGGTGGGTGAGCAACGGAAAGCGCACCTCCTGATTGAGCATGAACGCCTCTGAGCCCACGATATAGCCGAACTGCGGGTACCCTCGGAGTGCGAGGGTGCCCCCGATGTTGATGCGACGTGGCCGATCGCCCCCGCTGTAGAAGCCGTACCCGCGGAGCGCCCACGCCCCGCGCCGTCCGATGCGGAAGTAGTGACGCCAGTCGCCCGAGACGAGATAGCTGTCGAAGCGGCTGTTCGAGAAGTCACTGGAGACGCCGGCGGTCACGGCCAAGCGGGTGCCGTCGATCGGACCGCTGTTGATCCAGAGCGAGTTGTCGCGGACGTAGCTGAGGTAATGCGACGCGATCCACCCCCGCCGACGGGGCTCGTCGACGGGCAGTGTGAAATCGAGCCGGTCGGAGTGCTCGACGACGACAGTGCCCTCGACGCGGGTAAACCGCGTCAGCGGGTATCGAAGCAGTCCGAGGACGCCGTAGGCGGTTTCGTCGTACGCGATGACCCGGTCGCCTTCGAAGTTCCGGCTCTTGGTTCGGAACGCGCCGACGCCCCAGTTTACCCGCCGCGACCGATTGAGGTAAATCGCCGTTCCGCTCAGGTTCGAGAAGATGCTGCCGAGCCGACGACCCTGATACGAGGAGATCGAGCCGAACAGCATGTTGTCGCCGAGCAGGTCGCTGGCGACGAAGAACAATCCCTGGGCACCCCCATAGCCCGGCACCAGTACGGCGTCACCCGCGGCGAAGTCGAGGCTGAGACGGCGGCGGTAGGGCTCGCGGCGGGTCGCGACGCTGGTGGCGGTATCCTCGGCCACGGCCCATTCCCACTGCCCCGCCGGCGGCACCTCTCGCGCGGCGAAGCGGTCGCGGCGCGCCGCCGAGTCGACGGGGATGCGATACAGGTTCCAGCTCAGGTCATGGAAGCCGCCCACCAGCAGGCCGCCATCGGCGAGCGGGACGGCGTCGAAGGCGCCGGTCCACGCCGAGGTCTCCCGGCGGCCCTCTCCAGCGGAATCCACCGAGAACACGTTGAGGACGCCGTCCCGGTCGGACGTGAAGTAGATCCGCCCATCGTCCGCCCACATCGGGGACTCGTCCACCCAGTCGCCCGTCGTCAGCTGCGTGGTCCGGCCGGTCTCAATGTCGAGGAGAAACAGGTTGGCCGCCCCGCCGCGTCCCTCGGCCGTACGGTCGGAGGCGAACACCAGGTGCCGCCCGTCAACGCTCGGGCTCGGGTCGAGATCCTGGTACCGATCGGCGGTGAGCGGCTCCAGCTCGCCGCCCGGCAGTCGAATGCGGTACAGGTCCGAGACCCCTCGCTCCGAGAGCCCGCTCACGACGATGCTCCGGCCGTCGGGCATCCAGTGGGGTGACAGCAGCGAGACTAGCTCGGTGAACTGGTAGCGCCCGGTCATCCGGCGGCGCGCGAGATCCCACACGATGAGGGCATCGCGATCGCCGTATCGGGCGGTGAATAGGAGCAGCCCGGGCCGCGACCCGTCCATGCGCGACTCGAACGGGTGGAACGATTCGAGCTCCGCCGAGCGCCCGCCGGTCACCACCGATCGCGCCTTGCCCCCGCTCTCGATCGGTTTCCGGTAGATCGAGACGTATCCGCTCGCCGGCGACAGGTAGGCGACCTGGCCCGGTCCCTCGCCCGCAGCGGTGTCCGCAAGCGTGACCGCCTTCACTCCCAGCCGCGCGATCTCGGTCCCGAGGACGTTGAGCGGCGCGAGGCTGTCGACCGAGGGGTAGTAGCGCCGGCGCAGGGCAAGCTGGAATTCATCGCTCAGCTGGTCGACGGTCCGTCCGTACACGGCGAGAATGGCGGCCTCGAAGCTCTCGTGCCGGTTGAGCTCCTTGTACATGAGCGCGGCCCGCCAGTCGCCGTACGTATCGGCGAGCCAACGATGGATCTGGCCGCCGATGGGATACACGATGCCGCCGGTGACGTAGGTGAGCTGCTTGAGCGGCGGGAGGCGGCCGCTGAGCGTGAGGTCCCGCATGACCATCTCGTCGCGCGCGTCCTGCCCCGCCGACCAGAGCTCGGCCAGCCCTTCGGTCCACCAGAGTGGGAAATTGAACCGGTGGGCACGCGGAGCGAGGTTGTAGTTCTCCACCAGCATGTCGAGCTGGAACACGTGCACCATCTCGTGGCGCATGGTATGCCGGAACTCGGCGAAGTTGCCCCGGAACGGCAGCGCCACGCGCCGTTTCAGGAAGTCGGTCGCGCCGAGCAGGCCTTCGGGCGGTGTGAACGGCAGGATGTTGGTCTGCTCGAAGTCCGTGTGCGACGCGTACACGATCATCGGAATACGGGTCGGCACCGTATGCCCGAACTGCACGCTCAGCGTGTCGTAGCTGGCCTCGGCGTAGGCCAGGGCCGGCGCGGCGAGGTCGGCCTCGGCGGGGTAGTAGTAGAGATCGACGTGCGGGCCCTTCATCGCCCGCCACTCGAGCTTCCGATATTGAATCTTGTTCTGCCCGAACGCGAAAAACTGGGCGGCGGCGGGGGTGGCCAAGGCGACGCACAACCAGGCTGCGACAGCCGCCGCGATCGCTCGCGTCTTCCCGCGTCCCGTTTGATGCATCATGACCGTGCTCTCCACGGATGCGCCCGAAGGCACATCGCTACTTGCGTGCAATCGTCCGGATCACGTCGCCCTGCGTGATCCGTGTCAGCGTCGCGTTCCCGCTGACCACCTTGCCGAACACCGTGTACGTACCGTCGAGGTGCGGCTGGGCGCTCAGGTTGATGAACCACTGGCTCATGCCGGTGTCGGGACCCGACAGGGCCATGCCGAGCATGGGAGCGTCGTAGCGGTTCCGATTGATCTCGTCGCGGATGGCGCCGCCTGGGCTCCCGAAGCCGTCGCCGCGCGGGTCGCCATCCTGGACCACGAAGTTCGGGACCACCCGGTGCCAGCGGTTCCGGTCGAAGAACCGTCGTTCGACGAGCCGGAGAAAGTTGTCGACCGTGAGCGGCGCGTCGGGTCCGAGCAGCTCCACCTCGACCGGGCCGCGCCCCTCGGTCTCGATGACTACGTGTGGGCGTGCCAGCGAGTCCGGCCCCGTGAGATAGCGGCGGGCCACGTCGCGGTAGTCCTGCAGCGAGCGCCCGGTGGTGACCGGGCGGATCGGCGACCAGCGCGCCGCGGCCTCGGACCAGTTCTCCTCGGCCCATCGCCGGAGGAGGTAGTCGTCGGGGCGGGAGGCGCTCGCCAGAAATTCGCGATCGACCCGCGTCTGCGCGGACGAGCTCGACGCTCGGATGGCCAAGATGCCGTTGAGGGCGGACAGCGCGGCCTCGGGGAACGAGTCTCGCCGGGTGGCGGCATACATCCGCATGAGCGACGTCAGGTCGGCGGGATCGGCGGCGCGGGCGACGATGTCCCCGGCCACGCTCCTGACCGCCGCATCCCGGTGCGCCAGGAGCGGGCGCGCCGCCGCG
>DATLBL010000122.1:0-10602 GCA_035526925.1 Gemmatimonadales bacterium
CTCGCACGCTGTCCCGTCCGAACTCCACCACGGCCACGAAGCTGTTGCCGCCGACGCCGTACCGGCGCTTTGCACCCGAAGGCGTCGCCGTACCGAACGCGGCGAGCGAGCCCCACATCCCTGACGTGAACCCCACCGCCAGGCTGGTCGCCGAGTCGCTGAACGGCTGGACGATGTCCCCGGTGCGGCGCTGAAACCGGTTGATCTCGCCCCACGGCGTTCGCCATGTCCCGAAGTCCGACGTGAGCCTCTCCACCGCCGTGGCCAGGGCGTCCAGGCGCTGATCCGGCGTGCTCCGCAGGGCCATGTACTCGATCGCGCCTTCAGGTGCGGCGGACGCGTCCGCGCGTACCAGCTGGTAGAGCGCCTCTCCCCAGTACACCGCGAGCGATGTCGGCACGGATTCCACCGACCAGCGGCGGTCCCACTGTCGGAGCGCCGCGATCGGCTCGGCGAGCTTTGCCGTGTAGGGCTGGTTCCCCGAGGACTGGTCGAAGGCCGCGAGCAACGCCGGGATCAGCCGCTCGAACGCGGAGAGGCGCGTATCGTACGCCGCATCCCGAAGCGTGGCGGGCGTGAAGTCCTTCCGCGCTTCCAGCACGCGCATCGCGTTCACCCCGCGCGCATTCTCTCCCTCCGCGTCCATGTAGCGGGGAAACGAGTCGCGCTTCGGACTGTACGGTCCGGCGGCCGAGTACGGCCAGTTGTTGGTGTTTTGAATCCACCCGTTCGGCGGATTCACGACATGCGGATCCTCCTCGTCCGGGTGCAACGGCCCCCACTCGGTGGCGACATCGCTGCCGTCCACGGGACGGGTCCAGTCGAACCGGTCGTTTCGCCTGGGAATGAACTGCGGGTGGAAGTAGGCGATGTTGCCGTCCGCGTCCGCATAGATCGTATTGTTCGAGCTGTTGGCCTGGAGCTCCAGCACCTTCCTGAACTCCGTCAGGTTACGCGCCTTGGTGCGGAGATACGACTGGCTCAGCGCCTCGATAGGCTTTTCCATCAGGCGAATCGCGATCCACCGGCCCCCGGCCGAGCGAACGATGGGACCGTGGTGCGTGCGATACACGGTGAACTCCCGCCGTGCCATCCCGGCACCGGTGCGGTACGGCACCGTGATGCGCTCGACGGTAACCGGTCGCTCCTCGTTCCCATATCGATAGACGAGACGGTCGTCGCGGCGGAGCACGGTCTCGGCGAACTCATCGACCACGTCGACCGTGCTCGAGGTGTGCATCCAGCCGAGCCGGTCGTTGAATCCCTGGTATATGAAGAACTGTCCCCAGGTGGCCGCGCCGTAGGCATTCAGCCCTTCGTCGCTGGTCATCTGGAGCTCGGAGCGAAAGTAGAACGAGGTGTGTGGGTTGATCAGGAGCAGCGCGCGGCCCGCCCGGGTATTCGACGGCGCGATCGCGAAACCATTCGAGCCGGTGGGCTCGCGGAGCGCGCCCGGAGGCACCGTACGCCCGCCGGTCGTTCTCGGCTCGGGCCGGCTGGTCTGTTCGCCATAGAACGCCTCGAGCTCTGCCAGGTCGACCCGCTCGATGTCGCCGCCGATGCTCCCCTCGCTGAAGGTGAGCGCCATCCACGGCTCGAATCGCGTGATGACCCGCGGCTTCACGTCCGGGTGCGAGTGCAGGTAGAAATTCAGCCCGTCCGCCCAGGCGCCCATCAGCACCCGCAGCCACGCGGGGGTCGCGCCATACTTCGCCTTCATGCTGTCCGGGTTGATGAACAGCTTCATGCGCAGGTCCTGCCAGATTGCCGCGTCTCCCTCCGCCTCGGCGAGCCGGCCCATAGAGTTCAGATAGTTGGTCTCGACGCGGTTGAAGTCGTCCTCGGCCTGCGCGTAGATCATCCCGAACACGGCGTCGGCGTCGGTCCGGCCGTGCACGTGCGCGATGCCCCAGCTGTCGCGAACGATGGTGACCTGTGCCGCGTGTCGGCGCCAGCGCTCGAGATCGCCGCCGGCAGCTGGTGCGCCTGCGGGTGCGCGGGTGGCGCATGCCGCCGTGACCAACAGGAATGCAATAATGCGCATCGAAGATCCGTGAGATGAAAATCGAGAGGGAGCATGACCGGGCGGCCGACGCGGGCGCGGCGGGGCCCGGGCTCTTCCGCCGTGAGCGGACTGGCAGCATCTTCGCTTGTACGTGGCTTTGCCCCGTACGCGGCTCACCCGTCAGCGATCACCGAATTCCGGCATCCCGCACCAGTTGAGAAAGGCCACCAGGTTCTCGGCCTCTTCGGCGGTCGGCATCATGATCTCGGTTCTGCCCCGGGCCACCAGCGGGACGTACCGAAGCCCGTTCCGGCCCGGCCGCTGCAGCGGCCGCTGGCCCACCTGCCACGGGCCTTCCTGAAGCTGATCGGGTCGAGGCGCGGTCTTGAGCGCGTCGCGGACGAGGCTTCGGAGCAGGGTCCAGTCCCGGCGCTCACGCGTCTTCGGCTGCCGCTGATGGGCGAGCAGAAAGACCAGCTCCACCATGGCGCGCTTGCAGATGATATCGGCCGCCTGATCGTCCATGAACATCAAGTTGGAGGGATCGAGTGCAAAGCACCATCCGCGAAGCCAGGCTCAAGCCCGAGTACGCATCGCTCTACCCCGGAGTACAGCCCGGAGTGTGGATGGCCGCCTCCGCCATCGGACAGCAGCTCCTGCTCTGGCATCTGACCGCACCGGCTACGCCGCAAGGAGAGCGGCTGATGGCCGAAGGCCACTTCGAGTTTCGCGGGGGGCAGAAGCGGGTGGGATCGTGGATCAACATGCGCACTCGGCTGGCGGACAGCTGAGCGCAACGTCACGGGCGCGGCCACGCGCCGGGCCGTTTCCATGAGAGCAGCGAAGGGGCATGATTGAATCATGCCCCTTCGCGTTGCCCACGCCGCGGGGCACGCTCGGCCTCCCGGCGTGGGCGCTCCTTCCGAACTCAGCCTGCCCGGCGGCTCCGGAGCGGCACCGGGGCCAGGTCGGGCTCTTCGGTCACGGTGGCCAGGTAGGCGTTCGGGTCGTGGTACAGGGCTCCCTCGGGCAGGTACTGATACATCGGCCCCAGCTCCTGCCGGATGCGATTGTGGTAGAACTCGGGGAGCACGGTCGTCTCGCCTTCCAGATACGCACGGACCGAGGCATCCGTATCGAGCAGCCGGCGGATGGTGGTGTGATAGTTGATCCGGCCCCAGCCCTCGGACGACATCGCCCGCACGACGTTCATCCACTTCGGAATGGCTGTCGGCGTCGCCGGAATCCGGCGCGCGATGGCCCGCCAGGAGAATGAATAGCTGGTGACGTCGATCAGCCCGTCGTAGAACTCCGGCCAGCCATAGTGCTTGGGCCGGACGTTCATCGCGTGATTGTTGTTGAGGAAGTGGAACGGGAACGGCATCACGCGACCGGCGCGCTGGTAGTCCAGGTTCATCGGCGCCGCCCGCCCGAATGCCGAGAGCAGCGAGTACGCGGGGAACGCGCCCGGCGCCAGGTCGATGAACTTCTTGGTGAGCTCGAACGGCTCCGGGCCCATGTCGCCGTCGAGGCCGAGCACGAAGTTCGTCTGGATGTAGGGGATGTAGCGCAGGATCATGTTCACGTGATCCGCGACCTGCGTGACCTTGTCCATCCCTTTCTGGCGGGTCTTGGACTTGTTGCCGAGATCGTACCACGACTCGATGCCTGGAAGGATGGCCTGAAAGCCGTTTTTCCGGAGCCGCTTCAGGTGCGGCTCCGCGAGCAGCGACAGACTGCTCTCCGCGATGTGCCGCATCCGTCCCGGAGGAGCGGCGGACTCGACGGCCTCCATGTAATCGTCGAAGCGAACCCCGAAATTCGGATCGTGCCACCCGACGATCGGGTTCTTCATCTTGGTCAGCAGGAACGCCAGGTCGTCACGAAGGTCGGCGAAGCCCAAGGGCTGGTAGTCGACAGTCGAGTCGATGCAGAAGCTGCAGGTGTACGGACATCCCAGGCTCCCGATCATGGGAACGATCTTGATCGTGGGTGCCTTCTTGAGCGTGGCGGCGGCGAACTTCCAGCGCTCGCGGAGCGTGGGCAGGTCGACCGGCTGCGTCGCCGCGGCCAGGTGTGCGCCGTACGGCCGGTGCGGCTGGCAGTCGCGCAGCATTTCGGCGACGACGCTCCGATCGGTGAAGCCGAGGACGTAGTCGAAATACTTGCGGGAATCTTCGGGGTAGCAGCGGGCGTGCGGCCCGCCGAGCACCGTGACGGCGCCCTTCTGCCGGAACAGGTTGCTCAGCGCGTAGGCAAGCTGGGCCGACTGGGTGAAGGCGCCGATGAACAACACGTCCAGATCGGATGGAAGCTCGTCGAGGAGGTTCTCGAGACCCGTATAGCAGACGAGGGTCACGTCGTGCCCCTCCTGCTCGCACCAGACGCCGATCACCTGGGGCATGATGCTGGCCAGGTTGGCGTTCATCAGCCGTCCGTACAGCGACGGGTTAGGGCTCTTGGTGACCAGATCCAAAATGCCGATACGGAGCCGGCGCATGCGGTTCTCCAGCAGGGGAATAAGTCCTCTGCGTGGGGATACCGCAGAAGTTGACGACCGGAGCACGGAGGCGTACACGAGCAGCACGCCTGGCCAGCGGCGGAGGGAAGCAGGTCAGGGAACTTGGCCGCTCCGGCATGAGAAGGCAACCGGGGTCACAACATTGGACGCACGTCCCCGAACGGGCACCGGCAGATCAGGCGGCCACGACCTGCAGCGCCGCGGGCCGGCTCCGGTACCGGAGCGGAGCCTGGAGGACGACGACCTCTCCATCGAGCGCCACCTGCAGACGCCCGCGGCGCGTCTCGATGTCCGCCCATTCGACCTTGAAAAGCTCGAGCTCGTCCACTCGCTCCGCGCCCTTCCAGAGCACCCTCCAGCCGAGGCTCAGCAGTCCGCGCCTGCGGGATGCGTGCATCACGTACAGCGCGAGCCGCCCTCCGGTGAGGGATTCGCGCGAGCCGGCATTGAGTCCCACCATCCGGTACTCGTTGTTCCCCACGAAGACGAATGGCGTCCGGCGGACCACGACGTCGCCTTCGGCGCTGATCCGCACGCCGAGAAATGGGCGCCGCCGCAGCACCGTGAGCGAGGCCCACAGCGCCGCTAGCCATTTGGCGCGTCCCCGCCCGCCGTAGCGGTTCCGGAGCTCGACGATGCGCGGATAGACGCCGATGCTCGAGTTGTTGAGGAAGAGTCGGCCGTTGACCTCGCCCACGTCCACCCGGCGGACGGCGCCTTGGGCGGCCACCCGGATCGCGTCCGGGAGCTCGAGGGGCAGCCCCAGGTCCTTGGCGAAATGATTGAGCGTGCCCACGGGCAGCACGGCCATGGGAATGCCGGCCTCGAGCGCCGTGGACGCCACGGCGTTCACGGTGCCGTCGCCGCCGGCCGCGACCGCCAGCCGGCATCCCGCCTCGACCGCGGCGCGCGCCTGGTCGCCGATGGGCGAGACCTCGCTCGCCGCGAAGATCGTGGCGGTCCGTCCATGCGCCGCGAACAGGTCGACGATCTCCCGGCGGCGCGCGTCCTCGTCGGTCTCGCTCCCCGAGCCCGGGTTGAGAATCACGGCGACATCGATCACACTCAAGGTGTCCCGAACTGGAGTGATACATGCGACATCAGCGCAGACCCATCCTGGGACGGCGTGGCATCACCGTCCTGAGCCTCGTGCTCATCATCCTCGCCGTGGTGATCGCGGTCGTGCTGCTCAGCCGCAACCTGGCCCTCTAGGGCGTCACCGACACGCTGTCGACGAAATACGAGGTCTGACCGAAACAGCTGGTGGGAATCCCGGGGTGCTCCGTGTAGTGCAGGACGACCCTCTTCCCCATCGACTTCGAGACCTGCGACACGACGCGCTCGTCGCGGACGGTGAACTCCCAGATGGTCGGTGTGACACCGGGCACGATCGACATCGCCAGCTCGCCCTCCGACGTCTTGCAGACCCAACCCTTGCGGCTGAACTTCTGCACGATGCCCGCCCGTTCGCCCTCCGAGTAGCTCCATCGCAACGCGAGGCCCACGTAGAGCGTGAACAGTACCGCGGGCACCACCAGCAGGCCCGCCAGGATGGGCCACCGGCGGCGGCGCGGCACGTCGGGATCGGTCATGGAAGCCTCGGTTGGGGTCGCTCAATTATAACGGCCGGAAACCCAGGGACGAGAACACGAATCCCTTGCCGACGGTGACGACCCACCCGGCCCGCTGCGCGTCGTTGCCGAACCGGCGCGCCAGATCGAACCTGAGCGCCTCCGTATCGGTCGAGCGGCTGGCGCCCAGCCGCAGCCCGATCCCCGCGTCCCACCCGCTGCGCACCGGCTCGCCGGCGTACCACGCACCACCGTGATCCACGAAGCCGGCAATGCCCAGCCCGATCATGCCCAGAAAGTCGTCGGTCAGGGTCACCCGATATTCGGCGGTGCCGAAATAGGACCGGTCGCCCGTGAACGAATGGCTGCGGAACGCGCGCGGACCGATTCCCAGGCCCAGGTCGAACTCGCGGCCGGGTACCGGATCCTCGAGCCAGCCACCTTCCACATGGAGAATGCCCACGTGACCCGACCGCGGCTGGAGCACCGCCGTGGCGGCGAGCTGCACCGATCCGCTGTCCAGTCCCGCCGAATCGAACATGCCGTTTGCCAGCGCCTCAAGATAGCCGAACCCGCCGGGGACGCGCGCGCCGAGCCTTGCCGCGACGAGCGGAGCCACGCCGTCCCGATCGTACCCGAAGGCCCTGGGGGCGACCAGGAACCCCGCGCGGACCGTCAACCCGAGATCGACGTCCTCCTCGCGCGCGAACCCCGAGACGCCCCGGGCCACCAGGAAGTTGGCGCGGCTCCAGGTCAGGTAGGGGCCGACGGCGCCGGTGACGGTCTTCTCGAACGGCAACGTGGATCGCTCGGGGAGGAAGTCCTCGCGGCGGATCTGGGCTTGCACCCCGAGCCGCAGATATCCCTCCGCGGAGGCACGAACGGCCCAGGCCGCGGAGCCTCGAACAAGGCTGAACCGGTGCGTGATGCTGTCCCGGGCCTCATCCGCGCCGTCGAAGAACCGCAGCACCCTCTCGTCCCGATCCTCCCCTTCGATGCGAAAGCCGGCACGCGAGAGGAGCGAGTAGAACGGCTGCTCGATCGCCAGCCCCGCCAGTCGACCGTCGGACCGGTCTTCGTACACCGCGCCCAGGCCGACCGTGCCCAGGAAGAGCCTCGGCCGCCGGAACGCGAGCGTCACCGTCGAGCGATCGGGCGTTTTTCGATAGCGCACCGCCGCGGACGATGCCGTGCCGAGCAGGTTGTCCTCCACGAGACCGATCGTGAACGCCACCTCGCCGCCCGTGCTGCGGAATCGCCAGTCGGCCTTGGTGCTCCAGCCGTCCTTCGTGAGCACGCGCGCCACGAGGCCGCTGTCGGTCCGCACCGTATCAATGACCACGCGACGGAACACGCCGAGCCCGCGCAGATTCCGTTCGGATTCCGCCACCCGCGCCGAATCGTACGGTTCGCCACGCTCGAAGAGGAGCTCGCGGCGGATGGTGGCGGCGCGGGTCTGAATGTGGAGCGCGTTCCCCACGCGCGCGACGAATCCGCGCTCGTCGGGATCGAAGATGTCACGCCGGTCGAGCTCGACCGCGCGCAACGTATCGTCCGCCTGGGCGGCGAGCCGGATCGGAAGGATGAGCAGCAACAGCGGCAGGACGTGCCGGAACCGCAAACGCACTCCAGTTACGGGGGAACCAAAGATACCACCGTGATCAGGGCAGATCGGCGACGCTCCGGAGAATGCGATCGGGCGTGATCGCACTCCCGCGGAGGCTCTCCTCCCGGAACTTGCCCGTCCGGACGAGCCATCCCTGGAGGCCCGCTCGCTGGGCGCCTTCCACGTCGGACCAGAGATCGTCTCCCACCATGGCGATGGCCCGGTCGGGCCGGTGACCCAGGCTCTCCACAGCCGCGTTGAAGAACGCGGCGCTGGGCTTCCCGGCGACGGACGCGGGTTTGCCCGCCGCATACTCGAGCGCCGCCACGAACGGCCCGGCGTCGAGCAGGAGCCGCTCGCCCTGGGCGAAATAGCGGTCGCGCGAGAGCGCCAGCAGCGCCGCGCCCGCCATCACCAGCTCGAAAGCCTCCTGCAGCAGGCCATACGTCCATCGCTCGCCGAGGTCACCGATCACCACCGCATCGGCCGCCCCGCGCGGGCGATCTGATGTACCCCCGCACAGATCCAGCGCGGCCATGTCCTCGAGCGCCCCCGCCGGCACGAACGGCGCGATCCGCCCGTAGCCCGCCGATTGAAGCACCGCCACACCCGCGAGGGGGGCCGTGACGATTTCCTCCGCCCGGAGATCGAGCCCATAGCCGCGCAGGCGCTCCACCAGCATGCGCCGCGATCGGCTGGTGGTGTTGGTCACCAGACGGAAGGGCACGCCACTCGCGCGAAGCCGGCCGATGGCTTCGGCCGCCCCGGGCACGGCGGCCTCGCCGCTGTACAGGGTGCCGTCCAGATCGAGGAGATAAGCGTCCGGCGAATGGGTTGGCATAGTTGTCGCGTCTGGTGCGCTCCGATTATCGTGCACCAGCATTCATTGAAGGATTTGCCATGCCGGTTACCATGCTGCTCGTCCAAGTCGCTCTGCTGGCCCGTCTGGCCGCCCCGACCGTGTACCCGTTCAGGGTCGGCGAGACGCTGCAATACGACGCCAAGCTCGGAATGTTACCCATCGGCTCGGCCACCATGACCGTCAACCCGATGACTCGCGAGCGCGGCCGCGAGGCGTTCGTCTTTGCCGCCACGGGGGAAGGTCGGCCGCTCGGCCTGCGGGTGGGCGCGGAGCTCACGTCGTACGTCGGCGCCACCGGCTTCAACTCGCTCCGCTTTCATCGCCGCGTCTTTCAGGGCGCGAGCGTGGACGAGTCGCAGTTCCAGATCGTACCCGACTCGAGTCGCTACCGGGAGGAGGGGATTCCCCAGGACTGGGCCTCGCCGCGCGATCCGCTCGACGAGCTGGCATTCCTTTATTACCTGCGGACGGTCCCGCTGAAGGTGGGCGCCACCTACCAGATCCCCCGCTACTTCAAGACCGGCTACAATCCGGTCCAGGTGACCGTCGCCGGACGCGAAACCCAACAACTCCCGGATGGCCGCAGCGCCCCGGTCCTGCAGCTGGAGATCACCACGCGCACGCTGCGCATCGACGTGAAGATGACGGATGATGCGAAACGGCTGCCGGTGGAAATGGAAATTCCGCTCCCGTTCGGGCGGGTTACGCTGGAGCTGACGCGGGCGGGCTGACGCCGCCCGCCGAGCGGAATTGACGAACGTGGTCCATCCCTCCCCCGCTCAGTACCGTCCCAGGTAGGTGTCGATCTCCCACTGGCTGACCTGCAGGTTGTACTGGAGCACCTCGTTCCGCTTGGCCTCCAGGAACCGTTCGGTCAGGTGCTCGCCCAACGCCTCCTTCACCACATCGTCCTTCTCGAATTGCTCGAGCGCCTCGTGCAGGTCGCGCGGCAGCTCGTCGATCCGGTACTTCCGGCGATCCCGGAAGCTCATCGTGAACACGTTCCGATGCACCGGTTCGCGCGCGGCCAGCTTTCGCTCGACCCCGTCCAGGCCCGCGGCGAGCTGCACGGTGAGCGCCAGGTAGGGATTGCACGCGGGGTCGGGCATGCGGAGCTCGCAGCGCGTGCCCAGCCCCCGGCGGTCGGGAATGCGGACCAGCGGCGAGCGGTTCCGGGTGGACCACGCCACGTTGCTCGGCGCCTCGTAGCCGGGCACCAGCCGCTTGTAGCTGTTGATCAGCGGGTTGGTGATGGCGCAGAAGCCCCGTGCGTGCTGCAGGAGTCCCTCGATGTAGCTCAAGGCGACCTTCGACAGCTGGTACTCGCCCTTCGGGTCGAAGAACGCGTTGTCCTTGCCGCGGAACAGCGACTGGTGCGTGTGCATCCCGCTGCCGTTGATCCCCTGGATCGGCTTCGGCATGAACGAGGCGATGTAGCCGTACCGGTTCGCCACGTTCCGGACGATGAATTTGAACGTGGTGAGGTTGTCCGCCGTCACGAGCGCATCGGCGTACTTGAAGTCGATCTCATGCTGCCCGGCCGCCACTTCGTGATGCGCAGCCTCCACCTCGAATCCCATCTCGACCAGTTGCTCGACGATGACCCGGCGGATCTCTTCCCCTTTGTCGAGTGGTCCCAGGTCGAAGTACGAGGCGGAATCGTGGGTAGCGGTGGAGGCCGAGGCCTCCGGCCCCCGCTCGAACAGGAAGAACTCCGCCTCGCACCCGGCCATCATGGCAAAGCCGAGCTTCCGGGCGCGCGCGAGCTGGCGCTTCAACGTGGTGCGCGGGCAGCCGGCGAACGGCTGCTCATCCGGCGTGTAGATATCGCACAGCAGCCGGGCTACCCGCCCGCCTTCGTCGTCGTACGGCAGGATGCGAAAGGTACCGAGGTCAGGCTTGAGCAGCATGTCCGATTCCTCGATCCGCACGAACCCTTCGATCGACGACCCGTCGAACATGATCTCGCCATCGAGCGCCTTGGGGAACTGGCTGCGCGGCACCTCCACGTTCTTGTTGATGCCCATGATGTCGGTG
>DATLBL010000123.1:0-80271 GCA_035526925.1 Gemmatimonadales bacterium
GCGAACGCGCTCGCTCACGGCGCGCCGGGGCTGACATCCGCCCCCGCATAGTTCAATGCTTTGATATGGCGACGGGAAAAGGGCACGTCCTGGCGCGCCGGGAGCTCTGGATCTTCGACGCGGACGATACGTTGCGGCGGACCACCGTGCCGGGGCAGCCGTGCCCGCGCGGAGCGGGCGAGTGGACCTTGCTGCCCGGCGTGCGCGAGACGCTCCACGCGGTCCGCTGGAACGCGCCGGGATGGCCCAAGCTGGGTCTGGCGTCGAATCAGGATCAGATCGGCGCCGGACTGCTCACCCGCACCACCGCGCGCGGCCTGTTGCGGGCGCTGGCGCACATGGCGGCCGGGGTGATCCCGCCGGAGCCGGCCATCCAGTTGTGCCCGCACGCGCTCGGCATAGCGTGCGAATGTCGGAAGCCACGACCAGGGATGCTGGACCGGATCATGGTCTTCTACGGAGTTGCGGCGGACGCGACAGCCATGGTCGGAGATAGCGAAGCGGATCAGGGCGCGGCCGCCGCCGCGGGAGTGGCATTCATCCACGCCAGCGACCTCTTCGGATGGCGTCAGACCGCGTAGCGGCGCACCATCCGGCCGCAGAAGTCCGCGAATTCCTCGACACTGCGCGGTGGGCTCGTGTGATGGGGACGCAGGCCACGCGACTCCGGCGTAAAACAGAAGGTGAGAGTCACATCGAAGCCCTGGAGTGCCTCCATCTGACGGTCGAACCACGCTTCCGCGTTGGGGCGGTGGCTATCGGCCCAGCTCAACCCGGTGCGCAGGTGGCGCACGCCCAGGCGTCGAAGCCACCGGACCGCGTCATCGAGCCGAGGGTCCTCGAAGTGGAACCATTGGCAGATGCCCATTTCGGGAGCGTATTCGGAAAACTGCTGAAGCGCAGGCTTCGGCGTGCCATCCTCACGAACGAGACCGAGGTAGAAATGGCGATAGTAGGACGAGCCCTCCGCCTCCCGGTGACGGGTGGTGGCGGGCCACGCTCGTGGCAGATCGTAGAGACTGTACCAATGCACCCGCGGCACGCGGCCCAGCAGCAGCTCCGCCGTCCGCTGCAGGCCGAACTCCTGCACCTCCTCGGCGCCGAACGTGGATACGCCGACCTCGGTGACCCAGATCGGCAGACTGGTCACCGCCTCGATCTCCTGGAGCTTGGCGGGCCACTCATGGATGGTCCAGTGGTTCCAGTCGAGCGGGAAGCCGTGGACCGCGACGATGTCCACCTCCTCGAGCACTCCCTGCTCCGCCATGTTCCGCAGGAACCCCGGGTCGATCGGCGAGAGGCCTCCGAGCACCCGCGGCAGCGTCGGACGCTCGGCCCGCACGGCGCCCGAGGCGGCCCGAACGGTCTGGGCGAAGATCCGCCAGCCCTCGTCGATCTCGAAATCCCAGTGCGAAAGGTTGTTCGGCTCGTTCCAGATCTTCACTGCCTCGATCATCGTGCGAGCTCCTCCGCCGGCCGACGGCTCAGCACGCCGATCGCCTCACGGTATCCATGCAACGTCCCCACGTCCACGTAAACTTCGCCCGCCCGCACGCCGACGGCCTGGCCCCCGGCTTCCAGCCACGCATTGACGAGGGTGCCGATGTACTCGTCGCGGCGGTGGCGCGCCTCCCAGAGCGCGTGCAGCTCGCAGAGCGTCTGGCCGGAAAGCTTGAAGGCGCCCCAGATCCACCGCGTTCCTGGATCACGCTGTTTGACGCGGATCTCCAGCACGCGCCCCCGCTCGTCGGTCAGGACGGCATCGAACCGTTCCGGCGCATCCACGGGGAAGAGGAGGAAGGAGAGGGGAGCGTCGCCGAGGGCACACAGGGCATCCTCGGGGAACCAAATTGTGTCCGGCAGGCCGACGATCACAAATTGGTCGGGGCCGATGAACGGCCGGGCATGGAAGATCGCGTCGCAGAGGCCGGCGGGGCGTGGTTGCACCGTGTAGCAGACCTGCACGGGCAGCCCCCGCGCGCCGTAGTACTCCAGGATGTCCGATTTTCCGGGCGCGATGACGAAGCAGATCCTGTCGGCACCGGCGAGAATCATCCGCTCGACCAGATACTCGCTCACGGCGCGCGGACGTTCCGCATCCCCGTCCTGCCGACTTCCCACCGGCAGCAGCTCTTTGGAGAAGGCGAGGGGCTGGATGCGGGTGCCTGCCCCCGCGGCGGGAACGATGCCCCACACCGCTCAGGCCCCCACGCTGAGCGCGCCTTCGAGCAGCGCGATGAGTTCCCCCGCCCTTCGATCCGCGGTATGGTCGCTGAGCACGCGATCCCTGGCCGCCCGTGCGATGCACGCCAGCTCCGCATCGCTCATCTCGATGGCCTGAAGCGCGTCCGAAGCGCTCTCGGCCACGACGATCTCCAAGCCGGGCACGAAAAACTGATCCAGACCCGGCCAGCCGTCGCTCAGGATCGGTACGCTGCAGGCGGCCGCCTCGAACAGTCGACCCGACGGGCAATATCCGAGCTCCGCCATCGGCGCGCGGGTCACGTTCAAGGTGAGACGCGACGAGGAGTAGAAGGCCGGGTGCTCGGCGGGAGGAAGGTGGCGGACGAAGTAGATGTTGTCGGCCCAGGGAAAGTCCGGAGGATACTGCGCGCCCCCGATGAGGAACCGGCGTTGAGGGAGGCTTCGGGCGGGTTCCACGAGCAATCGTACGAGGGCGTCCTGACGATCCTGCGCGTAGGTGCCGAGGTACGAGAGGTCCGCGCGGAAGTGCTCTATCGGCGCTACCCGCCGGTGGATCTCCGGATCGACGCTGCCATACAGCGGGGCCACGCGCCGGGCACCGAGGAGTTCCTGCAGCAGGGTCAACGCCGCGCCGCCAGTGTAGCTCAGCACCAGGTCGAAATCGACGAGCCCCCGTGGACCAAGATACGGCACCGAGCAGCCGGCCCGTATACGGTCGAGCGTAATGGGGGTGTCGAGGTCGTAGAACACTCGAAGTCCTACCGGTGCGTCGGCAACATCGAGCGCCGCCGCCGCGCCATCGGGGCAGTACGACGTCACCATGGCCACATCCGCATCCGCCAGCTCGGCACGAGCGGTTGGCAGCGCGGTATCCCAGTCGGGGTAGAGGACGAGCCGGCCGCCCGGCAGGTCGACCAGGTCGCGATGAGCCGCGTAGTAGGGCACGTCGCGCTCGAAGAACACCACGGTGTGACCAAGGGAGGCGAGGGCGCCGATGAGTCCACGCCAGATCGTGGCGTGGCCATTGCCCCAGGAAGAGCTCACCGAGAGCCCGAAGATGACCAGCTTCATCGAAACCATGCACCGGCAGTGGGCAGGAACCTACTTACGTTCCTCAAGGTTCACTCCGGCCGTGAGCGGTGGGAGGCGCTGCGTCACGCTCGCCGTGTGCTGACTGACCCGCCTGGCTCGAGCACGCCATGGTGACGGTTCTACTGGTCCGTCATGCCACCTGCGACCACGTGGGCCGGCTGATCGCGGGTCGTGCCGCAGGCGTGAGCCTCAACGCCGAGGGGCGCGCCGAGGCCGAGCGGCTGGCCGATGCGCTATGCCCGATGAGGATCGACGCGGTGTACAGCGGACCGCTCGACCGGGCTATGGACACGGCCCGGTTGCTGGCGGGGCGGGTGGGGCTGCCCGTGCGACCGGCCCCCGGTCTCGACGAGATGGACTTCGGGCAGTGGACGGGCCGCACGTTGGCGTCGCTCGATCACGATCCCACATGGCAGGCGTTCAACCAATCTCGCGACTCCACGCGCATCCCCGGCGGTGAGCTCATGGCGGAAGCCGCCGATCGTGCCATGGCCGAGTTGGCGCGATTTGAACGCGAACATCCGAACGGACTGGTCGCAGCCGTCAGCCATGCGGATGTGATTCGAGGGGTCCTGCTCCGTTGTCTCGGGTTGTCGCTGGATTGCGTTCACAGGTTGACGGTTGCGCCCGCCTCCGTGAGCGCGGTGCGACTCTTCGACGCGGGGGCGCAGGTGGTATCGCTGAACTGGCTCGTCGGGCAACCGGCCTGGGAGAGCTGAAAAGAATCGGCGCTCCCGCAGTCTGCAGCCCCTCTTGCCGGTTGAGGCAGCTCGAAGGAACACAGTGCGCACGCTGCGCATGCAATTGCAGGCATTGAACTTGCTTCGTCCCTGGCCGACCGTCGGATGCCCCACCCCGAGGCACCGGCTCCCTGTCCACCACCGTCCATGCCCCGACTGCGAACCACGCTCGCGTTTCGCTCGCTCGAGTTCGTCCTGCCCTATCGTCGCCGACTTGGCGCTGTCCTCGCGCTGGCGCTGCTGCTGGCCGCCATGAGCGCCCTCGATCCTCTGGTCATGAAGTACCTGTTCGACCAGCTCGGAAACCCGGGCGGCGGGCGCACCTTTGCCATCGCCATGGCGAGTCTGGTCGCGCTCGAGCTCTTCCGCGCGCTCCTGCAATGGTGGCTGGGCATTTGGAGCTGGGATGTACGGCTCGCGGTGGAGTACACGGTCCGGGAGCGGGTCGTCGGGAAGCTGAACACCCTCCCGATCTCGTTTCACCAGCGCGAGGGGGTCGGCGGCACGATCAATCGCATCAATCAGGGAATTACCGGCTATGTCGGGGCGTTCAGCGAGCTGGCCTACAACCTCCTGCCGACACTGCTCTATCTCGGCCTCTCCGTTGCCGCGATGATCCGACTCGACTGGCGACTGGCGGCCGCGGTCATCGCTTTCACGCCGGTGCCGGCCCTCATCGGCGCGCGCGCCGCGCCCGAGCAGATCAAGCGGGAGCGCCGACTGGTGGAGCGCTGGAGCTCCACCTACGGTCGCCTCAATGAGGTGCTGGCGGGCATGATGACCGTCAAGGGCTTCGGAATGGAGGAAGCGGAGAAGCGGAGGTTCCTGCAGGGCGTGCGTGAGGGGAACGAGCTCGTGAGGCGAGGCGTGCGGACCGACGGCCGAAACGGCGCGCTCCGAAACCTCGCCGCCACCTCCGCCCGCCTGGCCGCGCTCGCGCTCGGCGGATACCTGGCGTTTGAGGGACAGATCGGGCTCGGCACGCTGGTAGCCTTTCTAGGCTATATCGGCGGACTTTTCGGCCCGGTCCAGGGGCTCACCAATACGTATCAGATGTTCCGTCGCGCCGCGGTCTCGCTCGAGAGCATCTATGGTATCATCGACGCCGAGGACACGGTGGGAGACGTCCCCGACGCCGCCAACGTCCCGCCGCTCCGCGGCGAGGTGCAGTTCCGTGATGTCGAGTTCGCCTATCATGCGGGCGCCCCTGTGATCCGCGGCATCGATCTGTCCGTGCGCCCGGGCGAGACGATCGCCCTCGTGGGACCGAGCGGCAGCGGCAAGACCACGCTCGTGACCCTGCTCCAGCGGCTGCACGCCGTCACGAGCGGAGCCATTCTGATCGACGGCATCGACATCAGGACCATGACGCAGCGGTCGCTCCGAGGCCAGATCGGTGTCGTGTTCCAGGATCCGCACCTCTTCAACGACACCGTGCGCGCCAATATCGCTTACGGCCGCCCGGACGCGACCACCGAGCAGATCGAGGCGGCGGCTCGCGCGGCGCAGGCGCACGACTTCATCATGGCGCTGCCCGAAGGCTACGAGACCGTGGTCCGGGAGCGCGGCAGCCGGCTTTCGGGTGGACAGCGTCAGCGCATCGCGATCGCGCGCGCGCTGCTAAAGGATCCGCCGATCCTGGTGCTGGACGAAGCCACGTCCGCGCTCGATGGCGAGTCGGAGCATCTGATCCAGCTCGCCCTCCGCCGTCTGCTGCAGGGCCGAACGGCGTTCGTCATCGCACACCGACTGTCGACGGTGCGGGACGCGGATCGCATCGTGGTGATCGACGGCGGGATGATCCGGGAGATCGGCACGCACGAGGAGCTGAGCGCGCGGGGCGGGTATTTCGCGGCGCTGGTGGAGCGGCAGCGACTGGGTTTCCTGGAAGAGCCGAACTCGGACCGCGCGGCGTAAGACCAGGCCCGACGCGGAGTAGCTCAAACGCCGTTTTACATCTCGTCCTCGAACGCAGTGAACGGCGGCACGTTGGACAGCCAAAACCCCGCCAGCCCGCCCTGCTGATCGACCTCGACGTAGAAGTTGTCCGCGACTCGGACCACCTCCACGGGTCGGCGCGGGCCGATTCGCAGGTGGAACAGGCTTTCGGACGAGTTGGTCTCCACCGACAGCGTGGTGTCGACCTCGACCGAGGCCACGCCGGGGCGGGACGGCCTGGCGGGGAGCACCACCCGGCCGTCGGTCAGCCGGGCCGGCACCTGCAGGCTCGAGCTGGTGCTGACCTCGGGCCACACCACGACGTCCAGCCCGCAGATGACGCCGTTGTTCACGTCGAGCACCGCCACCGATCCTTCGTCGTCGGTCAGCTCGACCGTGCCCGTGAGTCCACCGCTCTTCCGATTGCCTTTAAATGCGCCGGAGAGGATGTCCGTCTCCGGATCCCACCGCCAGCCGATGGTGGGCAGGTTTCCGGTCAGCGGCTCGACCCGCGCGTCGACGTTCACAGTCATCTCAGGCGGCACGCGCCGACGCAAGCCGGTGGATCAGTCCGAAGATCTTGTCCAAGGCTCTCTCCAGTTCGTCGTCCGATACCGCGTAGCTGAGACGCACCCACCGGTCGTCCCCGAAGGCACCCCCGGGGACGAGCGCCACACCCTCCTGCTTCATGAGCTGCTCGCAGAACGAGGAGCCGGTCACCGGGTCCTTCTCGCGGATGCCATCGACCCGAAAGAAGAAATAGAAGGCGCCGTGCGGCTCGACGAACTCGACGCCGGGGGCCTCGCGTCGGAACCGGTCCACCAGCGTGTCCCGCCGGCGCCGAAAGGCCGCGACCATCCGGGTGACTTCCTGATCCACCTTTTCGTCCGTGAAGGCCGCCGCCGCCGCCCACATCGCGGGCTGATTGGCGCCGGTCGTGGTGTGCGACTGGAAGGCCGCCATCGCCTTGGTCAGGTGCGGCGGGGCCAGCGCGGCGCCGATACGCCAGCCGGTCATCGCGTAGGCCTTGCTCGCGCCATAGATGATGACCGTCCGCTCGAGCAGATCGTCGGGCAGATCGAGCAGCGACGGCGCGGGACCCGGACCGTAGTTGATGCGGCGGTAGATCTCGTCCGAGATGATCCAGACGTTGTTCGCCTTGGCCCACTCCGCGATCGAGCGCAGCTCGGCGAGCGTGTACACAGCACCGGTGGGGTTGCAGGGCGAGCAGAGGATCAAGCCGCGTGTCAGCTTGTTGCTGGCCTTGTCGAGGTCCCTGGCGCTGACCTTCAGGCCCCAGTCGAGCGCGCCCGGCACCAGGACCGGCTCCGCGCGGCTGAGGTGCACGATCTGGGGATACGAGACCCACGCCGGGGCGGGAATCAGCACCCGGTCCTTCGGCCCGAACAGGGTGAAGCACGCGTTGAAGATCGACTGCTTGGAGCCCGAGCTCACGACGATCTGGTCGGGATCGATGGCGCGCCCCCCCGACATCCGGCTCATGTTCTGCGCCATCGCCTTCCGCAGCTCCGCGATGCCGACGTTGGGCGGGTACCGAGTAAGGCCCTTCTGAATGGCCTGGTTCCCCGCCTGCGCGGCCGGCGCGGGGGTGTCGAAGTCGGGCTCGCCCACGCCCAGGTCGAGCACGTCCTCGCCGGCCGCCTTGCGACGCTTCGCCTCGTTGCTGATGGCCACCGTCTCGGAGGCTTTCAGGTGCTGAATGTTGATGGACAGCGGGTCGGGCATGCGGCGGATCCGGATCAGAGGGTCGGTGCTGAATTCGGGGGAAAAGTCAGGCGTTGGCGAGGCGATGTCAACCGCACCGGCTCCGGCGCGCTCGGCCTCAGGCGATTATGTTGGCGAGGCTGATCCACCCTCACTCGAGGCACCCGTGGCCGGTCTGGAAGCGCTGCACCTGACACCCTCGATCGCCGCGGCGCTCGCCCGACTGGGCTGGAGCGGCGACGACCCGCTGACCCGCGAGGCCGCGCCGACCTCGGCCCGCGGCAACAACCTCGTGCTGCTGCTCCCGCTGTCACCGGTGGCGGCGACGCCGGCCGTTGCCGGGATGTTGAGCCGCACGTCGGAGGGACGGGCCGCGCTGCTGCTCTCGCCCGCGAGCCAGCTCGAGGAGTGGGGACGCGTGGCGCACCAGATCGCGGGCGATTCCGGTCTCCGCATCCAGGTGGCGCATGGCACCTCGCGGGCCACCCGCCGGCTCAAGGACGGCGCGGTCGATCTGCTCATCACCACGGCGGAGACCGCGCAGGCGTTGCAGCGTCGTTCCGCCCTGCGCGTGGACACCCTGGCCGCCGTGCTGATGGCGTGGCCCGAGACCTGGGAGGACGAGGACGCGGTCACGCCGCTCATGCAGGATCTCGACAAGGACGCCCAGCGCATCCTGCTCACCTCCGCGCCCGAGCGGGCGGCGGCGCTGGTGGAGCGCTACGCCCGTCGGGCCCTGACGCTCGGCGGCGCCGCGCTCGAGGGCGAGACGCCCGGTCCGGTGCGGACCGTGAGCGTTCCGTGGGGCCGGCGTGTGGCGGCGTTGTCCGACCTGATCGAACTGCTGGATCCCACGACGCTCGTGGTATGGACCGCGGACCGGGGCGCGCACGAAGCCATCGCGGCAGCCGCCACGCTGCGCGAGCCCGAGGGTCGGGTGGTCACCGGCGACGCGCCGCCGGCGCAGGTGGTGATCGCATTCGACCTCCCCAGCTCGGAGCGGCTGCGACAGCTCACCGGCGCCGGGGAGGTGGTGCTGCTCGTGCCGCCCGGCGCCGAGCGGTACGTCGAGCGGCTGGCGAGTCCGCGGCGGCCGCTCCGGCTTCCGGGCGCGCTGGACGCGGCCACCACTGCCGCCGCCGCGCGGCGCGCCGCGATCGTCCGGGCGCTCGACGCCGGTGCGCCGGACCGCGCGCTGCTCACGCTCGCCCCGCTGTTCGAGCGCCACGATCCGTCGCTGGTGGCGGCCGCGCTCTACGAGCTGTGGACCAGTGCCGCGGGTGCCGGCGCTCCGGCCGCGATGCCCGACATCCCCGCGACGGCCCGGGTCTACGTCGGCATCGGCAAGAAGGACGGCGCGACGGTGAACGACCTCGTGGCGGTGTTGACGAAGGATGTGCGAGTGGAGCGTGCGAAGATCGGGCGGGTGGAGCTGCGGGACGCGTTCTCGCTGGTGGAGCTTCCGGCGCAGGATGCCGAGCGCGTGGCCAGCGCGCTCAACGGGACCACCATCCGCCGCCGCCGCGTGACCGCGCGCGTGGACCGCGGGACGCCTACTCGCGCTCCGTCCGCGCGCTCGGCGGCGCCGCGGCGCCCCTCGCGCCCCCCGGAGAAGCGCTAGGACGGCTCCCCAGGCGGGTCAGCCGCGCTTGCGATTGACCGAGTCCTTCAGCGCCTTGCCGGCCCGGAAGGCCGGGATCATCGACGCCTTGAGGTCGATCCGCGTGCCGGTGCGCGGATTTCGGCCTTCCCGAGGCGCGCGCTTCCGAACCTCGAAATTGCCGAATCCGCTGATCGCCACGTTCCCGCCGCGCTTGAGCTCCGACGCGATGACGCCATCCGGCGCGAAGAAGAGCTCCGTGATCTGCGCGGCCCTGGCGCGCGTGACATCGAGCCGTTTGGCGACGGCGGCGATCAGCTCCTGCTTGGTCACGGAGTCTCCTTGGGTAGGGCGGGGCGACGAATATCGCCGGGCGCACGAAGGCGCCGCAAGACCGCTGGCGCGGCGGGCCGCGCGGCCTAGATTTGCGTCCCTGCCCTCACTGCTTCGGAGAACGGGATGAACTACGGCTCGCACCCCGGCTGGATCGAGGTGATCAGCGGCGTCATGTTCGCCGGCAAGAGCGAAGAGCTGATCCGGCGGGTGCGCCGCGCGATCATCGCCCGGCGGCGGGTGCAGGTCTTCAAGTCGCATCTCGACAGCCGCTACACGGGCCTCTACTCGGTGTCGAGCCACGACGGCACGGAGCTCGACGCCTCGCCGGTGGACTCCGCGGCCGAGATCTTCCGGCTGGTCCGGCCCGAATCGCAGCTCGTCGCCATCGACGAGGCGCAGTTCCTCGATCCGGACGTGGTGACCGTCGCGACGATTCTTGCCGGTCGCGGAGTGCGGGTGGTGCTGGCGGGCACCGACACCGACTTTCGAGGCGAGCCGTTCGGCGCGATGGGCGAGCTGATGGCCGTGGCGGAGATGGTCGACAAGCTGCAGGCGATCTGCGTGGTCTGCGGCGACCCCGCCTGCCGCAACCAGCGCCTGCTCGACGGCCGGCCGGCGCGCTACGATTCGCCCACGATTATGGTGGGCGGGCGCGAGAGCTACGAGGCCCGGTGCCGACACTGCCACAAGGTGCCGCGGAAGGACGAGGATCAGACCGCGCTGCTGTAGCGGGCATCGACTCTCTACCTTACTACCCATGCTGAACGTCGCCCTGACGGGTAACATCGCCTCCGGAAAATCCACTGTCGCCGAGCTGTTTCGGGGATGGGGCGCCACGCTCATCGACGCCGACCGGCTGGTGCGTGACGTCCAGGCGCCCGGCAGCCCGGTGCTCCGCGCCATCGCCGCGCGCTTCGGGCAGGATCTGATCGATCCGTCGGGCATGCTCAGCCGGCAGACGCTTCGCCGCCGGGTCATGGGCGATCCGCAGGCACTCGCCGACCTCAACCGCCTCGTGCACCCCGACGTGCTCCGGCGGCGCGCCGCGCTCGAGGAGGAGGCCCGCCACCGCGGCGACCGGATCGTCGTGAGCGACATCCCGCTGCTGTTCGAGGCCGCCGACCCGGGCGCGTTCGACGCGATCGTGCTCGTGGACGCGCCCGTGGACGTGCGCCGCGCGCGGCTGCTCGCGCAGCGGGGGCTCACCGCCCAGGACGCGGATCAGATGCTGGCGGCCCAGGCGCCGACGGGCCCGAAGCGCGAGCGGAGCACGTTCGTCATCGACAACGACGGGGACCGTGCGGCGCTCGAGCGCCGCGCGCGCGAGGTCTGGGAAGCGCTCGTCGCGCGCGCTTGACCTCGCCTGCTGCTCCGCCTATCCTCCGACGCGCTCTCCCACAGACGAGCCTCCCGTGTCGAACGTACCTGACGAACTGATCTACACCCCCGAGCACGAGTACGTCGCGCGCACCCGCGACGCGGCGATCGTCCGCATCGGCATCACCGACTACGCGCAAGGCGAGCTGGGAGACGTCGTGTTCGTCAACCTGCCCAAGCCGGGCCAGCGGCTCGAGGCCAACGAGTCGTTCGGAACGATCGAAGCCGTGAAGGCGGTGTCGGAGCTGTACAGTCCGGTGGCCGGAGAGGTGGTGGAGATCAACGAGGCGCTCGACGGCGACCCCGCGGTCGTGAATCGCGACCCGTACGGCGACGGCTGGATGGTCGCGCTGCGCGTCGCGGATCCGAACGCCCTGGCCGCGCTGTTGACGTCCGCCGCGTACCGGACCCACATCGGGGAGTGAGGCCGGAGTGCAGGCAGCCGTTCGCAATTCGCATGTCCTTCGAGTCCGATCCCACGATGCCCCGAGCGCATGGTCTCGGGGCTTTTTTGTAGCCGGGCACCCAGCACCCGCCATCAGGTCCGGCGCGCGCAGGCGGCGCGTCCGGTTCGAGACCAATCCTCGCAGGAGCTCTCTCTCCCGATGACCGCCACGCCCGCCACCTCGGCAATCCCCGCGACCGACGTCCTCCATCCCGGCCACTTCGCCTACCGCCACATCGGTCCCCGGCGAGAAGATCTGGCCGAGATGCTCGAGACGGTCGGGCACCGAAGCCTGAACGAGTTCATCGATGCCGTCGTGCCCCCGGAGATCCGCCTTCGCCGTCCGCTGGCGCTGCCGCCCGGTCGCAGCGAGCGCGAAGTGCTTCAGGCGCTCCGCGGGCTCGCAGGGATGAATCGGGTCTTCCGCTCGTACATCGGTCTCGGCTACGCCGGCACGTTCACCCCGCAGGTGGTGCAACGGAACGTGCTCGAGAACCCGGGCTGGTATACCGCGTACACGCCTTACCAGGCGGAGATCGCGCAGGGGCGCCTGGAGGCGCTGCTCAACTTCCAGACGATGGTCTCCGACCTGACGGGGCTGGAGATCGCGAATGCGTCGCTGCTCGACGAGTCGACCGCGGCCGCGGAAGCCATGCACCTGACGCTCGCGGTGAGCGCCACCAAGGAGCCGCCCGTCTACCTGGTCGACGAGTACTGCCATCCCCAGACAATCGCGGTGGTCCGCACCCGGGCCGAGGCGCGGGGCATCCGCATCGAGACCGGCGAGCCGGAGACGTTCGCGTTCGGTCCGGGGGTGATCGGCGCGCTGGTGCAATATCCGGCCACGGACGGCGCCGTGCGCGACTTTCGGAGTCTCTGCGAGCGCGCTCACGCCGCCGGCGCCCTCGTCACCGCCGCCACGGACCTGCTGAGCCTCACCATGTTGATGCCGCCCGGCGAGTGGGGCGCCGATATCGCCGTCGGCAATACCCAGCGGTTCGGCGTCCCGATGGGGTACGGCGGCCCGCACGCCGCCTTCTTCGCCACCCGCGACGCCCATAAGCGTTTTCTGCCCGGCCGCATCATCGGCCTGTCCCGTGATCGGGACGGACGACCGGCCCTCCGGATGGCGCTCCAGACCCGCGAGCAGCACATCCGGCGCGACAAGGCGACGAGCAACGTGTGCACCGCGCAGGTACTGCTGGCGGTGATGGCGAGCATGTACGCGGTGTATCACGGACCGGGCGGGCTTCGACGCATCGCCGAGCGGGTGCACGGCCGCACCGTCGTGCTGTCCAGCGCGCTCCGCCGCCTGCGCTATCGGGTGGTTCACGACTCGTACTTCGACACGCTCTGCGTCGAGGTCCCCGAGTGGGCGTTGCCGCGGCTGCTGGACGCGGCCCGCACCCGGATGATCAACCTGCGCCCCCTGCCCCCCACCCGGCTCTGCATCGCGCTCGACGAGACGGTGACGCTCGGCGACCTGGCGGACCTGATCGCGGTATTCTCGCTCAACGAAGCGTTGCCGTTCATGCTGGAGGAGATCGGGCAGCAGCCCGACCGCGCCATCCCCGCCCAGCTCGAGCGGCAGTCGGCCTATCTGTCGCATCCGGTCTTCCACCTGCACCACAGCGAGACCGAGATGCTGCGCTACATCAAGCGGCTCGAGGCGCGCGACCTCTCGCTCACGACCGCCATGATTCCGCTCGGCTCGTGCACGATGAAGCTCAACGCCACGACCGAGATGATGCCGGTGAGCTGGCGCGAGTTCAACCGGTTGCATCCGTTCGCCCCCCGCGACCAGGCCGCGGGCTACGACCTGATGTTTCGGCAGCTCGAGTATCAGCTCGCGGAGATCACGGGGTTCGGCGCGGTGTCGCTGCAGCCCAATGCGGGCTCGCAGGGTGAGTACGCCGGCCTGCTCGTCATCCGGGCCTGGCACCGCGCGCGCGGCGATGCGCACCGGACCACCTGCCTGATCCCGATGTCCGCCCACGGCACCAACCCCGCGAGCGCGGCGATGGCCGGGATGCAGGTCGTCGTGATCAAGAGCGACAGCAACGGCAACGTGGACGTGGCCGACCTCCGGGCCAAGGCGGCCGCCCACCGCGACACCCTCGCGGCGTTGATGGTCACCTATCCGTCGACGCATGGTGTCTTCGAGGGCTCGATCCGCGAGATCTGCGCGATCGTGCATGACCACGGGGGCCAGGTCTACATGGACGGGGCCAACATGAACGCGCAGGTCGGGCTGTGCCGCCCCGGAGACATCGGCGCGGACGTGTGCCACCTTAACCTGCACAAGACCTTCTGCATCCCGCATGGCGGCGGGGGTCCCGGGATGGGGCCGATCGGGGTGGCGAAGCACCTGGCGCCCTTCCTGCCGGATCACCCGATCGTGGATCTCGATCATGCCCAGGCCTGTGGGACCATTTCCGCGGCGCCCTGGGGCAGTGCATCGATCCTGCCGATCTCGTGGGCGTATATCGCGCTGATGGGCTACGATGGGCTCACCGAGGCGACCAAGATCGCGATCCTGAATGCCAACTACGTCGCCCGGCGGCTCGAGCCCTACTACGGGGTGCTCTACTCGGGGCCTCACGGCCTGGTGGCGCACGAGTGCATTCTCGACACCCGGCCCTTCAAGGCGTCCGCCGGCGTGGATGTCGAGGACATCGCCAAGCGGATCATCGACTACGGGTTCCACCCGCCGACAGTGTCCTTTCCGGTGCCCGGCACGCTGATGATCGAGCCGACGGAGAGCGAGTCGAAGGAGGAGCTCGACCGCTTCTGCGACGCCATGATCGCGATCCGGGAAGAGATCCGCGAGATCGAGGATGGACGCGCCGACCGGCAGCAGAACCTGCTCACCAACGCGCCGCACACGCTCGAACAGGTCATCGCGGACGGCTGGAGCCGGCCGTATCCGCGCGAGCGCGCGGCCTATCCCTCGCGAGCGGTGCGCGAGCACAAGGTCTGGCCGACGGTGGGACGGATCGACAGCGCGTTCGGCGACCGCAACCTCGTGTGCGTGTGCCCACCCATGGAAGCGTACGAGTAGGCTCGAGCCGCCCGCGAACGCGGGAGCACCGGGCGCACTGGCGGGCGCGCCGGTCGACGGCATGCCGCCCGCCCGCCGGACGGCGCTCCAGTTGTGGATCGACCCCACCCCGCGTCCTGGCTGGCTGAACATGGCCATCGATTCCGCCCTGCTCGAGCGCGCCGAGCGGGGCGAGCGCTGGCTCCGGTTGTACGCATGGGAGCCCTGTCTCTCGTTCGGCCGCCATGAGCCGGCGCGCCGCCGCTATGATGCGGACCGCATCGCATTCCTTGGCCTGTGCGTCGTGCGCCGGCCGACCGGGGGGCGGGCGGTCTGGCATTCGCGCGAGCTGACGTATGCCGTCACCGCTCCCTCCAACGGGTTCGGCTCGCTTCGCGCCGCACATACGACGATCCACCTCGTTCTCCTGGACGCGCTTCGGGCGCTCGGCGCCGCGGCGGAGCTGGCGCCGGCGCGTGCCGCCGTGCCGGTCGATGGGGGTGCCTGCTTCGCGGCGCCGTCGGGCGGCGAGTTGGTGGTGGCCGGCAGAAAGGTTGTGGGAAGCGCGCAGCTGCGGAGCACCGGTGCCCTGCTGCAGCACGGCAGTCTCCTGCTGCATGACGATCAGCGCATGGTCGGCGCCGTGACCCTAGGCGGCGCGCCACCGGACGGTTCCGCACCGCTCAGCCGCATCCTGGGCCGCCCGGTCGAGTGGGGAGAGGCCGCGCGCGCCGTCGTCGAAGCCGCCGACCGAACCTGGGGAGTGGCCGACGCCGCGCGCACGTCCGGGATGGTCGTCGACCGGGCGCTCGCGCTGGCCGATCGGTATCGGTCCGCCGCGTGGACCTGGTCGGGCACCACGTCCCGCTGACGACGCCGCTCCGCCCTGCTAGATTCTGCTGACCGCCCCCTTCGTATCGCTCACTTCGGAGTTGCCGTGACACGCTGGACGCTCAGAGCCTGGCTCCGCGTGGGACTTGTCGCGGCCATCGGCGCGCAGCCGCGCGCCGGTGCCGCGCAGGCGAGCATCGTCATTGCCACCGGGGGCGAGGCGTCGGTGCCGATCCCGACGCTGATGGAGCCGCCCCACGCGTCGATCGCCAACACCGACATCGCCGACCAGCTCTTTCTGCGCCTCGCCGAGCTCGGCCCGACGCTGATGACGTCGGGTGACCGGGCATTCGAGCCGCGGCTGGCCCGGAGCTGGACGCGGCGCGACTCGGTGACGCTCGTCTTCGATCTCGATCCGCATGCCACCTGGCACGACGGCGCGCCGGTCACGGCCACGGACGTGGTCTTCACCTTTGCCCGCGCTCGCGATTCGCTCATCGCGCCGGTGCTCTCGAAGCTGCTGCGGAACATCACATCGGTCACCGAGGAGGGCTCGCGCCGGGTCGTGTTCCGCTACGCGCGGCCGTACGCCGAGCAGTTGTACGACGCGGTGTTCCACGTGGCCCCCCTGCCCGCGCACCTGCTCGCGAGGCTCTCGCCCGAGGCACTCGCCCGGTCGCCGTTCGTCGGGTCGCCGATCGGCAGCGGAGCGTATCGATGGGTGAAGCGTGTGCCCGGGCAGTACATCGAGCTGGCGGCGAACGAACGCTTCTTCCTCGGTGCGCCCGCGATCCGCCGGGTCTTCTTCCGGCTCGCCACCGACGCCGACGCGCGCCTCAACATGGTGCTGGGCGGCGAGGCGGACGCGATGGACAACATCCCGCCCCCGCGAGACAATGTCGCCCGCGTCACGGCGCGGAAGGACCTGCGGGTCGTGACGGTGCCCACGTTGACGGTGGGGTTCCTGCTGTTCAACCAGCGCGATCCTCGCGACCGAGCCCGGCCGCACCCCATCTTGGGCGACCGCGACGTCCGGCGCGCGATCGGGCTGGCACTCGACCGCCAGCTCATGGTGCGGGCCACGTTCGGCAACTCCGCCGACGTGCCGTACGGCCCGGTCTCGTCGATGTTCTGGATCCGGCATGGAAGTCCGCGACCGGCGGGCGTCAACGTGCGCGAGGCCCGCCGCCTGTTGACGACTCGCGGCTGGACGGATCACGACGGGGACGGCGTGCTCGATCGGGACGGGCGCCCCCTCGCACTGACACTGATCGTGACGGTTTCCAGCAGCATTCGCCAACTGCTCAGCCAGCAGGTCCAGGAGCAGCTCCGCCAGGTCGGGATCCGCATCGAGATTCAACGCATGGATTTCGGTGTCTGGAACGAACGGCACACCGCCGGCCAGTTCGACATCGATTTCGCCGCCACGACGCAGGATCCGTCTCCCACCAGCCTCCGCCAAGGCTGGTCGTGCGACGGGGGGACCAACGTGGCGAAGTATTGCGACCCCGCCGTCGACTCGCTGCTGGAGGTGGCGGGCCGCACCACCGAGCGCGCCTCCGAGGCATGGCACGCCGTCCTGCGTCGCATCGAGGACGACGCGCCCGCCGTGTTCATGTACGCACCCAATTTCCTGTACGTCGTGCACCGCCGGTTCGGGAACGTGCGAATACGCCCGGAGTCGGCGTGGATGGCCGTGCGCGAGTGGACCGTCACGGGGCCAGAGCCCCGCGGAACGGCGGGCAACTGACGGTGGCTCGCTGGCTCGCGCGACGCACGGCGCAGGCGCTGCTCACGCTGCTGGTCGCGATCGTGCTGCTCTTTCTGCTCACCCACTTGCTCCCTGGCGACCCGATGGCGCGCGAGGGGATGGCGCACTCGCTGTCGGCCGCCCAGCGCGAGGCGCTCGACGCCCGCTACGGGCTCGACCGCCCGATGCTGGCGCAGCTCGTCGCCTTCCTGGCCGGCCTCCTGCGCGGCGATCTCGGAACGTCCTTCGAGTACGGCCGTCCCGTCACCACGCTGCTCGCCGAGCGTCTTCCGGCCACGCTGCTGCTGGGCGGATCGGTGCTGCTGCTGAACTTCACCGTGGGGCTGTGGCTCGGCGTCCGGCAGGCGGTCCGCAAGGACAGCGCCGAGGACCGCTGGCTCACCGCGCTCTCACTCGCGGGGTACTCGACACCCTCGTTCTGGCTCGGGCTGGTGCTGGCGGCCACGATCGGCGTTCGGTGGCACCTGCTGCCACCGGCAGGGATGCGGGACCCGCTGGTGTCGGGTGGCCTGCTGGCACAGACAGCCGACCTGCTCCGCCACCTCGTCCTGCCGGTGCTGACCCTCTCGCTCGTGAGCATCGCCGGTGCGATGCGCTATCAGCGCACCGCGATGCTGGAAACGCTCCACCTTCCTTTTATACTGACCGCCCGCGCCAAGGGACTCTCCGAGCGGCAAGTCACCTGGCGACATGCCTGGCGGAACGCGCTCTTTCCCGTGCTCACCCTGTTCGGGCTGTGGCTGCCGATCCTCGTCACCGGCTCGGTCTTCGTCGAGAGCGTCTTCGCGTGGCCGGGGCTGGGGTCCTTGGCGGCCGCCGCGGTCGGCAGCCGGGACTATCCGCTGCTCATCGGCGCGTCGGTGCTGGTGGCCGCGATCGTGATCGCGGCGAGCCTGCTGAGCGATATCGCCTACGCATGCCTGGATCCGCGGGTGCGCCTCTCGTGAGCCTGATGGCGGCCGGATTTCGGGCCGCAAGGCGGACGCCCGGCGGGCGGGCGGGACTCGCCTTTCTCTTCTTCCTGGTGTTGCTGGCGCTCTTCGGTCCGTTGCTCCTGCCCGATCCGTTCCACCAGTTCGATCTGCTCGAGGCGTCGAACACGGCGCCGGGACCGGATCATCCGTTCGGGACCGACCAGCTGAGTCGGGACGTGCTGTCCCGGGTCGTGAGCGGCGCCCGCATCTCGCTCGCGGTCGCGGCGCTCGCCGTCGCCCTGTCGGTGACCCTCGGCGCCGGCATCGGTCTCGTGGCGGGCTACTGGGGCGGCCCTGTCGATGCCACGCTCATGCGCCTGGTCGATGGCGCGCTCGCCATCCCGCGCCTCTTCCTGCTCCTGCTGGTGCTGTCGGTGCCCGAGCGCGTCCCGCTGTTCGCCCTGATCCTGCTCATCGGTGCTACGGGCTGGTTCACCACCGGACGCGTGGTGCGCGCCGAGACCTTGCGGCTGCGCGAGGAGACATTCGTGCGGGCCGCCGAGGCGCTCGGCGCCTCGCGGCGTCGGATTATCTTCCGGCACCTGCTCGTGAACACCGCCGGGCCGTTGCTCGTCGCCGCCACGCTCGGGGTCGGCGACGTCATCCTGCTCGAGGCCGGCCTCTCGTACCTCGGCCTCGGCGTTCAGCCGCCGACGCCGTCCTGGGGCGGAATGATCATGGACGCGCGGCCGGTCCTGGAGGCGGCCCCCTGGGTCGGTATCTTCCCGGGGCTCGCGATCACACTCACCGTTCTGGCCACCAATCTGGTCGGCGACGCCCTGCGCGAAGCCCTCGACCCGCGAGGCGCATGACCCGAGTGCTCGATGTCCGCGACCTGCGTGTCTCCTTTCCGACCTCCGCGGGCCGCCGCTTTCATCCCGTGGACGGCGTGAGCTTCACGCTCGATCGCGGCGAGACGCTCGCGCTGGTCGGCGAGTCCGGCTGCGGCAAGAGTCTCACGAGCCTGGCGCTGGTCCGGCTGGTGCCCGCGCCGGGGCGCGTCGACGCGGGCAGCACCATTCGCCTCGGCGACACCGACGTGCTCGCGCTCGAGGGCGAGGCGCTTCGGCGGATCCGCGGCAAGCGGATCGGCATGATCTTCCAGGATCCCATGACCAGCCTCAATCCGGTCTTCACCGTCGGTGACCAGATCGCCGAAGGCGTGCGCGCCCACGCCAGGATGAGCAGGGCCGACGCACGGGAGCGGGCGCGGGCCCTGCTCCAGGAGGTCGGCATCCCGGATCCGGCGGGACGACTGGATGCCTATCCGCACCAGTTGAGCGGCGGCATGCGCCAACGCGTGATGATCGCGATCGCGCTCGCGGCCGAGCCCGAGATTCTGGTGGCGGACGAGCCGACCACGGCCCTCGACGTCACGGTGCAGGCCCAGATCCTCGAAGTCCTGGACGAGCTGCGTCGGCGTCGCGGAATGGCGGTCCTGCTGATCACCCACGACCTCGGCATCGTCGCGGGGCGCGCGGACCGGGTGGCGGTCATGTACGCGGGGCAGATCGTCGAGGAGGCGCCGACGCTCGAGCTGTTCGAGCATCCGTCGCACCCCTATACGCAGGGACTGTTCGCCTCCGTTCCGCGTATCACGGGACCCGTGACCCGCCTGACACCGATCGGCGGGACGGTTCCCCCACCGACCGCGTGGCCGTCGGGCTGCCGGTTCCGGCCGCGGTGTCCGCAGGCCTTCGAGAAGAGCGAACGGCCGCCGGAGCTCCTGCCGGTCGGGCCGGCCCATCGGATGCGCTGCTGGCTCGCGGAGCGATCGGGGTGATGCGCCGATGACCGCCCTGCTCGAGGTGCGGGACCTCGTAAAGCACTACGCGGCCGGAGGCCTCTTCAAGGCCGCCGAGCCGCCGGTCCGCGCGGTGGACGGCGTCTCGTTCGAGGTCGGCCGCGGCGAGACGCTCGCGCTCGTCGGCGAGAGCGGGTGTGGCAAATCGTCGGTCGGACGCACGATCATCCGGCTGCAGGAGCCGACGTCGGGGGCCGCATTGTTCGAGGGGACGGACGTGTTCACGCTCGATCGCACGACGCTGCGCAAGCTTCGTCGCCGGATGCAGATCATCTTTCAGGACCCCTACAGCAGTCTCAACCCGCGGATGACGATCGGCGCCGCGGTGGCCGAAGGGATCGAGATCCACCGCCTGGCCACCGGTGCGGACGTCGGGCGGCGGGTGGCGGCGCTGCTCCAGGAGGTCGGGCTCGATCCGGATTATGCGCGCCGGTATCCGCACGAGTTCTCCGGCGGCCAGCGCCAGCGCATCGGCATCGCGCGCGCGCTCGCGGTGGAGCCCGCCTTCATCGTGTGCGACGAGCCCGTGTCCGCGCTCGACGTGTCCGTCCAGGCCCAGGTGCTGAACCTGCTGGCGGACCTGCAGCGCGACCGGGGACTTTCCTATCTGTTCATCGCCCACGACCTGGCCGTGGTTCGCCAGATCGCCCAGCGCGTCGCCGTGATGTACCTGGGCCGCATCGTCGAGGCGGGACCGACCGAGGCGTTGCTCGCGGCGCCTCGCCATCCCTACACGGTGGCCCTTCTCTCAGCAGTGCCCGAGCCCGATCCCTCGCGCCGGCGCGCGCGGATCGTGCTGGCCGGGGACCTCCCGAGTCCGTCCAATCCGCCTCCGGGTTGCCCGTTCCATACCCGGTGCTTCCACCCCGCGCGCGACGAGCGCTGCCGCACGGAGCTCCCGCGGCTCCGCCCGGTCGGCGCCACAGCCGCCGCGTGCCACTACGCCGAGTCTACGCCGGCTGCCGAGGCCATCGCGGAAATACGGTGAGTACGGTCACGGTGGCGCTGGCAGGTTTTGGGCAATTTGTGAGGGTTCTATCTACCCTGACAACGAGGACATCATGGCTGACGATAAGGATCTCGCCACCGACGGTGTGAAGGATCGGCTCAAGGGCGCGGCCAAGGAGCTCGAGGGCCGCGTGCGCGGAACCGCGGGTGCCGCAACCGGCGACACGGGCGAGCAGGTCAAAGGCAAGGGTCAGGAGATCAAGGGCAAGATTCAGCAGGAGATCGGTAAGGCCAAGCAGCGACTGGACCCCGAGCCGGGGGTCGATGACGCCTGACCCTCCGCCGTAACCAGTGTGCCAGGGCCGCGAGCAGGATCGTCGCGGCCCTGGCGCCTTCAGGCGGCCAACCGATTGCCTCGCAGAGCCCGCATTCGGCCGCCGGGCAGGAGTCACGTTCGCCACCCATGGTGCGCGTCCGCTGACGATGTGGCCGCCAGACATGCCACTCTCCGCCCGCTTCACGACTTCTTTCCCAGCATCTTGCAGCACCAACCCAGACCTTCACCTGGTGCGCCGACGCATGCCCCTCGCTACCCCGGACGTGCTCCTCGCGACCAATCGCGCGCGAGTGGTCGAGACGGTGCTTCGATGGATGTTGCACGAGGCGCGAAACCCGCTGCAGACCCTAACGCTCCTGCCGACGCTCGGAGAGGGGGCCGCCAGGGTGGACGAGCTGCCGGAGTGGCGCGAGGCGGTCGGCGGCGCACGAGACAGGCTGGTGGCGGCTGTCGCGCTGCTCGAACGGCTGGTGGGCGCCGGTCGCGGCGCGCCCGAGCCCGTCGCGCTCGCCAGCGCGCTCGCGTTCATCCGGGATCTCCTGCACGCGCGGCGCGGGCGGCTGCAACTCGATCTTTCGGACATCCATCCCGACCTGCTGCCGGCCGTTACCGCGGTGCCCAAGCATCTCGACTGGGTGTTGATCAACCTCGCGCTGAACGCGGCCGAGGCGACGGCCGACCGGGACGCTCGGCTCACCATGAGGGCCCGGCTGGCAGACGATCACGTGATGCTGGAGCTCGAGGACGACGGTCCCGGTATCGACGCGTCCGTGCATCCCCGGTTGTTCCAGCCGTACACCACCACCAAGTCCGACCATCCTGATCGCGGCCTCGGCTTGTACGCCGCACGGCTGCTGCTCTCCGGTGTCGGCGCGACCATCGACTACGAGCCCGGCCCGTTGGAGCGCACCCCGACGGTCGCAGACTGATCTTCGACCCCTGCCCTGCTTCACGCGGCGGTGCTCAGCGCCTCCCGCAACCTTCCGAGCGCCCGTTGACGAAGCTGGCTGACCCGCGATTCCGTCACGCCCAGCGCCACACCGATCTCGCGCAGCGTCAACTCCTCGAAGAAGTACAGCGCCAGCACCCGGCGCTCCCGCTCCGGGAGAACCTTCAGTGCCAGCCGCACCTGGGCCCGTCGCTCTTCCCGGAGCAGCTCGTAATCGGGCAGATGCTCCGGCGAGGTGGCCCACTCACCGCGGTGGCCGGAGCCCGTGACGCCGGATTCCACGGGGTCGACCTCGTCGCACCAGCGCCAGTAGGCATCGAGCTCGAGGCCAAGCTCCGTGGCCGTCTCGGCGGGTGAGGGAGAGCGCTGAAGGCGAGCCGCGAGCGTCGCGCGCGCCGCGAGGAGCCGGCGGGTCCGCGCCCGGGTCGAGCGTGGCACCCGATCGCCGCGCCTGAGGTCGTCCAGTATCGCGCCACGGATGCGGGGCACCGCGTAGGTACTGAACGCCAGCCCTCGGCCCGGGTCGTAACCGTTCACCGCGGCGAGCAGACCGAGATTGCCGGCGCTCACCAGCTCCTCGTACGGGACCGAGGTAAGCCGCGCCGCCATCGGGTGCGCGACGAAATGGACGAGCGTGGCGAACTGCCGCAGCAGCATCTCGCGCGCCTCAGGATCTCCCGCCGACCGGTAGCGCGCCCACAGCGTGGCAACCGAGTTTATGTCCAGCGGTGCCGCGGTCGGGGCGGCCACATCCAGTCTGCCGCGTCGTCGAGCTCCCCGTGCAGCACGGTTGGGCAGGATGCCTGCCATGGGCGCACTCCAAGGCGTACCGTCAGGCGCGGGTACCGCCCGGCCGGCCGCGCACCGCGCGGAACACGCGCTCGGACTTTGCAATGAGGGTGCCGCGGACCGTGGTCGTTGACCGCCCTCTATAGCCTGCGATGCAACCGCTTTGAACCGGAGAGGTTGAGGAACGACATGCGCCGTTGGCGCGGACGGGGTGTCTAACCTGCGGCGCGAGGTGGAGGGCAACAAGGACCGACCCTACCGGCAGACTCTACCGGAGTCCGGTCAAACTTTCCGATGTCAGAGATGCAGCGCGGACGCGCGGGCCCCAAGCGACGCTTGCGGGTGCTCGTCCACCACGAAGACCAGCGCTTCGCGACGCTCGACCACCGACGCGAGTGCCGTCCACTCCGCCGCGCCGATCGCGCTCCCGACAAGCTCCTCCATGTGCAGGACGGCGCGCTCCGGGTCCATGATGCTGCGGTACGGCCTGACGGTCGTCAGCGCGTCGTAGATCTCCGCCACGCCGATGACCCGGGCGCCCCACGGGATCGCCTCGTCGGTCAGGCCATCCGGGTATCCCCTGCCGTCCGTGCGCTCGTGGTGGTGACGGATGAAGTTGACGACCGGCCCCAGGCCCGGCAGCGGAGACAGAATCTGGGAACCCCAGATGACGTGGGACTTCACCTGGGCGTATTCGTCTGCGGTCAGCGCGCCCTGCTTCGAGAGGATGCGCTCGCCGACACCCACCATGCCGATATCGTGGAGGCGACCGGCCAACCGGATCTGCTCGACCTCCTCGTCCGTACGCGACAGCTCGGCCGCGAGCGATGCGGCGACCGTCGCGACTCGCACCGAATGCCCCGCGAGCCAGAGATCTTTGGCCTCGACCACGTTGACCAGCGATTCGAGTGCCGCCAGGGCGATACGGTCCCGCCGGCTGCGTTCCCCCTGCAGCTCGCGAGACAGCCGCGTCACCTCCTCGGCCAGTGAGTGCGCGTGGGCACGGTCCTGGGCACGCGCGCGCCGCCACTCCAGGGCTCGGCCCACGGCCGCCACGACCGTGGCCTGAGCGGCCTCCGCGTACTGGTAGTCCGCCGCGCCCGCCCGCATGCTCGCCGTTGCCGCGTCCATGTCTGGCGATGTCGCTAGCACCACGACGGCGATGGCGGGATCGGTCTTGAGCAGACGGGCCACCATGTCCGGCGCACTGCCGGCCGGACCTGCCACGGGGATGACGCAGGCGATCCTCAGGCGGAGCAGCTTCTGCAGCCCGGCCTCTAGCGAGTCCGCCTCCGCGACCTCGTAGCCGCCCTGCTCGAGGCTCCGTCGCAGCTCCGAGCGACGCGGCCCATCGTCGTCGACGATGAGCACCTGCGAGCGTGGTTTATGGGACACCGGATGTTCCTCCATGCCTCGGTCCTCCCTGGTATCGGCAGGTCGAGCCGCCAACCCAAGGGGTCAGACCGTCAGGAGGCCTCCTGGGCACGCATCAGCTTCAGCTTGTTGCGGAGCGTACGTTCGCTGATCCCGAGCAGCTTGGCGGCGCGGACCCGGTTGCCCCCGGTGGCCGCGAGGGCGCGACGGATGGTGCGCAGCTCGAGCACTTCCAGCTCGAAACACACCTCGTCGGCCGGCGCGGCGGACGGCGCCTGCGTGGCCGACGCGGCGGCGGCGTTCCCGCCTGCCGCGGCCGGCTGTTCCAGATGCCGGCGGAGCGCGCCGGGATGCAGGTCCCCCCCTCGGGAAAGAATCATCGCCCGTTCGACCACGTTGGCCAGCTCACGCACGTTTCCGTGCCAGGGCTGGAGCTGCAGAAGCGCGATGGTCTCCGGCGGGATCTGCGGGACCGGGATCCCGAGCTGCTCGGCTGAACGCTGCACGAAGTGATGGGCCAGGCGGGGGATGTCCTCGAGTCGCTCGCGGAGCGATGGAGTGCGGATTCGCACGACGCTGAGGCGGTAGTACAGGTCGGCTCGGAAGCGCCCCGCGTCCACTTCGGCCCGCAGATCGCGGTTCGTGGTGGCGACCAGGCGCACGTCGACTCTCACCGGCTGCGATCCCCCCACCCGCTCGAACTCCTGCTCCTGAATCACCCTGAGCAGCTTGCCCTGAAGGTCCAAACGCATCTCCGAGATCTCGTCCAACAGGAGCGTGCCGTCGTGCGCCCGTTCGAAGGCGCCGGCCGTGCGCACCGTGGCGCCGGTGAATGCGCCCTTCTCGTGCCCGAAGAGCACGCTCTCGACCAGTCCCTCGGGCAGCGCGGCGCAGTTGACGGAAACGTAGGGCCCCGCGTGCCGGGGGCTTCGCCGCTGGATCTCGCGCGCGAAGAGCTCCTTGCCCGTGCCCGACTCGCCTTCCAGGAGGACCGTTGCACGGGTGGGGGCGACGGCATCGATGGCGCCGAGCACGCGGCGCAGCGACTCGCTCTCCCCGATGATCGCTCGTGCGGACCGGAACGTCAGAAGCTCGCGCCGGAAGCCCTCGTTCTCACGCCGCAGCCGCACGACTTCGAGCGCCTGTCCGATGGCGATCTCGAGCGCCTCAAGGGTCACCGGTTTGGTGAGATAGTCGAGCGCCCCTTCCTTGATCGAGGCCACCGCATGCTCGACGCTGGAGTGGCCCGTCATGATGATGACCGGAATCCGGTAGCCTTCGGCCGCCAAGAGACGGACGAGATCGAGACCGGTGTGGCCGGGCATGCGATAATCGGCCAGGATCAGATCGAAGGGGGTACGCGCGACCTCGAGCATCGCCGCGTCCACGCTCGAGGCCACTCGGCAGCGGTGACCGAGGCGGGAGAGGGCATGCTCGACCATCGTCCCGACCGCCGGCTCATCGTCGACGCAAAGAATCATGGGCATCGGTGACGCCTCATCGGTGTGTCGCTACAGCGGTGATCGAAAGGCGGTGACCCACGGCAAGTCGGCGGCTGGAACTCCGGAACCCTAATGGCGGGCGGATCGATTGTCACCCCGCGCCTCCCCTCCTCGATCCGTGCCGGTCGCAGACACGGACGCCCTTTCACTTCCCGCCCGTTCGCACCTTATTTCCATCCGCTCCGCCTTCTCATCGCCTGAGCGAGACATGACCGCGAGTCAGACGATCACCCAGGTAGACGCGTTCACCGATGTGCCGTTCGCAGGAAATCCGGCGGCGGTCTGCGTGCTGCCCGCCGAGCGCGACGCACGCTGGATGCAGCTCGTGGCCCGCGAGATGAACCTGGCGGAAACCGCGTTTCTGGTCGGCCGAGCCGACGGGTATGATCTCCGCTGGTTCACCCCCGCGGTCGAGATCGATCTCTGCGGACACGCGACGCTCGCGAGCGCGCACGTCCTCTGGGAGGAGGGCCACGCCCGCGCCGACGCGGTCCTGAGATTTCACACGCGAAGCGGGGTGCTCACCGCGGCCCGTCGGGACGGTCTCATCTGGCTCGACTTTCCGTCGACCCCGCCCCAGGAATTGCCCGCGCCGCCGGAGCTCGCCCTCGGCTTGAACGTGCCGTTCCGCTTCGTGGGACGGACGCCGTTCGACTACCTTGTCGAGCTCGATTCCGAGGACGCCGTCCGCGGCCTAACGCCGGATATGGCGGTTCTCGGCCGTCTCGCGACGCGCGGAGTGATCGTCACGGCCCGGGCATCGAGCGCCGACCTGGATTTCGTTTCACGCTTCTTCGCCCCCGCCGCCGGTATCCCCGAGGACCCCGTCACCGGCTCAGCGCACTGCGCGCTCGCGCCATTCTGGAGCGCCCGGCTCGGACGCTCGACGCTTCGGGCCTATCAGGCGTCCGAGCGCGGCGGAGTCGTCCTCGTGGAACTGGCCGGGGACCGCGTGCGCCTCGGTGGTCACGCCGTCACGACGCTTCGTGGGGAGCTGCTGGCATGAACCCGGTCGAGGCGTTCGAGACTCTGGACCTGCGGGTCGGACGCATCGTGCGCGCGGAGGCGAACGAGCGGGCGAGGAAGCCGTCCTACAAGTTGTGGATCGATTTCGGTCCGCTGGGCGAGCGGACGTCGAGCGCGCAGCTTCGCGCGCTGTATTCGGCGGACGAGCTCGTCGGGCGCTTGATCGTGGCGGCCGTCAACCTGGGGGCGCGCAACATCGCCGGCTTTCAGTCGGAGGTGCTGGTGCTGGGATTGCCGGACGCGCGGGGCGAGGTGGTGCTGCTGGCCGCCGAGCGCGACGTGCCGCTCGGCGGGCGCGTCTACTGAGGCTCGCCTCCGACCGACCCGTCCGGGACGGGCCGCACGACGAAGCCGGTGACCTCCCCGTCGTTGGCCAGGCTCCACTCGATGAGCATCGGCCGGCGCGAGGTGTCGAATGAGGCGGTGCGCTGATACACCCGGAACGGCGCAACGTCATCCACCCGCTCGTCGATGGCGCGGCGCTCCGGACCCAGGCGCGTCACCGCGCGGCCGGCGAAGCTGGCAAGATCGCCGACGCTGCCGAAGCTCTCCCGCATCTCTGGCGAGAAGCGGTCCCACAGCTTCTGATACTGATTGCCGTACAGCCAGGTGGTATACAGCCGGCCTTGCTCGAGCAGGGTGCGAGGCCGCTGTTCGCCCCGCGGCGCGCAGGCGGCGAGCGCCACGGCGCCGATGAGTCCCCACGTACGTGCTGCCATCACTTGATCTCCACTGTCCGGCCAGGAGCCGCGATGCGAGTCTACATCTCCATCGACATGGAAGGGGTAGCCGGGGTTGTCCACGAGGACCAGACCGATCCGGTCGACCCGAGCCGTGCCGGAGAGTATAACAGATTTCGCCGGCTGATGACGGCGGAGGCCAACGCCGCCATCGAAGGCGCGCTGGCGGCCGGCGCCGAGCGCGTGCTGGTAAACGACAGCCACTGGCTGATGATGAACCTCCTCGCCGAGGAGCTGCACCCCGCCGCCGAGCTTCTGAGCGGCGGGCCCAAGGCGCGGTCGATGGTCGAGGGCGTGGACGGCGGGTTCGACGCGGCGCTGTTCGTGGGGTATCACGCTCGAGCCGGAGTGGGTCACGCGATCATCGACCACACCTATACGAGCCGGGTACACGAGGCGCGGCTCAACGGTCAGCCGGTCGGCGAGCTCGCCATCAATGCGGCACTGGCGGGCGTCCACGGCGTGCCGGTTGCGCTCGTGAGCGGCGACCAGGCGATCGCCGCCGAGGCTCGCGAGCTGCTGGGACCCTCGATCGAGACCGTCATCGTCAAGCACGCCGTCGGCCGGTTCGCGGCGCGGAGCGTGGCGCCCAGCGTGGCGTGCCGCATGATCCATGAGGGCGTGATCGCGGCGCTCGGCCGGCCGCACGTGCCGCTCCGCCTCCCGCCTCCGATCCGGCTGGAGGTGGACTTCGCGCTCACGCAGATGGCCGACATGGCGGAGTTGGCGCCGGGATCGGTGCGGACGGGAGGCCGCACCGTGGCGTACACGCACGAGGATTACGGAGAGGTCTTCCGAGCCTGGCGGGCGTTGTACAATCTGGCGGGAGTAACTTAGGCACGGGCGCCATCAGCTCGCGGCCGCGCCGGCCTCCATCGCTACTTCCGCCTCGAGACCCTGCCGATCCCGACCTATCGTGGCCACTGCCAGCACGGTATCGCCGCGCAGGAACCGCACGGCGCAGTCCTGCGTCTCGACGTCGCCGTCGATCTCGAGGCGGTCCCAGCTTTCCGCGTGACCGACGTACCTGATCGAGGTCGAGTAGTGCTGACTCCAGAAGAACGGCACGGCGTCGAACCGCCCGCCAAGTCCGAGCATGCTGCGCGCCGCGGCCTGACCCTGGCGCTGCGCGAGGACCCAGTGCTCCACGCGAATCCGCGCTCCGGTGCGCGGGTCCGGCCACCGCGCAATGTCTCCCGCCGCGAAGACGCCGGGCGCGCTCGTTTCCAGCCGCTCGTTCACGAGCACGCCGCGGTCGAGGCGTAGTCCGGCCGCCTCGGCCAGCTCCACGTTGGGCCGGACCCCGATACCCGCCACCAGGAGGTCGGCCGGCAGCCGCTCTCCGCCATCGAGGGTGATGACACCGCTCGAAATCCGGCTCGCCTTCTGGCCGAGGTGGAAGATCACGCCCTCGTCCTCGTGCAGCCGGCGGATCAGATCCCCGAGCTCGGGCCCCATGACTCGCTCCAACGGTCTCCGATCCGGCGCGACCACATGCACGTCCATCTTGCGAGCGCGGAGCGAGGCGGCCGTCTCGAGCCCGATGAAGCTCGCGCCCAGCACGACGGCGCGTCCGCCCTCGCGGGCGGCGCCGGCGATCCGGCGACTGTCTGCCAGCGTACGGAGATAATGCACCGCAGGAGTGCCGCGCTCGAGCTCGGGATCCAGACGCACCGGACTCGCGCCGGTGGCCAGGAGGAGCGCGCCGTACGGCATGGCGCTTCCGTCGTCGAGTCGGACCGTGCGTGCCCCGGGGTCGATCGACGTCACCCTGGGACCCTGCCTCAGCTCGATACCGTGGTCGGCGTAGAACTCGGGTGGATGCAGCGGAATCCACTCTTCCGCCGCGGTTCCCGCCAGATAGTCCTTGGAAAGGTTGGGGCGGTCGTAGGGGGCATCCGGGTCGGGATCAACGATGGTGACCGGACCCTCGTACCCCTCCCGGCGCAGGGTTTCCGCCGCGCTCTCGCCGGCCGCGCCACCGCCGATGATGACGATCCGCTCGGGTGCCGCCGGCCTGCCGGCTCGCACCCGCGAGATGGCGCGCTTGGCGCCGACGACGACACGCCCGCTCCGCACCTCGACCTCCCATGACGGAAGATCGTTGAGCGCCGGTGGCCGCAGCGCCTCCCCGGTGCGCAGGCTGAAGCAGGCGTGGTGCCACGGACAGCGCACCGTGTCGCCCACCAGGATGCCCTCCGCGAGCGGACCGCTGTAGTGGCTGCACATCGCGCCGATGGCGTACCACTGTTCTCCGCGGCGGGCCAGCAGGACGGCCTCGCCCTCGACCTGCCCGGCCACCATGCCGCCGTCCGGCACGTCGCTCGCCAGGATGCCTAGCCGCAGATCCGGCCCCGATGGGCCGCTTTGCTCGTCGGACATAGTGCCCCTCCCGTTTCGGCCTGATGTCGTCCTTCGAACAGTAACCTGTGCCAGATGGACAGCGGGAATTTTCTCTTCTGCGGCGTGGCCAATACCATTCTGATCGTCCGATCATGGTGGGGGCGAAGGTGGCGGGGACGTGGGACGAGCGTGACGGGGACGTTAGGGCGTTAGTGGCAGGGACGGTCATTTGCGCAGCTACCGCGTTGCGATGCCCGCTTCGTCGAGCAGGCGCCGTACTCGGATCAGCGGGTCTGGGGCGCCGATCGGTGTGTCGAAGGCGTTCGCGGTCACCCTGCAAGCACAGACGTCCCAAAGGCGAGCCACGACGTGCAAGAGTTCAGGTGCCCAGGCGCTCGCGGACCTCGGGGCCGTTGTGGAGAGCTTGCCATCGACAATCGTCGAGGCCCGAAGTTTCACCACAGGTCTCACGATCGAGCCCGCCCCTGCCCCGAAGACTCATCGAGCTCGCGTCGCGCCACACCCGATCGGCTCCCGCGGCGTCCGCGCCAGCGCAATCGTCCACCGCGTCCGGGTGGCCAGCTCGGCATGCCAGCGCTCCTCGAGCCCCGCAGCCGCGGCGCACGCCTCGTTCGTGGCCAGCGCCGGCAGGCCGCGCCGGAAGGTCGGCAGTGCGTCGGCGCTCAGCTCGGCGGCGTAGACCGTGTCGAACGGACGCCCGCTGGCCGCGCGCGCGAGATTGACTCCCGCGATCACGCCGTCGGGATTGATGAGGTTGAGCGCGCCGAGCACCAGCCAGCCGGCGAGCAGCGCGCCCGTTCCGAAACGCTCCCGCTTGCCCCGGAGCACGGTCGCCCCGAACCAACCGAACACGATGACGAGCCACCCCATGAAGGCCGTCGTATACAGCCGGAGCTCGGTCAGGCCGTACTCGACCGTATACAGTCGCATGCGGATGAGCGCGGATGCGAGCATGACATCGAGCAACAGCAGCATCAGGCCCGCGAGCAGTCGCAGGCGGCGCACCCGACCCGCGTCGCGCTGGTCGAGGGACCAGTCGGCAAGCAGCAGGAGCGGTAGCGAGAGCGCGGCCACCGTTACCAGCTCGAAGAATCCGCGCCGGGCGTACTCCGCGTAGCTCAGCCCCGTCAGGCCGCGCACCAACTCTGCGCCGCCGAACAGATAGCGGAACTGCACGGCGACGAAGGCGAGGAACAGCAGGTTCACGACCGCCAGCACCGGCCCCACCTCGCTCAAGCCGAATGCACCCCCCCGCAACGGCCAGGGCGCCGGAGCCGAGGTCGCGCGAGCGAGCAGCCGGAGCAGCCCCGCCGCCAGCCATCCCCACAACAGCACCCGCGCGATATGCGACACGAACGGCTCGACCTGGAAGTCGAGCGCACCGCCGAGCAGCCGGCCGAACACCGGATCGGCCTGCATGAGCAAGCCGCCGAAGACGACCGCCACCGGTGTCGCGGCGGCGAGCCCGATCGCGGTCCCGCGGGCGCGTCGCGCACGTCCCTCCACCGGCAGCGACGCCCAGTCGATGTCCGTGAACACGAGCGCCGGCGCACCGGCGACGGCCGCGCCGCCCAGCTCCGCCGCGCCCAAAGCATAGTCACCGAGGCCCGCGCGGCGCCGGCCCACCGCCCGGAGGCGCGGCGCGGCCAGCGTCGCCACGGTGACTACGCCCGCGAGGTTGAGCGCGAACAGCGTCGGCGAGTCCCGCCAGATGAGCGCGAGCGCCAGCAGGGCGAGAGGCGCGCCAAGCGGCGCGAGCGCCCCGGGCAGCGCCACCGCTCCGAGCTGCCCCAGCGCGACCAGCACGAGCACCAACACGCCGAGCCCGAGGGCGACGTCGAGGCGCCCCGGGACCAGTGAGGCGAGCGCGTCCGCGGCAAACCCGAGCGTGATGGCCGCGCCGAGAAGCGCCAGGCCCTGCCGAGTGCGGGGCGTCATGCTTCCGCCGCCGCGTCCGGCAGGCCGCCGAAACGGCGCTGCCGGCTCTCGAAGTCGGTGAGCGCGGCACGCAGCGCCTCGGGTCCGAACTCCGGCCACATGAGCGGGCTGAACAGCAGCTCGGCGTAGGCGGCCTCCCAGAGCAGGAAGTCGCTGAGCCGCCGCTCGCCGCCGGTGCGAATCAGCAGATCGACATCCGGCACCGGCGTACCGTGATCCGCAATGGCGAGCAGGCGGCCGAACCCGTCCCGGGTCGGGATGGCGTCCGGCCGCAGGCACTGCGCGGCCCGGAGGATGGCGTCGCGGCCGGAGTAGTCGAGCGCGATGCGCAGATGCAGCCGCGTACCGGCCGCCGTCTCGCGGTGCGCGTCCTCGATGGCGCTCCGGAGCGCGGGCGCGATCCGGTCCCGGCGGCCGATGACCTCGAGTCGGACGCCGTTGGCGACGCAGCGCGCCGTCTCGATCCGGAGGTACTCCCGGAAGAGCCGCATGAGCCAGCCGACCTCGCGGTCGGGCCGACGCCAGTTGTCAGCGGAGAAGGCGAACAGCGTGAGCACGCCGATGCCGGCGTCCGGCGCCGATTCCACGATCCGCCGCACCATCGCCGCGCCGGCCCGGTGTCCGGCCGCGCGCGAGCGCCCCTGGCGCGTCGCCCAGCGGCCGTTGCCATCCATGATGATGCCGACGTGGATCGAAGTGCTTTGCTTCATAAAGTCGAACTCCAAAAAAAAGGCCGCTCAGCGATCTCGCGTCGCGCGGATCAGCGCTTCCATATGGTCGAGGTAGCGCTCGAGCGCGCGGCGCCCCGCCGGGCTCAGCCGGTACTCGGTGCGCGGGACCCGCCCCTCGAAGCTCTTCGTGCACACGATGTAGTGCGCCTCCTCGAGCTTGCGCGCGTGGACGCTGAGATTGCCGTCGGTCGTGTCCAGCAGCCGCTTGAGCTCGTTGAAGCTGAGCGTCTCGTTCACGGCGAGCGCGCTCACGATGGCCAGGCGCATCCGCTCGTGAATGAGGCGATCGAGCTCGAGCGGCGCTGCCGCGGCGCCGCCGCGCTCTCCGCGAAGAGGGGAGGCCTCTCCCGCCGGTCGGTCGCGCCGGGACGCGCCCTTGGGGGCGAGATTGGATTCAGCCACCGTACCTCCGGGCGATGATCACGCCGAACACGATGTGCAGTACGCCGAATCCCGCGGCCATCAGCAGGTTGCCCCACGTGGGCGGCCCGAACAGCGCCACCACGCCGAGCCCCATGAAGCAGAGGCCCATGAGCGGTACCACGCGCACCGAAAAGGCGCCGCCGGTGACGACGCCCGTGCCGTAGAGGAGCAACCAGGTTCCCGGCAGCGCCTGATGCACGCCGGCGCGCGCCAGGGCGGCCGTGAGGAACGCGCCCACCAGGAGCGGCGGGACGTAGCTCAGCACGAAGCGCCGGCCCGAGTACGAGAACACGGCGGTCCCCGCACGGCGCGCCTTGGCGGCCATCGACCAGCCACCGAGGGCCAGGGCCACCACCGCCGTCACCAGCCACGTGGCGAGCCATTCGGCAGGGGTGAGTCGCGACTGCGCCACGCCGGCGGCCACGAGGGCCACCGCCCCCATCCCTACCCCGCCCCAGCCCGGCACCGCGGTGAAGGCGGTGGCCCGCTCCATGGTCTGCCGGATGAACCGAAGGTTGTCCATGGCCCGGTGATGCAGGGCTGGATCTTCGGGTGGGCGGATCGGGATACGCTGGGGCGTTGCCATGGAACGAGCATACAACCGCTGGTAGATATTATCAAGTACTTTGCGCCATAAAGCCAATACGTGAGGTGCCGGTAGTTCCCTGCACCTCCGGGTTAGCCGTGCTCCACGACCACCGCCGTCCCGTAGCACAACACCTCGGAGACGCCCTGCATCAGCTCCGTGGCATCGTAGCGCACCCCGATGATGGCATTCGCGCCCTCCGCCTCGGCGTGCCGCACCATCATCTCGAACGCCTCCTCGCGCGCGCGCTCGCACAGCTCGGTGAACAGGCTGATGTTGCCGCCAAAGAGCGTCTGCAGCGAGCCGCCGATGGTGCCAAAGATGTTGCGCGACCGAACCGTGATGCCGCGGACGACGCCGAGGGTCTGGACGATGCGGTAGCCGTCGAGCGTGAAGGCGGTCGTGGTGAATGCGTGATCCACTCAGGCGGCCCGGAGCTCGGACGTGCACTCGGGGCAGCGCGTTGCCCCGACCGGAATGGCCATACGGCAGTAGGGGCAATCCTTCGTGCTGGGCGCCGCATTGGCTTCCTGCGGCTTCATCCGGTTCGCGGCGCGAACGATGAGGAACACAGCGAAAGCCGTGAGCAGAAACAGGATCACGCTGTTGAGGAAGAGGCCGATGTTGACCGTGACCGCGCCGGCGGCTTTGGCGTCCCCGAGCGTTGCGTACGGTCCCGCGGCCTTCCCGCCTTCCTTCAGCACCAGGAACAGATTGGAGAAATCGACGTTACCCAGGAGCAGCCCGATGGGAGGCATGATCACGTCGTCCACGAGCGACTTCACGATGGCTCCGAACGCGGCGCCGATGATGATGCCAACCGCCAGGTCCAGCACGTTCCCGCGCATCGCGAACGCCTTGAACTCTTTCAGCATGCCGCCGCCTTGAAGAGAGAAGTCGGGAAGGTGTCCCACAGCATATCCCAGGAGCCGCCCGCGCGGAAGGAGCGATCCGACCGGCGTCACCACTCCCTACTTCATGAGCTTGAAGTACATCCGGAACCCGTGCCGAGCTGCGGGCGTCAACCTGGTCCGGCGCCACATGTCGGCAGCCTTCCGGAACACCTCACTCCGGGTCGGATACGGATGGATGGTGGCGCCGATTTTCGAGAGCCCCAGCCCGGCGGTCATGGCCAGGCCGATCTCACCGATCATGTCACCGGCGTGCGCTGCTACGAGCGTGGCTCCCAGAATGCGATCGGTGCCGGCGGCCAGATGCAGGCGGAGGAATCCCTCGTCGTGCCCATCGAGCACAGCGCGATCCACGTCGCGCATGGGCACGGTGATGGTTACCAGGCGGGGTGCGGCCGCTGCCGCCTCCGCGGCGGTCATGCCGACGTGCGCCAGTTCGGGGCTCGTATACGTGACCCACGGCATCACCAGCCTGCTGGCCTTCCCGCCACCGATCCCGTAAAACAGCGCGTTGGCGACGACGAGCCGTGCCTGCGCGTCCGCGGCGTGGGTGTACCGATGGTGCGACGAGACATCTCCGATGGCGTAGATCCGGGCATTCGAGGTGCGCAGCCGGTCGTTTACCGTGACGCCCCCGCTGCCGTACTCGACGCCGGCTGCTTCGAGCCCGAGGCCCTCGACGTTCGGCGCGCGGCCGACCGCGACGAGCAGTTCGTCGCCGACAATCGCCTCACGGGTGCCGCTCTGCTCGAGGTCGAGGACCCTCTCGCCCGCGCGCTCCTCGACGCGCACGACGCGCGCCTGGTGCACCAGCCGAACGCCGTCTGCCACCATGGCCAGCTCGACGATTCGAGCCGCGTCGGCATCCTCCCGCGGCAGCACCCTGGCATCGCGACTCACGAGAGTCACCTCGGAGCCGAGCCGGGCGAAGGCCTGCGCCAGCTCACAACCGATGGGCCCCGAGCCCAGCACCATCAGGCGCCGGGGGAGCTCGGTCAGCGTGAAGATGGTCTCGTTGGTCCGGTAGGCGACGCCGTCGAGTCCGTCGATTGCAGGGGCCGCCGCGCGTGTGCCGGTCGCGATGACGGCGCGTCGAAAGCGGAGCGTCCGCCCCTCGACCCGCACCGCGTCCGGTCCGACGAATTCTCCCGCGCCGAGGAAGACGTCCACGCCGAGCTTCCTGAAGCGTTCGGCGCTATCCAACCGGCTGAGTCCGGCGCGCAGGCGGCGCATGCGGGCCATCGCCTCGCTGAATCTGCCGGGTCCCGTGACCACGGGGCCACCGAACGCACCATGCGAGTTCCGGGCTTCCTGCCACGATCGCGCGGCGCTGAGGAGCGCCTTCGAGGGCACACAGCCCACATTGAGGCAGTCGCCGCCCATCAGGTGGCGCTCGACGAGCGCCACCCTGGCGCCGAGCCCCGCCGCGATGGCCGCGGTCACCAGCCCGGCGGTGCCCGCGCCGATTACCACCAGATGGTATCTGGTGGCGGGCTCGGGATTGATCCAGTCGGAAGGCCGGACATTCGAGACGAGCTCCGCATCGAATCGATCGAGCGGCTCGAGCTCCCCCGGCCCGCGGTCAGGTATCGGCATGGTCGCCTATGTCCGCCTCCTTCAGGGCCCGACGCGCAGTCCGGGTCACGATGGTGGTGACGGCAATGGTGGCCAGCAGACCCACGGCGAGGCTCGCAAAGTGCGCCGGTCCACGCGGCACCGGCGCCCCCCCGGCGAGTCTGACCACGTCTCCCGCGACTTTGCCGGAATACACATAGAGCAGCGTGCCCGGCAGCATGCCGATGCACGCCACCACAAAATCGGCGAAGCGAACGCGAGTGAGCCCGAGCGCGTAGTTGAGGACATTGTACGGGAAGACCGGGGACAACCGGAGCAACAGGACGATCTTCCGCCCGCTGGTCCCAATGGCCCGGTCGATGGACACGAAGCGTGCGTTGCCGGCGAGCCGCCGCTCCACGAGGCCCCGCGCCAGGTAACGCGAGACCAGGAACGCGACCGACGCGCCGATCGTGGCGCCGAGGAGGACCAGCGCGGTCCCTTTCACCAGGCCGAAGAGTGCGCCGGCCGCCAGGGTCAACAGCGAGCCGGGCACGAAGGCCACTGCTGCCAACGCGTACCCGATCACGAACGCGACCGGGCCCCACGCGCCAAGGCCTTCGATCCACGCGGAGAACTCGGGAACGAGCGAGCCCGCGGCGTGACCCCCGGCGGCCACCAGCACGGCGATCACGAGGAGGAGAAAGAGCCGCGACGCGGAAAGGCGGGCAGCCGCCGGGGGCGTGGCGCGCGGAGCGAGCGGTGGGAGGCCGGCCATGTGGAGTAGTCCGCGCGGAGGAGGCGAATGGTTCGCGGTACCGCAGTGGCGCCGCGCACCCACTCGCCGGCTGCCTCCACCGGTCAGCGCTCGGCCGACGCCCGGTCCGTCGGGCGCCCCGCCCCGGTCCACTCGGCGTATCCGCCGCCGTAGAGCCGGACAGCCGGGCGCCCGTTCGCGTGCAGGAGCGAGGCCGCGATGGCGGCCCGCGCACCGGTCTGGCAATGGACGATAACCGGTCGGTCCGTGGAAATCGTCTCGATGCAAGCGGAAAGCTCACCGAGCGGAACGTTCAGTGCGCCGGGGAGGTGCCCCGCATTCCATTCGGCGCGGCTGCGGACGTCGAGCAGGGTGGCGGACCGCGCATGCACCGCCGCGGCGACCGCGTCGAGGGTGATGCCGGGTATCGTCTGCAGCGGATGGCCGGCCCGCCATTCGGCGATCATGCTGGTGCCCGCCACGCCCGCCACGCGGTCGAGCCCAATGCCCGCGAGATCCCGGACGAGCTCGCCGCCGCGGGGACTGCGTTCGTCCGCGATCAGGTAGAACGGCCGATCGTACGGAACCAGCCATCCCGCCCACGTGGTGAACGCGCGCCCCGCTGGAATGTTGATCGTGCCCGGAATCGCTTCGGCGACGAACTCGCGGGCCGGTCGCGTGTCGACGACGGTCGCCCCCGCGGCGAGCGCCGCGGTGAGCGCCTCGACGTCCATCGACGCGGGAGGGCGGCGGTCGCCCAGAACCGGCGGCCCATCCCGATTGATCCGTTTCATCTCGGCGAAATAGCGCGGCGGGTCGGGCTGCCCCGCCAGCACCGCGCGCACGAACTCGCTCTCGTCGCGCACCGCGAATGCCCAGTTGAACCGCCGCTCGTATCCGAGCGTAGACTGCGGCACCGCGCCCAGCGCCTTGCCGCACGCCGAGCCCGCGCCGTGACCGGGCCAGATCTGGAGATAGTCCGGCAGCCGGGCGAGCCGCTGCAGGGACGCGTAGAGCTGGCGCGCTCCCGCCTCCATCGTGCCCGCCATACGCGCCGCTCGCTCGAGCAGGTCGGGCCGGCCGACGTCGCCGACGAAAACGCAGTCGCCGGTGATGAGGCCCATCGGCTCGGTGGCCGCGGCCGTGTCGGTGACGAGAAACGCCAGATGCTCGGGTGTGTGGCCGGGCGTGTGCAATGCCGTCACTTCGACACGCCCCACGCGAAACGTGCCGCCGTCGGTCAGCAGCCGGGCGCCATCCTCGGCCGCGAAGCGATACCGCCAGTCCTCACCACCCTCGTCCGAGAGCAGCAGCCGCGCACCACTTCGCTGGGCGAGCTCGCGCGCGCCGGAGACGAAATCGGCGTGGATGTGCGTCTCCGTGACGTGCGTGATCCGAAGCCCCTCCGCCTCGGCGCCGCGCAGGTACGGCTCGACGTTGCGGTTCGGATCCACCACAAGCGCCTCGCCGGTGGCCTGGCAACCGAGTAGATAACTGGCCTGGGCGAGCTGGTCGTCGTAGAAACGTCGGAAGAACATGTCGGCTCAGGAGAAAGCGGTTGCGAGCAACGGTCCCAGCGGAAGCCGGAGGCACGCGCGTGCCCCACGGGCGCCTCGGCGGGGCTCCAGCGACAGCGCGCCCCCGTGCGCCTCGGCGATCTGTCGGCTCAGCACCAGGCCGATCCCGGTGCCGTTCGATTTCGTGGTGAAGAACGGGACGAACAGGTTGCCCGGGTCGGGCAGTCCCGGTCCCTCGTCGTCCACGGTGACTTCCACCACGCCCCCGCGCGCGCGCCAGCCCACGTGCACGCTGCCGCCGGTTTCGAGCGAGGCGTCAGCCGCGTTTCGCACCAGGTTGATGAGGAGCTGGTCGAGCTGGTCGCCATCCGCGGCCACGACGATCGCCGGACCGTGGTCCACCGTCACGTCGAGCCGCGTCTCGAGGGCGGCGACGCGGCGAACCCAGTCGTCCACCTGCACCGGCGCGAGGCGAGGCTGCGGCAGCCTCGCGAGCTGCGCGTACGCTCCCATGAAGCGTGCCAGGGATTCCGAGCGCCCTTCGATGACCTGGAGGCCGGATCGCAGGTCCTGCTCCCAATCCTCCGGTCTGGTCGGCCGCTCGGCGAGACTGCGGAGACTCCCGGCGATCGACTTGATCGGCGCCAGCGAATTGTTGATTTCGTGCCCGAGCACCCGCACGATCCGCTGCCAGGCCGAGCGTTCTTCGGCCCGGAGCACGCGACTCAGGTCCGAGAGCACCAGCAGCCGGTGCGGCAGACCGTCCTGGCGAAAGGTACTGCCGCGCACTTCCCAGCGCCCGGCGCCGCCCGGAAACGCGGCCTCGAACGTACGCGGCGTCTCCCCGTCCAGACAGTGCGCGAGCCCGAGCGTGTCCGCCCCGAGGCCGATCAACCGCTCGGAGGGCTGGCCGAGGAGCCGCTCGCCGCCACGGTTCACGAGCCGAAGCCGCTGGCTGCCGTCGAAGGCGAAGACGGCCACGTCGATCTCCTCGATGACGCGCGCGAGCAGGGCCGTCGCCTCGAGCGCGCCGAGCCGCTGCGAGCGCAGCGTCTCGCTCAGCATGTTGACCTCGAGCAGGGCGAGGCCAAGCCCGTCCAGCGGGCTCGCCCCTCGCGCGCGGATCGAATAGTCGCCTTCGCGCAGTGCGGCCAGCAGGTTGGCGATGGTCTGCAGCGGCCGGAGCACGCGCTCGCGCACCAGCGCGGATCCGATCAACCATCCCCCCACCACCAACAGCGAGCAGGTGACGCGCACGCGGAGCGGGTGGTCACCGGCCCAGAGCAGTGACTCCGCGATGACCACGGCGGGAAGCCCCGCCAGCAGCGCCGCAACGAACACGCGGGACTCGTGACCGGCGGAACGAGGCCGCCGGTCAGAGCCCATGATGCTGGAGTCGCCGGTAGAGGGCGCTCCGACTGAGCCCGAGCGCCTTGGCCGCCTGGCTGACGTTGCCATCGTGACGCTCGAGCGCCTTCCGGATGAGCACGCGCTCCACCTCCTCGAGCGGCAGGTCTTCGAGCCGCGCCGCGGTGCCCGTGCCCCGAAGCCCCAGGTCGGCGGCGCTGACGCGGGTGCCGTGCGCCAGCAGCGCCGCCCGCTCGAGCGTATGGTCGAGCTCGCGGACGTTGCCAGGCCAGGGATGGGCCAGTAACGCGTCGACCGCCTCGGGCTCGAAGCCCACGAGCGGCTTGCGATACCGTCCCGCGTGCCGGCGCAGGAAGTGCTCGGCGAGCGGGACGATGTCGTCGCGCCGCTCGCGCAAGGCCGGAAGCCGCACCTCGATGGTATTGAGGCGGAAAAGCAGGTCCTCGCGGAAGCGCCCGGCGGCGGTCTCGGTGGCGAGGTCCGCATTGGTGGCGGACAGAATGCGCACGTCGATCTTCCGGGCGCGCGAGGCGCCGACCCGTTCGACCTCACCGCTTTCGAGCACCCGCAGCAGCTTGGCCTGCTGGCGAAGCTCCAGGGTGCCGATCTCGTCGAGCAGCAGGGTCCCGCCCTCGGCGAGCTCGAAGCGGCCGATCCGGTCGGTCCGCGCGTCAGTGAACGCGCCTTTCACGTGGCCGAACATCTCGCTCTCGAACAGTCCGGCGGACAATCCGCCGAGGTTGACCGCCACCAGCGGTCGCGCGGTCCTCGGCGAGGCGGCGTGAATCCACTGCGCCACGACCTCCTTGCCCGTGCCGTGCTCGCCGGTGATGAGCACGTTCGCATCCGACGGCGCGACTCGCTCGATGAGCTGCAGCACGGGGCGCATCACGGCCGACTCGGCGATGAGCTCGGGCCGCCCATCCCGGCGAAGCAGCCGATTCTCGCTCTCCAGCCGGCGGGTGCGCCGCAGGGCACGCCCCAGCTCGACCTGCGTCCGGAGGGTGGTCAGCAGCCGGGCGTTGTCCCAGGGCTTCTCGATGAAGTCGCGCGCGCCCCGGCGCATCGCCTCCACGGCCTTGTCGACGCTGCCCCACGCCGTCATCACCACGGACGGAAGGGTCGCGTCGAGGGCCTGCAGCTCGGAGACGAGCTGCAGGCCCTCGCGACCGGTCGTCGTGTCGCGGGCATAGTTGAGGTCGAGGAGGACGGCGTCGAAATCGTTCCGCTGCACCGCGGCGAGCACCGCCGCGGGCGAGCCGGCGGTCTCGATGGCGAAGCCCTCGCCCTTCAGAAGCAGGCGGAGCGCCTCGCGGACGTCGGCCTGGTCGTCCGCGACGAGAATGTGCGGGGCCGGAGCGGAGTTGGACAACGCGACCTGGATGATGGAATCGCGCGGAAATGTAACCGGAGATCAGGCGACGGGGGTGCTCGCCTGCTCCGGCGCCACGATCCACCCGTCGCGCAGTTGGATCGTGCGATGGCCGTACGATGCGTTCCGCTCCGAGTGGGTGACCTGCACGATCGTCGTGCCCTGGCGGTTGAGGCGGGTGAACAGCTCCATGATCTCCTCGCCCTGCGCGCTGTGCAGGTTGCCGGTCGGCTCGTCGGCCAGCAGCAGCTTGGGGTTGGCGATCACCGCGCGCGCCACGCCGACGAGCTGCTGCTGGCCGCCCGAGAGCTGGCTGGGATAGAGATCCTTCTTGCCCACCATCTGAAAGCGGTCGAGGGTCTCACCGACGATGGCCGCGCGCTCCTTGGGCTTCACGTCGCGGTAGGAGAGCGGAATCTCCAGGTTTTCATAGACCGTCAGGTCGTCGATCAGGTGGTACTTTTGGAAGACGAAGCCGATGTACCGTTTGTTGAGCTCGACCCGCTTCTTGGGCGGCAGCGCGTGGACCGCCTCGCCGAGAAAATCGAATTCGCCGGTCCACGCGTGATCGAGCATCCCGAGGATCCCGAGCAGGGTCGACTTCCCCGCCCCCGACGGACCCATGATCGTCACGAACTCACCCTGGTTGATCGTGAGGTCGATGCGGCGAAGCACGTAGTTCCGGGTCGGGCCCGTCTGGTACGATCGCTCGACGTTGCGCAGCTCGATCATCGCTCGCTCGGGTCAGTCGGCGCGGAGCGCCGTGATGGGATCCACGTGGGTCGCGCGCCGCGCCGGCAGGTAGGACGCCCCCAGCGCGGTCACCGCCAGCAGCGCGGCAATGCCGGCGAAAGTTAGGGGGTCGGCAGGGCTCACCCCGTAGAGCTGGCCGGCCAGCAGCCGCGCGAGTACGAGCGAGGCGGCGAGCCCCACGGCGATGCTCGCCAGCACCAGGCGCATGCTGCGGACGACCACGGAACGCCGGGTCCGTGCCGGATCCTCGCCAAGCGCGATGCGGATACCGAACTCCCGCGTTCGCTGGGTGACCGTGTAGGCAATGACGCCGAAGATCCCCACCGCCGCCAGCAGGAGCGCGATGCCCCCGAGCGCGGCCATGAGGAGGAAGCTGAACCGGGCCTGCGCCCGGCCTTCCGACAGGTAGAACGTCATCGGCGCCGTCCGGGTGACGGCCAGGTCCTTGTCCATGTCGTGCACGAGATCGGTGGCCGCCCTCGCCAGACTGCCGGGAGCGACGTCGCTCTCGATGGCGACGTCGAGCACGACGGGAATCTGCTGCCCCATCGAGTAGTAGATCAGCGGCCGGACGGCGCGCGTCAGATCGTGACTCCGCTGGTGCTCCACGACACCGATCACCTCCGCCATGTTGTTGGCCTGTCCCGTGGGACCGAGCTGGAGCTGTCTGCCCACGGCGCTCCGCCCCGGCCACGCCTGGCGTGCCAGCGTCTCGTCGATGACGATGACCGGGGGCTTCCCGACGGCGTCGTCCCAGGTGAATCCGCGCCCCGCGAGCAGGCGCGTGTTCATGGCCGCGAAGAACCCGGGCGAGACCGAGCGTCCATCCGCCGTGACGCTCTCCCAGTTCCGCGCCGTGGCCTCGTCGAACGCGAACGGCGACAGCGAGCCGCTTCCCGTCAGCGGAAGCTGTGAGGTGACGCCGGCGCGCGTGACGCCGGGCAGGTCACCCAGGCGGCGCTCGAGCTCTCGGATGAAGGTGCGGCGGTCATTCGGCGTCGGGTAGCGGCCCCCGGGCAGCGCGATCTGCAGCGTGAGGACGTCAGACGCATCGAACCCGGGCCGCACCTGCTGCAGCGCGAGGAAGCTGCGCACCAGGAGGCCGGCGCCGATCAGCAACACCACGGAGAGCGCCACCTCACCCAGAATGAGCAGGCTCCGGATCCGGTGGCGCGCCGCGCTGGTACCGGAGCGGCCGCCGGCCTGCAGCGCGCGCTGTGGATCGTTGCGTGCCGCCTGGAGCGCGGGGGCCAGACCGAAGGTGAGCGTCGTCAGCAGGCATACCACGGCCGTGAACGCGAGCACGCGTCCGTCGACGTCGACCTCGCCGAGCCGGGGAAGGTTCGATGGATGCAGCGCGCGCAGCAATCCGAGTCCGAGCGTGGTCACCATCAGCCCAAGCGCCCCGCCGGTGAGCGCGAGGACGGCGCTTTCGGTCAGCAGCTGCCGGACGACCGCCCACCGGCTGGCACCGAGAGCCGTCCGGAGCGCGAACTCGCCTTCCCGCACCGTCGCGCGCACCAGCAGCAGGTGGGCCACGTTGGCGCAGGCGATCGCGAGAACCAGGGCCACCGCTCCGAGAAGCACGAGCAACGCGGGCCGCGCATGCTTGACCACGTCCTGTTGCAGCGGAACGGCGCGGATCCGCACATTCGTGCCGGTGTGCTCCGGGAATTCCTTCCGGAACTGCAGGGCGATCCCGTCCATCTCCGCCTGCGCCTGCGCGAACGTGACCTCGGGTTTGAGCCGTCCGAACACCGTGAAGAAGGTGTAGTTCCGTGGCGGCGCGTTGCCGTAGTCGAACTGGAGCGGCGCCCACATCTCGGCGTCGGTCACCAGGAAGGCCTCCGTCGGAAGTGCCAGCCGAAAGCCGGCCGGGAGCACGCCGACGACGGTGTGCGCGACGCCGTCGAGCTGGATGGTGCTGCCGACCACACGCGGATCCGCGCCGTAGCGACGGCGCCAGAGGCGGTCGCTCAGCATGACGACATGCGGCCCGTTTGGAGCCTCCTCCGCCGCGTCGAAATCGCGCCCGTGCTGCGGCGCGATGCCGAAGAGAGGGAAGAAGTTCGCCGTCACGGTGGCGAGATCCACGCGCTCGGGCTCACCCTCGCCGGTCAGATTGCCCCGCAGCCCCACGACGCTGCCCGCCGTCGCCGCCGCGAAGCTCTCGAAGGTGCGGCTCCGGCGCTGGTAGTCGCGGAAATCGAGCGGCGACACCGCCGGCAGCGACTGCGCGCCCTCGCCGAAATCATTCCAGATGTTGGCGATCCGGTCCGCGTGCGCATATGGCAGCGGCCGCAGGAGCACCCCGTTCACGACCGTGAAGATCGTGGTGGTGGCGCCGATGCCGAGGCCCAGCGTCAGCACGGCGGCGAGCGTGAACCCGGGCGTGCGCCGCAGCCCGCGAACGGCATAGCGCAAGTCCTGCAGGATGGTGTGCATCAGTCGCTCCGGAGCGTGAGCGCGGGATCGGTGCGAACGGCACGCAGCGCCGGGATGACGGTCGCCCCGGCGGCGACCAGCACCAGGATGACGGCGGTGCCGGCGAAGGTGACGGGATCGGTCGGGCGGACTTCGAAGAGCAGGCCGGCGAGCAGCCGGGTCACGGCGAGCGAGCCGATGGTGCCGGCGACGATCCCCGCGCCGACGAGCCATGCCGAGTGCGCGAGCACCATCCGGAGAATGCGCTGGGGCATCGCGCCGAGGGCGATGCGGACCCCGATCTCCCGCTCCCGCTGCGAGACCAGATGGGACATCACGCCATAGATGCCCACGGCACCGAGGGTGAGTGCGAGCAGGGCGAAGCCGCTCACCAGGAGCATGACGAGCCGCCGCTCCGCTGACCAGCTGCCCATCGCGGCCTCCATCGTCTGCACGCCCGAGAGCGGCGCCTCCGGATCGAGGGACGCTACGGCGGCGCGCAGCGCGCCCGTCAGCCCCACCGGGTCCGCGGCGGTCCGGAGGACCACGTACATGGAGCGCGGTGGATCGCCGGTGCCCGCCGGGAACTGCGCGTAGGGCAGGTACATCTCGGGGCGCGGCGGGGCATTGAGCCCGCGGTGTCGTACATCGCCCACGATGCCCACGACCGTGCGCCAGACCGAGTCCACGTCCCCGCCGCCGAGCAGCACGCGCTTGCCCACCGCGTCGCCGTCGGGCCAGACCTGGGCCGCGAGCGTTCGGTTCACGACCACGGCACCGGGCGTGTCGAGCCGGTCGTCGGGCGACACGCCACGACCCTGCAGCACGGGGATACCCATCGTCTCGAAGTACCGCGGGCTTACCACCTGCCAGTCGGCCGGATGCCAGTCGGAGGGAAGCGGCGGCGAGGACGCCTGGCCCTCGAGCACGAAGGACCAATCGCCGATTTCGAGCCGTCCGGTCATGGGGAGCGCCCGGGCCGCCGCGGCGGATCGGACGCTGGGGATCGCGCCGAGCCGCTCGAGCAGGTCGCGGTAGAACCGCCGTGAATCGGCCCCGGTGGCGTACCGCACCGGTGACAGCTCGACCCGCGCCGTCAGCAGCCGCTCGGGCCGGAACCCCGGATCCACATGACGAAGTCGCAGGAAGCTCTGCACGAGCAGTCCGGCGGCCGTGACCAGCACCAGCGCGAGCGCGACCTGCGCCGCCACGAGCATGCGGCGAACGCGGTGCCGGCCGGCGCCCGCCGTGCCGGCGCGTCCGCCGTCGACCAGCGCACCGGACAGGTTCGGGCGGGCGGCGTGCAGGGCCGGGGCCAGCCCGAACAGCACGCCGGTGAGCAGGGTGACGCCGAGGGTGAAGGTGAGCACCCGGGCGTCGATCCCCACCGTGTCGAGCCGCGGCACCGACGACGGCGCCGCGAGCACGAGCGCTCGGACGCCCCACATCGCGCCCACCATTCCCAGGAAGCCACCGCCTGCGGCCAGCAACAGACTCTCGGTGAGCAGCTGTCGCACGAGGCGCCCGCGGCCTGCGCCCAGCGCGGTCCGGAGCGCGATCTCCCGCTGCCGCGCCTCCGCGCGTGCGAGCAGCAGTCCGGCCACGTTGGCGCAGGCGATCAGCAGCAGCAGCGCCACCGCGCCGAGCAGGACCAGGATCGCGGGACGGACGTCCCCCACCACTTCCTGCTCCACCGCGGTCGCCGTCCCATCGAACTCGGCGTCATACTCCGTGGGATACGCGGCGAGCATGGCCCGCATCAGGCTCGAGGCCTCACGGGCGGCGGCATCGAGCGCGAGCCCGTCCCGCAGGCGCCCAACCACGTTCAGGAAATGCCACCCGCGCTCGCCCCGGTTCGTGGCCGGATCGAGCTGCAGCGGCGCCCAGAGCTCCATCGGCGGCCCGCCGTAGTGGGAGGGCAGCTGGAATTGCGGCGGCATGATCCCGATGACCGTGGTCGGCGCGTCGTCGAGCATGAGCGTGCGGCCGACGATGGCGGGGTCGGCACCGAACCGGCGGCGCCACAGCCCGTCGCTCATCAGCACGACCGGCACGGCGTGCGGCAGGTCCTCTTCCGGCCTGAACGCACGGCCCCGCACCGGTCCGATCCCGAGGACACCGGTCGCGCCGGCGGTCATGTAGCCCACCCGAAGTCGCTCCGGCGCCCCGCTCCCCGTCAGGTTGGCCGAGCCGTCCGCGTAGGCGGCGACGCCGCTCAGCGCACGAGTCTTCTCGCCCAGGTCCCAATACTCGGGTACGCTGAGCTCCGCCTGCGGCTGCTCCGTGCGGTGACCCCACACCATGACGAGACGCTCCGGCCGATCGTACGGCAGCGAGCGCAGCAGGACGCCGTAGGCCACGCTGAACATGGCCGTGTTGGCACCGATGCCCAGCGCGAGCGTCAGCACCGCGACCGCCGTAAAGGCCGGCGCCCGCCCGAGCTGTCGAAGCGCGTAGCGAAGATCCTGCTCGAGGCCCTTCACTCGGATCTCAGCGACGACATCGGGTCGACCCGCATGGCGCGTCGCGCCGGCAGGTAGCTGGCCGCCAGCGCCACGGCGCCCAGCAGCATGGCGACGGTGAGGTACGTGAGCGGGTCCCGGGCGCTCACGCCATAGAGCTGACTCGTGAGCACGCGGCTCAACGCCCACGCGCCGCTCAGGCCGAGCACCAGGCCGATTCCGACCAGCCGCATCCCCTGCCCCAGCACCAGACCGAGCACCTCGCGCGAGCCGGCCCCCAGCGCCATGCGGATTCCGATCTCGTGCCGCCGCTGGCTCGTGGCGTAGGCCATGACGCCGTAGATGCCGATGACCGAGAGGACGAACGCGATCCCGGCGAACAGCGTCAACAGCAGAAGGGAGAAGCGCCGCTCGGCGCCGGCATCGGCGAGGACACGGGTCATCGGCATCACGCCGAAGATCGGCTGCTCCGGATCGACGGTGCGGATCGCTCGCGTCACCGCCCCGGCCAGCTCGTCGGGCCGTCCGTCGGTTCGGATGACGAACGCCGCCTGCTGGAAGGTGAACCGCCGCATCGACACGAAGATCTCTTCCTTGGCGGGAAGATCGAGCCGCACCTGCCGGACATCGCCCACCACGCCGACGATGTTCGCGAGCGGCCCCTTGGGCCCGAACAGCCGGAGCTGCCGGCCGACCGGGTCCTCGTTGGGCCAGTACTTCGCGGCCATCGTGCGGTTGATGACCGCGTCCACGGGTGCGGTGGAGTCGCTCTGAACTCCGACGGTGCGTCCGCGGATCAGGGGGATTTCCATCGCCTCGAAATAGTTGGCGGTCACCGGCCGGAACTCCGCCGTCCGTGACGGCTCGTCCGGGTCGACCGGACGGTCCACGATGTCGAACCCGATTTCGTTCTGGCCTCGTAGCGGGAGCTGGGCTGCGAGCGCCACCTGCCGCGCCCCCGGGACCGCCTCGACGGCGGCAACCGTGCGGTCGTAGAAGCCGAGCCGCTGCCGGGGCGTGAAGTAGCGGCCCTTCTCCGGAGCGTTCGGCCAGGGGAGCCAGATCTGAAGCGTGAGGAGTCCGTCCGGATTGAAGCCCGGCTCGACGCGCACCAGGCGCTCGAAGCTCCGGAGCAGGAGGCCCGCTCCCGCCAGGAGCACGAGCGCGAGCGCCACCTCGAGCACGACCAGCCCGCTCCGGAGCCGGTTCCGGCGCGCGCCCGCGGTCATGCCCTTGCCGCTGTCCTTGAGCACGCTCTGCAGGTCGGGGCGAGAGGCCTGCAGCGCGGGCAGCAGGCCGAATCCCACGCCGGTGACCAGGATGAGGGCGGCCGTAAAGGCGAGCACCGGCCGATCGATCCCGATCTCGCGGGCGCGCGGCAGGTAGACGGCGGCCAGGTCGCTGAGTGCGCTCGTGCCCCACACCGCGATCAGCAGGCCGAGGGCGCCCCCGAGCGCGGCCAGCACGAGACTTTCGGTCAGCAGCTGGCGGATGATACTCCTCCGGGTGCCGCCCATGGCCGTCCGGATCGCGATCTCCCTGCCACGGGTGGTGGCGCGCGCGAGCAACAGGTTGGCCACGTTGGCGCACCCGATGAGGAGCACGCAGCCGACGGCGCCGAGCAGGATGAGCAGCGCGGGTCGGACCTTGCCGACCAGTCGCTCCGGGAGCGGCAGCACGTCCGCCCGCCACCCCGCCGAGCGCGAATAGGCATCGGGGTACTGCTCGTACCAGCGATCCCGCAATGCGTCGAGCGAGCGCTGCACCTCGGCGACCGTCCGTCCCGGCTTCATCCGGCCCACCACCGAGAGCACGCGCGCCTGGCGATTGTTGACGAAATCCGGATCGGGGTTGGTGAGATCGATCGGGGCCCAGAGCTCGAGCGGGGACGCGGTGTTCTCGATCGGATGGCGAAAGCCTTTCGGCATGACGCCGATGATGGTCATCGGATCGTCGTCGAGCCGGACCGTCTTCCCGATGGCCGATGGGTCCCCGCCGAAGCGCCGCTGCCACAGCTCGTAGGAGATCAGCGCGACATACCCGATCCGACCGCCGGCATCGGCATTCGTGAAATCCCGACCCAGGGCGGGCGGGACGCCGAGCACCGAGAAGAAATTGGGCGACACCACCGCCGCCGCGATCCGCTCGGGCTCGCCGTAGCCGGTCAGGTTGATGTTGATCGGCCAGGCGCCCGAGGCGTCCTGCAGCGCGTCGACCTCCCGGCGGTAGTCGTTCAGCTCGGGCGCCGAGATCGGCGCGTTGGTCACGCCTCGCGCGCTGAAGCCCGAGGACAGCGCCACCAGGCGGTCGGGCTCGGCGTACGCGAGCGGCCGGAGGAGCACCGCGTTGACCACGCTGAAGATCGCGGTGTTGGCGCCGATGCCGAGCGCCAGCGTCAACACGGCAATGGCCGTGAACGCCGGGCTCCGGCCGAGCCCGCGCAGCGCGAATCGCAGATCCCGCCAGAACGCATCCATCACGCCACCTCTCGGTCGGTGTGCGCGCCCGGCACCAGGCGTCCGTCGAACAGATAGACCGACCGCTGTGCCTCGCGGAGGTAGCGCGGATCGTGGGTGACGACAATGAGCGTCGCGCCGCCCTGATGCAGCTCGCGCAGCAGCGCCATGACGTCGCTGCCGCTCCCGGAATCGAGGTTCCCGGTGGGCTCGTCGGCCAGCAGGACCACGGGCTTCCCGGCCACGGCCCGGGCCACCGCCGCACGCTGCTGCTGACCGCCCGAGAGCTGCGCGGGATAGTGGTGCAGCCGATGCAGCAGGCCCACGCGCTCCAGCGCCTCGTGGGCCGCGCCGCGTCGTTCTTCCGCGCCCATGCCCCGGTACTTCAGCGGCAGGGCGACGTTCTCGTAGACGGTGAGATCGCCGATCAGGTTGAAGGCCTGGAAGATGAAACCGATCGCACGGGCCCGGACCCGGGCCCGCTGCGCTGCCGACAGCGTGGACACCGGCTCGCCGGCCAGCACGTAGCTCCCCTCGCTCGGGGTGTCGAGCAGCCCGAGGATCGAGAGCAGCGAAGTCTTGCCGCAGCCCGAGGGGCCGCACACCGCCACGTACTCCCCGGCCCGGATGTCGAGGTCGATCTTCGACAAGGCGTGGGTCTCGACCTCGTCGGTGTGGAAGATCTTGGAGATGCCGCCGAGCCGGATGAGCGGATCGATCGCGAGTGCCATGGTTTACTCCGCCCTGAGCGCCACGGCGGGATCGGTTCGGGCGGCCCGGAGCGCCGGAAACACCGCCGCCGCGAGCGCCACGAGCGAGAGCACGATTACGCCACCGGCGATGGTCGGGGGGTCGGTCGGGCTGATCTGGTAGAGCAGCTCGCCCAGGAAACGGGACAGCAGCAGCGCGCCCGAGAGCCCCAGCGCGAGCCCGACGCCGGTGAGCGCCGCCGCGTGCCCCACGATGAGGCGGAGCACGCGCCCGTGGCCCGCGCCGAGGGCCACACGGATCCCGATCTCCTGCGAGCGCTGGGTGACGCCGTAGGAGATGACGCCGTAGACGCCGATGGCCGCGAGCAACAGCGCGATCCCGCCGAAGACCGTCAGCAGCATCGTGCTGAACCGCGAGGAGGCCAGCGTCGCGATCCGGCGGTCGTCCATCGTCCCGATGTCGTAGACGGGAAGCGCGCGGTCGACGCCCCATACCGCGTCCCGCACCGCGCCCGACAGGGTGATCGGGTCCGCCTGTGTGCGCACCGCGAGCGTCATGGTCCGGTCGATCCATTGCCACGCCGCGCGCGGCGCCTGCGCCACCGGCAGGTAGAACTCCGGCGGCGGCTCCTCCGCCACGCCGTCGGCACGGACGTCCGTGGCTACGCCGACCACCGTCTTCCAGTTGGGAGCGCCGTCGGGTCCGGACTCGCAGCATGCGACCCGCTTGCCGATCGGGTCGTCACCGGGCCACGCCTGGCGCGCCAGTGTCTCGTTCACCACGATCACCAGCGGCGCGCCCGCCCGGTCCTCCGCCGTGAAGGTGCGTCCCCGGCGGATGCGGATGCCCATGGTCGCGAAGTACCCCGGCGAGACGATCCGCAACGCCGACTGGATCGACGACTCGATGTCGAGCGCCCGTCCTTCTGGCACCAATCCATTGGTGCTGCCGCCCTCGAACGGCGCGGACGACACGAGCCCCGCCGCGGTCACACCCGGCGCCTGCTCCAGCCGTTCGGCGATCCGGGCGAACGCCTGCTCGCTCCTCTCCGGGGTGTCATAGCCACTCGCGGGCAGGCTCACCCGGGCGACGAGCACGCCGCGCGGGTCGAACCCCGCGTCGACGTCGTCGAGCGCCACCGCGCTCCGGATCAACAGGCCGGCTCCGGTCAAGAGCACCAGCGCGAGGGCGATCTCACCGATCACGAGCAATCCGCGCAGCCGATCGCGACGTCCGCCGCTGCCGGTGCGCCCGCCTTCCTTGAGTGCCTCCTGCGGCAGCTGCGCGGCCATGCGGGCGGCGGGGGCGAGCCCGAAGACGAGCCCTGAGAGCAGCGTCAGCCCGAGGACGAAGGCGAGCGCGGGCCCGTCGACGCGCGCGAGCGTCAGCCGGGGCACGTCCGCTGGACCGATCGCCACCAGCCCCGCCACCCCCCAGTACGCGGCGACGATGCCGAGCACGCCGCCCGCGGCGGCCAGCACCAGGCTTTCCGCGAACGCATGGCGGAGGATATGCGCGCGCCCGGCACCGATCGCCGCGCGGATCGCAGTCTCTCGGCTCCGCGCAGTGGCCCGGGCAAGCAGCAGGTTGGCGATGTTGGCGCAGGCGATCAGGAGCACGAACGCGACGGCGCCCAGCAGGATGAAGAGCCGCGGCCGGTAGTCGCTGACCAGCTCCTCGTGCAGCTGGGCGACCCCGAGCGAACGCTCCGCGTTCTCCTTCGGAAAGCGCTGGCGCAGGCTGCTGGCGATCCGGTCGAGCTCCGGCTGCACCTGGGCCAGCGCGGCCCCGGGCTTGAGGCGCCCCAGCACCAGGAGATAGTGCTCGTCATGCTCGGCGAGCCGCTCGGGGCTGAACGCGATCGGTAGCCACAGCTCTTCGTCGAACAGCGTATAGTCGAGCGATCGCGGCATGACGCCCACGACCTGCCTCGGCACGTTGTCGATGCGGATCTCTCGGCCCACGATGGCGGGGTCCGCCCCGAACCGCCGCCGCCACAGCCCGTCGCTCAGGATGACTACGCCATCGGCACCCGGCCGATCCTCGTCCGGGAGAAACGAGCGGCCCATGGCGGGGGCGACGCCGAGCAACGAGAAGTAGTCGGCGCCGACCCGCGCGCCGGTCACGTTCTCAGGCACGTCGGCACCCGCCAGGTTGACGCTCGCACCCTGCGCCGGCACGAGGTGCGCGAACAGCTGGTCGTCCCGCTTGAGGTCGGCCCAGTTCCCGGCGGACATCGAGCCGGCATTGCCGCGCCACACCTCGCGGACGAGCAGCACGCCCCCGGGGTCCGCGAACGGCAAGGGACGGAACAGCACGGCATAGACGACGCTGAACACCGCCGTCGTGGCGCCGATGCACACCGCCAGCGTCAGCACCACCGCCACGACGAGCGTAGGGCTCCGCCGGAGCGACCGGACCGCGTAGCGCAGACCGTTGAGCATGTTCATTCCTCCCGCAGCGCGGTGACCGGATCGGCCCGCGCCGCGCGTCGCGCGGGCAGATAGCTCGCGAGCAGCGCCACGGCGGTCAGGAAGCCGGCCACCGCCGCGTAGGTGATCGGGTCGGTGGTACCGACGCCGTACAAGAGCCCGCGAAGCACGCGGCTCGCCGCCGCCGCGCCGGCCAGGCCGAGCAGCAGCCCCGCGATCACCGGCGCCATCCCCTGGCGGATCACCAGCCGGAGGACATCGGCGGCCCTGGCGCCGAGCGCCACCCGGATGCCGAGCTCGCGCGTACGCTGCACGACCCCGTAATTGATCACGCCGTAGATGCCCAGCGCGGCGAGCACCAGGGCCGCGAGCGCGAATCCACCGAGCAGCAGGGCATTCACCCGCGGCCTTGCCATCGCGTCCGCGAGCCGGTCGTGCATCGTCGCGATCCGGGAGAGCGCGAGATCGCCGTCCACGCCTGCTACGGCATGCTTGAGATCGGGCACCAAACGGAGCGGATCGCCCCCGGTGCGCGCGGCGATGACGAGCGACCGGCTCGGGACCTGCGCGAGGGGCATGTAGAGCTGCGGATAGGGGGCGCTGGCCGGACCTTCCTGCCTGACGTCGCCCACGACGCCGACGATGGTCATCCACGTCGACGAGGTGTCCGCCGGATCGCCGAAGGTCACCCGCCCGCCGATCGGATCGCGCCCGGGCCAATACCGCTGGGCGAGCGACTGGCTGACCAGCGCGACGGCATCCGCGCCGTCGCGGTCACCCGGCTCGAACAATCGGCCGCGGACGAGCGGGACGCCGAAGGTCCGGAAGTAATCCTGACTGGTTCGGAAGACGACCGCGTCCTGCACCACGTCGGGCGCCTGAGGCTCGGCCCCGGCCACGGCAAACGCCCAGTAGGGCGGCCCGTCACCCACCGGGACGTCGGACGCCAGCGCGCTCGCGGTCGCGCCCGGCACCGCCTGCAGGCGCGCGAGAAGGTCGTTGGTGAAGGCGACCTGGCGGCCGGGGTCGTCGTACCGCGACCGCGGCAGGGTCACGCGGGCGGTGACGATGCCGCCGGTGGTGAAGCCGAGGTCCACCCGCTGCAGTCTGTCGAAGCTGCGCACCAGGAGGGCGGCACCCACCAGGAGCATGGAGGCCAGCGCCACCTCACCGAGCACCAGCGCCGCCCGCGTGCGGCCTGCCGACCGGCTCCCGGCGAGGGCACGTCCGCCCTCGGCGAGACCCCCACGCGGATCCACTCGCACCAGCCGGAGCGCGGGCACCAGCCCCGACAGCAATCCCGTGGTCAGCGACAGCGCGACCGCGAACGCGAGGGCGCCCCCGCTCACCTGGATTTCCCCCAGTCGAGGGATCGTCCCCGGTCCGAGCGCCTGCAGCGCGCGCACGCCCCAGATCGCGACACCCACGCCCAGCGCCCCGCCGGTCAGCGCGAGGACGACGCTTTCGGTGAGCAGCTGGCGCACCAGGCGAGAGCGTGAGGCGCCGAGCGCGGCCCTGATCACCACGTCGCGCTCGCGCGACGCGACGCGGGCGAGCGTCAGATTGGCCACGTTCGCGCAGGCAATGAGCAGGACGAGCCCGACCGCGCCCATGAAGACCAGCAACGCCGGGCGAATCTCGGCGACGATGCGCTCGTGCAGTGGTATGAGCTGGGCCCCCCAACCCGCATTGGTCTGCGGATACGCTTGCGCCAGCCGCCGGCCGATCGTCGTCATCTCCTCCCGGGCGCGCGCGACATCCGCCCCGGGACCGAGCCGCCCGATGACCTGGAGGAAATCGCTCCGCCGCCCGAGCGTCGTGTCGGTCACGAGCGGCGCGTATACCTCCACCTCCTCGGGCAGCGCCAGCCCGCGCGCGCCGACGCCGACGATGGTGTGCGGCACCCCGCCGAGCACGATCTGGCGGCCCACCACGTCCGCGCGCCCCCCGAACCGCCGTTGCCAGTAGCCATGGCCGAGCACGGCGGTCCTGGCGGCGCCGCCACGTTCCTCCTCCGGCCGGAAGTCCCGGCCCACGGGCACCGTCACGCCCAGCACCCGGAAATAATCGGCGGTGACGAGCGCCCCGCGCGCCACCTCGGGCTCGCCGGTTCCAGTGACGGTGAACTGCGTGTTGGCCCAGGCCGCCATGGCACCGAACGACCTGGCGTCACGACGCCAGTCGAGATAATCCGGCAGGGACGCGGTCTCGCGACCGATCGAGGGGTGATAGCCCCAGATCGTGACCAGCCGCTCCGGGTCGGGAAACGCGAGCGGACGGAGCAGAACACCGTTCACCACGCTGAAGATGGCGGTGTTGGCGCCGATGCCGAGCCCGAGCGTGAGGATTGCCGCGAGCGCGAACGCCGGGGCCTGTCGCAGCGCACGCACGGCGTGCCGCAGATCCTGCAGGAGCGAGTCCATGGTCACTCCGACCGGAGCGCGACCATTGGATCGACGCGCGTGGCGCGCCGGGCCGGGATGTAGCTCGAGAGGATGCCCACGGCGGCGAGCACGCCGATGATGACGGCGAACACCACCGGGTCGGTGGCGCTCACCTCGTAAAGCAGCGCGGCGAGCACGCGGGTGAACGCCAGCGCGCCCACCAGCCCGACGAGCACCCCGCCTGCCACGAGCGCCAGCCCCCGCTTGAGCACGCCGCGCAGCACCGCGTCACCGCTTTCCCCGAGCGCGAGGCGGATGCCGAGCTCTCGGGTACGTTGCACCACCGAGTAGGCCATCACCCCATAGAGGCCCACCCCGGTGAGGAGCAGCGCCAGCCCTGCGAAGCCGGCGAGCAGCGTCATGCTGAACCGCCGGCGTGCCAGGGCGTCGCCCAGGTAGGCCTCGAGCGGTTTGATGTCGGCCACCGCGAGCTCGGGATCGAGCGCGTGCACCTTCCCGGTGAGCGCCGTGGCCAGCTGCTCGGGATCCCCTGACGCGCGCACGACCAGGCTCATCGCGCTCCACGGGAACTGCGCCTCCGCCCAGTAGATCGTCGGGCTCGCCACCGAGTCGACACCGGAGTGCTTCACGTCTCCGACGACGCCGACGATCGTGCCGACCAGCGTGTCGGTCCATTCCATGCCGATCCGCTGCCCGAGCGGAGGGACGTCGCCGAGGTACTGGCGAACGAAGGATTCGCTTACGACCAGGGATTTCGGCTGCCGCGGCCCGTCGCTGGGCTCGAGCACGCGGCCATCGCGCACCGGAATTCTCATGGCCTCGAAGTACCCGGGGTCCACGGCGCTGATGTTGGCCGCCAGATCTTCACCTGGCGCCGGGAGCGGGCGGCCCACGATGAAGACTCCGGTGCCCGAGCGCAGCCCCGAGAGCGGCAGCCAATTGATCGCACCGGCCGCTCGTACGCCGGGAAGAGCGCGCACGTCGGACATCAACGTGCGGAAGAAGTCGGCCTGCGAGGCCGGCGTCCGGTACCGGGACTCGGGAAGGGTGACACGCGCCGTCAGCACCTGTCCGGGGTCGAAGCCCAGCTCCACCTGCTGGAGGCGCGCGAAGCTCTTGAGCAGCAGCCCGGCACCCACGAGAAGGACGAGCGACAGCGCGACCTGGGCCACGACCAGCGTCGCGCGGGTGCGCGCGCCGCCGCCCGAAGCGCCCCGTCCCCCGTCCTTCAGGGATTCGTGGAGCTCGGTCCGCCCCGCGTGCAGCGCGGGCACGAGGCCGAAGAGGACACCGGCGACCGCGGCGAGGACGAGCGTGAACGCGAGCGTGGCCACATCCACCTGCACGCCGCTCAGCCGCGGGATCGTGTCCGCGGCCCGCGCCGCGAGCGCCGCGGTCAGCCACAGCGCCAGCAGCACCCCGCCGATCCCTCCGGCCGCGGCGAGTAGCAGGCTCTCGGCCAGAAACTGGCGCACCATGCGGGCGCGGCTCGCGCCGAGCGCGGCCCGAACGGCAATCTCGCGGCGGCGGGATGCCGCCTGTGCGAGCTGCAGATTGGCCACGTTGGCGCACGCGATCAGCAGGACCAGCGCGACGACGCCCGCCAGTACGAGGAGCGGACGTCGAAGCGTGCCCTTGGTCTGCTCCTCGACCGGCACGAGGTTCACGGACCAGCCTCGATTGGACTCGGGATATTGCTCCTCGAGTCGTCGCGCGAGCGTGGCCATCTCGGCCTGGGCCTGGTCACGCGCGACGCCGGGCCTGAGGCGGGCGAGCACCTGGATGTAGCGACCCTCCAGGGCTCGGTAATCGCGGCCGGGATCGAGCGCGAACGGCACCCAGAGGTCGGGTGCGCGCGGCAGGCCCACGAGGCCGGCGCCTTCGGGCATCACGCCGACTACGGTGAACGCCGTGCCGTCGAGCGCGATCGTCTGCCCGACGACGTCGCGCGCGCCTCCGAACCGCCGCTGCCAGAGGCCGTGACCCAGCACGACCACCGAGGGCCCGCCCGGTGCATCCTCGTCGGCCGTGAAGGTCCGGCCCAGGATCGGCTGCATGCCGAGCAGCGGAAACAGGTCGGCCGTCGCGAGCTCGGCCGGCACCTCCACGGGCTCGCCGCGTCCGGTCAGGTTCATTCGAGTGTGATACACGGCCGACATCCGCTCGAACACCCGGTTCTGCGCCTTCCAGTCCAGGAAGTTGCCCGGCGAGGCCACGTTTCGGTCGCCTGCGCGGTCGCGGTTCGCTTCCCACACCATCACCAGCCGTTCGGGCTCGGGGTACGGGAGCGGCCGCACCAGCACGGCGTTGATGACCGTGAAGATCGCGGTGTTGGCGCCGATGCCGAGCGCCAGGCAGACGATGGCCGCGATGGTGAAGGTCGGCGTGCGGCGCAATCGGCGCAGGGCGAAACGGAGGTCCCCGAGGAGCGTGTGCATCAGGAGTTTCCTTAGCTGACGGCGGAGAGCTGGCGCTCCTCCACCACCTTGCCGTCGAACAGGTGCACCGAGCGCTCCGCATGTCGTGCGTAGCGGGCGTCGTGCGTGACCATGCAGATCGTCGCCCCACCCTGGTGCAGCTCGCGGAGCAGCTCCATCACCGCCTCGCCGTTGGTCGAGTCGAGGTTTCCGGTGGGCTCGTCCGCGAGCAGGATGGCCGGATCTCCCGCCACCGCCCGGGCCACGGCCACGCGCTGCTGTTGGCCGCCCGAGAGCTGGGCGGGGAAGTGCTTCATCCGGTGGGACATGCCGACCCGCTCGAGCGCCGCCTGCACGCGCGTCCGCCGCTCCTCCGCGGGCATGCCACGGTAGGTGAGCGGCAGCTCGACGTTCTCGTAGACGGTGAGGTCGCCGATCAGGTTGAAGGCCTGGAAGATGAAACCGATCTGCCGGTTGCGAACCCGGGCGCGCTCGGCGGCGGTGAGCCGTGAGACCGGCTGGCCGTCGAGCGTGTAGCTGCCGTCGGTGGGTGAATCGAGCAGGCCGAGAATGGACAGGAGAGTCGTCTTGCCGCACCCCGAGGGCCCGGCGATCGCCAGGTACTCGCCTTTCCGGATCTCGAGGTGAATCTCGGACAGCGCGTGCGTCTCCACCTCGTCGGTATAGAACACCTTCTTGATCCCTGCCAGCGCAATCAGCGGCTCGCTCATGTGTAGTCCTCTGGCTGTCGTAAGTCGCGCATCACTCCACCCGTACCCGCTCAACGCCGTCCCATCGGGACATGTCCGAGATAATGACCTTGTCGCCCGCCTGAAGCCCCCCCAGGACCTCGACCGTGTTGACCGAAGTCCTGCCGAGCCGTACGGTGGCCCGCACCGCTTCGGTGCCGTCGGGGCTCAGCTTGAACAGTCCGACCGTGCCCCCCGACTGCCCGAACGCGGGCCGGCCCACATGCAGCACGTTGTCGAGCCGCTCGACCTGGATCGTTCCATCCACCGAGAGGTCCGGGCGTGCGCCACGCGGCAGCTCACCTTCGAGCGAGACGTCCACCGTGACGGTGCCATTCTGGACCGCGGGGTCGATCCGCATCACCTTGCCGCGCGCGATGCCGTTCCGGGTATCGACGGCGGCGGGTTGTCCGATGGTCACGTCCTTGGCCTGGGTCTCGGGAATGCGGAGGACCGCCTTCAGCTTCCCGGGCTCCACGATGCGGGCCAACGTCGCGCCGCTCTGCGCCCATTGCCCCACCTCGAGCGGAAGCTCCTGCAGGATGCCGTCGGCGCCGGCCACCACCACCATCGATCGGACGCGGCCGCGCTGGAACTGGTTCACATCGCGGAGCCGGTCGACCTGGGCCTGCTGGAGGGCCACCTGCGAATCGGCGGCCTGGGTGATCACGGCGAGCCGCTCCTGCTCGACCTTGTACCGGGTGCCGAGCTCTTCGACCTGGTCGCGCGCGCGGCTGGCTTCGTTCGCGGCGATGAGCTGCTTGGCCGCCAGCGACTCGGCGGCCTCGGCGTTGCGCCGCGCATCCTGATAACCGGCGCGCGCCGCCGCCACCTGTGCCTCCTGGTTCAGCCGCTGCGAGACCAGATCGGCGCGGAGGTTCACCTGCTCGGCGCGGGACACGGTGAACTGACGCTCCGACTCGAGCGCCTCGAGCTGGACGTCGGGATTGCTGAGCTCGAGCAGGACCGTGCCGGCCTTGACGGTCTGCCCCGCTTCCGCCAGCCGCCGCTCGACCCGTCCCGCAGTGACGGCCGAGATGTAGCGGATCCGCTCGGGGACCAGAGTGCCCGGGCCACGCACCTCGATGACCAGGGGACCGCGCGCCACCGAATCGATCCAGACCGCGGCGCGGTCGACCCGGGGCGCGGCCGGCTTCAGCCCGCGTAGTCCGAGCGTGGCAAGGACGATGGCGACCAGGGCAAGGGCGCCGTAGACTATTTGCTTCCGGCCGCGTCGTGCCGGGGCCCGCGGAATGTCCACAGGTATTCCTTATAGATAGATCGCGTTGCGTCAGGCTCGGCGGAGGGAGGTCGCGCGATCGCCGCGCGCTGCTGCTGCTACCTTCCGCAGCTCCGGATGCCGAGAGTGCAGGCTCGCCTTAGGAGAGGACCGTGCCAGCTCGAGCATTATTGCCATGCCATGCAAGCGCAACGACTTGTGCGACTGCCCCGGGCGAACGGCGTTGGGATCAGTGTGCGGATGCGGGACCGTCGAATCCCAGATTCGAACACCCGGGTGTGTGCGCCGTCGCGCTCTGACACGTCTCCACTCCGATTCCGCCCAACCTTCGAGCCGCCAATGGCGATTGCCTCCACGAAGGACCTCCCGCGCGCGGCCCTGGTGGCTGGAGCATTCCTCGCGCTGGCCTGCGGCCACAGCGACCCGTTCAGCACTCCCCCGTTCGGCACCAGTCAGCCTTTCGATCCGACACCGCCCATCCGCCTCACCCTGAACGAGGCCGCCGACCGCGGAGCCTCATGGCTCCCTGACGGCTCGGCACTCCTCTACTCCGCACAGCAGCTCGGGCGAGCGGATGCCGATGTCTGTCTGGCCGAGCTGCCGCCGACCGGCGGCAGCCAGCGGCGGCTCTCCTGCGACCCGACGCTGGCCGACGCGGAAGTCTCCAATGCGATCGAGTCGCCTGCCGTGTCCGCGTCGGGCAGCCTGGCGTTCGTCAAAGCGAGCAGCTCCATCGGCGGAACCAATCCGAGCCGCGAAGCGGTGGCGGTCGCTCCGGGGTTAGATCCGGCAACCGCTTCAGAGGTTCGATCCATTCCCTACACCATCATCGGCGACCCCACCTACACCGGCGTCACCTCGCTCCGGTGGCTGAGCGACACCCGGCTGGTGTACGTCGGCGGCCGGACGGTTCTCCGGCGTGCCTGTCCCGATTGCCGACTCGACACCCTGGCGAGCGGTCTCAAGGTGTCGATCCTCGAGTTGGCACCGCTCACCGCGACGCCCGCCACCGTACCCGGCACCGACTTCGCGTCGGGTGTCGCCGTCGGGAGCTCGCCGGACGAGATCTACTACACGTTGGGCGGAGACAGCCGTGTGTTCCGGCGCCTCCTCTCGACCGGCGAGGTGAGCGTGGTGCATGACTTCGGCGAGGCCGGCATCGTCCGGGACGTGCACGTGGTGGGAAGGCGGCTCGCGGCCACGGTAGGCGGGCGGGTGGCGTTCTCGACCGACCCGGTGCTCGGCCCTACCCAGTGGGACAGCGGCGGCATCGTGCACGTGGTGGACATCCCGTCCGGCAGCGATATCGAGCTTCCCGGACCCGGGCTGTTCCGCCGCCCGGCGTTCTCGCCCCTCGGCGACCGCCTCGTCGCCGAAGGCTACGCGCTCATCTTCTCGGGCCGGGTGGACCCGATCACGAGCGAGCAGCACGTCGATACCACCGTCTCGCGGGCCGGCGACTTGTACCTCTACGACTTCGCGGCGCCATGAGCTCCGACCGGTACGCGGCGGCCGGCGCGCGGTTGTTGCTCGCGGGTTGTGCCCTGCTCGGCGGTGGCTCTCTGGCCGCGCAGAGCGAAGGCGCGGTGGCCGGGCGCGTGCGCGAGCAGGGCTCGGGACGCTCGCTCGACGCCGTACAGGTGCTGGTGGACGAGCGCGTCGGCGCGGTGAGCGATACGGGCGGGTTGTATCGCGTGCGCGGCGTACGCACCGGCTGGCATCGCGTGGCCGCCCGCCTCATCGGGTATCGCGGCGTGGTGCTCGACAGCGTCTTCGTCCGGGCCGGGGCGACGGTGACCGCGGACTTCGAGCTGGAGGCGAGCGCCGTGGAGCTCGCCCCGCTCGTGGTGACCGCGCCCGTCGACGAGCTGCTCGACCCGCTTGCCACGAGCACCGAACAGAAGATCTCGGCCGACGACCTGCGCAACCTTCCGGTCAGCTCGCTCGAGGAGGCCATCGCGCTGAGTGCCGGCACCGTCGGCCAGAGCTATCGCGGCGGCCGGATCGGCGAGGAGTCGTTCATCCTCGACGGACTCGGGGTGAAAAATCAGCTCGACGCCGCGACCGGCGGGCTCGGGCTCCGCATCCCGCCCGATCTGCTCGGCGAAGCCTCGCTGGTGACCAATGGATTTTCGGCTCGCTATGGCCAGGCGCTGTCCGGCCTCGTGAACGTGGTGACTCGTGATCCGGGCGAGGCATGGGATGGGCGCGCGGCCATCGAAACGGACCGCCCGTTCGGCGACGGGCTCGATCGTGGGCTCGATCGTGTCGCGCTTCGTGCGGGCGGGCCGGTTGCCGCGGGCATCGGCTTCGTGGGGGCCATCGATGTGGCGGGACGGCTCGACGACGACCCGGTCAACGCCCCTGCTCCCACGAACCCCCGGGATCCGAGGTCCACGCAGCCCGACCTGCTTCCGCACAACAGCGGTGAGCAGTGGAACGGCGCGGCCAAGCTGGTGGTACCGGTGACGAGCGGCGCCGTTCTTCGCGTGTTCGGCATACACTCCGAGGATCAACGGTTGCTGTTCGATCCGGCCTACAAGTACGCGCTGGATTTCGCGCCGGTACAGCGGCTCCGGGGCGACCTGGTCAGCGGGCACCTGCAGCTCCGCACCGGCCCGTCGTCTCACACTCCGATCATCGTCGACCTTCGGGGCGGCCGCTTCGTACGTGAGTTCGTACGCGGACAGCTCGACGGCACGGTCGACTACCAGGTGGGGGCGATCAGCGGATCACGCTTTCACGTGGTCGGCGAGGAGCATGCGCGGGCGCAAAGCAGCTCGGCCGACCCGGTCGAGCGCTTCGGGCAGCCCACCCTCAGCGATGCGACGCCCTGGGGCGTGCCGGCTTTTTTCTTGGCAGGCGCCTCCCGCGGCGAGCTCGGCTGGAATCGGTTCGGGGAGACGCGACTCCAGCTGGACGCGACATACGGGGGCATCCGGCGTCTGGACCTGTTCGTCGGCGGCGAGTTCGCGAGCCAGCAGGTCCGGACCTACCAGCGGGTGCTGGGATTTCTGCCCGTCGGCGACTCGGTGCCGCCGGCCGCCATATCGACCTTTTCTCCGCGCAGCATGGCCGGCTACATCGAGGCGCAAACCCGGGTGGCGGACATCGCGGTGACCGCCGGCGTGCGGTATGACCAGTTCGACGCCCGCACCGAGAGCGCCGCCGAGTCGCGCGGCGCCCAGCGGAAGGTGAGCCCGCGATTCGCCGTGTCGACCGTGCTCCAGGGGGCCACGTTCGTGGCGAGCTATGGTCAGTTCACCCAGGCTCCGGACTACCAATTCCTGGTGGACGCCGCGTTCGACGACACGACCCGCACCGGACGCTTCCGCCGGGGCAACCCGAATATCGGCTTCGAGCGCGCCACCCAGTACGAGTTCAGTCTGCGCATCCGCCCACGCGACGCACTGTCGGTCCGGGTCGGGGTCTACCAGAAACGCCTGACGGGGCTCGTCGCATCGGTGCCGATCGGCATCAACCCCGACTCGACGATTTTTGGCAATGCGGACGCCGGCACGACGCGCGGTCTCGAGGTGCTCGCCGAGCGCGAGATGCGGAACGGCTACGGCTTCCGGGTGGCGTACACGCTTTCGCAGGCCAAGGCGACCTCGACCGACGCCTTCCTCCTCAACCGCCTGATCGTCGTCAATCCACAGACGGGCGATACCAACCGCCCGGCCCGGGCGGAATTCCCACTCGACTTCGATCAGCGGCACACCCTCACCGCGCTCGCGCGTGGCAAGGTGCCCTCGAATATCGGGCCCAAGATCCTGGGGGTGCGCCCGGTGGCGGGGCTGGAGGGCGCGGTGGTTCTGCGGCTGCTGTCCGGGCTGCCGTTCTCGCTCGCGGACACCACGGATTCGCTGTTGGGGCTGCCGAACGGCTCGCGGCTGCCGGGCAGCTCCACCGTCGACCTGCTGGTGCGGCGCCCGCTGCGACTCGGCCGGACCGCGGGTGGGCTGTACCTGGATGTTCGGAATCTGCTGAACCGGCGGAACGTGGTGGCCGTGCGGCGCGACTCCGGCGAGCCGCAGCCCACCGATGCCGCCATCCTGCGGATGGCAGAAGCCGCGTACGCCACCCACCCCGAAAAGATTCCGTTCGAGTCGTCGCGCTATCGACGGAGCGCCGATCTCAACGGCGACGGCTACTTGTCCGGGCGGGAGGAGCTCTTTCCATTATATGTCGCGGCCGCACGGGACTACACGCAGCCGCTGTTTGCGTACGGCCCCCCCAGGCTGGTCCGCCTGGGGGTCGAGCTGCTCTTCTAGCCGGGAACTCCCGACTTTACTCCGGATCGGGCGGGACGCCGAACGGCACGACGATCGCCAAGACTTCGGCCCGGGTCAAGGGCTCGTCGAAGGCCTCGGACACCCTATCGGCGCTTCCGAACGGCAAGAGATCGATGCCAAGCTGTGTGGTGTTTTCCTCGCCGGCGTAGACGGGCGCAAGCGCCGTCGGAGCGCCATCGTTGCCGGTGATCCATGCCTTCGCGGCCGGCGACTGGCTCAGGCGGCGGATGGCGGCGGCGTGCCGCGCCTCCACGGAGTGGATGCGCAAGGCGGTGGTGAGCACCTGATCCTCGGCGATCAGCGCCGCCGCCTGGCCCTTGTAGGCCCGGACGCCGGTGTCTTCGAGCGCCTGGGCCACCGTGATGAACGTGCCGGGGTTGCTGAACACGTCGTTGAAGGCCCCGCCGGCCGTGAAGTCGAAAGTCGGTTTCACGATGGCGTTTTCGCCCAGCAGCCCCTCGAGCAGGGCGACGTGGGCCACTTCGTGATTGCGGATCTGCTCGAAGATAGGGCGCGCCTCCCCCACATCCACCGTGGGCAACCCCGTCTGATAGAAGTCGGCCTCCAGGTACTCCAGCGTCAGTGCAAAATTGAGCACCGTGATGATATCCGCGGGGATGCCGCCCTGCGCGAACGCCTTCTTGGCCATCACCCCGAACAGGACGGGCATCGAGGCAACCGCCAGCAGGCCGGCCCGACGTCCCGTCTCGCGCAGCGCGTCGCGCCGTGAGACGACGCGGTCGACGAGTTCCGGATCGAGCCCGCCGAGGATCGTAGTGTCTGTCATGATGCAGGCTCCTAGTTCGTCGGCAGCTGCGAGGTGTCGATCTCGGTCGTGACGAACGGATCGGCGATGGGCAGCACCTGATTCGGGGTGCGGTAGAGGTCGAGGCCCGTTGCGGGCTCGACGATGTTGTCGTTCGCGAACGCGGTGCTGTTCGGGTTCTGCAGGAGCGCGAGCACGGCGCTGTGGCGCGCCTCGACCGAGACGATCTTCCCGGCGACCGTGACGAAATCGGGATTCTCCAGCAGGAATCCGGCCCCGTTGTAGGCACTGATGCCCAGGTCCTCGAACGTCAGCGAGGTATCGAGCACGTTCTGGCGGCTGGTGAAATCGACGCTGGTGAAGTCGAACTGCAGCGTCGGGATCGCCTGATCCCCCAGCGCGGCCTTCAGGAACTCGCGGTGGATGACCTCGTGATCGCGGATGTCGGTGAAGATCTGGAGCTCTTCGGCCGACCCGCCGGTGTAGAAGTTCTCGACGACCTGCGTGAAGAAGGTCGACTCGAGCTGCTCGAGCGCGTAGGCATAGTTCAGCACAGCAATATCGCCGCTGCCGAACTGCGCGGGGCCGGTGGTTACGTTGATGGTGAACGGGCTGCCCGAGATCGGGCTGCCGTCGATCGTGATCTCCAGGGTATCGGTGCCCTCGACGGTCGGCGTATAGCTGAAGACGTACTTGCCGTTCGCGCGATCTTCCACCCGGATCTGCTGCTCGTTGGCGCCGGTCAGCCTGGCGACGACGGTGGACCCGCCGGTCAGCAGGTCGGTGCCATTGGCGTCCTTGGCCTGTACCGTGACCTGCACAGGCACGTTGGTGGCCGCCGTTTGCGGCACGTTGGCCGTACTGGCGCCCGGACTGACGGGGTTGCCGGTCGGCGTGGTCACATCGCCGCCATCATCGTCACCGCATCCCACGGTCGCGACGGCGAGGGTCACGCCGGACCATTGGAGAAAGGTCCGCCGGCTGGTGGCACGAGCGACTTGTGCCAGGAAATCCAGCTCCCGCAGACCTGCATCGAGCCTGTCGAGCATCGGTCCTACCTCCTGCCTGCTAGGGTGACAGCGGCCAGCTCCTCTTCGAGCAGCGCCTTGTTGATTGCCATTCCGGCTTCCGCCCCTTCCGCCGCGGCCACGATCACGAGCTGCGCCTCCCGAGACGCATCGCCGCAGACGTACAACCCCGGCACATTGGTGGCTTCGCACTTGCCGGTATCGACCGCACCCTCCTCGGTGAAGCGGCATCCCAGCCGGGCCGGAAGCTCCGAGGCCTGGTGCTGGCCGGTCGCGAAGAACAGTGCCGCGCGTCGGGCCGGCGCACCGGCATCGAACACGATCTGCGCGAGCCGCCCATCCGCTCCCTCCAGACGCCGCACGCGGTCCTCACGCACGGTCACGCGCAGCCGGTCGAGCCGCTCGCGCATGTGCTCGGAGAACTCCGCGGGTCCGTCGGTGCAGAGCAGGATGTCGGGGCTCCACACCGTGAGGCCGATCGCCAGCCCCGCCCCATGGTTGCCCCGCCCGTACGCCGCGAGCGGCTGCTCCCGCCACTCCCATCCATCGCAGTACGGACAGTGGTGGACGCTCCGCCCGTACAGCTCCGTGAGACCGTCGATCTGGGGAAGCTCGTCCACCACGCCGGTCGCGAGGAGCAGCTTCCGCGCGCGCCGCACCGCGCCATCGGCGCACCGGACCTCGAACCCATCGGCGCCGGGGCTCGCGTCGACCACTTCCACCGAGCACAGCTCCACAGTGTCGTAGGGGGCCAGCTCGGCCCGGGCCACCCGCAGGAACTCCGCGGGCGGCGTCCCGTCTCTCGTCACGAAGCCGTGGACGCCGTGCGACCAACGATTGCGTCCCGCGCCGGTATCGCAGACCAGCACCCGCCGGCGGCACCGGCCGAGCATGAGCGCGGCGCTCAACCCGGCCGGCCCACCTCCCACTACGATGCAGTCGTACGTCAGGCGGACCCGGACCCCGAGACGCCAGCCGGCACCTCGCCTGCATCCATGACCTGCTTGAAGCGGCGCAAATCGTCCGCGATCTGGCGATCGGGATCGTCGCCCAGCACATGCGCCACGGCATCGCCCAGCTTGCCGGCCGGGGGTGAGTACCGCATGATCACCCGGACGTCGGTCCCGCCGTTGTGCACCGGGGAGAAATGCACGGAGCCTGCCTGGTCCACGTCCGCGCCGGGCAGCGATCGCCAGGCGATGAGTTCGTTCTCGATCTCGTTGTGGATCTCGGCGTCCCATTCGACCCGGGTTCCCACCGGCCCCTTGGCCACCCAGTGCGAGCGCTTGTCGTCCAGCACCGTGACCGACTCGAGGTTGTCCATGAAGCGCGGAAGGTTTTCGAAGTGGCGCCAGAATCGATACAGCTCGTCGCGCGGACGGTTGATCGTGACCGCCTCCTCGATTTTTCTGCCTTCGCCGCGGTGCAGGCTCGCCACGGGACTCATCGTCTGTTCATCGCGCGCCGAGTTGCGGCCCAGGGCGCGGTTCACCTCGCACACGCCGGTCATGGCGCGCTTGAGCAGCGCCCCGCCCAGCGGAATGAGCAGCGCGCGCATTCGCCGTTGCCGTAGGCTGTAGCCGAGCAGGGCCGCGCCGGCGAGGCCGGACACCCATCGCTCGGTGCTACCGACGTTCACGCCGCGCCGCTCGCGCTCCGTGGCTCGCAGATTTTCCCACTGGGTGAATCGCTCACCATCGCCTTCGAATGCTGTCATCTCGTTCATCCCTCGCACTTCCTGGAGGTATGTAGAACGTCCCCATCGTGTCGTGATGGGTAGGTGGGTGCCGTGACCGGGATCACCGGGTGCGACGCTTGCCTTGCTCTCTGACATTCCGCGCGTGCGCCTCGTCGTCGAGCTGCGCGGCCGCGCCGTCCCTCGCCTCCGGGTCTGCCGACCCGTCCGCGTCGCCGGCGGGGTGGCTGCCCATGTGGTCGGGGTTGCGCGGGTCATCGAACACGAGCTCGTCTGCCGCAGGCTCGGTCACGCCGCCGTCGGACGCATCCCCGCGCTCGAGCGCGAACCGCTGCCGTTCTTCATCGGTCATGGTCGCGAACTCGCGACTCAGATTCCTAGCCATGCGTATCACTCCTTACGGTGGATTCGAGCAGGGTCTTGAGACGCTCGAGATCTTCGTGCATCACTCCGCGCGGATCGCCGCCGAACAGGTCGGCGCCCGCTCCTCGGCGCCCGGTGGGCGAGCTGTAACAGAAGCGGACATCGATGCGGGTCCCGCTTCCCTCGGCGCTGAAGCGGATCACTCCCGCATTATCCAGCGCGGAGCCGGGCTCGCTGCGCCACGCCAGCAGTCGATTGGGCTCTCGCTCGGTGACCGCCGAGATCCACGTGACCGTGTCTCGACCGGGCTGGCCCACGGTCCAACGCGACCTGCCGCCCCCCAGATCGCGCACCTCGGTCACCGTGGACAGGAACAGCGGGAGGTTGTCGTACGACGTGCCGAACGTGTAGGCGCGCTCGAGCGGCGCCTCTACGAACACCGTCCGCTGGATGTCCACCGTCCGACGGCGCTCACCCTGCCGCGAAGGCCCCGCCGCCCGGCCGACGCGACTGGCCGCGATACCCACCCCCAACGTGCGAAGCAGGCTGCCGGACCTGCCACGCCGCAGCAGTCCGTACGCGGCGAGCACCCTTCCGGCGAATCGCGCCGCCCGCGCGAGATCTATCGACTCGGACTGCGGGGCAAGATTGGCCGCGTCCAACCCGTCAATGTCGCCCAGACGCGCCCCGTACTTCCTCGTCCGCGGAGCAGCGACCGCACCAAGCAGGCGGCTGCGCCGGGCTTCGCCTCGATCGGGGTCGAGGAAATACACGATCCCGGCCCCCAATCCAAAGCCGCCCAAGAAATGTCGAGCAGTCATCACTCCAAAGGACACCGCACGAGAGGCTCCGGCTGTGACGAACCTCACACCTTTGGCGCGGCACTGGACGCGGCGACATAGTGTGGTCCCACCCAAATTGTGGTCCTCCGGGTTGATGGCGCCGGCACTTCCCAACATCGGTCGCGGAGATACCTCCCCCGGTGCGCCGGAGGGCTGCGCCATACCCCAAACGGTTAACACTTAACACGAGCGCTGGCATGGCATTGGGTCATCCGATCGTCGTCTTTTCCCACCTCCGGTGGAACTTCGTGTATCAGCGCCCTCAGCATCTGCTCTCCCGCCTGGCAGCGGGCCAACCGGTGCTCTTCATCGAGGAACCCGAGTACGATCCGGAAGGCGCACCCCGGTGGGAGCGGTCGACGCCTGAACCTGGCGTCACCGTCTTCCGTCCTCAGACGTCGGTCCGTGATCCCGGCTTCCATCCTCGGCAGATCGAAGCACTCACTCCAATGATGGAGGAGGTGCGCGACGCCGCGGGAGAATCGGGGCTCGTGGCGTGGCTCTATACACCCATGGCTTTACCGCTGGCCAGGGCGTTGCGGCCGGAGCTGATGGTGTACGATTGCATGGATGAGCTGTCGATGTTCGCGGGTGCCCCGCCGGAGCTCGTGCAGCGCGAGGCAGAGCTGATGGAGGAGGCCGATATCATGTTCACGGGCGGGCCGAGCCTGTTTCGCGCCAAGCGGGACAAGCATCGGAACGTGCATTGCTTCGCGAGCAGCGTCGACGCGGGACATTTCGGTCGGGCGCTGCAGGGGGGCGATGCGGAAGAGCCCGCCGATCAGCGCGAGCTACCGCACCCCCGCCTCGGCTTCTATGGCGTGATCGACGAGCGGCTGGACCTTCCGCTGATCGCCGCGCTGGCGGACGCGCACCCGGAGTGGCACCTGGTTCTCGTCGGACCGGTGGTGAAGATCGATCCGGCGACTCTTCCCCGGCGCCCAAACATCCATTACACGGGCCAGCGCGGCTACGCCGAGCTGCCGGGATATCTCGGCGGGTGGGACGTGTGCCTGCTGCCGTTCGCACGCAACGACTCGACCCGATTCATCAGCCCGACCAAAACCCTCGAATACATGGCCGCGGAACGGCCGATCGTGAGCACCCCGATCACCGACGTGGCCGAGCCGTACGGACAGATCGTGTACCTGGGAGACACGCACGAGGCCTTCATCCAGGCCTGCGAGGCCGCCTTGGCGGCTGGTCCCGAGGAGCGTGCCCGCCGCGCCGAGCTGATGCGCGACGTGCTCGCCCGCACGTCGTGGGATGCTACCGCGGCCTCCATGGAATCGTTGATGGCGGAAAGCCTGGCACCTCGATCCTCGGCCGTGCCGGCCTGAGCCAGAAAGGAATCGTTCTCGCATGCCACCACACGTTTCGAAGCGACCCACGACCGCGAACGTCGTCGTGCTCGGTGCCGGTCCCACCGGCCTCAGCGCCGCCTACCACCTCGGCCGCGAAGCCGTGCTGCTCGAACAGCACGAGCGTGTCGGCGGCTGGTGCCGGTCCATCGAGGACGCGGGATTCACGTTCGACATGGCCGGGCACATCATGTTCTCGCATGACCAGTACGTGCACGAGCTCTACCGCCTCCTGCTCGGGGACAATGTGCACTGGCAGGATCGCGAGGCGTGGATCTACAGCAAGCAGGTGTACACCCGGTATCCCTTCCAGGGGGCGCTCTACGGGCTGCCGCCCGACGTCATCAAGGAGTGCATCGTCGGCGCGATCGAGGCGCGCTTCGGCAGTCTGGAAGGCCGGAAAACGCCGGCGGATTCCAACGCGAACGAGGACTATACGGGGCCGGAGCGTCGTGGCATGTTCGAGCCGCTCATGACGAAGACCAAGAGCCGGAGCCTTGCCTATACGGGCAGCGAGCGGCGGCGCCCGAAGCCGTTCAAGGGCGCCCCGCGCAATTTCGAGGAATTCATCTACAAGGTGTGGGGCGCAGGCATCGCGAAGCATTTCGCGATCCCATACAACCGGAAGCTCTGGGCGGTGCCCCTCGACCAGATGGAGACCTCCTGGCTGGGCGGCCGAGTGCCGCTGCCGAATCTGGAGGAAATGATCGAGGGTGCGCTGCACGCGGTGGCCAAGCCGATGGGGCCCAATGCCCGGTTCGGATATCCGCTGCGTGGCGGCTTCCAGGCGCTCATGGATGGTTTCCTGCCGCTGCTCGAGGGCGATCTGCGGCTCGGTACTCGAGTAGCCGCCGTGTCGCCCTCGCATCATAGCGTCACACTCGACAACGGCGAGACCGTCCCCTACGAATATCTCGTCAGCACGATGCCGCTGCCGAAGCTCATCCAGATGATCGGCACCGAGGCGCCGGCCGAGGTGCGGCGCGCCGCGGCGGACCTGCGGCACGTCTCCGTGCGCTGCGTCAATATCGGGGTGGGACGCGAGCGACTGACCGAGAAGCACTGGATCTACTACCCTGAAGACACCGTCTTCCACCGCGTCTTCGTGCAGGGCAATGCGAGCCCCGAGTGCAATCCGCCCGGAGGGTTCGGCCTGACGTGCGAGATCACCTACTCGGAGGCAAAACCGCTGCCCTGCGAAGGCGAGGACCTGATCCGCCGCTGCATCCAGGATTGCCACTCGGTGGGGCTGTTCGCTTCCGAAGATCCGATCTGGACCGCGAACGAGGTCGACATGCCGATTGCCTACGTGGTATACGACCACGCCCGGGCCCACAACGTCCAGGTCATCCGCGAGTGGCTGCTGTCGCACGACATCATTCTGGCGGGCCGCTACGCGGAGTGGGAGTACTACAACTCGGATCACGCCTTCGTGGCGGGACGAACCGCAGCCGACCAGGTGCGCCAGCTCCGGCGCGCCCAGCGGGTCGAGAAACCCAAGGCGGTGTCCGTCTCATCGCGGTGACCGACGCCTTTCGGCGGCGTGGCCCGGAGGATTTTCTCTGGGCCACGGGAATCGAGAATACATTCGTTCCCCAGACCCGCCCCGGCCATCGCGCGCTGGACGAATACCAGCTCATGGGCCACTACGAGCACTGGCGCGAGGACCTCGCCCTGGCCCGGGATCTCGGTGTCCGGGCCGTGCGCTGGGGCATCCCGTGGTACCGAGTGGAGCCGTTCCAGCCGGGCGACTTCGACTGGCGATGGACCGACGCCGTCCTGTCGTACATGGTCGAAGAGCTCGGGCTCACGCCGATCATCGACCTGATGCACTACGGGTGTCCATTCTGGCTGCGGCGTGAGTTTGCCAGCGCGGACTACCCGGAGGCCGTCGCCGCCTATGCGGGCGCGTTCGCGCGTCGGTACGCCGGGCTCGTTCGCTGGTACACGCCGCTCAACGAGCCGATCGTCACGGCGCTCTATTGCGGTCAGCGTGGGCTCTGGCCGCCGTACCTGCGGACCGAACGCGGGTATGTCACGGTCCTGCTGCAGGTCCTCGAGGGCATTCAGCGCACCGCCGCCGCCATCCGCGAAGTCGACCCTACCGCGGTGCTCGTGCACGTGGAGGCGAGTGGCCTGAGTCGGGCGGCTCGCGAGGACCTGCACGCCCTGGCGCGTGAGGAGCAGGCGCGCACCTTCCTTCCGTACGATCTCCTCACGGGTCGTGTCACACCGGAACACGTGCTGTTCGGATGGCTGATCCGGCACGGAGCCTCGCCCGACCGCCTGCTGGGCATGGCGGCGGCACCGACGCCATTCGATCTCATGGGGCTCAACTTTTACCCCCAATGGTCGACCACGCAGCTGTACATCGACCGGCGCGGGCGGCTTGCCTACCAGCCGGTCGAGCAGGACGGCGTGGGGTTCTCCGGCCTGATCGAAGAGTACTGGCGCCGCTATCAGGTGCCGATCATGGTGACCGAGACCAGTGCGCGCGGGGACGAGTCCATCCGCGCTCGCTGGCTCGAGGCGTCGGTGGCGGCGATTCGCGGGCTCCGCGGTCGCGGCGTCCCGGTGCTCGGCTACACCTGGTTTCCGCTGTTCACCATGATCGACTGGCGCTACCGCTTCGGGCGCGGACCCGTCGAGGAATACCACCTCGACCTTGGACTGTACACGCTGGACTCGGGGACCGCGGGCTCGCGCTGGCGCGCGACTCCACTCGTAGACCAATTCCGCGCCTACGTGCGAGACCCTGGCTCGGCAATCGGGCCGCTCGTCGGCGCGACCTCCCGGACCACGTCATGACTACGTCGGCGCTGTTCCGCTCATTCTGGCTGGCCGGGTTCGAATCCGCGCACCATATCAACCCGCAAGGCGTCCGGCTCGACCTCGTTGCGGCGACGCAGCACGACGTGCAGGTCGACGAGGACTACGAGCGCCTGCGGGCGCACGGCTTTCTCACGGTGCGCGAGGGGATGCGCTGGCCGCTGGTCGATCGCGGCCGGAAGCTGGACTTTTCCTCGGTGCTCCCGATGCTGGATGCCGCACAACGCTACGGCATCGAGATCATCTGGAGCCTGTGCCACTATGGGTGGCCGGAGCAGGTCGATCTGTATTCCGCGGGGTTCGTCGAGCGGTTCGCCCGCTACGCGGCGGCGGCCGCCCGGCTCATCTCGGACCGCAGCGACGCGGTGCCGTACTACACGCCGATCAATGAGATCTCGTTCTTCGCGTGGGCCGCGGCCGAGAAGGGTTACATGCATCCCTTCGAGCACGGGAATGGCGTCCGGATGAAGGCGCAGCTCGTGCGCGCGGCCATCGCGGCGATGGAAGCCATCTGGGACGTAGATCCCCGGGCCCGGATGCTGCACGTCGATCCCCTGATACACGTGGTGACACCCACCGGCCGCCCGGATCTCGCGCGCGCCGCGGCGGACCAGCGGGCGGCGCAGTTCGACGCCTGGGATATGCTCGCCGGCGGACTCGACCCGGCGCTTGGCGGGCATCCCCGATACCTGGACATCGTCGGACTCAACTACTATCACGCCAATCAGTGGGAGCATCCCGACCGACGGCTGCGGTGGGAGGACACCCCTCGGGACGAGCGATGGGTTCCCCTTCGGACGTTGCTTCAGGAGGTGTTCCACCGGTACGGCCGGCCGCTGGCGATCTCCGAGACCAGTCACTTCGGCGTCGGCCGAGCGCCGTGGTTGCGCGAGGTGGCGGAAGAAGTGGTGGGCGCGCGGAGGCTGGGGGTGCCGGTCGAAGGTGTGTGCATCTACCCCATCATCGACCGGCCGGATTGGGAAGATCCTCACCACTGGCACAACAGCGGACTCTGGGATCTCCGCCGCGGAGACGACGACCGCCTCGAGCGAGTGCCGTGCGAGAGCTACCTGGGGGAGTTCGAACGGCTGAAGGCGACGGTTGCAGCTGAGCTGGCCGACCATGCCGAACGCGGGAGGGCCTGATCTCGGGTAGGTGCAAGCCGGCTTACTGGCGCAAGCCGGCTTGATTGACGTCCCGCATGCCAGCGCGCTTTCACCCGATACTCAGCTATCCTCCCAGCAGCGCTTCCCGCCCGGCGTGGGCGGCGAACGCAGCGCGCCACCGATCACCGGACGCCTCCATATACCGGGCGAGCGCTTCGTCCAATGGGGAAAGCAGCCAGCCGCGACGACTGCCGAGCGCGCTGAAGGCCGGCCGCGGCGCCGCGAGGGCGAGCTCGCTCGTCGAACACCTCAGCACCTGTCCGGGATCCGCGCCGGCGGCCACGGCGGCTTTCCGTGCCAGTTCGTACCACGATATGGCGCCCTGGTTCGCCAGGTGCCACACTCCACGTTCCCCGTCGATTAGGAGGTCGAGCGCCGCGTCGACCAGGTCCGGAACGTATGTCGGCGAAACCACGGCATCGTCCGCGGCGACCCAGCACCGCCCCTCGCTGAGCGCGCGCAGCCCCGCCGTCACGAAATTGTGTTCGTCCCAAGGCCCGAAGAACGCGCTCGTGCGGATCACGAGGGCCTCGGGATACGTTCCCAGCGTTCGCCGCTCCCCGTCCAGCTTGCTCTCGCCGTACACGCCCAGCGGACGTGCCTCGGCGTCCTCGTCGTATGGCTCGCGCCGGGCGCCGTCGAACACCAGGTCCGAGGAGAACGTGACCATCGCGATGCCCCGACGCCGGCAGGCATCGGCCAGCACGGCCGGCCCGTCGGAATTTTCCCGAAAGCAGCGTGCACGGTCGCGCTCCGCTTCGTCCACGCGGACATAGCCCGCCGCGTTGACCACCGCCCAAGGGTCAACCCGATCGAGCACGGCGGCCACCGCGTCCGGGTCGGCGATGTCGAGATCCGGTCGCTCGAACGACACTGGTGTCAGCCCGCGAACCTCGCACCGCGCGACCAACACCCGGCCCAGTGTTCCGCCGGCACCAGATACCAGCAGGCGGCGCACGCCGCCCGGCGTGACCGACGGGCGAGGCGAGCGCACGCCGTACGCGAACCGGCGAGGCCGGCGCCACCATCCGGGGCTGCCGAGCACGGGATGCGTGGCGTCTCCGTGGGCCGTGAGGTCCCGGATCATGCCCGCGAGCGCAGTTCGCCGCGGCTCCGGTGCGCGCAGATCGAAGGCGCCCGGCTCGTAGTGCCCTGTCTCCCGTGTGACCAGGCTATTCCAGTCATATGTCCCGAGGAGCGCCCACGGCGTCACGGCGCGGATGTCGACGCCTTCGGCCAGGAGGGCCTTTGCCGCGCTCCAGACTTCGAGGAACCAGCGCATCTGTTCCTCTCGCGTACACCCGTTGTGCACTTCGGTGACCGCCATCGGCAGCCGGTAACGCTGCCACGCTTCGGAGAGGAGCGCGTAGGGCCCCGACATGCCTTCCGTGCGCACCCGCACCGCCTCGACATCGGCATAGGCGTGCCGCCCGTTACCCCCGTGAGTCTCCACGGGATACCGGCTGACTCGATCATCGAGGAACCGCTCACTGGTGAGGTAGTAGTTGACGCCCAGGATGTCGGGGGGACATGCGTGGTCGGGGAACCAGTTCAACTCCTCCGCGGCGATGCCCAGCCGCCTGAGGTGCTTCCACATGGGGTGAGCTCGAGCGAGGCGACCGCAGAGCAGGTCGAAGGTGAGCCAGCGGCGCTCGTTCTCGAACCGGGCCTGGTACGCCAATCTAGGCGTGCTGAAGACCTTGCCCAGATCTTCGGTCTGCACGAGTTGTGCGTGAGGGGTGACTTGCCGGATCCGTTCCATGGCGAGCACGACGCCGCGACACTCGTTCAGCAGCGCGCGGACGAACGCCCGGGGGTTCCGCTCGTGGGGATACCAGTGCCCATACAGGGCACTGAATCGGGCCGTCGTCAGCGGCTCGTTGACGGGTGTGAAGTGGGTGATCCAGGGGTACCGCCGTGCCACCGCGCCGGCAAAGTCAGCCAGGCGCTCAGGAAAGCCGGGGTCGAGCAGGTGGGTCGAGCGTGGGCCACTGCCGTGGTGAACCAGCCCTACGATCGGCGTGATCCCAAGCGCTCGAAGCCGGGACAACCTGGCGTCCGGCCAACTCCAATCCGCGTCGGCGAGATCGCCCGGGGCCGTTCTTTCCCACAGCACGGGATACCGCAGTGTGCGGATGCCCAGCCCGGCGAACAGCTCGAGGTCCTCGGGTCGGGAGCCGTGCCCGGACCGCTCGATCTGGTCTAAATAGCGGTCTCCCAACCGGTTGACAGTGCACTCCACCCCGCCCCAGAGTTCCAGCCGCTGCACTTCTCGTGTGGCTATCATGACCGGAGTGTTCCCCCGGCGATACCCACTCCGCTGCGACTCGCGTCACGTCCGGATGGGCTCGATGCGGCGGATCTCCTCGGGCTGCTCGCGAGGCACCCGCCGAGCGATGCGTTCGATCATGTCGCGCATCATGATGGTCGCCACGGGGTGCGTCCCCAGGTGGTCCCGAAGCCGGTACGTGCAGACCATCAGGCGGCCCTGATCGATGGGCCGCTCCGCCACGAGGGCCACGATATGGTGCACCCAGCCGACGAACAGGCCGGAGTGCACGTTCCCGGCGAAGTCGCGAGGGCTGAGCCCCACGATGACGGTTTCGGGCGTCAGATCGGCGAACGCAAAGTCCACCGTTCCCCCGCTGGGAATGCCGCCGAAGATCTTGTCCTGCCGCAGCCAGTTCATGCTGCTGGCCCAGTCGCCCTGCCAGCTGCGCCCGTGCCGCTGCGCGATACTGATCGGGCCGAGGTGGGCCTGCTGTGAGTCCGCGGTCTCTGCAAGCCAGAGCACACGGCCCCCATGCTGAACGTAGGCGCGCAATTCGTCGGTCATCGTCTCGACGACCACCAGATCGGCCTGGTCGAGATCTTCGACCATCTCGTAGCCCATGCCGGCAAGGCGGGCACCCAGCCGAGGGAGTCCGGGCGCGGCGACCTTGGTCGTCTGTTCGCGTGTCTCGAGCGAGGGGAAGAAGTAGAGCTCGTGGTGATTCCGGGTCACCAGCTCCCCCGAGGCATTGAGCAAGCGCATCTCGAGCCGGGCGCGGACCGCCTCGCGGATGCGGGGCACTTCGAAGACCACCGTGCCGATGTTGATCAGCTGCGCGCGCTCGGGGCGTACCCCGTCGAAGCTTCCCATGATGTCAGGGGCGACGTCGAGGTTCCACTCGACGCGGCTGCCCCGCAGGTCCGCGGACGAGAAGTGTGAGAGTGCCAGCCGGACTTCACAACGCTCGCCCTCCCAGAACGCGATCCGCTCCCAATCGCTCGGAATGAGAGCGTCCGCGCTGTTCACCTGCCCGATGACGTCGTAGTACGACTTGGGGTTGCGGCACATGTCCAGGAGCCCGTTGCTCTCCCAGTGGACATCGGTGAATTCGGTGATGACGTAGCCGACGATCGAGGGGTAGCGCCGCATCTGCTCGATCTGGTATTTGAGCGCCGTGAACTGCATGCGCTGGCTGGCCGCCGACAGATCCGAGAGCGTCGGGAAGACCTTGTCCAGATGGTACGCTTTGAAGCGCTGCTCGATCCCATGCGGGTAGACGACCCCGTCTCCCCACTCGATGCCCGTCTCGAACCACCACGGCTCCCCCCCATAGCACTGCCGCAGCTTGGCCACGTCGGGCAGCCCCCAGTTGCCGAACTCGGAGACCACCATCGGCTCGCTGCCCTTCCGCTTCACCTCGGGCGCGGGTTGCCGGGGAAGCGGATTCCAGGGATCGCGGATGTACTCGCGCCACGACTCGATGCTCTCGTAGACGTGCGCGAAGGTCCAGGGCGGCCGACTGGCGAACGTGCGCACCCAGTCCTTCCACATCCGGTAGTGGTCCGGCATCGCGTAGTAGTTATGGAAGTCCTCGATGTCGGTCACGACGTGAAAATTCGTGAAGCAGGGTGAATTACCGACGACCAGGCGGTGCGGATCGAGCGCTTTCAGCTCGCCGTACGTCTCTGCCAGCCAGGCCCGGTGACCTGCGTTGACCGCCAGGTCCACACCCCAGTTCTCGTTGACGATGGTCCAGATGATGATGGATGGGTGGTTCCAGTCGCGCTCGACCATGCCGAAGAGGGTCTCGCGGGCCCGGCGCTTGGCCGCCTCGGTGAGCTCCTGCCAGTTCGGAAGCTCGGTCCAGATGAGCAGACCGGCCCGGTCCGCGGCGTCGTAGTAGCGCGGGTCGGTAATCTTGATGTGGGTGCGCAGGCAATTGAGGCCCATATGCTTGGCCTGCGCGAACTGCGCGTCGAGCTCCGCATCGCCGAATGGCGTGTACACGAGGTCGGGGTAGTAGTCCTGGTCGAGCGCGCCGCGGAGATAGAGGATACGCCCGTTGAGCAGTAGGTGGCCGCTTGGCGACGTGGCGATCGTCCGCATCCCGAATTTGGTTTCAACCGCGTCGCGGACCTCGCTGGTCTCGCCGGCGCCGAGCAGCTCCGCCTCGAGCCGATAGAGGTGAGGCACGGTGGTGTCCCAGAGCATCGGGGACGGCACCGGAACCACCAGCTCCGGCGTGGACTCGTCTGCCGCGAGCGGGAACCGGTGCTCCCGGTCAGCTCCCGCCGGATCGATGACCCGAAAGCGAATCTCGGCTCCCGCGCCGGCCGGCGCGTTGAGGCAGACTCGCACCCGGATCCGCTCCTCGGGCACCTCGGGCGTAACCCGCAGCCGCTGGAGGTGGATGGCCGGCCGCCGCTCGAGGTGCACACTCTGCCAGATCCCGCCCACCGGGCCATACCAGCTCTGTTTGCCGTGAGGAATCTCGGCGAAGGGATATTCGGGGAGAGTTTCTTCGTCGTTGCCGGGGTCCACCACCCGCACGATCAACTCGTTCGGCGTGTCGTGGTGGAGTGCCCCGGTGACGTCGAGCTCGAACGGGAGATAGCCTCCCTCGTGCTCACCGACGCGCCTGCCGTTGAGCCACACGATCGTGTGGTAGTCGACCGCACCGAAGTGCAGAATCTCAACTGTCTCCGGGACGGGTCCGTCGGGGCCGGAGGGCAGCACGAACTGCCGCCGGTACCACGCCATGCCGCTGTAGTCACGGAGATCGTCGAATTGCGCCTGCCAGGGACCGGGCACTCGAATCGAGCGTGCCGCGCCCGCCTGGTCCAGCGTGTCCGGGGCGAGCCGCTGTGCCGGGTCCGGATAGAAGTCCCACTGCCCGTCGAGGCCGATACGTCTGCGCTGCACGTTCCCTGCTCCGCTTGTCTGACGATTTGTGTGGCTGGAGGAGTCCTGACGGCGTAAGAGAGACGAACCGGGCGCGTTTCGCAAGCGGCCACACGGATCGACGCTCATCGGCCTCGGTTTTAGCTTACACACGAGGCGTCGCCCGGCCGGCGCGCCGTGCCGGAATGATGACCGCCCACCTAAGGAGCGCGCCGTACATGCCGCCGATCGTTCTGCGCCGATCCGCCATTCCCATCGCCAGCCAAGCCGGTCAGCTCCGGGTCGGCGCGGGTCCGGCGTGAGGCTCGAGAGCGCGGCAATCCGCCAGGGGCAGCCGATACCGGCCATCCACTCGTGCGACGGGGAGGACCGGTCTCCGGCGCTGGCGTGGGATGAGATTCCGGTCGACACGCGCAGCTTTGCCCTGGTGGTAGACGATCCCGATGCGCCGCGCGGCGTGTGGGTGCATTGGGTGCTCTTCAATCTGCCTGCCGACGCGATCGAGCTCGCGGCGGGGGTGCCGCGGAACCCGGCGCTGCCCTCCGGAGCCCGGCAAGGCGTCAACGATGCCGGCGACGTCGGTTATGGCGGACCCTGCCCTCCGCCCGGCACCCCTCACCGCTACTTCTTTCGGTTGTACGCTCTCGATTGCACACTCAACCTTCCTCCCGGGGTTAGTCGATCGGACCTGGACCACGCGATGGACGGTCACATTCTGGCGGAAGCAACGATCATGGGAACCTTTCAGCGATGAAGCGCCTCGTCCACCGCGCCGCCGTGTTGGCCGCGGCGCTGGCGGTTGCAGGCTGCTCGCGTCGGGGCAGCACCGGAACCCCGGAGCCGGTGGCCTCGGGTACCCTGCGGAATGCCGCCGGGGAGCGCGTGGGGGTTGCCACCATCCGGGACACCGCCGGTATCGCGGAGCTCGGGATCAGCGTGTCGGGACTTGCCCCCGGTCCGCACGGCTTGCATTTCCACGCGCAGGGCACGTGTACCGCTCCCGAGTTCACATCAGCAGGGCCGCACCTCGATCCCGGCGGTCGAAAGCATGGCCGCCTCAATCCGGACGGACCGCACCGAGGTGACCTGCCCAACCTGATCGTCGGCGCCGAGGGCAGCGCCGACACGAGCTTCGCGCTGGCCAGAGAGCTCGCGAGCGGTGGGCCGGGTGCGCTCCTTCAGCCAGGCGGAACGTCGCTCGTCATCCACGCGGATCCCGACGACGAGCGAACGGACCCCAGCGGCAACTCCGGGGCGCGCGTGGCATGCGCGGTTCTCGAGCCCGGCTGAATGGCCTCCCCGCGCGTGCCGACCCCCGTGGAAGTACGCGCGCTGCTCGCCCGCGGGAGCGGGCGAAATTTTGCCGCCACGACTCCGGCGGCGAACGATGACCGTTTGCGACCGCGGGTGCTTCCCCTGCCGGTCGAGATCGCCAGCGAGCGCGTCGCCCAGGCCCTCGCGGGGGTGCGGGGCTGGCGCGTGCTGGGGCGGCGCGATGGAGTCATCCAGGCCACCCGCACCACGCGGCTGTTCCGGTTCGTGGACGACGTGTCGATCCTCCTCGAGCCTGCGGCGGGTGGCACCGCCATCGCCGTCCGAAGCGCCTCGCGAGTGGGACGCGGAGATCTCGGCCAGAACC
>DATLBL010000124.1:0-3365 GCA_035526925.1 Gemmatimonadales bacterium
CGCGTTATTGGCGGACTCGCCGACGAACAGCGCATCCTCGACGAAGCTCTCGCTCGAAGCGAAGGTGGCGCCGATGGCGTTGTCGGCCAGGACGGCGTCGCTCAGCCGGTGGTCGCGCCCGCGGAGCCAGACGGCACGGCCGGAGTGCTTGTACGCCGTGAGCCCGGTGAAGTCGGCCACGACCGCGGTGTTCGCGTTGGAAGGGTCGGTGCGCGGCGAGTAGAAGACGACCTCGGTATTGCCGTCCGGCATCGGCCCGTCGTCCACGTTGAGCCCCGCGCGCCGATTCGAGTGCGCCACGTTCGCGCTGAACTCGCGGAGCGGCGTGGTCCGGGGGAGCAGCGGCGAGCCGGTCGAGAGCCCCGTCGGCGAAGCCGGCAGCGCGTACCAGAACCCGAACGCCTCCGAGCCTGCAGCCGCATTGCCGCGCACGGTGTTGTCGGGGTTCGTCACCCAGAAGGTGGCGGCGCGCGTGTCCGTGGGCAGCACGCCCTCACCGGTGGCGGTGGCGTGCGTGCCAAGGCCGAGGTTGCCGGCGATCAGGTTGCCGGTCTCGACGCCGTCCTCGAGGAAGTAGCCGTGTCCGAGGTGATCGTGGCACACGTTGCCCTCGACCCGCGCGTTGCTCGTCCCGTGCACGGTCACGCACCGGTTGAAGCTCTTCCACACACTGCTGCCCACGAAGTACTGCCCGTCCACGAAGCCCATCACGTGCCAGTGCATCGGGTAGCGCGCCACGAGTCCCTTCTGTCCCATGAAGTGGAGCTCGATGCCCTCCACGCGGAGTGTGCCGCTCATCCCGATGAGGTGGCCGCCGAACCCGCCCGTGCTCGTGGCGCTGTCGCCCTGGATGACGATGTTGCGGGTCAGCAACCCGACCTCGGCGCGCTCGTCCACCGTGCGGCCCGCGATCGTCTGCAGCTCGCCGAAGTGCGCGTAGGCGAGCGGCTGGGCCAGCGTCACGACCTGGCCGCTCACACCCGCGACGGTCACGACCTCGGCGCGGTTCGGATCGAAGTCGGTCGACGCCACCACCAGCTTGTCGCCTGCGCGCCACGGCATCGTGCTGCCCAGCGTGAGCTGCGTGGCGCCCGCGGCCGCCGTGGAGGAAAGCCGGGTCCATCCCGCGCGCGGCTCGCCGTGCAGGTCGAGGGTGCCGCCGACCACCCCGAGCACCCGATTGCCCATGCCCATGACAGATGGCGCGTCCGGACTGCCGGTGAGCGTGATCGTGGCGCGATGCTCGAACGGCGCCGTGCTGGTGCCGATCCGGAGCGTGCCCAGGACGGCGATCCAGCCCGCCGTGAGCTCGAGGTCGGACTCGGTGAACACGAGCGCGCCGGCGATCGTCAGGCTCGACAGCGCGGGTGGGCTCACATCGAGCAGCAGCGTGCGGTCCGCGGGAATGACCACCGAGTCGCCGGCGACCGGCAGTTGCCCGCCCGGCCACGACGACGGGCTCGACCAGCGCATGACCGGTGGCAGCGGCGTCTCGTCACCCGGGTCCGCGGGACCGGTCGAATCGTCGGCAGAGCAGGCGGAGAGTGCAAAGCAGAGCACTCCGAGGCGAAGGCAAAACGCTAGTCGGCCTTGCATGGTGGCCTCGCGGGGGACGGGCTGAATGGCTAAATCGCGGTGGCGGTAACGGCGACATGCGGAGGGGCAAGAGTCGGGCGAACGCGCCGGTGCAATCGGTCGCAGCGTGCAGCCCATCATTGGTAGATTGTGGCGGGGGCTGTCCTGCGAGAGCGCACCGGTTACGACAGTGGAGCTACCATGAACGTCGCTGCAGGGGCTCGAGGACGTCCGGCTGCGCTCGCCGCGAGCGCCGGGTGAGCGATGCATGCTCGCGCCGGGAGGCGCTCAGGCGGGCGGCGGCGAGCGCGGCCGCTTTACTCCTGCCCACCCCGCTGGCGGCGTGCGGCTCGCCGCCGACGCCTGGCTCCGCCGGGAACCGTCGCCGCGCTGGTCGTCCTCCGGACGCGGACGTCCGGCGCCTGGCCGACTGGACGGCGGCGCTCCGCGGCGAGCGGGGCGGCGAGGATGCGTTCGGCCGTCGCGTCATCCACGCCGGCGAGCTGGCCGCCGGCACGCCGTACGAACCCGCCACGCTCGAGTCCTACCTGCGTGCCGGCGGCAGCCCGACGGACGTCGAGCCGTTGACGCTGTCGCTCACCCGCTTCGACTGCGTGACGCTGGTGGAGTCGTGTCTGGCCGTCGCGCGGGTGGCGGGAGGCGACAGCGCTCCGACGTGGGAGCGATTCGGCAGGGAGATCGAGCGGGTGCGCTACCGCGGCGGGCACCGGCGCGGCTACGCCTCACGGCTGCACTACTTCAGCGAATGGATCGCCGACGGCACGCGACGCGGACTGGTGCGCGACGTGGGAGCGGAGCTCGGCGGGGCCGAGGACACGCGCCCGCTCCGCTTCATGACGGAGCACCGCGGCAGCTATCCCGCGCTCGCCGACGACGCCGTGTTCCGCGAGATCGGAGCGATCGAGCGGCGCTTGGACGCGCACCCGCGGCGCGTGGTCCCCGCCAAGCGCATCCCCGAAGTCACGGCGCGGATCGAAACCGGCGACCTGCTGGCGTTTGCGACCGAGATCCCCGGCCTCGACGTGACCCACTCCGCGCTCGCCTACCGGGACGGCGGCGATGTGCTCCGTGTGCTCCACGCGCCGCTGTCGGGCGGCGTGGTGGAGATCACCTCGGCGACGCTGCCCGAGTACGTCGCGAAGATCCGCCGGGCGACCGGGATCCTGGTGGCGCGACCGCAGCGGGGCTAGGCGCCTTGCCGCGAGGAGAGCGGCTCAAACCCCGGCGGTGCTGGCAGCGGGCGCGGCCGCAGTCTGCCCGAGCTGGCGCAGGAGCACCGGAAGCTCGAGGTAGACCCTCGCCTGTGTGATCCGGCCGGACTCGAGATCGTAGACCACGCAGAGCGGCACCCGCACCGACCGCCCGGTAGCCGGGATGCCGGCGAACTCGCCGATGTGCTTGCCGACGAACACCGCCTCGAGCACCGCCTGATTCTCGCAGCAGATCCGGCTCCGGATCTCGGCCGTTGCGTCGAACGCCTGCCGGTACATGTAGTCCAGCAGCTGGCGGATCGCCTCGGGTCCGCGGTGCTCGTCCCCGGTGGCCATATTCGTAAAGACGACGTCCTCCGCCATCATGCTGACATCGCGATGATCGGAATCCCAGTAGCGCGTCATCACGTCATGGGTGGATGCGGACACAAGACCCTCGCGTCGTGGAGGTTGGCTGTGAGTCGACGGCATCGCGTGCACTCGAAACGCTTCGGAGACGATGGCGCCCGTTCCCGGCCCCGGCAAGGGGAGCCGGTGGTGGGACGCCGCTCCGCGACC
>DATLBL010000125.1:0-18145 GCA_035526925.1 Gemmatimonadales bacterium
GGGCCACCCCAAGTCTACGTCATGGCCGCCGACGGGACGGATCAGGAGCTGCTCGCGCCGTTCGATTTCGGCGCCACCGGCAGCTCGAATGCGCCCGAGTGGTCGCCGGACGGAGCCAACGTCGTGTTCCATCGCGAAGTCGCCGGCAGCCCGCAGCTCTTCCTCGTCAGCCTGGCGGGGCGGCGGGTGCGCCAGCTCACGTCGAGCGGCCGCAACGAGGACCCGACCTGGGGGCCGGACGGCCGTCACATCACCTTCGTCTCCGACCGGAGCGGATCCCGCCAGCTCTGGGTCATCGACGTCGAAACCGGCCGCGTGCGCCAGCTCAGGACGCCTGGCGCGGCGCGGCTCCCTGCGTGGTCCCGCCGCCTGAGTCGGACCGCGGTCGCCCCCTAACCTCGAACGTGGAGTCCTGATGCGCGCTACTTCCCTGTTGTTGGTCCTGGCCACTGCCGGGCTCGCTGCCGCTTGCGGCGGGAAGCCCGCGCCCGAGCAACCCGCGCCCGAGCCGACGCCGGCGCCGGTGACCACCCCGGCACCCGCACCGACGGACGACAGCGCGGAGCGCGCGCGGCTGGAGGAGGAAGCCCGGGCCCGCGCCGCGATGGAGCGTGCCAATGCGGTCAAGGCGGACCTCGCGGCCGTGATCAACTTCGAGTACGACCAGGCGACGGTGCGCTCGGTCGACCAGGGCACGCTCGACCGCAAGGCGGCCATTCTCGCGGCCAACCCGACGGTCCGCGTGCAGATCAGCGGACACGCCGACGAGCGCGGCTCGGACGAGTACAACCTCGCCCTCGGCAACCGCCGCGCCGCCGCCGCCAAGCGCTATCTCGAGAACAAGGGCATCGACGGCTCGCGGCTGGAGGTCGTCTCCTATGGTGAGGAGCGCCCCATGAGCCAGGGCAGCGACGAGGCGGCCTACGCGCAGAATCGCCGCGACGAGTTCCAGGTGACGGCCGGCGGGGACAACCTCGTCGCTCCGCAGTGAGTTCGGTGAACGGGCGTCGATCGGCCGGTCTCGCCGCGACCCTCGTGGTCGCGGCCGGGCTGGCCGGCTGCGTCTCGAAGAGCGATGTGCAGCTGGTGCAGGGCGAGGTCGCCCTGCTCCGGGCCGAGACGCTGCGGCGCGACTCGGTGCGCGCCGCGCAACTCGGCGAAGTCATCCAGATGCAGCGCAGCATCATGGATTCCCTGGCCGTGAGCCGGCGCGCGGTGGGGCAGCTCAAGGGGGACATCTCGTCCGATCTGTACCAGATCCAGCAACAGCTGGTACAGCTCCAGGAGCTGACCGGCCAGAGCCAGCAGCGGCTGAGCGAGCTCCGAACCCAGCTCGAAGCCCGCGGCGCGCAGATCGAAACCAGCGCCGCCCCGTCGGGCCCCGTGACGCCCGGCGACACCGCGCAACCGACGCCGGGGGCGTCGTCGGCGTCGGCCGACCAGATGTACGAGGCATCTCTCGCGCAGCTCCGCCGCGGCAGCACCGGGACCGCGCGGCTCGGATTGCGCGAGCTGCTCCGAACGTATCCGACGAGCTCGCGGGCGCCGGACGCGCTGTACTTCATTGGGCAGAGCTTCGCATCCGAGAACCCCGACTCGGCCGGCGAGTACTACTCGCAGGTGGCGGAGCGCTTTTCCACTTCGGCCCGTGCCCCATCCGCCCTCTACAACCTGGGACTCCTCGCCGAGCGTCGGAAGGACAACGCGAAGGCCAAGGATGCCTACAAGCGCGTGGTGCAGAAGTATCCGCAGTCGGACGAGGCGGCGCTGGCGCGTGATCGCTTGAAGGCGCTCGGGCGCTAAGCCCGGGCGTCGTCGCCGCATGACCGGCTCGCCCGGGGAGATGCCCTTCCTCGATCACCTCGAGGAGCTGCGCTGGCGCATTCTCCGCTCGCTGGGCGCCATCGTCGTCGGATTCGGGCTGGGCTTGTGGCTGGTCCAGCAATTTCAGCTCGTCAATCTGCTGAAACAGCCGATTGCCCCCTATCTCACGGGGGCGGGCGGCAAGCTGATCGTCACCAGTCCGACCGAGCCGGTGATGATCGTCTTCAAGCTCGGCTTCATCGTCGGCCTCGTCCTCTCCTCGCCCATCCTCCTCTGGCAGCTCTGGGCATTCCTCGCCCCGGCGTTGTACGCCCGGGAGAAGCGGGCGCTGGTGCCCGCGTTGTTCGTAGGACTGCTGCTGTTTCTGACCGGCGCCGGCCTGGCCTACGCGCTGGTGGTGCCGCAGGCCCTCAAGGTGCTGTTCAGCTTCCAGACCGAGGCGATCCAGCCGTTCATCACCTACGACAATTATTTCAGCTTCGTCCTGCAGGTGGTGCTGGCGCTCGGCCTGTCGTTCGAGCTGCCGCTAGTCATCATCATCCTGGCCTGGCTGGAGGTGATCGGTCCGGCGGAGCTCGCCCGGTTCCGGCGGTATGCGGTCGTGGCGGCCTTTGCCGCCGGCGCGCTGCTCTCGCCCGGGGCCGATGTGGTCTCGATGGTGATGATGACGATTCCTCTCCTGCTGCTGTACGAAGTGGGATACGCGGGAAGTGTCGTCATCACGAGGCGGCGGCGGCGAGCCGCTGCGATCGCCGGGCTCGTGGTGATCGGTCTGGGCCTGGGTGGCTCACCCGTCCAGGCCCAGGTGCCCCAACGACGACCACCGGCACAGGCGACGCGCCAGGACTCGCTCCGCCGGGATTCGCTGCAGGACACCACCCGCAAGAAACCCGGACAGGCGCTCGACAGCGCCACCGCGGGCCGCCTCGGCATTCCGACCGCGCCCAGCCGCGGGTTTGCCGCGGACGACTCCGTGCTGAAAGCGCTCAAGGCGCGTCCCGGCTATCAGTCGACCAGGTACCGGGCGGATTCGGCCACCGTCTTCATCGAGGACGAGCGCGTGCTCTTGCAGGGCCAGGCGCTCACCGAACGACAGGGCGCGCTCCTCGAGGCCGACACCATCCGGTATCAGTCGGACAGCTGCATGCTCGACGCGAGCGGCAGCCCCCATCTGTTCGACCGCGGCCAGGTCCTGGTGGGGGAGGGCATCCGCTACGACACCTGCCGACGACGTGGTATCGTGGACGACGCGCTCACCAACTTCACCGAAGGCTCGACCGTCTGGTTCCTTCGCGGCAACGTGGCCCAGGATTCGAGTTCGAGCCGGATCTACGCGGGCTCGAGCGAGATCACGAGCTGCGATCTGCCGACGCCCCACTATCAGTTCCACGCCCGCGCGGTGAAGTGGGTGTCCAAGAACGTCCTGGTAGCCCGGCCGGTGGTGCTCTACGTGCGGGACGTGCCCATCCTGTGGCTGCCGTTCATTTTTCAGGACGTGCGCCCGGGCCGGCGCTCGGGCATACTGGTACCGCAGATCGGTCTCAACGACCTGGTGCGACCGACGCGAGGGTACAACCGCCAGGTGACCAACGTCGGCTACTACTGGGCCCCGAACGACTACATCGATGTGACGGCGCGGCTGGACTGGTTCGCCAATCGCTACGTGCAATACGGCGTGAGCGGGCAGTACAGCTGGCTGAACCGGTTCATGGACGGCAACGTCGGCGTGAACGAGCAGCGGCAGGTGGGCGGGGGGTCCGGCCTGACCTTCCGCTGGGATCACCGGCAACGGTTCAGCCTCTCGTCCACCCTCAATTTCAACATCAACTACGCCAGCAATACCGCGGTCATCCGGGGCAACGCCATCGACCCGTTGCAGAACACGCAGCAGATCACCAGCTCCCTCAACTATTCCAAGCGGCTCTCGTGGGCGACGCTGACCCTGGGTGGCAACCGCCGCCAGAGCCTCACCGACGGCAGCGTCCAGCAGCTGCTGCCCGCGCTGACGCTGTCGCCGGTGCCGATTGCCATCGGCTCGGACATCACCTGGTCGCCGGGGCTCAGCTTCACCAACAACACCACCAAGAGTCCGGGCCGGGATACGCTGCTGACCATTCTCCCCGGCGGCGCGCTCGACACGCTCCCGTTCGACGAAAGCTCGAGAGTGACGGCGCTCAGCTTCGACACGCCGATACGGATCGGCGGGTTCAACTGGCAGAACTCGCTCCAGGTGAACGACCAGCAGGACAAGGGCGCGGCCGGGGACAGCTTTCTCACGGACGACCCTTCGACCGCGGACCCCACAGACAGCGTCCGGGTCCGCCGTTCCTTCCTCAGTAATTTCCAGACCTCGATCGACTGGGATACGGGCATCAACCTGCCGGTACTGTTTCGCGGATCCTGGAAAATTCAGCCGGTCGTCGGCGTCGGCAATACGACTTCCGGGCCATTCGCCATCCGGAACCGGAACACCAACGGCGCCTTCGTGCAGCAGGGAAAGCGCTTTCGTTTCGGCGCCACCGCGTCGCCGACCCTGTTCGCGTTCTTCCCCGGCATCGGGCCGTTGAGCCGTATCCGCCACAGCCTGTCGCCCGTCGTGACGTGGAACTATCAACCCGCCGCCGACGTGAACGAGGAGTTCGCGCGGGCCATCGCGGCCGACGGACGGCCGGTCGAGCTTCGGAGCGACGCCCAGCAACGAGTCAGTGTCGGCCTCTCCCAGGTATTCGAAGGCAAGCTTCGCCCCCGAGGCGCCGACACGACGGGGGCCGACACCCGGAAGCTGCGAATCCTCAGCATCAACACCAGCGCCATCACCTACGATTTCGAGCAGGCCAAGAAACCCGGCTTCACCGGTTGGGCCACGCAGACCCTCACGAACTCGGTCCTGAGCGATCTGCTGCCCGGCTTCAACCTGAGCCTTACCCACGATCTGTGGCGGGGACGGGTGGGGGCCGACACCGCTGACTTCGACCCCTTTCTGCAGAACGTGAGTGCGAGCTTCGCCCTGTCCGGCAACACCTTCCGGTCGATCGGATCGATTTTCGGACTCGGTGGCAAGCGCTCCGACGACAAGGCCGAGCGCGGGCGGGACCGAGTCCCGACCTCGTACGTGGCGGAATCCGGCCGGCGGACTCGGCCCGGGTCGTTCTTCAGCAGCACCCAGGCGCCGTTTCGTAGCTCGGGCCGCAGCTTTTCAGCCAACTTTAACTACCAGCTCACGCGCACTCGGCCGAATCCCGCGGCCCTCGCCGGCACGACGAGCGGGGATGTCCAAAGCCTCGGCTTCAGCACCAATTTCTCACCGACCCCGTTCTGGTCGCTCTCCTGGTCGTCGCAGTACAACATCACGGACGGGGAGTTCGAATCGCAGGTGGTGAGGCTCGAGCGTGAGCTGCACGAGTGGCGTGCGGGATTCAATTTCGTCCGCAATCCGAACGGGAACTTCGCGTTCTATTTCTCGATCTACCTCACCGATCTGCCCGAGCTCAAGTTTGACTACGATCAGACGACGATCGATCAGTAGGGCGGAACCCGGCTTCGGCGTGCGGCGATCCTCCCGCGGGCACAGGATCCGCGATTGTCCCCCGGACAGGACGGGCTCGGCCGAGGATGTCGATGTTATGTGCTTACTGGACAGAGACTTGGTGAATGCTACGACTGGCATGCGATCTGCTGGTGATCCGGCAACCCCTACGGAGATTTTGTATGCGCGCCTGGTGGATCCCGGTCATCCTGGTGATGGCGGCCTGTTCCTCGGACGATCGGACCGGGCCGGGCGTGCCGCCCGACGTCCCGGCGAGCCTCTCGAGCACCACGCTGGACGGCGCGGTCGCGCTGAGCTGGAGTGACAACGCGTACACAGCCGACCCGGGCAGCTTCCAGAATTACCGCGTCTACAGCACCTCCTACAATCTCGATCTCGATGAGTGCGGCACCAGCTGGCAGCTGGAGGGCACGACCGTGGCGCCCGAATTCGTCGTGGGTGCGCTCACCAACGGCGTGTCGCGCTGCTTTGGGGTGACCGCGGTCAGCGTCGACGGCTTCGAGAGCGACCGTTCGCCGAATCGAGCGGACACGCCGCGCCCCGATACCCGAAACGTGCTGATCTATGCATTCCAGAGTCAATCCGCCGGCAGCGGCTTCCGGTTCTGGGACGATGCCAACGGCGACGGTCAGGCGCAACGCGGCGAGCTGGGGCTCATCCGGTCCGGCGGCGCGGCCGACATCGACTTCGCGGTGGACCGGGATGGGGCGGGGGATCTCTTCCTTACACCGATCCGCCCTGGCACCGGCGTCGAGTATTACGATGAGAACACCTTCACCGAGGACCTATCCTCGATCGATTTCGCGGCGGATCGTACCTATCGGACCTCCGGCATCCTCGCGATCCCCGGCTACGGTTACGTGTTCGAGACCGACGGCGGCGACGGCTTCAAGCGCTACGGCGCCGTCCGCGTGACCCATGTGGGACAGACGTATCTGATCCTGGACTGGGCGTTCCAGACGGACCCCGGCAATCCCGAGCTTGTCGTCACCCGTACGACCGGCAAGGGGAAGTGACGGCGTAGCGTCCGGCGTCGGCCCGGGGGTTGAATCGCACCGCGCGGCGCACTTACTTCGGGCCATGCCTGAAATCAGTTGCAGAATCGATGGCCGCTCGCTCACGGTGCCGGACGTCGTGCGGGTGGGGCGGATGGCCGGGGCGAGGGTGGAGGTGGACGGCGGGGCGCGAGGATCCCTGCTCGAGAGTCGCCGACTCGTCGAGCGGGCGATCGCCTCGGGGCAGACCATCTACGGCATCAACACCGGCTTCGGCAAGCTCGCCAACGTGCGCGTCGCGCCGGACCGGCTCGAACAACTCCAGGCCAATCTCATCCGTAGCCATGCCGCCGGGGTAGGGGAGCCGCTCCCGTCCTCGGTCGTTCGGGCCGTGATGCTGCTCCGGGCCAACGTGCTGCTTCGGCCGACCAGCGGCGTGCGGCCCGAGCTGGTCGACGCGCTGGTCGCGATGCTCAACGCCGGCGTCGTACCGTTCGTGCCGGCCCAGGGCAGTGTGGGGGCGAGCGGAGATCTGGCCCCGCTGAGTCACATCGCCCTCGCGCTCATGGGAGAGGGCGGCGTGCTGGAGGCGAAGGGTATGGGTTCCGCGCAGGCGGCGCTTGCGGCCGCCGGGCTCGCGCCATTCCGGTTCGCGCCCAAGGAGGGACTCGCATTCATCAATGGCACGCAGGCGCAAACCGCGCTGCTGGCGCTGATGGTGCACGATGCGAAAGTGCTCTGGCGGACCTCGGTCGGCGCGGCGGCGATGAGTCTCGAGGCGCTTCGCGGCACACCGGCGCCGCTGGACCCCCGCATTCACGCTGTACGGCCGCACCGAGGTCAGATCGAGGCCGCCGACCTGATGCGCGCCCTGCTCGCGGAGAGCGAAATTCGCGAGTCCCACCGCGAAGACGATCCCCGCGTGCAGGATGCGTACAGTCTGCGGTGCGCACCGCAGGTCTTCGGTGCCGTGGCCGACGCGATCCGCTTCGCGGAAGACACCGCGACCGTCGAGCTGAACGCCTCAACGGACAATCCGCTCGTGTTCGACAACGGCGATGTGATCTCGGGCGGAAACTTTCATGGTCAGCCGGTGGCGCAGGCGCTCGACCTCCTGGCGATGACGTTGACCACGCTCCAGGCGATTGCGGAGCGCCGGGTGGAGCGCCTGGTGAACCCCGACCTCTCACAGGGCCTGCCAGCCTTTCTGACCGACGATCCCGGACTGAGCAGCGGGTTTATGATGGTGCAGATCACCGCGGCGTCGCTCGTGGCCGAGAGCCGGGCGATCGCCATGCCGGCCAGCATCGGATCGATCCCGACCGACGCGAACCAGGAAGATTTCGTCCCGATGGGAATGGCGGCAGCCTGGAAGGCGCAGCGGATTCTCGAGAACGCCCAGCGGGTCGTCGCGGCGGAGCTGCTCTGCGCGGCGCAGGGCCTCGAGTTCCTCAAGCCGCTCGGGCCCGGGCGCGGCGTCGCGGACCTGTATCGCCGGCTGCGGGGTCTTACACCTGGCGTGCCTCGCCTGCAGCAGGACCGTCCGCCCTCGCCGGACCTCGAGCGGCTGGCCCGGGCGGTTGCCGACGGGGAGCTCGATCCGGGCCTTGCGTGACCCTCGCGCGGCGTGCTTGCCGGGGGTATGGCAGGCCGGTATCTTTCGGTCACTCCAAGCCTTATCCGATGTTCCCCTTCTCAGCCCGAGCCGCATGAATCTGGAAAAGCTGAAAGACTCGGCGCGCAAGTTCGAGCAGAAGGAGGACTGGCGGAAGGCAATCGAAGTCTACCTGAAAGCCATTCAGCAGATCGAGTCGGGCGCAGAGACCAGCCCCGACCTGTCGCTCTACAATCGGGTGGGCGACCTCTACCTCAAAATCAACGACACCGCCGCCGCCGTCCGCTCCTACGAGCGGGCCGTCGACCTTTATGCCGACCAGGGCTTCTTCAATAATGCCATCGCACTCTGCGGGAAGATCCTTCGGGTCAATCCGGGCCGCACGCAGACCTACCTGAAGCTCGCCCAGCTTCACGCGCGCAAGAACGTCGTCATCGAAGCCAAGCGCAACCTGATCGAGTTTCTCGAACGGATGAACGCCCTCAGCCAGCTCGATCAGGCGTTTCAGTCGGTCAAGGAGTTCGCCGATCAGTTCTCCGGCAGCCAGGAAATCCGGATGATGCTGGTGGACCTGCTGCGTGCGGCGTCGCGGGAGGAAGAGGCGCTCGAGCAGCTGGCCAAGATCGCCGGTGATCTCGAAGCGCTTGGCGGTCCTCCGAAAGCCGTGGCGACGGTGGAGGGCGGGTCGTCCGCTCCCTCCCCCGCAGTCGCACGGCCGGCGGCCGGCGGGCGGGGCGACCTGGTGTTCCTGGACACCGGATTCGATCTGCCGGCCGCCGCCGCTGGAGCGTCACCGGAAGGGCCGGCGGGCCAGACGTCATCGAGCGCTCCCGCGGCGGATCTGCAGCTGATCGTCGAGGCTCCGCCGCCGGACGGGCTCGAGCTCACGCAGCTCGACGCCGTCGGTTCCGAGGTGTCGGAGGTCGGGTCGATGGCCCCCGCCGAACCGATGTCGGGGCTCGAGCAGATGGAATCGGCGGACCTGGAGCTCGGAAGCCCGGAAGCGCTGCAGGGCCTCGAACTCGACCAGCAGACGACCGCAGGGCTGGAGTTCGAGGGCGTCCCGCTCGAGCAGATGGAGCAGCCGGAGGTGGACATGCTCGAGGCCGAACCGGTGGATGGGCTCATCGATGCGGCGGACGATCTGGACCTGGCGCTGGGCTCGCCCGAGGGAGATGTGAGTGCCTCGCCCATCGATGCCGACCTGGACCTGGATTTCGTCGAGACCGAGATCGACGAGGGCGCTCCGACAGCCGGCCTCCCGCTGATCGAGGCCTCGGCGCCCCACACGTCGGCCCCCGATCTGGGTGAGCTCGAGGACCGGATCGTGGACGATCCGGAGAACCCCGATCTGCACCGCGAGCTGGCCGACCGCCTTCTGCTCGACGGCGATCTGCCTCGCGCCGCCGAAGAGCTGCGGCTGTCCCTTCAGGGCTATGAGCGGGTCGAGGATTGGGCGGGTGCGTCCGGGATGGCCGATCGGCTGGTGGCGCTCGAGCCCGATGCGATTCACCATCACCAGAAGCGCGTCGAGCTCGCATTCCGGACCGGCGAGCGCACGCCCCTGCTGGATGCGTACCTCGCGCTGGGTGAAGCGCTGGGCCGTGCCGGTGCAACGGACAAGGCGCTCGCCGTGTACGGACGCGTGCAGGAGCACGATCCGGAGAACGTCCGCGCCTCGGCCGCCATCGCCGCACTGACCGGCGCACCCCGTCCGCACGCCACCATGGCGGTGCCCGCTCCGCCCGCCGCGCGGGCGGCGCCTCCTCCCCCAAAAGAGGCTACGACCCCACCCGCGGCCCCCGCCGAGAAGCCGCCGGAATCGCCGCGAGGCGGGGGGAGCTTCGTGGACCTGGGGTCCATGATTCTGGAGGAGTCGACGCCGCGCGATACCCGGATGCGGGTCGAGCGGCGAGAGCCGCAGGATGAGGACGAGCAGCGGGAGTTCGCGGAGATTCTCGAGCAGTTCAAGCGCGGGATCGAGGCGAATCTCGACACCGACGACTACGAGGCGCACTACGATCTCGGGGTCGCCTTCAAGGAAATGGGTCTGCTCGACGAGGCCATCGCCGAGTTCCAGAAGGCGTTGCGCGCCCCCGAGGGCCGGCTTCGCACGTCCGAAGCGCTGGGCATGGCCTTCTTCGAGAAGGGTCAGTTCGCGGTCTCGGAGGCTGTGCTCCGGCGGGCGGTGGACGCCACCGAGGGTGGCGACGAGGCCAAGATCGGCCTCATCTACTGGCTCGGTCGGGCACTGGAGGCGCAGGGCAAGTCGGTCGACGCGATTACCAGCTACGAGCGGGCCATGGCGGTCGATATCCGCTTCATGGACCTGAGCGACCGCATTCACCGCCTCACCGTGGGACGGCGAGAATGAGCTCACAGATCGCGCCGATCACCCTGGCCGACCTCCAGCGACCGGTGCGAGGCCAGTTGGAGCGGCTGCCCCAGGAGCTGCGTCGGATCGTCGAGGCGGATTTCGGCCTCATCGCCCAGGTCAACTCCCACCTGTTCCAGATGCAGGGGAAGCTGTTCCGTCCGACCCTGCTGCTGCTCGCCGATGAAGCCACCGGCGGACACGATCCGCGCACCATCACGCTGGCGGCCGTGGTCGAGTTGATCCACCTCGCCACGCTGGTGCACGACGATTCGGTGGATCACTCGGTGCTCCGGCGCGGCATGCCGACGATCAATTCGCTGTTCAGCCATCAGGTGTCCGTCATCATGGGGGACTACCTGTACTCGCGCGCCGTGATCGAACTCGTGCGGCTCGACGACCTCGAGCCGCTCCGCGTGCTCAGCAGGGTCACCAACGAGATGACCGTGGGCGAGATGCGCCAGCTGCTCGCCCACGACCCGCTCGAGTTCTCCGAGGAGTCCTACGACCTGCTCATCCAGGCTAAGACCGCCTCGCTGCTGTCGGGGGCTTGCGAGGTGGGAGCGCTGTGCGCGGCGCCGGGGGAGCGAGCGGCGCTCCGGCGCTACGGCGAGGCGCTCGGCATGGCGTTTCAGATCGTCGACGATCTGCTCGACTACGTCGGCGACCCGAGCGTCACCGGCAAGCCCACGGGGTCGGATCTGCGTGAGCACAAGGTGACGCTGCCGCTGATCGCGGCGCTGCCCCGAATGGACCCCGCTGCCAGGCGGCAGGTGGAGACGCTCATGAGCACGGCGGAGCCCGACGACGCGCAGATCGGCAGAATCGTGGAGTCGGTGGCCGAAGCGGGTGGCCTCGACTATGCGCGCGAGCGGGCGCTGCGGTTGGCCCAGCAGGCCGACGGCGAGCTCGACGCGCTGACGCCGTCGCCGGCACGCGATGCGCTGCGGGCGGCGATCACGTACGTCGTGGACCGCAGGCGCTGATGGCCGGTCCCCATCGTCCCGGCTTCTACCTGGGCATCCTCGTAGCGGGGTTCATCGGCGGCGGCGCGTTGACCGCGCTCCTGCGCCAGACCCTGCCCGACAGCGCCGCCCGCACGTTCTTCACCAGCACCTGGACCGCAAACCTGGGCCCTGTCTCGGCCGACCTCCTGGTGGTAAGCTTCACGTTGGGGCCGATCGGGCTCCATGTGTCGCTGCTGAGCCTGATTGGCGTCCTCGTGGCGTACCTGATCGCCCGCTCGATTTTCTAGGGGGTTCTGTGGGAAATCTCGGCTTCACCGAAATCATGCTGATCATGGTCGTGGTGCTGCTGCTCTTCGGCGCCAAGCGGCTGCCGGAGGTCGGCGCCTCGATCGGGAAGGGGATCCGCGAGTTCAAGCGAAGCCTCACCGATACGCAGGAAGCGATCATGGGTTCCGATGACGCGCAGCGGAATCTCCCGCCGCGTCAAATGGACAGCTCCGCGACCCCGCCGTCGCAGGCCAGCCCACCCGCTGGGGAGCCGAAACGGCTGTCGCAGTAGCGACACGTTCCGCCGTCCATCAGCACAGCGAAGGGGCCATGACTGAGGTCATGGCCCCTTCGCTGTGCCGGCGGATACGCGCTCCGCGTCTGAAAATGGTGCGTGCCCTTCGCGTCCTGCTGCTAGACGCCCTGCGGCGTGGGCCCGGATTGCTGCTGCTGAAGCACCTTCTTTCGATCGTCCGTCACCTTGGCGGCCTTGCGCAACGCCTCGAGGTAGCTGCGCACCCGGTCCTGGCGGGCCAGTCCGATCATCCGTGAGCGATACGTGTCGAGCTCTTTGACGAAGGCCGCGGAGTCGGCCTTGGTGCGCTCGAGCGCCTTGAGGAAGTAGATCCCCTCCTTCGTATCCAGCATGCCGCTCTGCTGGCCGACGTCGAGGCCGAACGCCGTGCCCACGACGACCGGGTCGGTCAACGGTGGGTTCACCCGGGAGAACGGACCGAATTCCTTGTACGGCAGCTTCATCGAGTCCGCCACTGCGCCAAGGCTGCCGCCTGCAGCAAGACGCTTCTGATAATCCTGAGCCACCTTCCGCCCTTGCTCCGACTTTTTCTCCGCCCGGGCCTGGGCGGCTACCGTCTGCCGGATTTCGTTCAGCGGCGGAATTCCTTCGGCCTTCAAGCTGTCGAGGCGGAAGATGTAGAAGGCGACCTCGGTTTCGACCACCGGACCGGTGTGGCCGGGCTTGGCCGTGAATGCCCAGAGGCCGGCATCGGGCACCACCAGATTGCCGAGCTGCACCTTGGTGCCTTCCTGCACCGGACCCGACTTGCCGATGGGAAGCTTGAGCACCTGCGCCACCGTGTCGAGCGCCGCGGGATCGGCTTTGTCCGCGCCGAGGCGCTCGAGGCTGTCGGCCTGGGCGTCCAGCTTGTCGCGATGCGCACCGGCGACCTCGATCGGGATCAGGATGTGGCGGCCCTTCGCCTTGTTGCCCTTGCGGCTCGTGACCTCGATCAGGTGAAAGCCGAAGCCCGAGAGCACCGGCTGCGACAGCGTCTTGAGCGGAAGTTTGAACGCCGCCGAGTCGAAGGCCGCGTCCATGGTGCCGCGGGTCCACTCGTCGAGGTCGCCGCCGCGCGCCGCGCTCACGCTGTCGGCCGATTCCCGCCGGGCGACGTCCGCGAACGGCGCGCCGCCCGCGATTTCGGCTCGCAGCGTGTCGGCATGCGCGCGAGCGAACGCGGTATCGGCCGCCGTGGTGAGTCTCGGGAGCGCGACGAAGCTCAGGAAGGCCGTGGCGGGCCGCTTGAAGTCCTCGAGATGGGCCTTGTAGAACGCGCCGATCTCGGCGTCGCTGAGCGTCACCGCCGAGTCCGGCACGATGTTGCGTGCGATGACCGCCGTGAGGCCGATCTTCACCGTCTCATGCTCGTCGCGATACTGCTCCCAGAGCGCGGCATCGGAGAGGTAGATGTCGGACGTCACCACGCGCAGCAGCTTCGACCGCTGGAGCTGCTCCCGATACTGGGCCTCGAGGGAGGGCAGATACTGCTGCGCCACGCTCGAGGTGAGCCAGCGCTGATACTTGGCGACATCGAACTGGCTGTCGGTCTGGAACTCGGGAATCTTCTGGAACTCGGGCGGCGGCGAGGTCCTCAGCGCCTCGACGATCTCGTCCTCCGTCACGGTGATGCCGCGACGCCGGTACTCCGCGTCGAGCACGTTGTTCTGGACGAACTGCTCCCAGACCTCGTCGCGGATCTGCTCGTAGTCCTCGAGGCCCAGCGCGCCCGGCGCCTGGCGCTGCCGGGCGTCGATGTTCTGCTGGACGACCGTCTGGTAGGTGCGCGCGTCGATGCTGCGGCCGTTGACCTTGCCGACGGTGGTTTTGGTGAGCAGACCGGTGTTGCCGGTGATGCCGCTCAAGTCCACGACCAGCCAGGCGAAGAACGTGAGGGCCACCACCACCATCAGCGGTTTGGCCGCATTGCGGAAAGCTTGCATAGAGTGGTTCCGAGACTCCGGACCTGTTGGGGAACAAAAGAGTCATAAGCTTAAGCAGGTCAACGCCGAACCTCAAGGCGGCGCAACGGTTAGCAGTTGACAGGCCGACGGCGGGCCGCTAACCTCACGTGACTTCCCACAACGATCCCGATCGTTCTCCTTCCACGGCTGCCCAGACCCTCGGAACGCGGAACCCGGATGGCACTTAGCGAGATCGAGAAGCTCGAGCGCCGCTACGCCGACAACCCGCAGGGGCTGACTTTCGCTCCGCTCGCGGAGGTCCATCGCAAGAACGGCGACGTGGCGCGGGCGCTCGAGTTGCTGCGGCCCGGCCTCACCATTCACCCCGACTACATCCCGGCCAGCATCGTGCTCGGCCGCTGTCATCTCGATCTGGGCGAGCTCCCCGCCTCGGAGGCGGCGTTCGCCCATGTCCTCGCGCTCGACGGCGAGAATGTGATTGCGCTGAAAGCGCTGGCGGACATCACCGAGCGACTGTCCCGCTTCGACGAGGCGGAGCGCTGGCTCAGGACGCTGCTCGAGATCGACCGGAGCAACGACGACGCGCGCGATCAGCTCGGCCGGGTCGAGGCCGCGCGCCGGCAGACCGAGGGGTCGGCGGTCGTCCTCGGCGGCGAGGAGGCGGTGGCGGGAGGTGCGACCGCGTCGGCACTTGTCGGCGGAGAGGTCGAGACGACGTCGCCGGCGGATGCAGTGTCGGCCGCAGATGACGATGCCGGTGGGACTCGCGCGGATCCCGACCAGCCTGAGGCGACGCTCACGCCGGCACCCGCCCTCACAGGTGAGCCCATGCTCGGCTGGGTGGCCGCGCCGGAGAGCGCGGGGGTCCCCGACGTGACGCCCCTCGATCTCGAGGAGCTTGGCACCGCGGGCGACTTCGAAGGTCCTCGGCCGGAAGGCATCGAGCTCGACCATGCCGTCGAGCTGAACGATCCCGTACAGCCGCTGTCCGGGCTGGTCGGCCGGGACGAAGGAACAGGCGAGGCGGGCTCGCACGATGGCGCGGGGGAGTTCCGCGTGGAGATGGCGGAAGACATCGTGCTGAACAGCAGTGGTGGCAGTGAATTCCAGATGGCCAACGCGGCCGAAGAGCTGCTCGGCGTGCGCGAATCGCGCGAGATGGAGCCTTCACCACCCGAGCTGCCCGGCGTCACGCCGACGCTCGATGCCTCGCCCGTCGATGACTCGTCAGTCGGCAACTCGCCCGCGGAAGCGTCGGACGCCCAGCCCTGGCAGCCATCCGCTTCGGAGTCCGATGCTTCGAGCGCCGAAGCCATGGCGCCGTACACGGCCGACTCGGCAACGACCTCCCGGGAGGACGACGAGGCGCCTTCGTCCGAGCCGGCACGCGAGAATTCGCTCGACACTGCCCACCCGATGCTGACCGAGTCATCGAGCGCTGAGCCCGATGCGTCTGCGAAGGCCAGCACCGAGACGGCGGGTGAGGCTGGCACGGCACTGGCGGCCGATGGCAACGGCATTCCAGGGATGGAACCTGATGCCATGGCGGCATCGGCCGCGCCGTGGTCGGTGCCGATCGCCGAGTCGCCTCGGCAGCTTGAACCCGAGCCGGTGATGACGGCCTCGATGGCCGAGTTGCTGCTGCAGCAGGGGTACCCGGCCGAGGCACTGACGGTGTACCGCCATCTCGTGAGCCGGGGCGGGGGCGAGCCGCGGTTCCAGGAGAAGATCGCGGAGCTCGAGCAGCTTGTCGCAAAGCCGGGGACTGCCGAGCCGGAGCCCGCCGCGGCCGAACCTACCTCGGCGCCCGCCCCTGTGTATTCGGTGCTGGTCACGCACGGACAGTCCGTGCAGGGGCTGCTCCGGAACGTGCTCGCGGCACGCCCGCCCGCGATCGCGAGCGGGCCCGCGGTACACGGGACGACGCGCAGCGGCGGTGAGGAGGCCGGCGGCGCGCCGACGCGCCCCGCCCACGACAGTCTCTCGCTCAGCTCGGTGTTCGGTGAGGAATCCACGCCCACGCAGCCGGCCGTGCCGTCCGGCGCCGGGGGCGGACCCGGACAGAGCGGCGTGTCCTTCGACGAATTCTTTGGCGGTTCGGGTGCTCCCAGCGCTCCGCGACCGGTCCGCGCCCCCGATGCCAAGGGCGACGATCTCGACCAGTTTCATGCCTGGCTGCAGAATTTGAAGCGCTGAATGCGCATCACCGTCCTCAACGGCCCGAACCTGAATCTGCTGGGCCAGCGGGAGCCGGAGGTCTACGGGCGGACGACGCTGGCACAGATCGAGGCGATGGTGCGGGAAGCGGCGCGTGGGCACGGCGCCGAGATCACCTGGCTACAGACCAATCACGAGGGCGCTCTGGTCGACGCCGTGCAGGCGCTCAAGGGCACGGCCGACGGCGCGCTCGTCAATGCCGCCGCGCTGACCCACTCGAGTCTCGCGCTGCGCGACGCGCTGCTGGCGGTGCAAGTTCCCTTCGTCGAGCTCCATCTCTCCAACATCTTCGCCCGCGAGCCGCAGCGTCGTCACTCGATGATCGCCGACCTCGCCGTGGGCATGGTGACGGGTTTCGGCGCGCAGAGCTACCTGCTGGCCCTGCAGGCGCTGGTGGGCCGTCTGCGTGCCGCCTGACCGTCGAGGTGAACGGCAGGCCGCGCTCCGTCTCGCGCTGGCGAGCGAAGGACTCGACGGCCTGCTCGTGTCGCACCTTCCCAACATCCGGTACCTGACGGGCTTCACCGGCTCGGCCGCGCTCCTGCTCGTGCAGCACTCCGCCACCACCCTGGTGACGGACTTCCGCTATGCGGTGCAGGCCCCGAGCGAGGCCGGCGACGCGGCGGTCGTGGAGATCGATCAGACCAGCGTGTGGGAGCGTCTCGGCCGGCTGCTCGCTGCCGCGCCCGTCACGAGGCTGGGCGTCGAGGCCCAGGCGCTGACGGTGCGCGATGCGGAACGGGTGGGCGGACTGACCCGTGCCCGGGTGGCGCCGACGTCCGACCTGGTCGAGCGGCTGCGCGCCATCAAGTCGCCGGAGGAGGTCGAGGCCATCCGCACCGCCGCGGCGCTCGCGCAGGCGGCGCTGGCCGAGACGCTGCCCACGATCCGGCCGGGGCAGACGGAGCTCGACGTCGCCGCGGCACTCGAATCCTCGCTCCGCCGGGGCGGCAGCGAATGGCACCCGTTCCCCACCATCGTCGCGAGCGGCCCGCGTGCCGCGCTGCCCCACGCGCGCACCAGCACGCGGCAGATCCAGGCGGGTGAGTGGCTGTTGCTTGACTTCGGCGCGCAGGTGGACGGATACTGTGCCGACCTGACACGGACCGTCGTGGTCGGCGCCCGGGCCGACGAGCGACAGCGGACGGTCTACGAGCTTGTCCGCACCGCGCAGCAGCGGGCGCTCGACCACCTGCGGCCCGGGATGACCGGGCGCGAGGGCGACGCGCTGGCGCGCGATGTGATCGCCGCCCGCGGTTTCGGCGATGCGTTCGGCCACTCGCTCGGCCACGGTCTCGGGCTCGAGGTGCACGAAGCGCCTCGGCTGGCGCCGACGGCCGACGCGGCGCTGCCGATCCACGCGGTGGTGACCGTCGAGCCGGGCGTCTATCTTCCGGGCTGGGGCGGTGTCCGTCTGGAGGACGACGTGCACCTCGCTCCCGACGGCGCCGCGGTGCTCTCCGACGCGAAGACCGAGCTCCTGGAGCTGGTCTGACGCGCGGTGGGGCCGGCGGTGGCCGGAGCACCGCCGCCGCGATCAGCAGACGCTCGACACCCACAGCAGCCGACAGGAGTTCACGTGGCCAGCACGGCCGATTTCAAGAACGGTCTGGTGCTCGAGATGGACAACCATCTCTACCAGATGGTCTACTTTCAGCACGTGAAGCCCGGCAAAGGCGGGGCGTTCGTCCGGACCAAGCTCAAGAACATCCGCACCGGCGCGGTCATCGAGCGCACGTTCAACGCCGGCGAGCGCGTGACCGATGTGCGGCTCGAGCGCCGGCCGATGCAGTACTCGTACGCCGACGGCCACTTCTACCACTTCATGGATCAGCAGACCTTCGACGACATCATGCTGACCGATGAGCTGATCGGCGCCGACCAGCTCAAGTACCTGAAGGAGGGGATGGAGTGCGAGGGCCTGGTGCACCACGACCGGGTGATCCTCGTGGAGCTGCCGAACTTCGTCGAGCTCGCCGTCGCCCGCACCGATCCGGGCGTCCGCGGCGATACCGCCACCGGCGCCACCAAGCCGGCCACGCTGGAGACCGGCGCCACGGTGCAGGTCCCGCTCTTTATCGAGGAGGGGCAAGTGATCCGGGTCGACCGCCGCGA
>DATLBL010000126.1:0-10273 GCA_035526925.1 Gemmatimonadales bacterium
CGTCCTGCCATTCCCTCTGGAGAACCGCTCCGTCATGCTGTTCGTCGCCACCCTCATGTTGCCAGGGACTACGTGAAACGGCGCTGGTGGGTCTGGGCGCTCGCCCTCGTCGTGGTCGTCGCCGGAGTGCGCTACGCGGCCCGGTTCCCGTGGTACGATACCTGGACGACGCTCACCAGCGCCGATTGGGCCATCCTGGCCGCTGCCTCGGCGATCAACCTGCTCTCGATCGCGCTCAAGGGCTGGGCGTGGCAGCTGCTGCTTCAGGTGCTGGCTCCGACCCGCTTCCGCTCAGCCCAGGCCGCCACCTTCGCGGGCACCGCGGTGAATGCGGTGGGCGTCGCGATGAGCGGTGAGGCCGCCCGAGTGGCCTTGATCGGTGCGTGGGACGGAGTGCCTCCCGGCGTGGCCACACGGTCCATCGTGGCCAGCCGGGTGGTCGAGGCGGCGGCGCTCGGCATCTTCCTGCTGGTCGTGCTCGGTGGAATGGTCACGGAGCACTGGTGGCGGCTGCTGGGCGCGGGCATCGTGCTCGTGGGCGGCGCACTCGCCCTACTCCGGTTCGTTCCGTGGCTCCGCCCCGCGGAAGCCGGCGAGAGCTGGACGGTGGCGAGACTCACCGCTCCGGTGCTGCTGGACCTCGCATCGTGGGGGCTGCAGTGGGCCACCTACCACTGGTGCATCGTAGCCACGGGGGTCGCGGTCGCGCCGACCGCGTCGGTGCTCGCCCTCGTGCTCTCCAACGTCGGCGGCGCGCTCCGGCTGACGCCCGGCAACGTCGGCGTGATTCAGGGGGCGGTGGTGTTGGCTCTGAGTCCGGCGGGCGTGCCGGCGGCACGCGGCGTCGCGGCCGGGCTGGCCCTCCAGGCGTGCCAGGTGCTTCCCGTCATCGCTCTGGGCCTCGCACTGCTGGGCCGCCACGGCTTCCGAGAGATGATGCGCCGCCGCTCGACGGAGACCGTCTGAGCCGCACAGCGGCCCGGGGCCGCTTCACCGACGCGGCCACTGCCGGCGAAATCGGAGCGGGTTCTGGAACAGGTGCGTCGGGAGCAGGAAGATGACCAGGAACATGCCGAACGCGATCACCAGCCCCATCACCAGCACTTCCAGCCGTCGCGTGGCCAGGTAGATGACGCTCGTGATGATGGCGATCGTGAACGCGAACAGCGCGAGCAGCGCCCGTCGCACCTGCTGGGCGAGGAACCGCTGCAGCTCCAGCGTGTCGCGCGGATGCCACCGCACCCGCAGCTCGTCGCGCTCGACGCGGCGCACGAGGTCGCGCAGGGTTCGCGCGGTGGTCAGCGCCTCCTGCGTCCAGTCGGTGATCCGCGCTTTGGGGTCCTGCTCGAGCATGCCCTGCACCAACCGGGTGGCCGACCGGGCGAGCACCGGACGCGCCATCGCCAGCGCGTTGAAGTTCGGATCGTACCGAAGTCCGATGCCCTCCACGAGCACCCCCGCCCGTCCGAAGTACACCAGGTTGGACGGCAGCATCAGCGGCCATTGGTAAAACGTCTGCAGCACCTGTTCCACCAGCCGCTGAATCTGCCGGGGGGAGACGTCCTCCCGGAGTGACACCGCCATCAGGCTCTGCGCGGCATCGCGAACGGTGCCGCGGTCGACGTCGGGATCCAGGATGCCCAGCTCGTAGAACCCGTTGATCACACCGTCGACATCCTGCCTGGCCGCGGCTAGCACAGTCTCGACCAGCCGCCGGCGCGTTTCGCGCTCCACCTGCAGGACCATGCCGAAGTCCAGGAGCACCAGCCGGCCCTGGGGATCGACGAGCAGGTTGCCCGCGTGGGGGTCGGCGTGGAACACGCCGTCCTCAAGCATCATCTTGATATAGGCGTCGACCACCGTCTCGACCACGCGGCTGAGATCGACGTCGCCGGTCGCGATGCGCTCCTGCAGCCGATCGATCCGAGTGCCCTCGACGAACTCGAGCACCAGGACCCGACGGCTCACCAGCTCCGTCACGACCTCCGGGACGACCACGCGCGGTTCCTGCTGGAAGTTCCGGCGCAGGGTCGCCGCGTTCCGCGCTTCCTCCCGGAAATCGAGCTCGTCGCGAATGCGCTTGGAGAACTCGCTGACGATCGCGGTGATGGCGCGGGTGTGATGGTTCGGGAACAGGAGATTGAGCAGGAACAAAATCCGGAAGGAGACGTCGAGGTCCTCACCCACCAGCTCTTCCACGCCCGGCCGCAGCACCTTGACCACCACCTCGCGACCCCCGTACGACGCGCGATGGACCTGTCCCAACGAGGCGGCCGCGAGCGGCGAGGGGTCGAACCTCGGAAAAAGCTCGGCGACATCCCGGCCGAGCTCCTCGCGCACCACCTGCTCGGCCGTGCCGGGCGGCAGCGGAGGGACCTGGTCGGTCAGGCTGCCGATGGCGGTGAGATAGGGCTCGGGAAGGATATCGGCCCGCGCGGCGAAGACCTGCGCGAGCTTGATGAAGGTCGGACCGAGGGCCGCGAGCGTGGCCGTGAGCCGTTCCGCGCGCCGTTGGTGCTGCGCCGCGTCCCGCCGGCGCGGGCGCCCGAGAACCAGGAACCGCCGGCGGTCGAGCAGAAACGCCAGCACGAATGGGAACAGCCGAGCGAAGACGACGAGCGCACGCACTAGCGCGGCCTCAGAGCAGCATCCATCCCGCCAGGCCGAGCAGCAGGAGGAACCCGCACACGTCGGTGAACGTCGTGACGAAGATGGACGAGGCGATCGCCGGGTCGATGTTGAACCGCTCGAGAATGACCGGAATGCACCCGCCCGCGAAGCCCGCCACCAGGAGGTTGCCAGTCATCGCGAGGAATACCACGACGCCCAGGCGGGCCTGGTCGCCGACGATGGCGGCCACCAGCCCGACGACGCACCCGATCGCGAGACCGTTGACGGCGCCGACGAGCACTTCCTTGCCGACGACGCGCGCGAACATCTGCGAGGGGATGAGACCGAGCGCGAGGCGCCGGACCGTGACCGCCAGGGCCTGGGTCCCGGCATTGCCGCCCATGCCGGCGATGATGGGCATCCAGATCGCGAGCGCCACGGTCCGCTGGACGGTGCTCTGAAAGAGATAGACCACGCCGCCCGCCAAGAAGGCGGTGAGCAGGTTCACGTAGAGCCATGGCAAGCGGCTCCGCACCGCCGCTCTCCACCCCGCTGAGAGCCCCTCGTCGGCCGGCACGCCGCCGAACTTGAGCATGTCCTCGGTGGTCTCGGCTTCGACCACGTCGATCACGTCATCGAACGTGATCCGGCCGAGCAGCCGGCCCGTGCCATCCACCACCGCGACGCTGGGCAGGTTGTAGCGCGCCATCAGGCGGGCGACGTCCTCCTGGTCCAAGTCGGGGGGGACGCTGATGTCGGCCGCCGCCATGATCTCACTCACGCGGCGTACCGGCCGGCTCACCACGAGCTCCTTGAAGGGCAGGATGCCGACCAGCTTGCGCTCGGCATCCACGACGAACACCTGGTAGAAGTCCTCGGTCTGCTCCGCCTGCCGCCGGATTTCCTCGAGCGCCTCGCTGACGGTCGCCGTGTCGCGCACGGTGACCGTGTGCGTGGTCATCCGCCCGCCGGCGCTCTCCTCGTCGTACCGCAGGAGCTCGTCCACCTCGGCGCGATGCTCCAGCGTCGAGAGGATGCGCTCCTGCTGGGCCGGCTCGAGCTCGCCGAGGATGTCGGCCGCGTCGTCGTCCTCGAGCTCCTCGACGATTTCGGCGGCCTGCTCGGGCGCCAGCGCCGCGAGGGTCTCCTCGGCGTGCTCCTCCTCGGGCATCTCCGCCAGCGCGTGACTGGAGAGCTCCGGCGGCAGCGCCTGCACCACGGTGAGCCGGTCCTGCTCGTCGAGTGCGGACAGCACGTCGGCCAGGTCGACCGGCTCGAAGTCGTACGCGCGCCGCACGAAGGCCGTGATCTCCCCCGTGCGGACGAGGTTCACCATCCGCTTGATCCGATCCCCGACCAGCTTCACGATCCGCTCGGGAGCAGCGTGACCGACGGCGCGGCGCCCGAGCGGATCACCAGCCGCTCGATGCGCGTCGGGGAGGCCTGCAGGACGTCGAACTCGAGCCCGCGGACGGTGAACCGCTCCCCGGCATTCGGGATGCGGCCGGCCCATTCCGCCAGCAGGCCAGCGACCGTCGTCGAGCGTCCGTCCGGCAGAGCGACGCCGAAGCGTTCTTCGATCGCCTCCGGCGGCAGATTGCCGTCGGTCTCGAACAGCGCGGGATCGCCGGCAGGGGCGCCCCGCACCTCGTCGTCGTGCTCGTCGAAGATCTCGCCGACCAGCTCCTCGAGCAGATCCTCCAGGGTCGCGATGCCCAGGGTGCCGCCGAACTCGTCGAGCACGACCGCCAGGTGGCGGCGCTCCCGCTGCATGTCGAGCAGCAGATCGCCGCAGCTCCGGCTGGCCGGCGTCACGGCGACCGGCCGCACGGGCAGAGGGTCGCCCGGCTTGAGCCGGAACAGATCGAACGCGTGCAGCATGCCGATGATGTCGTCGAGGGTGCCGCGGAACACCGGAATCCGGCTGTAGCCGCTCTGCGCGAAGACCATTCGGATGTCCTCGAGCGCCGCATGCTCGTCGATGGCGACGATGTCCGTTCTCGGCGTCATCACCTCGCGGACGGGCCGCACGCTGAACGCCATGACACCGCCCACGAGAAACAGCTCGTCGTCCGCCCGGAGCCCCACCGCGGCTCCCTCCCGCCAGATGGATCGGAGATCGGTGGGGCGCGTGGCCGTCCGCGCCGGCAGCAGCAGGCCAACCACTCGGGACCAGGGTCGAAGAAGCGGGATGACGCGATCCGCGACGGTTTGCGCCCGGGGCTGAGTGAGCCACCTCGGCACCAGATACGCGGCAAAGAGCACGAGCGGCACGCCCAGGATCGCGAGCGCCACCACGAGCCGCGGCGCCCCGGAACCGGCGAGCCCCGGGAGTGCGGCCCCGACGACCAGCACCCCGAGCGACGTCGTGGCGGACGCGGCGGTGAGATAGCGGTCCACCTGGGTCAGCCAGACGAGCGAGGGAGTCGCGCCGCGGAGACGCCGGCTGACGGCGCGCGTGAGCTCGGCCCGGCTCACCGTGATCAGCGCCGCGCCCGCCGTGGCGCCGAACGCCGCCACCATCAGCCCCACCGCGATGGCCAGCCAGATCACGGCAGCACCCGCTCCGCGCCGCCGAGCGGCGCTTCGACGGCCGGGCGATAGACGGCCACGCGCCGCACGCGCCGGCGGATCACCTGCTCGACCACCAATCGGTAGCCGTCCAAGTCGATGGTCTCTCCCGCGCGCGGCACCCGGCCGAACTCGGCGAGCACCAGCCCGCCGACCGTGCTCACGTCCTCACGGTCGAACGTGTGACCCAGCACCGCCTCGAGCTCGGAGAGCGCGACCCCGCCCTCCACCCGGAGCTGGTCCTCGGAGACGACCTGGATCGGCGTCACCTCGTCGGTGTCCCGCTCGTCCTGGATCTCTCCCACGATCTGCTCGAGAATGTCCTCGAGCGTGACGAGTCCCGCGGTGCCGCCGAACTCGTCGACCACGACCGCCATGTGGCTCGGGCCGCGCTGAAAGTCACGCAGCTGACGGTCGAGCGGCTTTCCCTCCGGCACGAAGGCCGCCGGTCGGATGAGCGACTGCCAGGGCGCCGGGTCTTGCTCGGACGCGGCCAGGATATCCTTGGCGTAGATCACCCCGGCCACCGCGTCGGGATGCCCGTCGAAGACCAGCAGGCGCGCGTGCTCGGAGTTGCGCAGCGTCGCGGTGACCTTCGTCCGGTCCGCGGACGAGTCGACGGCCACGATATCGATGCGTGGGGTCATGACTTCGGCCACGGTCGTATCGGCAAGCGAGAACACGCCGAACAGCATGTCGCGCTCGGCGGCGCCCACATGGTGGGTGGCTTCCGTGGCGGGCGCCGCGCGGGCGCGGCTATCGGCCCATGCGGAAAGGCGGAGCAGCGGACCGAACGGTGCCAGGGTGGCGGCAGCGGCCCGCCTCGCCGGGCCGGTGAGCTCGGGCGCCACGGCGGCGAGCAGGCGCGGCAGCAGGTCGCCGAGCAGCCAGACGAGCCCCACGGCCAGGGTCAGGCGCAACAGGCCGGCCGACGGCGAGCGCGCCCACCAGGCCACCGCGCCGCCGGCGGATGCGCCGGCCAGGACCAGCAGGGCCAGGTGCGCGACGTGGAGATTGCGCGACAGCGTACCGGACGCCCCGGCTTCGCTGGTGAATTCGCCCCCGAGGGCGCGCGGCAGATCGGCATCCGATTCCGCGGCAAGCGCCAGCCACGCAGCCCAGAGCGTGAGCACCGCCGCGACCAGCGGGGCGATGAAGAGCTGCAGCATCGCCATCATGCGAGCGCGTCCACGTACCGTTCCTGCCGGCGCCACATGGCGGACGATGTACGGCGATCGTCCTCCGGATGGTCTCGCCCGAGCACGTGAAGGGTGCCGTGCACGATCAGCCGGATCAGTTCCTGGCGCACGGAGATCGAGCGGCTCCGCGCCTCCCTCTCCGCCACCCACGGACAGATGTACACGTCCCCTACCGTTCGGCCGCTCGGATCGGCCAGGGCGAAGCTCAGCACGTCGGTGGGACGAGGGTGGCCCTTGTGCGCGGCGTTCAACGCCCGCATCGCGTCCCTGCCCAGGAACGTGACGGAGATGTGTGCGCGCCGGCGCTCGCCGCGCAGCACGGCCTCGACCGCGCGGCGCACGAGCGAGGGGGAGAGCGGCACCCGGCGGCCGTTCACCGCAACCTCACTGGCGCTCGGCGGTCTGGAATTCCGAGGTGATCCCGCCGCTGGCACGCGGATAGCCGATGCGCTTGTGATAGGTGCCCGACATCACGCGGGCGAACTCCCGCTTCACCCGGTCGAGGTCGCGCAGGGTGAGCGGGGCATCGTCGAGCTGACCGGAGGAGAGCTTCTGTTGCACGAGCAGCTCGATGGCTTCGCGCACCTTGTCGGGGGTGTGCTCGGGGAGCACGCGCACCGCGGCCTCGGCCGAGTCGGCCAGCATGGCCACCGCCGTCTCGGCGCGCTGGGGACGGGGACCCGGGTAGCGGTAATCGGCCACGTTGGGGGCGCCGTATCCCGATGCGTGGCGCGCGCGGGTCAGGAAATAGGAAATTTCCGTCGTGCCGTGATGCTCGGGAATGAACGCCTTCACGATCGGCGGCAGCCCTGCGGCCTCGGCCAGGGCAATCCCGTCGAGCACGTGCTGGCGGATGATGCGTGCCGAATCGACGGGTGGCAGCTGGTCGTGCGGGTTGGCGCCACCGCCCTGATTCTCGACGAAGAAGCCCGGCGCCGTGAGCTTCCCGACGTCATGGTAGTAGCAGCCTACGCGCGCCAGGAGCCCGTTGGCGCCGATGATGTTGCAGGCGGACTCGCAGAGGTTGGCCATGGCCAGACTGTGTGCCCAGGTGCCGGGCGCCTCGAGCGCGAGACGCCTGAGCAGCGGCCGGCCGAGGTCCGACAGCTCGAGCAACGTCAGATCGGTGGTGATCCGCGTGGCGGACTCGGCGACCGGCATGACGAGCATGGCCAGGGCCGCGCTGGCCAGCGCCATCAGGCTCCCGAGCAGCACGCTGGCCACGATCGTGATCGATGCCCACCCCTGGAGCAGACCGACGGTGATCGAGGCCAGCATCGCCGCACCCGCCACGACCGCCACGGTGACGTAGAGATGCCGCCGCCGACGCACGGCGCGGATGCCGATCGCGCCCGCCACACCTCCCACGAGCCCGAAGAACAGGATGCCGCTTTCCCGCAGCGAGGCCTGGCCGTCGAGGAGCACCGCGAGGGTGAGCGCGGCAAACACCCCGATGCGCCCGTTGTAGAGCAGCGTGACCAGGATGGCCGCGAACGGGATCGGCACCATTTCCGGACGGATGGGCAGCAGCTGCGTGGTGCCGTCCGTGATCAGCACCACGAGCGAGAACAGGGCGCCGAAGAACCACATCTCGCGGACTTCGGCGTACGTCTCCCGCCGGTAGAACAGCATGAGCAGCCAGAACATGCTGAGCACGATGACGTTGTACAGCAGGGCGCCCACGATGCCGGGTGCCCAGAACCGCTGTGAGCCGCGCCGTTGGAGCTCCTCCTGGAGGCCGATGAGCTTGGCCCGGGTCTCGTCGTTGACGGCCTGTCCGGCGACGACGACCCGCTCGCCGGCGCGCACCCCGTAGCGGACGGGCTCGACGCTGGCGCGGAGGCGTTCGCGGCGAGCCGTGGTGAGGGTCGGATCCGGGACGATGGTAGGGTGATAGAACGCGCCGACCATGCGCCGCAGCGTGCGTTGGCCGACCGGATCCTCGACCACGATGCCGGCAACCTCCGCCTGTTCCATCAAATCGGCGAAGGTGAGGATCGAGTCGCGGGCCACGACCCGCTCGGCATCGTTGCGCCGCAGGGTGACTTGCCGGCTCACCTCGCCGCGGATCACGCCGGCGTCCGCCACGCCTCGCGAGAGCGTCTCGCCCAGGAAATGGGTGACGAGCTCCTGCATCGCCTGGCGCCGCTCCGGATCGGTCAGGTAGCGGGCCTCGTCGGGCCCGAGGTGCGCCCGGGTCGCGGCCACGGCCCGCATCAGCTCGGGCCCCTCGGCGCTCGCACGCTCGAGATCCGCGAAGAAGTCGCGCGCGGACGCGAGGGCCGAATCGTAGGCGGTGGGGCTGAAGCGATACACCGGCTGCGCGGTCAACGCCCGGGCCTCGCCCTCGCGGGCCATCTCGTCGGTGGTCTTCCGGACCTGATACGGAAACGGGGCGACGATGGTGCGGGCCGCGCGATCGCCGACGGTAGGCACTCGCGCCGGCATGCCGGCCGGCGGCGGGAACAGCGAGTAGGTCACGAGCGCGGTGGCGACCAGCGGCACCCACCGGATCGCGTGAAACCTGATCCGGTCGGACAACGACTCCCCGGCGGGAGGGCGAGGCGCCTCACGGCGGGCCATCAGCCGTTCTGATCCTCCGCATACGCCTTGATGATCTCGCGCACCAGCCGGTGCCGCACCACGTCCGCCTCGTGCAGGTAGCAGAACGCGATCCCCTCGATGCCGGGCAGCACGCGCTCGACCTGCACGAGGCCGCTGTCCTCGCGACGCGGCAGATCGATCTGCGTCTTGTCGCCGGTCACGACGGTCTTGCTGTTCACGCCGAGGCGCGTGAGGAACATCTTCATCTGCGCACCGGTGGCGTTCTGCGCCTCGTCGAGGATGATGAACGCGTCGGCGAGCGTGCGGCCGCGCATGTACGCCAGCGGCGCGATCTCGATGGTCCGCGTCTCCAGCGCGCGCTGCACGCGATCGTGCGGCATCATGTCCTCGAGCGCGTCGTAGAGCGGCCGGAGATACGGATCCACCTTGGCCTGCAGGTCGCCGGGGAGAAACCCGAGCGATTCACCCGCCTCCACCGCCGGGCGTGCGAGGATGATGCGCTTCACCCGCTTCCGCGCGAGCGCCTCCACGGCCTTGGCCACCGCCAGGTAGGTCTTGCCCGTGCCCGCCGGACCGATGCCGACCACGATGTCGTGGTTGCTGATCGCCTGCAGGTAGTCCCGCTGGCCCTGGGTCTTGGGCACGATGGCACGGCGAAGCCCCGGCAGCACGATCTTGCCGTCGCTCGGTTGCGCCGGGAGCTCGCTCGGCGGCCCTTCGGAGGCGAGCCGATAGACATCGTCGGCCGACACCGGCTCGCCCATCCGGGCGAGATCCAGCAGGCCCTGCACCACGGGTGTGGCGCGCTCGAGCTGTTCGCTCGTCCCGGTGAGATTGACGGCGTCGCCCCGGAACGACACGCGGACCCCGAGGGTCCGCTGCAGCTCGAGCAGGTTGGCGTCGTTGACCCCGGCGAAGAGCAGCGGGTCCGCCCCCTCGGCGGAAATGCGGTGGGTGTCGTCGGCCATGGCTACTCGTCCGCCCGTTTCAGATGAAGCGCCCGCAGGTCGGACTCGTCCACCGGGGTCGGCGCGCCCTCGAACAGCGCGCGGGCGGTGGTGGTTTTCGGAAAGGCGATGACGTCGCGCAGCGAGGACGCGCCCGCGAGCAGCATCGTGATCCGATCGAACCCGAGCGCGAAGCCGCCGTGGGGCGGCGCGCCCGCCGACAGACCATCGAGCAGGAAACCGAACCGTCGACGGATCTCCGCCTCGGGGATGCCCAGCAGCCCGAAGATCCGACGCTGCACGTCCGGGTCGGTGATCCGGATCGAACCGCTCCCCAGCTCGTTGCCGTTGTACACCGCGTCGTAGTGGAGCGCTCGTGCC
>DATLBL010000127.1:0-3058 GCA_035526925.1 Gemmatimonadales bacterium
AGTCGGCGCGCGCCCAGTGGTTGTTGCCCTTGGTCACGCTGCCGGTCTCTTCCCGGCTCCAGTGCGCCTTCGCGATGCGGCTCTCGAGATCGACGATTGCCTGGGCCTTGGCCGCGGCGCCGTCGATCTTCGCCAGCGTCAGCATCGCCTTGACGTGGTCGCGGTACTGCGTCCGGATCGAGTCCATCCGCGGCAACGGGTCGAGGTAGTAGCTGCGGTCGGGCATGCCGAGTCCGCCCTGCACCAGGAACGGCGAGTAGTGGCTCGGATCGTCGAGGTCCTGCGCGACCCACAGGCCGAACAGGTTTTCGGTGTACAGATTGGTGGCGTTGAAGATGTCGATGTCGGCGCGAAGGCCGGCGCCGAGCACGCGGGCGAGGTCCTTCCGGTCGCGGATCGCGGCGATCGAGTCGAGCGTCCGCTCGAGCGGCGCGAGGCCGGCAGTCTCGATGCCGGTTGTGTCCATGAAGCTGGTGTAGTAGTCGCGGATCCTCCGGAGGTCGGAGCCGGCCGGTGCGTCCGCCTTGAGCGCGCCCTGGATCAGGTCCGACACCCGCTTGTCGGTCTGCTCGGCCAGGATCGCGCCGGTGCTGAAGGAGCTCCGATCGGCGGGGATCTCGGTGCGCTGGAGCCAGGTGCCGTTGGCGTACTCGTAGAAGTCGTCGCCGGGCTTGGCCGAGCGGTCCATGCCGGCCTGATCGAGGCCGGGGACGGCGGGGCCCTGCTGGGCGGCGAGGCCGACGAGCGGCGCCGGGCCCGCCAGCGTGAGGGTGACGAGGGAGCGGAACACTGTGCGAAGATGACTCATAGGGCTCTCGGCCTGCCTGTGCATTCAGGAGTGTGTAGGCGATTGGACCGTCATGGGCCCGACGGCGGCGCCGTCCCGCGGCGTCCAGCCCACCAATACGTAAGAAGCGCCGCGGGGATTCCGAGGATCACGAGGGTGATCCCGATCGACAGCGGGAGCAGCGACTTGCCCCACACGCAGGCCTCGGAGGTGGCGGGGCACGGGATGTCCCCCTGAACGCCGGGCGTCGGGCAGATGGCCAGGATCCGCGCCCGCGAGCGCTGGCACTTGACCGTCACGTCGAGCACCGGCCCTCCGACGCCGACCAGCAACGCCACACCCAGCGCGAGCAGCATCCGGCGGGGCCGCGTCACCGGTCGCACCGGTTGCAGGGCAGCGTGGTGCCGAGGCGCCCCGCGCGGCCTTCCTCCGTCACCACCCAGGGCCGCTCCTGCCACGGCGGCGTGTGCCGCACGTGCTGGGTGTGACCGCACTCGAGCTCGGCGATCCAGTGGCCCTCGTCATCCTGCCGGAATCCGATGATACGCGACTCCATGGCGAGCTACATGGCGCGGTACTTCGGCCCGCTGCCGCCTTCGCGCGGCGTCCAGCGCGGGCCGAGCACGTCGGTGGCCTTGCAGTCCACGCAGTTCGGGGCATTGACCCGGAGCTCGTCGCCTACGCGCTCGTAGACGCCGGCGGGACAGAGGTGCGAGTAGAAGTCGGCCACCTCGCCGGTGACGTCCTTCCCGACGATGAGGTGCGAGGGGATGGTGTCCCGGGTCGCGTTGCCCGACTTGAAGACGGCGTCGAGCTTGCCGAACGTCAGCTTGCCGTCGGGCGCGAACGGCTCGGCGGCCGACGTGGCGCGCGGCGCGCGGGCGTCCTCCTCCATCGCGATCCGGCCGCCGGGGAATCGTCCGCCGGTCACCGTCATCAGCCCCGCCTTCACGCCGCCGAGGTAGAGTCCGTCCTTGAAGGCGAGGCGCATGTTCCGCGTGCGCCGCATGTCGGCCACGATGTAGCTCTCGTCCACCATCCGGTCGTACGCCGAGAGCGCGGCGGCCGAGACGTCGCCACCCTTGAGCGCGGCGAAGGCGGCGCGCGCGGCGTACATCCCCGACTGCATCGCGTAGTGGATGCCCTTGAGCGACGGCACGTCCACGTATCCGACCGTGTCGCCCACGAAGACCACGCCGTCGCCGCTCCGGCGCTCGGGCAGCGCGTGAAAGCCGCCCTCGGGGATCGTCTTGGCGCCCCACTCGAGGAGCTGGCCACCCTCGAGCTGGCGGCGGAAGAGCGGGTGCAGCTTGAGCCGCTGCAGCAGCTCGTGGACGTCGAGGTTGGCGTCGTGGTAGTCGAGCCCGACCACGAGGCCGAGCGCCACCTGCGTGGGGCCGAGCGGATACATGAAGCTGCCGCCGAACGCGTCGTTCGGGAGCGGCCAGCCGAGGGTGTGGATCACGGCGTCGAGCGGACGGGTCACCTCCCAGAGCTCCTTCACGCCAAGCGCGAAGAGCTGCGGATTGGGCGAGCGCACCTGCTGCCACTCGCGCCACGCCTGGCCCAGCGCGCCGCGGGTGCCTTCGGCGACGACGGTGACCCGCGCGGTGAGGTCGGTCGGCTCGGTGTAGCCGCTGCCCGGCTGCCCGCTCCGGTCGAGGCCCGAGGGCGTGGTCCGGACGCCACGGACGGCGGTGCCGTCCACCAGGAGCGCATCCACGGGGAAGCCGGCGAACAGATTCACGCCAAGCCCTTCGGCGCGCTCGCCGAGCCAGCGCACGATCTCGCAGAGCGACGCGGTGTAGTAGCCGCTGTTGTGCATCGTCGGCGGCGTCGGGATGCGCTGCGCCCGGCTGCCCGTCATGAAGTAGACGGCTTCCTTCGGCACCGGCTGGCGGAACGGGAGCTCGGCGGGATCGAGCTCGGGGAACAGCTCGCGGAACGCGCGCGGATTCACGACAGAGCCCGAGAGGCTGTGCTCGCCCAGGCTCTCCGCCTTCTCGAGCACGCCGATGTTGACCTCGGCCATTCCGCCGCCGCTCTCCTGATCGTGCTTGACCAGCCGGGCCAGCTCGATCGCGCAGGCGAGCCCCGCGGGCCCGGCGCCGACGATCAGCACGTCCATCTCGATCGCTTCGGCGCCGGGCGGGTCGCGCAGGATGAGGCGGTCGAGCGGCAGCGGCGGCTGGTGACGGACGGGCAGGATCGCGGGCACGACGGCTCCTCGGGGTGTAGGTGCGGCGCTGGGGAGAATATACACGGGCCTCG
>DATLBL010000128.1:0-5930 GCA_035526925.1 Gemmatimonadales bacterium
GGCTCTTCTCAGCTAGCCTCGATATCTGCGAACAAGATCCCTCGCTCCGCTCGGGATAACATCGCAACGCGGAACAACCTCACGACCCCAGCGCCGGCTCCACCGCCTTCCCCCAGAGCACCAGCCGCGCGATCTCATCGCCGATTTCCCGGGTACCCAGGCTCTGCTCCCCGCTCCGCGCGATATCCGCGGTCCGCCCACCCGCGGCCAGCACGGCAGCTACCGCCTGATCCACTACCGCCGCCGCCTCGGGCAGCGCCAAGCCATACCGAAGGAGCATCGCCGCGCTCGCGATCGCGCCGATAGGATTGGCTACGCCGCGTCCCGCGATGTCGGGCGCGGAGCCGTGTACCGGCTCGAAGAGGCCCGGCCCGTCGCCGATCGAGGCCGAGGGCAGCAGGCCCAGTGATCCAGTGAGCACCGCCGCCTCGTCGCTCAGGATGTCGCCGAAGAGGTTCTCGGTGAGGAGCACGTCGATCCGCACCGGATCCGCTACCAGCCGCATCGCGGCGAAATCCACGTACAGGTGCTCCAGCGTGACGCCGGGAAACTCCTCGGCGCCGATGCGGGTGACCGTCTCGCGCCAGAGCTGCGAGACCTCCAGCACGTTCGCCTTGTCCACCGATGTCAGCACGCCCCGCCGCTCCGCGGCCGCGCGGAACGCCACCCGCGCCACCCGTTCGATCTCCGCCACGGTGTAGCGGAGGGTGTTCACCGCGCTGTCCCGCTCGAGGCCGCGCGGCTCGCCGTAGTAGAGGCCGCCGGTCAGCTCCCGCACGATCAACAGATCCACGCCCACGAGGCGCTCCGGGCGGAGCGGCGACGCGTGAACCAGTGACGGATGCACGGTGACCGGCCGGAGATTGGCGTACGCGCCGAGCAGCTTCCGGAGCGCGAGCAGCCCCGCCTCGGGCCGCCGCCGTCCTTCCGCGGCGGCCAGGGCGGGGTCGCCCACGGCGCCGAGCAGCACCGCGTCCGCCTCGGTGACCGCGGCCCGCGTGCGCTCGGGCAACGAATCGCCCGACTCGGCGACGCCGGCCGCGCCGACCGCGTACTCCCGCGCGTCGATCCCGTAGCCGAACAAGTCAGCGGCCGCGCCTAGAACCTTCACGGCCTCGGCGGTGACCTCGGGCCCGATGCCGTCGCCCGGCAGGACGGCGATGGAGAAGCGCTTCACCAGCGCGCCCGCTCGAACGCGGCGATCTCCGGCTCGTGCTGGAGCGTGCGGCCGATCTCGTCGAGTCCCTGGAGCAGCATGGCGCGGCGATAGGGCGCGATCTCGAACCCCGACTCGAACCCCTGCGCGTCGCGCACGATCGTCGTCATCAGGTCCACCGTCAGGTCGTATCCATCGGGAGCCGCCTCGCAGCGGCGGAAGAGCTCGTGCACTGCCGGCTCCGGCAGCGTCACCGGCAGCAGTCCGTTCTGGCAACAGTTCCCGTGGAAGATGTCGGCGAACGACGGCGCGAGGATCGCGCGGAACCCGAAGTCCGCGAGCGCCCAGGGCGCGTGCTCGCGGGAGGAGCCGCAGCCGAAGTTTTCACCCGCGAGCAGAATGCTGGCGCCACGGGCCGCGGGGCGATTGAGCTCGAAGGCCGGGTCGGGTGATCCGTCGGCGCGGTAGCGCCAATCGAAGAAGAGCGACGGCCCGAAGCCGGTTCGCTCGATCCGCTTGAGGAACTGCTTCGGGATGATCTGGTCGGTGTCCACGTTGGCTCGGGGGAGCGCGGCGACACGACCGGTGTGGACGATGAATGGTTGCATGCTGCCTCTGAGTGGGTCATGTGTCATCCCGAGCGAAGCGAGGGATCGGCCCGTGACGAGAGTGAGGCTCGATCGACGCGCATTCGGATGTGAGCGCGTGAGCGGGCCGATCCCTCGCTTCGCTCGGAATGACACATGATAATTTACTTTAGCTAACTTTCGTAACTAGCAAAGCAGCTAGAAGTTACAAGACGCATGCGAGAAGACTTCTAAGCCCTGCCCCGCATCACCCCTCGCACATCCACCAAGCACCCTTCGATCGCCGCCGCCGCCGCCATCATCGGACTCATCAGATGCGTGCGCCCTCCCCGCCCCTGCCGCCCTTCGAAATTTCGATTCGACGTCGACGCGCAGCGCTCGCCTGGCGCGAGGATGTCTTCGTTCATGCCGAGACACATCGAGCATCCGGGATTGCGCCACTCGAAGCCGGCCTCGCTGAAGATGCGGTCCAGCCCCTCGGCTTCCGCCGCGGCCTTCACCCGCTGCGAGCCGGGAACAACCATCGCGCGCACTCCGTTCGCTACGCGCCGTCCACGCACGACACCGGCGGCCTCACGCAGATCGCCCAGCCGCCCGTTGGTGCACGAGCCGAGAAAGACGCGATCCACGCGCAGCCCTTCGAGCGGCGTGCCCGGCCGGAGGTCCATGTACTCAAGCGCGCGACGGTACGACTGCCGCTCGGCCTCCGACGGCGCGTCCGACGGATCCGGCACTCGCTCGGTGATCTCCGCGGTCATCCCCGGGCTCGTGCCCCAGGTGACCTGCGGCCCCAACGACCCGCCGTCGATGACGACGGTCCGGTCGTAACGCGCGCCCGGATCGCTGCCGAGCTCCCGCCAGCCTTCCACCGCGCGGGTCCACGCCTCGCCCCGCGGCGATCTGGGCCGCGACGCGAGGAACTCGAACGTGGTCTCGTCCGGCGCGATCATGCCGGCCCGCGCGCCCGCCTCGATGGACATGTTGCAGATCGTCATCCGCCCCTCCATCGAGAGAGCGCGAATCGCGTCGCCGGTGTACTCCAGCACGTACCCGGTGCCGCTGGCCGTCCCGATGCGGCGGATCAGCGCGAGGATGAGATCCTTCGCGCCGACCCCCGGGCGCGGCGTGCCGGTGAAGCGCACCTCCATCGTCCGGGGCCGCGACTGCACGATGCACTGGGTCGCCAGGACGTGCTCCACTTCGCTCGTCCCGATCCCGAACGCGAGGGCGCCGAACGCGCCGTGGGTTGAGGTGTGCGAGTCGCCGCAGACGATGACGGTGCCGGGCCGCGTGGCGCCGAGCTCGGGGCCGATCACGTGGACGATGCCCTGGTCCGGCGAGTCGAGATCGTGCAGCTCGATGCCGGCCTCGCGGGCGTTGCCCACCAGCGTGGAGAGCTGCCGGGCCGCGACCGCGTCCGCGATCGGCAGTCGCCGGTCGCCGGTGGGGACGTTGTGATCCACCGTGGCCAGCGTGAGGTCGGGGCGGCGGACGCTCCGCCCCGCCAGCCGGAGCCCTTCGAAGGCCTGGGGCGACGTGACCTCGTGGACCAGGTGCAGGTCCACATACAACAGCGCGGGCCCGCCGTCTTCCTGGCGAACGACGTGGGCGTCCCAGACCTTCTCGAAGAGCGTGCGAGCGGTCATCAGCCTTGCACGCCGGCGGCGGGTCGGCGGGTCGCCTGCCGCTCCTTACCGGTGGCCTGGGCAATCGCCGCGCTGCCCTTCCCTTCCTCCGCCCACGGCATCATCGCGCGGAGCTTGGCGCCGACCTGCTCGATCAGGTGATCGCGGTCTTCCCGGCGAAGGCGCTCGAAGTTCGGGCGTCCGGCGCGGTTCTCGGCCAACCACTCCCTGGCGAAGGAGCCATCCTGTACCTCCTCGAGGATCCGCCGCATCTCGGCCCGGGTCTCCTCGGTGATGAGCCGGGGCCCACGGGTGTAGTCGCCGTACTCCGCGGTATCGCTGATCGAGTAGCGCATGAACTGCATCCCGCCGCGGTACATCAGGTCCACGATGAGCTTCAGCTCGTGGAGGCACTCGAAGTACGCCATCTCGGGCCGGTAGCCGGCGGCGGTGAGGGTCTCGAAGCCCGCCTTCACCAGGGCGGTGACGCCGCCACAGAGCACGGCCTGCTCGCCGAAGAGGTCGGTCTCGGTCTCCTCGCGGAACGAGGTCTCGATGACCCCGGCCCTCGCGCAGCCGATCCCTCCGGCATACGCGAGCGCGTTGGCGAGCGCGTCGCCGGAGGCGTCCTGGTGCACGGCGACCAGCGCCGGCACACCGCGTCCCGCCTCGTATTCGCTTCGCACCAGGTGGCCGGGCGACTTGGGCGCCACCATCGAGACGTCCACGCCGACGGGCGGCGCGATCTCGCCGTAGTGGATGTTGAACCCATGGGCGAACATCAGCGTCTTCCCCGGGGCGAGCCCGGCCGCGACGTCGCGCTCGTAGATGCCCCGGGCGTCCTGATCCGGCACCAGCATCATGATGCTGTCGGCAGCGGCCGCCGCTACCGCCACCGGTCGGACGTCGAGCCCCGCGGCCTTCGCCCGCTCGGCGGACTTGCTCCCGGCGCGCAGGCCGACGATGACCTTTACGCCGCTGTCGCGCAGATTGAGGGCGTGCGCGTGGCCCTGGCTGCCGTAGCCCACGATCGCGAAGGTGCGTCCGTCGAGCCGGCGTCGGTCGGTGTCGGCGTCGTAATAGACCCGCACGGATTCGTCGCTCATGTCGCTCCCGCTTCCAGTTGAGGTTGGGTGCCGATCCGCAGGCCGGCCGCACCGGACTCCAGCGCCACGGCCCCGCTTCGCGCCACTTCGATGATGTCGAATCGCTCGAGTGCCCGGAGGCAGGAGAGGACGAACGCTTCCGACCCGGTGAGCTCGACGATGACGACGTCGGCGGATTCGTCCACCACGGTGGCATGGTACAGCTGCACCACATCCAGCAGCTCGGCGTACCGCTCCGCCGGGGGGCGCAGCTTGACCAGGGCGATCTCCCGTGTGACCGCCTCGCCCTGGGGGATCGCCGTCGCGTCGCGGACGCCGATGATTTTCTGCAGGTGCTGCACGGCCCGCTCGGCTGTCGCTTCGTCGGACTGCATCATGATGGTGAGCCTCGAGACCCCCGGCGTGTCAGTCGGACCGACCGCCAGACTGCGCACGGGGAAGTTTCGCCGCCGGATGAGTCCGACGGCGCGGTTCAGCGTGATGAGGTGGTCCTCCAGCAGGACCGTGACCGCGCGGGTACCGCTCATGCCGGTACCAGGCGCGGGGCGGCCGGCTCCCCCTCGATCGGCTCGGAGAGCGAGGCTCCGGGCGGGATCATCGGGAAGACGTTCGCCTCCTGCTCGATCAGGAACTCGACCAGCGCCGGACCCGGGTGGGCGATCGCGTCCCGCACCGCGTCGTCCACCTCGGCGCCGCGCTCCACCCGCCGGCCGAAGATGCCGTAGGCCTCCGCCAGGCGGACATAGTCGGGACTCCAGATCGGAGTCGCGGAGTAGCGCCGGCCGTGGAAGAACTGCTGCCACTGCCGCACCATCCCGAGATAGCCGTTGTTGAAGACGGCCATCTTCACGGGAATTCCCTCCTGCACCATGGTGGCGATCTCCTGCATGTTCATCTGGAACCCGCCATCGCCTGAGATCGCCCAGACCGGCTCGTCGGGTCGGGCCAGCGCGACACCCATCGCCGCCGGCACGGCGAATCCCATGGTTCCCAGTCCGCCGGATGTGATGTGACTGTTCGGGCGCTGATAGCGGAACAGCTTGGCGACCCACATTTGATGCTGGCCCACATCGGAGACGATACAGCAGCGCCCCGAGGCAGCAGCATCGATTGCTTCCAGTATCGTCTCGGGCGACAGCTTTCCTCGAAAGCTCTCCTGCCGCTGCCGGACAAAGCCGGCGATCTCGTTTCGCCAGCTGTGGCAGTTCCGCGCTCCGACCTGATCGAGCAGGGCACACAAAACCTCCCGCACGTCGCCCACGAGACCGATCTCTACCGGAACGTTCTTGCCGATCTCCGATGGATCCAGATCCACATGGATGAGCCTGGCACCCCGCGCGAACCCTGCGAGGTTGCCGGTGACTCGATCGTCGAAGCGGAGCCCCAGGCCGATAATGAGGTCGGCCTGCTGGATGGCGCGATTGACGTGGACCTCACCGTGCATGCCGGGCATGCC
>DATLBL010000129.1:0-41292 GCA_035526925.1 Gemmatimonadales bacterium
TCTGGACGACCAATCACATGAGCTGCCACCCGAGTTTCCCGCGGACGTGCCGCGGCTCGAGAAGCCGTTCTCGAATGGCACGCTCCTGCGCGAGGTCGCGCAACGGCTCGGACCGTCACGGCGCCGGGAGGTACTGGCGAACGTACCGCGGGAGGATGCGGTATGACCGCCAGGCGGGAGCGGATGGTGCTCAAACGGCGTGGCCGCGTGTCTGGTAGGGTGACGGAGAACGACCGCCCGGCGCGGGCGAGCATTGCGGCATGTCTGCAATGCGCGCGCGACCTCTGTGCGGGTACCCAACTCGCGGAAAAGATGTCCACGGTGCGGCTGCTCTCGGCATGTCGCACCTTGTGCGCTGCCCGAGTGCTGATGGTACGGCCGCCTGCAGTACGACTTCCTGGCGTGATCGGACTCGACTCCGTCGTCCTGGCTCGGGCCTGAAGACCGGTTACAGAGGATCTTGAGCCGCACACCCGATGCATGCCGATGGCAGCCGTAAATACGCGTGAGGAGCTGGCGCGTCTCGTCGCACAGGCGAACCGTGCGTGTGCGCAATCCTGCGCGCTCGGCCGCGCCGCTGGAGGGGCGATCACCGCGACGCGGGCGCTCCAGGAGGTCCTCCGGACCAGCCGGCTCCTGCGGCGGACGTGGTGGGAGCACTGGCCGCGGGTGTGGCACGGCCCTGGGGACCTGGTCGTGCAGTGTGTGTCCTGCGGCAAGTTTCAAGTCGAGGCGAACGAATGGATCGCCGCACCCGCCGGCATTTCGGCAAGCCTGCGCGATCTCCGGCGCGCCGTGATCAGCCATGGGATGTGCCGGGGGTGCGCCGAGCGGTTGTATCCTACGCTCGTCTGATCCACTGATCCCATACGTACCCAGTCTCAACGAATAGTTCCCCGCCAGGCGCGCCGGGCGCACGCCAGGCATCAGGGCGACGCGCGTTCGTAGCTCCCGACATCGCACGCGGCGCCCTGAGGGCGGGTGACGTCGCGCTGGTCCCTGCCCGGGCACCCGTCCGCCGACGCCGCGTCGATGGCCGGGCTGCCGGCCAGCAGCGCGAGCGTGCGCGTCGGGCCGCCGTTGTCGGCGAGCGGGCCCAGGCGCGGATCGATCGGCCCGGTGTTGGGCGCCACGTTGCCCACCTGGTTGCCGTCGGTGTTGGCGACGTCGCCGCCGGTCCCGTTTCCGATGAGGCTGAACCGGGCGCCGACGCTGCCGAGCAGATCGGGGCCCGAGGGTGCGCTGTTCCCTGCGACGAGCGCGTTCTCGAGCTGCACGGCGGTGAAGTCGCTCACGCCGTCCACCAGGATGCCTCCGCCGTCCGTCCGCGCCGTGTTGAAGGCCACCGTGCTGTTGGTGACCAGCAGCGAGGCGCTGCCGCGGTCCCGCACCAGGATGCCGCCGCCGGATTCGGCGGAGTTTCCGGTCACCGTGCTGTTGACGAGCGTGATTCCGGCGCCGGCGCGGCCGTTCGGATCGTCGAGGTCGAGAATGCCGCCGCCGCGGCCGGTGGCGACGTTGTCGGCCACCGTGCTCTTCGCGATGCGGATCTCGCCGCCGCGGAAGTTGCCGATGCCGGCACCCTCCAGGGCGGAGTTCCGGGCGATCGTGCCGTAGGTGAGCGTGGTCCTGCCCTGCGAGAGGGCGTACCCGCCGCCGGTGTTGCCGGTGATCCGCACCCGGGTGAGCGTCGACGTGCTGCGACTCTCCGCGATGCCGCGGCCGGCGTTGTCGCTCACCGTGGTGTTGGTGAGCTCGAGCGTGCCGCCTTGATTCACGATGCCCCCGCCCGAGTTGCGCGCGATCAGGCTGCCGGTGGCCACCAGCCGCCCGTCCACCGCGTCGATGCCGCCGCCGCCGAGCGCGGCGGAGTTGTCCGACACCGTGGTGCGGGTCAGCGTCAGGGCGCCCTTGTTCTCGATGCCGCCGCCGCTGCTGCTGGTGGCGTTGCCGGCGACGACGCAGTCGACCAGCGCGAGCGTGCCCAGGTTCATGATGCCGGCGCCCTGGATATCCGCCCTCCCGTTCCGGATCGCGAGGTGCGTGAGCGTCACGGTCGCGCCCTCGCCGACCCTGAGGATCCGGAAGGCGGGATCGGCGCTGCGGCGCCGGACGGTGATGCCCGCGGTCGGTCCGGTGATCGTCAGCGAGGTCGTGATGGAGAGCGGGCCTCCGCCGGCGCTGCGCGGCGCGAGCGTGATGGCGCCCGTGAGCCCCGGCGCGAACGCGATGGCGGTCGTGCCCGGGGCGGCGATCGCCTCGCGGAGCGTGCACTGGCGGGCATCGCACACGCCGTCGCCGGGATCGGCCAGGCTGTTGACCTCGCGCCGGATGGCGGTGGCGCCGAGAGCTTCGGCGGCGGGTGCGGCCGGCGGCGTCGGCGCGGTGGGCGAGCGGTCTTCCCCGCACGCGGCGAGTACCAGCATCGGCAGCAGGAGCGGCAAACGACGGCGTGGCATCTGGACCTCCTCACCCGGCCTCGGGTTTCGACCATCCGGCAGGGGGGCTGCCGTCGGTGGGAGGCCAAGCTGCGTCGCGCCGATCAAGCAGACGTCAAGCCGGGAGGTGGCGCGCTCCGGCTCGGCGCCCCAGTTTGTAGATGCCGGGCCAGGCCGCCCGCCTCCATTCTCGCTCTCCACGGGTGACGCAGATGCTTCCAGATGAACGGCCGGCCGCGGGCGGATCCGCCGGCGGCGAGCAGGATCCCCGGCTCGCGGAAGAACGGCGCGACGCTGCCGAGGGCGAGCGCGGGGTGGCCGAAGCGGTGCGCGAGTCGGCGGAGCACGCGCGCGAGGCGGGCGAGCACGAGCGGGTCGGAGCCGAGGTGGCGCGGGTCACCCAGGAGCTGGCGCGCCAGTGGGCCGAACGGTTCCGCGTGGAGGCCGAAGCGGCACGGGTCATTCTCGATCAGGTGCGTACTGCCGCCGAAGAGGCGCGCGCGGCGGCTGTCGACGTCCGGGAGGCGACGGGAGAGCAGACCCGGATCGTGGACGAGATGCGCCGGACGCTGCAGGACTACGAGCGGCGCGCCATGGACGCGCAGCGACGCGCGATCGGGAGGGGCGGGGAATCGTAGGCTGTGTGCGGCGGCGTCGGTCGCGTCGGCCACATCGGCTACGAAATCGAACGGGGGGAGCCAGGTGGCTCCCCCCGTTCTTCCTGCCGGCCAGCCGCAACGACCTATCGGCGCGCCCAGATCTGGCAGAACGCGCCGTTGTCGGTTCCCGTGATCTCGTCGCGCCCCGTGAAATACACGGCGTTCATCAGGGACTTCGGGGCGTATTTCACGTCGGCGATCTCGAGCCCGTCGACCGCGTCCTTCTTGGTGATGAACACCTTGCCGAAGTGCGCGAGGCCTAGCGCGTGGCCGGTCTCGTGGGTGATGATCGAGTAGAAGTCGACGGTGTTCGGCGCGCCTCGGGTGGTCCAGATGAAGGTCGGGTTGTAGTAGATCTCGGCCAGCGATTTGTCGGCTCTGCCGTTGCCGTCGAGGTCAGTGGGCACGTCGTCCGACTCGTCAGGCGTGCCCTGGTCCTCGACAAAGACGAACGTGAAGGTGATGCCCAGAATGGCCTCGCTGCCGCCCGGAGTGAAGGCTTCGAAGAACTCGGCGGGCTGCCACCCGGCCTGGATGATGTCCGCGACCTGGGCGTACGTCGGGCTCGGGCTCGGGCGCCCCAGGAAGACATCGTCGAGCAGATCCGGGTCGGTGCCGGCCGGCACCGCCACCCGCTCGATCGGCGCGTCGGAGCACCTACGATCCCGCCAGGCCTGCATCGCCTCCTCGATGAGCCCGTCGAGCTCCGTCTGCGACGACAGCCGGAAGTCTTCGCCCGTTTCGATGACCGGAACGGGGAAGCCGAGGCCGGTGAGCAAGGTCTGCAGCTCGGGGTCCACCGCATAGGTGACGCCGATCCGGCCGTCCCGCCGCGGATCGCCAGGCACCCACTGGGAGCTGGTGAGATGGGTCCGGTCGTTGGCGACGATCACCGTGGACGTCTGGGCGTCGTACCCCTTGGCCTCGTACCGGATTTCCGCTCTGTCGATCCGGACGTTCGAGCGCGCGGCCGCCAGCCGGGCGTTGATCCGGGTAAGCATGGGGTGCCCGACCCGGGTCACCTCGCCCTCGGAGGCCTTCTTCTCGAATGCCGGGGCACCGGCGTCGGACGGCTCGGTGGCCGGTTGATCGCCGCAGGCCGCGAGGCCTCCGAGCGCAAGAACACACACCGCGTGCAACACATTTGGTACCCGCATGTGTACCTCTAGGAGGAAGCGTTGAACAAAGGACGACGCCGAGGAACCGGCTGAAGCGGAGCTGCTTTGATGCGTAGATGCGCGTGCGACCGACGCGCGAGAGCGGAACGTCCTCGAAGGTATTCTCGCCGGGAAGAAATGCAACCAATGCAGGAAAGTGCAGCGAGGGATGTGGGCGGCCGAGATCACGACCTTCGTGCGTGACTCGGGGCTATGTTCCGGAATGAACATGTACGAGATGGATCTGCCGCCGATGCAGCCTGCGATGCCTCAAGGGTTCGTCTACAAGCCGGACCTGGTCTCGGAGGTCGAGGAGCGGCAGTTGGTCGAGCAGATCCGCGAACTGCCGTTGAAGGAGCTGGAGTTCCACGGCTACACGGCCAGGCGCCGGACCATGTCGTTCGGATGGCACTACGACTTCGGGCGAAGCAGGCTGGACGGGGCGGACGCGATCCCCGCGTGGCTGCTGCCGCTCCGCGCCGCGGCGGCCGACCTCGCCGGGCTCGCGCCGGAGCAGCTTCCACACGCCCTCGTGCTGGAGTATGGGCCGGGCTCGACGATCGGATGGCACCGCGACAAGCCCGTGTTCGGCGACGTGATCGGGATCTCGCTGCTGTCGCCCTGCCGGTTCCGGCTGCGGCGGAAGGCCGGCGCACGCTGGGAGCGGGCGGCGCTCACGCTCGAGCCGCGATCGGGGTACGTGCTCCGCGGGCCGTCGCGGACGGAGTGGGAGCACAGCATTCCGGCGGTGGATACGCTGCGGTACTCGATCACGTTTCGGAGTCTCGCGGCGCGACCCCCTGCAGGTCAGCGGTAGGGATCATCCACGAGCGACGCGGGGTCAGCCGCCAGCGAGCAACTTCTCGAACCGTGGATTGCCCTTGAGCGGGGCGAAGGTGGGGTCGATGCGAAGCCAGGCCGGGGTGACATAGTAGGGTAGCTTGAACATCCCTTCCAACTCGTCCAGCGCCAGCTCGGGCTCGCCGACCAGCGTGTAGATGCGCGCGAGTCCACGCTTGAACCCCGGGTGAGTTGGCGCATTACTCCCTAACGGTGCCAGCTCCAGACCACGGCGACCCTCCGCAATCGCCTCTGCCTTTCGACCAAGATAGGCCAGGGCGATACCTCGGCACATGTGCAAGTCGGCGACGTCAGGAGCGTCGCGGAGTTGCGCCGTGCACTCGAGCAAGGTGGTGTCGGCGTAGGTCCGGGCTAGCCGCTGTTGCCCGCGCAGGTGGTACAGCTCGGCTCGCGTGCCCGCCCAACTTCCTCGATCGTCGTCAAACGCGCTCGGCGGGAGTCTGAGCAGCAGGTCCTGGTAGGGGGTGTCCAGGGCCCAGGGCAGATTATAGAAGGTGATAATCCCGGTAGCTGCCGCCGCCGAATCGACGCTGGCCGGGGCCTCGCTGAGCAGCCTTCGGGCCCCACGAAGATCCCCGTCGGCCAGGGCGGCCGCCACGAGCCGGCTCCGAATGCCGAGGTTGTCGGGCGCGAGCCGGAGGGCACGCTCCAGGCCCACCCGCGCCTCGGCCTGGCGGCGCAGGAGCAGGAGGGTCGTGCCCAGCTGCGCGGCGGTGGTGACGGACCGCGGGTCCAGCGTTGCCGCGCGACTGTAGTGCTCGAGACTCGCCTCCCAGCGGCCGAGCGACCGTTCAGCGGCGGCGGTGCTCGTCAGCAGATCGACATCGTTGGGGGCCCGGGCCAGGCCGGCCTCGGCGGCCGCCAGTGCCCGGGACTGGTCGTTGAGCACGTTCGCGTAATATCCCCGAAGGGCGAGGAACGCCTCGGCGGACTCGGGCGCCAGGGCGCGGGTCCGGTCGGCGGCCTCGCGAGCGGCCGCCGCGAGAGCGGCGGTCGGCACGCTCGCGCCGTACAGGTACGATCGAGTGCGGGCCAGTCGGCTCCACGCGGCGACGAAGTTGGAGTCGAGCCCCACCGCCTGCTCGAAGAATCCGCCCGCCTTCCGGGTGCTCCCCAGGTCGCCCTTGTCGGTCAATGCCACCCCCTGCAGGTAGGCATCGTACGCGGCCAGGCTCGCCGTCGGCTTGGCGACGAGCCGGCGGCGCGTGCTGTCGCCCAGCGTCACGTCCAGCGCGCTCGCCACCTTGCCCGCAATCTCTGCCTGCACCTGAAAGACATCGGTGAGGGCCGCATCGAACGGCTGCTGCCACGTGGTGGTGGGCGCCGCGCCGGGCTCGACCCGCACCAGCTCCGGGCTCACCCGCACCCTGCTGGTGCCGTCGGCGTGCTTCTCCCATCGCACGGTGGCCGTGAGCAGGTAGTCAGCCCCCAGCTCGCGCCCGATCTGCTGCGGCGCTTTGGTCGTGTGCCGGTACTCGTTCGAGCTGGCCCGCGCGATCACCGCGAGACCCGCGAGCTGGGAGAGCTTCCCGCGCACTTCATCGCTCACGCCGTCTGCGAAGTAGGCTTGCGACGAGTCGCCCAGGTTCTCGAATGGCAGGACCGCGACCCGCTTGGGACCCGCCTCCTCCGATCCCGGGTGCGCGCGGCGCCAGGCGAAGAGCACGCCGAGGCCGAGCACGAAGCCAAGGCCGAGCGTGAGCGCGGCGATCGGCAGCCGCCGTCGTGATGGCGCAGCGCCCGTGGTGGTGCCGGCACCGGTGCTCGCGCCGGTCATCGGGGGGGTGGACGGCGTGGCGATGGCGGCCGTGACGACGTTGGGCGTCGCGAGCGCCCGCCCGAACTCGGCCGCGGACGGGTGGCGGTCGGCCGGCACCGGCGCGAGTGCCCGGCGGATCGCGTCGTCGACCGCTTCCGGCACGTTCGGCCGGAGCCGCCGCACGCTCGGCGGCGGGTCGGTCAGGCGTCGCAGCGCTGTGGCCTGCGCCGTGGGCCCGGCGAACGGCGGCTCGCCGGCCAGCAGCTCGTACAGCACCGAGGCGAGCGAGTAGACGTCGCTCCGGGCGTCGAGCGTCTTGTCGCCCGCCGCCTGCTCGGGGCTCATGTAGGCCGGCGTGCCGATCGCGAGGCCAGTCTGGGTGAGCCCGCCGTCGCCGTCGCCACTGCCGCTGCCCGCGCCGCCGAGCGCGCGGGCGATGCCGAAGTCGGCCACCAGCGTGTCGCCGTCGGCGGTGAGCAGGATGTTCTCGGGCTTGATGTCGCGATGCACCACGCCATGCCGGTGGGCATAGTCGAGCGCGGCCGCGGCCTCGCGGCCGATGCGGAGCGCGTCGTCCACGCCGAGCTGGCGCTCGCGGCGGAGCCGGTCGCGGAGCGATTCGCCCTCGACGAAGGGCATGGTGAACCAGAGCTGGCCGGCCGCCTCGCCCGAGTCGTGGACCGTCAGGATGTGGGGATGCTGAAGCCGGGCGGCGAGCTTGATCTCGCGCTGAAAGCGCTCAGGCCCGAGCGTGGCGGCGAGCTCCGGGAGCAGGACCTTGAGCGCGACGGGGCGGTCGTGCCGGAGGTCGCTGGCGAGGTAGACGACGGCCATGCCGCCGCGGCCGAGCTCGCGCTCGAGGGCGTAGCGGTCGGCGAGGGCGTTTTGCAACCCGTCCGGCACCCCCATGGGGGCTCCCGTGATGGAGAGAACTGCGTGGTGTGGAGTGGGCCAGAGCGCGAGTGCTGCGGTCGGAATATATCGGTAGAAGGGTGGGGGCGCCCGAGACAATGGCCTGATCGAAAACGGGGATTGCTCGTGGCAGCTTGACAGCCCCGGTACAAACTCGTAAGTAGGTCCCGCTTTCCCTCGACAAAGGCACACCCGGCGAAAGCCGGGGCCGCAAAGCCACGGGTCCTCGCCGCCCTCCGCGGCGCAGCGCCGGACACTCGTCCGCCGCCACACGCCACGAAGGACCCCACGACCGCCAGGCCGCCGAACGGGCTGGAGCGCAGCTCCTCAGCTTCGTCCTACGTCTGGAGGTCCCATGTCTCGCCCTCTCGTTCTTTCGACGGGAATGCTCGCAGTCGCGCTTGGCCTCGGTTGTGGTGATCAGCCTGCGTCGTCCGAGCCCGGAAGCATTCCCCCGCCGGTGCTCCGCACCGAGCGGAGCCCTGACGGCCCCGGCGCCTTTGCCATCCACATCCCCGAGGCGTCCTTCTATATCACCGACGACGACCCCGCGCCTGGGCTCACTCTGCTGGCAGGCACCACCTACGCGCAGCATCTCCACCTCTGCGAGACCGGGGAGCCGCCGTTTCCGATGGACCGTCTCCTGGTGTTCCGCCCCGACGGCTCCATAAAGACCCGGGTTCTGGGCGCGAAGGTGCCCATGGTGGTCTTTCAGTCGCTGCCTCCCCACCCCACCGACGATTTCTTCGCCGATGTGTGCAGCGAGGAGTTCCTCGCTCTGCCTCACCTCGAGGGCACGGGCCAGTTCCTCGACAGAGATAACGATCTGACTCTGAGCTTTAACCGGGCCAACTCTTTCGGGTTCCGCATTGTCGGGCAGGTGCGCTCCGCCGCCGGCGAGCGCTTCAAGTTCCTCGCAAAGTCGCGCAGCCTGATTCTCCGGAGTGGCGAACCGCGCACGACATTCAACCTGACGCTTCGTCCCATCGGTCGATGACGACCGCAACGACCTCGCCGCATTACTGAACCCTGGCTCGACGGAGGCGTGATGCCGCACCCAGACCTTTACCGCTCCCTCTGGAGCATGACGATCGCGCTCCGCATGTCATCTGCTGCGGCGGCACAGTCGGCTCCAGTCGCTGCATCACCTGTGCTCGATGCCGCGACCTCGAAGCGGATCGCACAGAAGATCATCACCCAGAGCGCCCGGGTGCGCCCGGGCGAGTTCGTCCTGCTCATGGGCGGCGAGCGCGACCTGGGCTTTCTGGAAGACATGGCCGTAGCAGTTCGCCAGGCAGGGGCGTATTCCCTGATCGAATACGGCTCACCACGGCTCGCTCGGCGGTTCTATGACGAGGTGCCGGCGTCCATGGATACGCTGACACCCCAGCTCCGGCTGCTGCCCATTCTGGACGTGGTAGTCGGGACGGACTACCTCGATGCCGCCACGTTCGCCGGCATCGATCCCACCCGGATCGCGACGACGGCAAAGGCCGGCGCGCCGTTTCGGGAAATGCTGAAGAAATGGAAGGGGCGGTTCGTCCAGGTCGGCAACGGACTGTACCCCACGCCGAGCAACGCCGTGGAGGCGGGACTGACCCCACGTCAGCTCACGGCCCTTTACCGAGCCGGGCTGGACGCGGACTACACGGTGCTCGAGCAGTCCGCCGAGGCGCTCCGCGACCTCCTGGCCCACGGCAAGGAAATCCATGTGAAGGCGGCGAACGGAACCGATTTCTACGCGCGGATTGACCGACAGGATGTCCATACCAGCGACGGTGTCATTAGCGATGCGGATCGGCAGGGTGGTCCAGGTCAGGCCGCAGCCTTCCTGCCCGCGGGAGAGGTCTATGTCATCACCACGAGCGGATCGGCACGCGGTGTGCTGGCGATGGACCAAACCTGGTATCAGCACAAGCCGATCAAGAACCTCGAGGTGGCTGTGACGGATGGGAAGGTCACCGGACTGACGGCAAGTAGTGGAATCGAGGGGCTGCAGACCACGTACCGGCAGGCCGGCAAGGGAAAGGACGAGGTGGGCATTCTCGATATCGGGATCAATCCGGCGATCCGCCCACCTGCCGGCAGCCGCGTCCGTCCCTGGAGTCAGGCCGGCATGATCACGATCGGTATAGGCAACAACCTGTGGGCGGGCGGCGAAAACACCGGCGATTTCGGGTTTGTGGTCCAGATCCCGAATGCTTCGCTCACCGTGGACGGCACCACGGTGGTCGATAGGGGCAAGCTGGTACTTCCGAGTACCCGCGCCACGAGCCGCTGAGCGCGACCGCCTCACGGCACCTACGAGGTCACCGGCGTGACCCGGGCCAGCGTCCTGAGGCGGCTGGTATCAGGGTGAGCGCCATGCGCCCGGTTCATCCCGGTGACTCGTCTCGGGGTCTGCTCTAGCGGCCTCCCGGTCCCCGCCGTACCGTTCTGCTCGACCCCCGTTCAAGCGATGAGCACCGACCCGCGCCCCGACACTCGCGTCAGCCGCCTCGTGGAGACCGAGATCGGGGCGGACTCGGCGCGCCCGTCGAACGGCTCGCACAGCCTTCCCGAGGACGTGCTTCGCGAAGCCGCCCGCCGCCTCGGACTGCTCTGCCTCATCAGCGCCCTCGTGTGGGCGGCCAACTTCCTGCTCCTCAACTACGTCTACGCCGTCCCCGGCGCGCTCTCCCCGGAGCGCGTGGCGTCGTACGGGAAATGGCGCCCGCTCTACGACGCGGTCATCCTCGTCAACGTGTTCGGGTCGCTCGGCCTCTGGTGGTTCACTCGCCACAATACCCGGCGTCCCCGGTTCATCCTCGACCTGGCACTCGTGTACGAGGTCCTCACCGCGCTCTCCGTGGGGATGCTCGACTACGCCGAGCAGGGGCCGACCGAGGGCGTATCCTGGATCGCGGTCGTCATCCTGCTCTTCGCGCCGATCGTGCCGAGCACGCCGGGCAAGACCCTGGCCGCCGCTTTCGCCGCGGCGAGCATGGGACCGGTGGGCGCGCTCGTCTGGCGCGCGCTCGGCGCGGAGCCGGTGGGGCTCGTGCAGATCCTCCTGCTCTCCATCCCCAACTACCTCTGCGCCGCCATGGCGCCGGTGGTCTCCCACATCATCACCCGCCTCGGCCGGGAAGTGCGCGAGGCCCGCGAGATGGGGAGCTATCTACTGGGCGAGATGATCGGGCGCGGCGGCATGGGCGAGGTCTGGCAGGCCACCCACCGCCTGCTGGTGCGTCCGGCCGCTATCAAGCTGATCAGTCCGGACGCTCTCGGCACGGGCCGGTCGGGGCAGACCGAGATGATGGTGCAGCGGTTCCGCCGCGAGGCGCGGGCCGCCGCGGCACTACACTCGCCACACACCATCCAGCTGTACGATTTCGGCGTCTCGCGCGACGGCACCTTCTACTATGTGATGGAGCTGCTCGACGGGCTCGACCTGCAGCGGCTGGTCTCCCGGCACGGTCCCCTGCCGGTGGCTCGGACGATTCACATCCTGCGCCAGGTGTGCGAGGCTCTGGGCGAGGCGCACGACCGCGGACTGGTCCACCGCGACATCAAGCCTGCCAACATCCAGGTCTGCTGCCGCGGACGCGACTACGACTACGTGAAGGTGCTCGATTTCGGCCTGGTGAAGCGCCTCGGCTCCGTCGACGGAGGAGAGTCCGACCTCACGGCGCCCGATCTGCTCGCCGGCACCCCGGCGTATCTCTCGCCCGAGGCTGCCGGCGGGGAGCCGGTGGACGGGCGCAGCGACCTCTACTCGCTCGGCTGCGTCGCCTGGTGGATGCTCACCGGGCGGCAGGTGTTCGAGGCCGACACTGTGATCCAGATGATCGCCCGGCACCTGCAGGCCGCGCCGGAGCCGCCGTCCCGCTACAGCGCCGAGCCGATCCCGGCCTCACTCGATGCGCTCGTGCTCGCCTGCCTGGCCAAGCGCCCGGCCGACCGCCCTGCCAGCGCCTGGGAGCTGGCGGACCAATTGGCCGAATGCGAGACGGGAAAGACCTGGACTCGCGAGGATGCCCGCGGCTGGTGGGAGAGCCGCCGCGCGCCGGAGCTGTCGGTCGGCTCGGTGTGATTCAGGTATGAGCGGAAAAAATTCACCGAGGCGGGCTTCATGCCCGTGCTATGCGTGAGCCCGCAGCACGTGGCTCAGCCCGAGCGCACAGACGTACAGCCCGACGCCGAACACGCCGTGGGTCGCGAGGCTCTTGAGCCTGGCCTGCCCCGGATTGGGTGTCCTGGATGCCGCGACGCCGAGGCCGAGCGACGGCTGCATGAGAAAGAACGGGAACACCACGGTGGCGAGGCCGTACAGCAGCGCAGGGGGCAGCGTGGGCCGCGCGAGCCAGCTGGCGGTAGCGAGCGCAACGAACACGAGCGCGAACACGATGCCGATGCTGTAGTGCGCCACCCACCCGACCGGGCACTCGAGGGGCTTTTGCGCCGCGGCGGCGATGCTCGTGTGCCGGAGCGTGCCCCCGGGGATGTGGAGGAGCCAGCGTCCGAGCAGACAGTAGTCGAGCGAGCGAACGCCGAACGCCCGCTTGAGGAACAAGTTCCAGAGGTCCATCACCACGCTGGCGCCGAGACCGATGGCGACGGCAGCGAGAGCGTCGGTCGCGCGCATGCGGCTACTGTTGCACGATCGAATCGGCAACGCGCGCGAGGGTCACCGGCGGCGGTGCGAGGAGCTTCATCGGAGTCGAGTCGGCCGGCTCCGCTCGTCGGGCCGGGAACCGCGAGGTGAGCGTCCAGCACGACGTCGCGGCCCGGAATGAGCACGTCGGCTCCGGGGGCAGGTGCCTGGAGGGCACGCGAGCGGCTGACGCACAACCGGAGAGCAGCCCTGCGAGGAAGACACCGGTCCACCGTGAAGTCATTCGCATGCCCCGAAGATCGCCGGCTTGATGCCTCCGATACAAGCAGCCACACCTTGCCGCCCTGGGGACGACCCCCTCGCCGCATTGGTCTGCCGTCACAGCACCGACGCGTACGGAGAGCTATTCTAGCTTTTTCTGCTCCGGAAGCGGCTCCATGCGTAAGCGGCAAGTTCGGTTGAAATCGAAGTTCTGGTCCTACTATCCGCTGGTGCACTCAGGGCTGTGGCACGGGGCGGTCGAGTTGGTCAGGAGCGTGTTGTACCACCACCGCGGCCGTCCTACCTTCGCAAGCCTTGCCAAGCGCCCACTGCCTGAAGAGCACTTCGAGTTCCGCGGCGGCGATCCCCCGCGTTCCAGCCGTGACGCGCAGGCGCTCACGCGGTTGAACGACCCGGCGGATTGATTCCCTGCGGGGCGCGGCACTTAGTCCACGTCCTGAGAGGAGATCGGGTCGCCGGCCAGATACTCGCGGCGGGCTATCGTCAGGTACTCCAGGCCTGGTCGCCACCGCACGACTTTGCCGGCGGTCGGACTGATCGCGACGGCATCACCCGCCTGAAGCGTCTCGCCGACGTACATGGTCCACGGGATAAGGGTAGCCATGGCTAGCTCCACTGAGGGTCGGCAGCGGGGTCAGCTGCCGACGCCCTGCTGGTGACTTTCGAGGTCGGCCCCGCGTTCAGGCGTTCCCATATGGTAGGAATCTGCTTCGCGGTATACAAGCGCTTCCAGTTGTACAAGCCTGGAACTCACGTTCCGTCAGGAGGTCAGCCGTGCCCAAGTGCGCCGACGACGGCTACCCGATGGTGCCCGTGCGAGAGACCCACGCGGGTCAAATGAGCTGGGCGTGTTCCAACCCGTGGCACCCTCGCGACCCCGGGCCGTGTCCGGCCTGCTCCCGATCGGGCCCGCATGCCAGTTCGGCGAACGGGCGCGGCGAGCAGGAGGCACGATGCGTGAGCTGTCGACATCGCTGGCTGCCGTGATCCCGTTGCCCTGGATCCTCCGTAACGTGACCACTGTCACCTTGGGCGTGCGGCCCGACCGCTACATTGACCATCTCACCCGGATGGTCGTGCGTCGTGGGGACACGCGATCTCTCACCGCTTCTCAGCTCTAGCTCTTCAGCAGGCCTGAACGCGTTCGGGTTCTATATAGTCAGGAGCATCATCGATGGCACCACGCAAGCAGGGCATCAACGCTAAAGACACCGACATCGTCCCGGGCGAGACGGTCGTCGGCCTGTTCAACGATCAACCTTCCGCCGAGCGCGGCATTCAGGCCTTGAAGTCGGCCGGGTTCTCTGAGCAGCAGATCGGCGTCGCGGTACGCGACAGGCAGCAGCAGCAGGAGCTCACGGAAAACACCGGCACGCAGGCGGCCGAAGGCGCCGCAACCGGCGCGGTGGGGGGCGGCGTGTTGGGTGGAGTCGTCGGGCTCCTCGCGGGAGTAGGTGCATTGGCCATTCCCGGCATCGGACCAATCATCGCCGGTGGCGCGCTGGCCTCGACCCTTGCCGGCGCCGGCATCGGCGCGGCGGCGGGTGGTCTCCTCGGCGCCCTCGCCGGCATGGGCATCCCCGAAGAGGACGCGCAGCACTTCGAGCGTGGTTTCCAGCAAGGCGGGGTGCTCGTGACGGTGCAGGCGGGGACGGATGTCGAGACGGCCCGTCAGGCGCTGCTGGCGAGTGGCGCGGATCTCGGCCCGGCCCGGCAGAAGGTTTCCGGCGCAGGGATGGCGACTGCCTCCGAAGGCACGGACACGATTCAGCTGCGTGAAGAGCAGTTGGATATCGAGAAGGAGCGGGTCCAGACAGGGGAGGTTCGCCTCCGCAAGGAAGTCGTCACGGAGCAGCGGAACATCGAGGTGCCCGTGACGCGTGAGGAGGTCGTGATCGAGCGCCATGCGGCCGGGGGCGTGCCGGCCGATGGAACGATCCGCGAGGGCGAGGAAATCCGCATACCCCTGATGGAGGAGGAGGTGCGGGTCGAGAAGACGCCGGTGGTGCGGGAGGAGGTCTCTGTCCGCAAGCGCCAGGTTCAGGGCACGGAGCAGGTGTCCGAGACGGTGCGGCACGAGGAGGCGCTGATCGAGAGCCAGGGCGATGTGAGCATGCGCGAGGATCGCGGCATGGTGTCGGAGTCATGGCGCGGCAACGAGCGTCGCTACACCGACGATGTGAACTATGCGGGCCCGGAGCGTCGAATGGCTGGTCGCTGACCCGCGGCGTGCCCTAGGGTGTTGGAAGGAGAGAAAGCTCGGGGCCTCGCATCGAGGCCCCGAGCTTTCCTCTGCCACCGTGGAACGATACCCTTCTCCGATCCGCGCCAGCGCTCCGAACCGACCTGCCGTCCAGCGAAGGTACCTGATGAACCCGAGCGAATCGGCCACGCCGGTACCGGCTTTCGAATGCATCACTCCCATCCTGAATGTCGCCAGTATTCCGGCCAGTGTCGGCTATTACACCGACGTCCTCGGATTTCACCTGGATTGGGCGGCGGGCGAGCCGCCCACCATGGTATCGGTATCGCGCGATGGACACGCGATCATGTTGTGCGCCGGCGATCAGGGACAAGCGGGGACCTGGGTGTGGATCGGCGTTCATGACGTGGAACCACTGTGCGAGCAGTACCGCTCGCGGGGAGCAAAATTTCGGCTGCCGCCGACCAACTACCCGTGGGCCCACGAGATGCAGGTCGAGGATCCGGATGGCCATGTGCTCCGCTTCGGCTCGGAGCCGCTGTCCGAGTCCTCGTCGTCCGCGGGGCAGGGGCGACCGTCGGATAGTCCGCCCCCGAGGTAAACCGCCTGACGGCCCATGCCGCTCCGGCCGGTGCGGCCATGGGCGAGATCATGGCCCCCTCCAGGGTCTGGCGGCCCTCACGCACGCGCCGTAAACTCCGCTCTTCACCTCCAATCATCGCTTCCCATCGCGGGCCCTTTCACCCGGGCTCACGATCACTCGTCGCTTGGCGGTACGCCGAGCCGGCGGCTGACCCCAGGTCGCACCGCGGAGCACGCATGCGTCGCCTCCATTCACCGCCGTTCCGGCTCGCCGCTGTCGCGGCCCTCGCCGCATCGCTGTACGGATGCGGCTCCCGTCAGGCTCCGCCGCCGGCTCCAGTCCCCGAGCCCGCCCCGGCGGTCACCGACGCGCCCTCCGGTCCGGCGCTGCCACCGGCGCCCCCGGAGGCAGGGCAGGAGTCCATGGACGGGCAGACCCGGGACCGGCGTAGCATCCTCCTCACCGACATGACTCGCCTCGGACTGGTTCGCGCTCTGGAGCAGGGCCCGCCGGGCGTGATCCGGGTGGCGATCGGCGAGCAGTTCTATGCCGCGGGCAACCGGAGCTTCTACTTCGGCAAGCTGGCGACCGCCTACTACGCCTGGACCGAGCCCGGCCGTCCGCTCGTAATCGAGCTGTGGGATCAGGGCCGCAAGTTCGGCGAGTTCGCGGAGGGCACGTTCCTCGTGGGCCCCGAGTATGCCACGCCCCGGGGCTGCGACGCCGCATGCGTCGCCGCCGTCCCCACAGGTGGCCCCCCTGTCACCCCGACGCGGCCCGCAGCCGCGGTGGTGGCCCCCGCCGCCGCCGAGCCGACGGGACATGGCGGTGTGCACGTCACGCTCGGGATCGCCAAGGGGTGGCTCAAGCTCTCGTGCAAGGACTGCAGCGACCTCGACCGCGAGGGCGGACTCTCGGGATACGCCTCGGTCGCGATTCCGGTGGGCAATCGGACGTTCATCGGCGTCGAGTCCACCGGCTGGACGAAGGAGCGGGGCAGCATCCGCGCCCGCGGCTACAGCCTGACGCTGAACGCGACCAACTACCTCAACGAGCCGCGGGGGCTGTTCGTCTCCGCGGGGCTCGGCCTCGTCGGCTACACGCAGCGCAGCCTGTTCTTCGGCTCCACGACCGCCACCGGCTTCGGCCTCTCGGGCCGGATCGGCGCCGAGGTCGGGCTCGGCCGGCACCTCGTCGTCGTGCCGTTCGCCGGCATCATCACCTCGCTCGGCGGGGCCGAGCTCGGCAGCACGGGCGTGGACATCAAGACGAGCAACCTGCAGCTCGGCGTGGGTCTCGGGGTGCATTGATCGGATCCGGGCCCTCGCGGGGGCAGGCCGCGGGCGGCTATCGTCCAGCGTGACCCGTCCGCCCTGCACTACCTGTGGCATTCCGAGCCGCGCTCGGTGCGGCCGGTGATCGCCGTCTTCGGCACCGGCGCCGTCGGCGCCTACTTCGGCGGCCGGCTCGCCGAGGCCGGCGCGGACGTCTCGTTCGTCGCCCGCGGCGCGCACCTTCGCGCCATCCGCGAGCGCGGGCTCCGCGTCACCAGCGTCGCCGGCGATTTCACCATCCATCCCGCCCGCGCCTCCGACGATCCCGCCGAGCTCGGTGGCGCCGACGTCATCCTGCTCGGCGTGAAGACGTGGCAGGTGGCCGAAGCCGCGCGGGCCATGCGGCCGATGCTGAAGGCCGACACCTTCGTCGTCCCGCTCCTCAACGGCGTCGAGGCGCCCGACCAGCTCACCGAGGCGCTCGGCGCCGGCCGTGCCCTCGGCGGACTCTGCCACATCTACGCCGAGATCCTCGAGCCGGGACACATCCGCCATGGCGGCGTCGAGCCCTATGTCGCCTTCGGCGAGCTCGACGGCAGACCCAGCAGCCCCCGCGCCGAACGCCTGCGCGACGCGTTCGCCACCGCGCGCGGGGTCACCGCGGAGGTGCTCCCGGACGTCCGCGCCGCCATGTGGCGGAAGCTCGTCTTCATCTCGGCGATGAGCGGAGTCGGCGCCGTGACCCGGGCGCCGATGGGCGTGCTGACCCGATTGCCCGAGACCCGTCAGATGCTCGAGCGGGCGATGGAGGAGACCCGCGCGCTGGCCGTCCAGAGCGGTGCCGCACTGCCGGCGAGCGTGGTGGCCGAGACCCTCGCCTTCATGGACAAGCTGCCCGAGCACACCACGGCCTCGATGCAGCGCGACATCATGGCCGGCCGCCCGTCGGAGCTCGACTCGCAGAGCGGGGCGGTCGTGCGCCTGGCGGCCCGGGCCGGCGTCGAGGTGCCGGTGCACGATTTCATCTACCGAAGTCTGCTGCCGCTCGAGCTGCGGGCGCGCGGCACGGTGCGCTTTGCGGGGGAGTGAAGGCAAAACGAATGCGACGGGATCATCGATCCCGTCGCATTCGCCGCTCTTGGGACCGGAGCGAGCCGGCCGGCCGCCTCAGCTCGGGCCGGCCGCCGGGCCCGGACGAGTGAGCGGATCGCATGGTATGGCCTCGGAGGTGCCGCACCGTTGGCCGGAGAGCAGGACGCGTGGCCCGCTGCCGGGGTGCCGTTCCCGGGTGGTGGGCTCGGCCCGGGGAAATGATGAGCGGCCGGGCTCAAGCGAATGTCAAACGGCAGGGCTTGTGCTGCTTGCCGCCCCTCAGTCTCATCCGTGATAGCCGTCATGAACGCAAACATTGGTAGGGCTGGGCAGCGGTACGTGCTCGGCGCCTCCAGGGCGCTCGCGACTATCTGTTCGGCGTGAGTACTCGGTGCTATACTGGCGGCGCGAAGCTTGGTGCTGTCGGCGCCGACCATCTCGGCAATGATGGGGGCCGTCCGGAGCAGTTCCGGGTTCACACAACTTTCACGGAGTCGAGGTAATGCTGGGTTGCGCGCCGGAGAGGCGCGGACCCCAAGAAAGTGCAGGCCGACCATGCGAGCGATGTTGAGTGCCGTGATACTGGTGTATGCGTGTTCTACCGGGGGAGACTTGCTGGCGCCCTCCAGTCCTGCCGGCCCGAACGTGTATCCCCATGTCTTGTTGCCCGAGGGCGAAAGCCCGTCGCCTACCCCGTCACCAGACCCGCTCACACCCGCACGTCACTTCCGCACGAGTTCGATCACTCCACCCTGACGGCTGCGGGTGGTGTAGACCGCCGCGTCGGCGGAGCCCTCGCGAAACACATTCACGGGGAAAGTGGCTGCATCGGGCCCTCCCCGACCGATCGGAAAGCGGGAGATGCAGGGGCCCGACTACGGTAAGGTCGTGTACCGGTCCTGTCCATCTGGTGAGCAGCTCCATTCGCCGCTCGCACGGCCGCCGCTACGGCTTGTTTCCCTTGCCGCCGCCCTGACCGTTGCTGCCGTTCCCGCCGCCGTTGCCGTTCCCGTTGCCGTTGTTCCCCTGACCGTTGCCCCCACCGTTGCTGCCGTTGCCGCCACCCTTCCCATTGCCGTTGCCGTTGTTGCCCTGCCCATTGCCGCCACCGTTGTTGCCACCGCCGTTGCTCCCGCCACCGGTGCTCCCGCCACCCGTGCTCCCGCCACCGGTGCCCGAGCTCCCGCCCACCGCCGCGCACGCGGCGCTCGAGCCCTGGCTGCACGCGATCGCCTGGTCCACGCCGGTCTGCGCGCCGTTGTAGACGTTCCCCGTCGAGTTGCGGAGGACCAGCAACACCGCGATGAGGCCGACCGAGACCGCCGCGACGATGAGGGAGTATTCGACCAACCCCTGGCCGCACTCGGAGAACCCGAAGCGGCGAAACCACTTAGGCAGGCGCAGATGGAGCTCCATGGGCTGTGGATCGGGCGGCGGCCGGGAACGGTGCGCCCGTTGGGCGGACGGAACGTGCAAGCGGCAGGCCCGGAGGCGGGGCAGGGGCGAGGGAACCTCCTAGTAGTCGCTGCCGGCAGACCAAAGCGGGAGCGCTCGTCGGCCCGCTGGCGTACCGAGTCAGCGGTGATCGACGTTAGGCACATCACAGTTATGCTCTCGCCGCCGCGTTAACCTCCCGGTCGAGCGGGCCGGAATGCGTGTGATCGGGTGGTCGCACCGCTGCACGCGAATCCGCAGCCGAACGCCGAACGTAGCCCCGGCGGGACTCAGTGGTGACGAACAGCAGGTCCAAGACGATCGGGATGCGAACCATGGTGGAGCGGAACAGGGAGGACGCGGGCGGCTTTCAGCATGAGCGCCGATGCGCGCGGGAGATGGCGAGAGCGAAGCTCCGGCCCGGTCGGTTCTACCCGGGACTTCAGCCTTCGACCTGGTACTCGGTGTATACGACGGCCCCGCCGCAGCCTGAGTACGTGTGGGTGCGCACCGAGTACGGACTCACCCGGGTGCAGCGGATCGACATCGAGCTCATCGCGGGCACGAACTGAGGCGCATCACTTCACGACAGTATTTCGCCCGTCGATGTACAGAGCTATTGTTGGAGTGCCCCCACGCTTCTGCTTCGAGGAAGTCCTGTGGCACTCCACGGCGACTCGGCTGACCGGCCCGCCCTGCTGCTCATCGTAGACTCGACCACGCGTACGGTGATCGAGCCCGCGCTCACGGATGCAGGCCACGACGTCGTCGTCGCTGATGACCTGCCGAACGCCTCCTGCCTGGTCGAAAGTCTTCCGATCCCGCCCGCGCTCGTGCTGCTCGACCTTCACCTTCCGAGCACGCGGGTCGACCAGCTGCTTTCGTGGCTGCAGCGTCGCTGCGCCAGCGTGCCGGTCGTGTTCATCTCGAGCGCGCCCGAGCACCCCGACCTGCTGTTGCCGGGTCTCCTGCTCGAGCAGCCGTTCACCCTCGCGGCGCTCTTGCGGGTGGTGCGGAACGTCCTCGGGATGTCCCGGCCGGCCTGACCGGGAGCAGCTTCACTTCGCGAAGGTGCGTGGCTTCTTGCGGTGGGACAGCGCGGTGCAGTTGGGGCAGGAAGTCCGGCCGGACTTCGTTCCCTCGCGCATCTCACCGGGATGCAGGCGGCGGACGCGGGGGCAATCGTCGCGGAAATGCGCGTGCACTCCGTCAGGATCCAGCAGGCTGCGGTTGAACAGGTTCAGCATCGGTGCCCTCCTCGCGTGAACGAACGCCTGGCTTGCGCGCTCGGATCAGCAAGGAGCGGGCCGCGTGACCGCTCTCACAGTGGCGCGCACACCCGGTGCTCCACCTTGGCTATCCGCGAGTTGGTCTACGAAACCGCTCGGCGTGAGTTATCCGGAGGGGCACGGACCGGGTCCGGGCCCCTCCGCTACATGCTCGACCGCGGAGGACCCGCACGTGAACGACCGCAAAAGAGAAGCAGAAGGATCCCGCCCGCGCGGCCACAAGGACCCGACCCGCCTGCCGTCCGACCAGCTCATCGATCCGAAGATGGAGGCCGAGCAGACCGAGCCCCACAACGAACGCAATCTCCAGGCGCTGCAGCTGCTCGTCGACGACATGCAGCTCATCCGCAGCTCGTTCGTCTCGGCGCGCGAGGCGGCCAAGTGGCTCGCCGCGCGCGGCGTGCTGGTCCCCGCGGCGCTGACCGACGACGAGGCGGTGAAGATCGGGGCCGACGCAGTCGGCGCCGTGCCGACGGATCCGGCCGAGATCGCGCTCTGCGTGCGGCAGGGACTCGAGCGGATCGCGCGGGGAGAGCGCTAGCGGATCACCAGATCTCGGGCACCGACGCCACCGGACGGACCATCGGGTCGCCCGGCTTGCAGGCGAACGCCTTGGCGAACTCCGGGAAGTTGCCGAGCGGGCCGTTCACCCGGAGGCGCTCGGGCGAATGGGGATCGGTCTTGGCCCAGCTGCGGAGCTGCTCCGGCCGCACATGGCCGCGGTAGGTCTGGGCATACGCCAGAAAGAACCGCTGCTCCGGCGTGAACCCGTCGATCGGCCCCGGCCGGCCGTTCCGCTCGAGCGCGCGCTGCAGCGCATCGAAGCCGGTGAGCAGGCCGCCGAAGTCGGCGATATTCTCACCGGCCGTGAGCCGGCCGTTCACGTGGATGGTGTCCACCTGCACGTAGCCGTTGAATTGCTCGATGATGAGTGCCGCCTGCTGGTTGAAGTGCACCGAGTCCTGGGGCGTCCACCAGTCGCGCAGGTTGCCGACGGCATCGTACTGCCTCCCCTCGTCGTCGAATCCGTGCGTCAGCTCGTGCCCGGCCCAGCTCGCGCCGAGCGCTCCGTAGTTGGCGGCGTCGTCGGCGGCCAGGTCGAAGGTCTGCGGCACCAGAGTGCCCGCGGGATAGACCATCTCGTTCCTGGACGGATCGTAGTACGCGTTCACCGTCGGCACCGTGATCCCCCATTCCGCGGTGTCCACCGCCATGCCCGGACGGCCGACGGTGCGCTCCCACTCGAATCGGGTGGCCCGGAGCGAGTTGAGGACGTGTGGTCCCTCCACGAGCTCCAGACGGCCGTAGTCCCGCCAGCGGTCCGGATAACCCACCTTCTGCCCCATCCGCGCCAGCTTGTCGAGGGCCGCTTTCTTGGTGGGCTCGGACATCCAGCCGATCCGCTTCACCCGCTCGCCGAAGGCCGCTCGGATGTCGCGGATGATCGACGAGGCCCGCGCCTTGGCGGCCGGTGGAAAGGTCGCGGCCACGTACGCGGCGCCCATCGCCTCCCCCATCAATCGGTCGGTCCGAAGGAGGCAGCGCCGCCAGCGCGGCAGCGGCACCGTCGCGCCCGTGAACCGCGACTCGAACGCGAAATCCTCCTGCACGAAGGCGGAGCTCAGCGCGGGGGCGGCGAGCGCCACGACATGGAAGGCGAGGTAGGCCCGCCAGGCGTCGAGCGGGGTCGTCGCCAGGAGCGAATCCATCCGCGCGAAGAAGGCCGGCTCCGCCACGTTGACCGTCGTCAACGCGGACGTGAAGCCGATCGCCCGGAGGTACGCGGACCAGTCCATGTGCGGCGCGATGGTGCGGAAGCGGGCGAACGGCGTGGGGTGATCCGTGGCCTCCGGGGAGCGGAGCTCGACCCGGGTGAGCGAGGCGCGGGCCAGCGCGGTCTCCAACGCCATCACCTGCGTGGCGTCCCGGCGCGCGGCGGCCTCGCTCCGGCCCACCATCGTGAGATATCGGGCGACGTGCTCCAGGTACGCGCGCCGCACCGAGTCGGCAGCCTCCCCCCGGTCGGTGTAGTAGTCCCGGTCCGGCATGCCGAGCCCGCCCTGAGAGAACCACGCCATGTAGTGCGTGGCATCGTGCGGGTCGGGCGCGGGATCGTACCGGAAGAGCACGTCGGCGCCCTGGGCCTGCAGCGCGGCGATCTCCCGGACCAGGTCGGCGCGGGTCCGAATGGCCTCCACCTCTCGAAGCAACGGCCGGATGGGGTCGAACCCGGCCCGCTCCGCCGCGACCGAATCCATGCACGTCCCGTAGAAGATGCCGACCTTGCGCTCGGTGCCGCCCGCCGGCAGCGTCGCCCGCCGGCCGGCCAGGTCCTCCAGCACGCCCCGGACGACCAGCTCGTTGCGATCGACCATGTCCTTGACCACGCCGGTCCAGGCGTACTCCGGGGGGATGGTGTCGCGGGCCAGCCACGAGCCGTTGGCGAACTGAAAGAAGTCGGTGCAGGCGCTCGTGGCGCGGTCCAGATGGCCGGTGTCGATGACCTTCAGCGGTGGAAGCGGAGTTCCAGCGCTCTGGGCGGCGCCGGACAGGGGGAGGAGCGCGAGGGCTGCCATGAGGGCGAGCCGCGGCGCGAGGTGTCTGGTGGGCATGCCTCTTCCTCTCGAAGCTGCACCCGTTCACCTGTCGCTCGAGGCGCGGGTTGCCGGAGCGGCTCGGGGGTCGGCGGCACGGGTTTCAGAACGACTTTTGAGCTGAGGGTGGATCGAATCTGCCGGCGCGGCGAGGAAAGCGCCAGACGAGAGGCGCCGTCGATCCGGGACCAGGAACGTCAGCGATTCCCCGAGTCGGTCACCCCGGTCCGCTCGCCCCTGGGCCCGAACAGCTCGCGTCGCCCCTGCGTCTGGGTGTACGCGCGGTTCTTCACCTTGAGCCACTCGGTTTCCGGCGCGTAGGCGTCGCGCTTCCGCTTGGCCACGATCCCCTCGAGATCGAGCCGCTCCGCCGCCCGGAACAGATCGACGCCTCGCTCCTCCACCGTGTAGATCCTCGACACGATCGTTGTAGTCGCGGGGAGAATCGTGGCGAGCGCGCGCTTCCGCCGGTGGAGCGGCAGCGGCCGGAGATCCCGTCCGTTCAACCAGAGCAGGTCGAACGCGGCATAGTGAAAGTTCCCCTGCCGGGCCATCAGCGCCCTGAAATCCTGACGGCCCTCGCGGTCGAGCGAGACGATCTCGCCGTCGAGTATCGCCTCCTTCACCCCGGCGAGCTCCCCGCGCACCCAGTGGCAGAGCTCGCGGAACTGCGTGAGCACGTTGCCGCGCTTCGATGTGAACCAGCACTCCCGACGCGCGATGTGCAGCACGCCCCGGAAGCCGTCGTACTTGGGCTCGAACAGCCACGCCGGGTCGTCGAACGGATCCTCGCACGGCACCGGCACGATCGGCTCGACGGCGGGGAGCGGAGGCGTCGTCCGGCGGATCCACGACATCAGGGCCTCACCCCGTCGCGGCCCGTCCGATTCCGCCACGAGCCGCTCGAGCGCCGCCACGGCCGGCGAGCGCCCCGCTGGAGCAGCGGCATCAGTGTCCGGCAGAGCTCCATGTAAGTGAACGGTTTCCGGAGCAGCGGGAAGTCGCGGTAGCCGGCCAGCAGGTCGGCGGGCTCGCCCGTGAGCGGCGCCGACATCAGCACGATCGGCACTCGCGGATCGAGGTCCCGGATCCGCTCGGCCAGCTCGCCGCCGTCCATCAGCGGCATCAGGAAGTCGGCGAGCACCAGGTCGATCGCACCCGGATGCTGCCGGAACACTCGGAGGGCATGACGCCCGTCGCGCGCCTCGCAGACGTGGCAACGCATGCCGCCGCGAAGCAACCGCGCCGCCTCGGCGCGTGCCGTGGCCTCGTCGTCGGCCAGGAGGATGGTCGGGGCGATCCCCGCTTTGGGAGCGTTGTAGTCGAGTGGATCCTGCATCAGGGCCTCCGGGCAGCCGCGCGCGGCTCGCCGTTGGGCCCTCCCCACGAAGAGGGCTGCTTCGGTGTGCAGAGTCAGGCTACCGGGTCGAGAGAACCGCGGCCGTGATGGACCCCGCCCAGATGCGGGTGACCCTGCTCACATGACGAAATATCTCCGAGGGCGTACACTCTCACTCCCCGGTTTCCGAGTGCGCCGCGTCCACCGGCTTGGATTCGGGCGAGCCGCGCTGCCTCAGGAAGATCGTGAGCACGACCATCGCCGCCATCGACAGGAACTCGCTCTGCCAGTTCTGGAACGACTCGAACCAGAAGCGCGAGCTCCCCATGTACTGAGCCGTGGTGACCCGCTCGGACCGGCCGTGCTCCTCTTGCTCCTCGTTGTACTCCCCGGCGCCGCCGGCCGCGTGGAGGGCGAACGAGAGCACGAACAGCGAGGTGAACGCGAGCGCAAGCGAGTGCTGATACAGGGTGAGTGCCAGTCCTCCGCGACGGACCGGCCACGGTGCCCCCGGACGAGAAGGATCGGGCCGGCGGTCGACCGGCTCGGGCTTGTCGGGGTCCTTCGATTCCGAGGAGCCCCGCTGGAACAAGAGCGCGGTGAGCAGCACATACATCGCCATCTGCAGGAATTCGCTCTCCCAGTTCTCCATCGTCGCCTCGAGAAAGGCCGGGGTCGAGAGGTAGCCGGACACAGTCCGGGGAGGCTGCCCGTGCTCCCGCTGCTCCTCGTTGTACCGGCGGTAACCGGCCACCACCTGGCCTGCGAACGAGGCGAGGAAGAGGGCGAGCAGCACCATCGAGAGACCGTTGTCGCGGAAGAAGCTGCGCCTGGCCGGCATGGCAGACCTCCCTGGGCAGACGAGCGCCCGGAGCAGGGACCGTCCCTGACCGGGCGTGAAGTACGTGGTGTCGGCGGGAGCCTTGAAGCCCGTGTCGCCGGGAGGCGACCACCAACTGCTCCTACGCTACCTCCTGCCCCCGCTTCCTGATGTGTGCCGCCTCACCAAACCTCTTCAGAGGCCGAGCCGCGCGCTCACGCTGAGGAGCAGGGTGTGGGTCCGCCTGCCTTCGACACCGAACGCTGCCAGGTCATCCACGCTCTTGAACGAGGCGATGTAGTCCTTCGCCATCACCTCGACGCCGAGGCGCTCGGTGAAGGCGAGGCCGAGCCCGACGCCGAGCGACCCGGCGAAGTTGGTCGCGCTCTCGTCGATCGCGTTGCCCAGGACGGTCGCATTGACCGAATAGTGGGCGAGACCCGCGCCGACCTGTGCGAAGGCCACCGGTGCGGTCGGCGACGCCGCCGCGAGCGGCAGCTGCCCCCGCAGCGCCGCGTCGGCGAACCAGAGGTGCGCGCCGCTCAGCCCGACCGACCCGAGCAGCGGCACGCCGGTCAGCCGGAAGTCGGGCGCGGCATACGAGCCCCCGACGACGATCCGGAGCGAGCGGTGCACCGGCATGCTCGCCTGCAGCGACCCGGCCAGCGCGTCCGCGCCCGCGAGCTCGAGGCCTCCCGGACCGCTGAAGTACGTTCCCGACGTCATCAGGCCGCCGCCGACGGCCACCTGCACCCGGGAGTCGAGCGTGCTCTGGGCATGCGCGAGGGCAGGCATCGACAGGAGAGCGAACGCTACGCGGGCGCGGCGGAGAAGCTGGGAGCGCGACATGCCCGCAGCGTACGGTGATCGCCTGTCCGGCGAAGTGACCGACCTCACGATCCTGAATCCGAAGCTCGGCGGCTCCCGTCCGGTCTTCAGGACCTGGCCGGTGCCTCGGGCGAGTCCCACGGACGTCATCACCCATTCCCTCCTCCACAAACCCGATTCGAGCCTATGCGCCGCTTGCCGCCCTTCGCGCTTCTCGCCCTTCTCGCCTGCGCTCACTCCACGGGCGAGCAACCCTCCCCCTCGTCCACCGCTACCCGGCGCGCCGATCTCGCGGCCGATCGCGCGGAGCTGCTCCGCCTGCATGAAGGCGCGCGCCGCGCGCACCTGGAGCGGCGGGCCGACTGGATGGTCCGGGAGTGGAGCGACAGCCTCGTGAGCGTCAACCACGGGCGCGTGTCGGTCACGCGCCCCGCCGACGGCCAGCCCCGCTTTCAGGAGTACTTCGATGCCGTGGACTTCCAGGCGTGGGACGACATCGTGCCGCCCCGGATCCGGATCTCGCCCGACGGCCAGATGGCGTACGCCATCGTGGAGAAGCGGGTGCACCTGACCCCCCGCGACTCCAGCGGCGCGACGCCCGAGCGGACCCGCTTCGCCTGGATGTCGGTGTACGAGAAGCAGGGCGGCCGGTGGCGTCTCGCGGCGATCGCCTCGACCGACCGTCCGGACTCGCTGTGAGGCCCCGGGCCCGTACTTGACGACGGCTTGATGCCGGAGGCACAGTTTGGGAGCCCCTTACTCGAGCAGGGTACATGACCTCCCACGTGCACATCTTTGCAGCGTTCCCAAATCGATGTAAAGCCACCGCGGGGCTCGTGCTGCTCGCCGCGGGAGCGCTCGGCTGCGAGGGCGAGCCGCCCTCGGCTCCGGCGGTGCCCGAGTCGCCCGCGCCAGCCGTCGCGGCAGCGGCGGCGGCGCTCACGTTCACCCAGATCTCCTCGGGTGCCTACCACACCTGTGGACTGGTGGGCGATGGGAAGGCGTACTGCTGGGGGATGAACCGGGACGGTCAGCTCGGCGACGGTACCCGGACCGACCGCCCGCAGCCACGCGCTGTGTCGGGCACGCTGCGGTTCACCCAGATCTCCGCCGGCACCAGCCACACCTGCGGCATCACGGCCGACGGCGCGGGCTGGTGCTGGGGGCTCAACAGCCGGGGCCAGCTCGGCAACGCACGCATCAGCCCCCGCCTGACGCCCGACCGGGTCAAGGGCACCCGCGTCTTCCGCCAGATCAGCGCCGGCTTCTGGCACACCTGCGCCACGACCCAGAACGACGTGCCGTTCTGCTGGGGCGGCAACGTCTGGGGCGAGATCGGTGACGGCACCAACACCGACCGCGAGGTCCCCGTCCGGGTGCTGGGCTCGCTGAAGGTTCGGCGGGTGAGCGCCAGCGGCGGCCACACCTGCGTGGTCACCACGGCGGACAGAGCCTGGTGCTGGGGCTACGGCGGCAATGGCGCGCTCGGCAACGGGCAGCTCGACCACCGGAACGTGCCTGTGGCGGTCAGCGGCGGTCATGCGTTCCGCCTGATCGTGGCGGGGGACGCCAGCACCTGCGCGCTCACGCCCGAGAGCGTGGCCTGGTGCTGGGGGTACAATCAGGACGGGCCGGTGGGCGATGGCTCCACCACCAATCGGCTCGTGCCCGTCGCGCTGTCCGGCAACCTTCGCTGGAAGCAGGCGATCGCCGGCTATCACAGCTGCGGTATCACCTCCGCCAACCAGGCTTACTGCTGGGGGCCCAACACGGGCGGCTCGCTGGGCGATGGGACCCTGATGCGCCGGCTCACCCCGACGGCGGTGAGCGGCGGCCTGGCCTTCAGCGGCGTGAGCCCCGGCGACGGTCACACCTGCGCCATCACGGCGGGTGGCCGGGTGTACTGCTGGGGCGGCAACGCCTTCGGCCAGCTCGGCACCGGCGGCTCCGCGCCGGACGACTGCAGCGGCATTCCCTGCGCGCTCAAGCCGCAGGCGGTCGTCGGACCGGCGTGACGAACGGAACGGCGAAGGGCGTCGGGCGGATGGTGCCGCTCGACGCCCTTCGTGTTGTTCGTGAGCCGTGCCCGACTCCGGAGGCTACGACGCCTCCCGCACCCGGATCGGCATCAGCACCATCGTCCGCCCCGCCCACTGCAGGCGTTGCTGGATCGCCAGCGCGGTTCCGTTGTGCAGCAAGCGCTGGTACCAGCGCTCACGCCGAAAGATCAGCCGGCCGCTAAAGAAGGTCGCCCGCGGAAACTCACGGGCGACGGTCCGGCAGATCTCGCCGGCCGTCTCGACCACGTCGGTGCCGAGTGCCATCCGTCCCGTCGCCGCCACCCCGAGCTTCGCCGCGAGGGCGATGTAGCGGTCGAGCGTCTCCTGCGTGCGCCGCTCGAGCTCCTCGAGCGCGTCCTCGCCCTTGAACTCGCCCGAATCGACCACGCCGACCGAGATGAACACGACCTGGCGGTAGTGACCGGGGAACGCGCGGAAGATGCCGAGCACGGTGTGAATGCCGAGCCCGCCGTACGAGCCGACGAGGACGGCCGCAGTCGGCAGCGAGCGCGCCAGCTCGTGCGGCGGCGCGGGAAGAGCCTCGGCGATCTCGGCCAGGTCGCCGAGCTCCCGGTAGAGCGCGTCGACCCGCGCGGCCGCGCGCCGGTAGTGCCGGCGCACCCGGAAGCAGAGCGCGATGACGAGGCTCGTCACCAGCACGGTGATCCAGCCGCCGGCCGAAAATTTCTCGATCACCGTGATGACCAGGATGGTGAGGCAGAGCGCGAGGCTGGTGGCGAACAGGGCGGCGCGCGTGCGCCACTCGCGTCGCCGGTCGCGATGCCGCACCCAGAAGCGCAGCATGGCGGCCATCGACAGCGAGAAGGTGAGGAACACGTTGATCGAGTACATCACGATCAGGTGCCCCACATCGCCCCCGGTGTAGAGCAGCGCCGCCAGCGCCGCCCCGCCCATCAGCACGATGCCATTCCGGGTGGTCAGCCGTTCGCTCAGCGCTGACAACCCGTGCGGCACCCACGAGTCCACCGCCATGTTGGCCAGCACCCGCGGGCCATCGAGAAATCCCGCCTGCGCCGCCACGACCAGCAGCGCCGCCTCCGAGAACAGCGTCAGCACGAGGAAGGTGGCTCCGAAGGGCCGCCCAGCGACGAGCTGGGCGACCAGCCCCGCGTTCATCGTCCTGCCAGGGGCCGGCTCGACCCGGAACAGGAGGTAGCAGAGCAGCAGCCCCGACGCGGTGAGCGCGAGCGACGTGGCCATGTAGACCATCGTGCGCTTGGCCGTTCGCACCTTGGGCTCGCGCATGACGGGCACGCCGTTCGACACTGCCTCGATGCCGGTATACGTGCCGCCGCCGAGCGAGTAGGCGCGGATGAACAGCATGATCAAGCCGCCCACCCCGACCGCCGACACGCCCTCCTGATAGCCGTTTCGCACCTGGGCCACTGTGGCCGGCAGCTCGCCCGCGTGGAGCAGCAGGCCGCCGCCGATCACCAGCGCGTGGGTGGCGAGGAACAGCACGAACACCGGCAGCAGCGCCAGCACCGACTCGCGCACACCGCGAATATTGAGCGCGGTAAGGCCCAGCGTGAGCGCCACCTCGACCGGCAGCCTCGCGCCGGCCCACTCGGCGGGGAGAAAGCTGAACAGCGCGTCGCCCGCGGCCGCCAGCGACGTGGTGATCGTGAGGACGTAGTCTACCAGCAGCGCCGAGCCCGAGACGACGCCGGCCGACGGTCCGAGCAGCTTGGTGGCCACCACGTACCCGCCGCCCCCGCTCGGAAACTCTTCGATGATCCGCCGGTACGCCGCCGAGATCAGCAGCACAGTCGTGGCCATGACCGCCGCGAGCCCGAGCGCGAGGAACCGGTGCTCGCCGAGCGCCTTGAACGCCTCCTCCGGACCGTACGCGGAGGACGAGAGCCCGTCGGCACCGAGTCCCACCCATGCCAGGAACGGGACCAACGACAGGCGGTGGAAGAGCTGGCGGTCGTGCAGGTCGCGCGGGCGGCCGAAAAGCGTACGCCGGAGGCGCCAGCCCACGCCCCCTGGCGGGACGGGGTCGTCGGCGAGTTCGGTCGCGGGATCGGACGCCACGGCAAAGGCCTTTCGAGAGGGTGCTGGAGCGGTGCGCCTGACCGAATACTGCGAAGCCGCCGGACGCGAGGTCACCCCCGATTCACGATCCTGATGGTTCCTTGACTCCCGTTGGACGTAAGTTGAGGCATGACCTCTCAAGTGCCGGGTGGCCCCCGCCGGCGGCAGCGGGGCGAGCTCGCGGAGTACATAGGTACGCTCGCCGCCATGGCGACCGCGACGGTGCCGTGCCTGGTCTGGCGCGCGCGTCTCACCACGGTCGACGTGGCGATGGTGCTGCTCCTGGGCGTGGTGGTGGTGGCCGCGCGCTATCGGCGCGGGCCGGCGCTCCTGGCGTCGCTGCTCAGCATCGCCGCGTTCGATTTCCTGTTCGTCCCGCCGTACTACACCTTCGACGTCCACGATGGAGCGTACCTGCTGACGTTCGTGGTGATGCTCGCGGTCGCCCTCACGATGAGCCACCTCACGGGTCAGATCCTCGAGCACGCGCTCGAGGCGGAGGAGCGCGCGAGCCGCGCGTCGGCGGTGGCGAGCCTCAACACCGAGCTGCTCGACGCGACCGGTCGCGACGAGGTACTCGACGCGCTCGTGCGCCACGTAGCCGCCACGGTGCGCGGGCCGGTCAGCACGCTCGCGGCCGAGGAGCTCGAGCGCGACCCCGCCGCGTGGACGCCGCCCACCCGCGAGCTCCTGGCGACGGTGCCTGAAAGCGTGGCCGCCCGCATGGCCCACGGCGGCGGGCAGTCCGCCGGCCCGGGGACGCCGCGCTGTACCGATTCCGAGGTCCTGGTCGTGCCGCTCCGGACGGCGACCCACCGGTTCGGACTGGTGGCGGTCAGGCCCGAGCCGCCGGACCGGCTGCCTTTGGTGGCGGAGGTCGCCACCGTGGAAGCGCTCGCGGATCAGGCGGCGCTGACGCTCGAGCGCACGCTGCTCGCCGAGCAGCACCAGCAGGCGCGCGCCGAGGCCGAGGCGGAGCGCCTGCGCTCGTCGCTGCTGAGCTCATTGTCGCACGATTTCCGGACCCCGCTCGCCACGATCGAGGGCGCCGCGAGCGGGCTGATCGAGGAAGGCGGCGCGCTCACGGCGGAGGGCAGCCGCGATCTCGCCGCCACCATCCTCGAGGAGTCGCGCCGGCTGGCGCGGCTGGTCTCCAACCTGCTCAACATGATCCGGGTCGAAACCGGCGCGCTGGCGGTGCAGAAGTCGTGGCAGCCGCTCGAGGAGGTGGCAGGGGTGGCGCTCCTGCGCGTCGAGGAGCAGCTCGCCGGGCACGAGGTCAGCGTGGATCTGCCGCCCCATCTGCCGCTCGTGCCGGTGGACGAACTGCTGGTCGAGCAGGTGCTGATCAACCTGCTCGAGAACGCGGCCAAATACACCCCGCCGGGCACGCCGGTGAGCGTGACGGCGTGGGAGGTCGAAGGCGCGGTGTGCGTCGAGGTGGCGGACGGCGGCCGGGGAGTGCCGGCCGGCGCCGAGGAATCGGTGTTCCGGAAGTTTTATCGCGCGGCGGGAACCGCCGGGGAGGACGGCGCCGAGGCGCCCGGGGGCTCGGGGCTCGGGCTCACCATCTCGCAGGGCATCGTCACCGCCCACGGCGGCCGCATGTGGGTCGAGCACCGCCCCGGGGGCGGCGCCGCGTTCCGATTCACGCTGCCGCTCGTGGGACCGCGGATCCCCGCGCCGCCGCCCGGACGCGACGCGGTCGCCTCGCATGGGTAAGCCGTGCCCGCTCATCCTGCTGGTCGAGGACGAGCCGCCGATGCGCCGGTTCCTTCGGACCACGCTCCGCGCCCACGGGTACCAGGTCGTAGAGGCCGGCACTGTCCGCGAAGGGCTCGCACAGGCGGCCGGCCGGAATCCCGACCTCATCCTGCTCGACCTCGGCCTGCCCGACGGCGACGGACTCGGTCTCGTGCGCCCGATCCGCCGCTCGGCGCGCACGCCGATCATCGTCATCTCGGCGCGCGGGCAGGAGCACGAGAAGGTGAGCGCGCTCGACCTCGGCGCCGACGACTACCTCACCAAGCCGTTCGGCGTCCAGGAGCTGCTCGCGCGGGTGCGGGTGGGGCTCCGGCACGCGTCGCAGTCGGACGCGCCGGAGGCGGTATTCGAGAGCGGCGGGCTCCGCGTGGACCTCGAGCGGCGGCTGGTCTTTCGCGAGCACGACGAGGTGCATCTCACGCCGACCGAGTACAAGCTGCTGACGACGCTGGTGCGCCACTCGGGAAAGGTGCTGACGCACCGCCAGCTGCTGCATGACGTGTGGGGCGCCAACTACGAGGGGCAGACGCACTACCTGCGGGTATACATGGCGCAGCTCCGGCAAAAGCTCGAGCGCGACTCGGCACGGCCGCGGGTGCTGCTGACGGAGCCGGGGGTGGGGTACCGTCTGGCCACGAGGGAGTGAGGAACCGCATAAATCGCCGGGGATTGTCACCACCCGGACCGAGGGCTACCTATTCGCAATGCGATCTCACGACCAGCGGTCCGACGCCTCACTCGCGCAGCACGTCGCGCGTGCACGGCGGCGCTACCTGGCCGCCATCTATCAGGCCCGCACCCACCACCGCGACGCGCGCGACCTCGTGGCGCGGGCGCGCTACCTGATGTCCATCGGCCGGCGCCGTCGGGAACGCTCCGGGACCGGCACCGAGTCCTGAGCTCCTGTCCGTCCTCAGAGCTGCAGCGACAGCGTCGGCCGACCCTCGACCATCTCGATCCACACCATGCCCGGCTCGCCTAGGGCCTTCCGGCGTCTCGCCTCGAGCACCTGGTGCCCCAGCGTGTCCACGTCGCCGTCGCGCATGGCGTCGAAGGAGACGCGGATCTCGGTGGCACCCGCCTTGTCCTGGAGTAGGTAGCGGTAGTACCACTCGCGCTGCTTCAGCGTCTCACGATCTTTCGCGCCCATGACCACGTAGCGATGCTCCGGCACGACCACGCTCTTCCCGACGAGGTAGTGCTTGACGGCATCGGCTTTGGCGTCGGTCTCCGGCGTCTGCATCGCGTGTCTCCGGTCGGGGGTGATGGTGTCGCTGGGGGGTTCCCGCCCAATCTACCGGTATCATATATGACCAGGGGCACACCGACGGACAGCCCTTTCGACGGACGGGCTGCTCCTCTTGACACATCAAGATTCGTTGATATTTTCGAGCCATGGCAACACGTGCACAGATCGACAATGAGCGGGCGATCCCTCTGTTCCACGCCCTCTCCGATCCGACAAGGGTCTCCATTCTCCAACGGCTCCGGCATGGTGAGCGTTGCGTGTGCGATCTCACCGACGCGCTCGAAGCGGCCCAGTCACGCCTGTCCTTTCATTTGAAGGTGCTGAAGGAAGCGGGGCTGGTGACGGACCGGCGGGAGGGACGCTGGATGTACTACACGCTGAACAGCGAAGCGCTCGGCGAGCTCGGCGAGCTCGTGCAGTGGATGGCCTCGGCGCCGTCCGCGGCGGAGCGCCGGAGCGGCTGCTGCTAGCCGCTCCTGTTTTTCGACGATATATCAACCATTCTTGATGGAGGCAGGATGCGCACCGAGGATCTGAAGGCCACGGTTCGAGCCCGGTACGGCCAGACGGCGCTGCAGGTCGCGACGGGCGCTAAGTCGGCGTGTTGCGGCGGCTCGTGCGGCGGGTCGGTCGACGACCCGATCACCTCCAACCTCTACACGGACGCCGAGACCGCCGTGCTGCCGGCGGAGGCCGTGCTCGCGTCGCTCGGCTGCGGCAATCCGACGGCGCTCGCCGAGCTGCACGAGGGTGAGGTCGTGCTCGATCTGGGCTCCGGCGGCGGCATCGACGTCCTGCTCTCCGCCGCGCGTGTCGGTGCCTCGGGCAAAGCCTACGGGCTCGACATGACCGACGAGATGCTCGCTCTGGCGCGTGAAAATCAGCGCAAGGCCCGCGTCACCAACGCGGAGTTCCTCAAGGGCGACATCGAGGCGATCCCGCTTCCCGACGCGTCGGTCGACGTCATCATCTCGAACTGCGTGGTGAATCTTTCGGGCGACAAGCGCCGGGTGATCACCGAAGCGTTCCGGGTCCTCAAGCCAGGCGGCCGGTTCGCGGTGTCCGATGTGGTGGTGCGGGGCGAGGTGCCGCCGGAGGTTCGCTCCAGCATCGAGCTGTGGGTCGGCTGCGTGGCGGGCGCGCTGACCGAGCAGGAGTTCCGCTCGCTGCTGGAGGACGCCGGGTTCGAGGCGATCGGGATCGAGGCGACGCGCATCTACGAGTTCGAGGATGCCAGAACCTTCCTGACCGGCGCCGGTCTGGACACCGAGGTCCTGGCCCGCGAGGTGGGCGGCCGGGTGATGGGTGCGTTCGTACGCGCCCGCAAGCCGATTTCCTGAGAGGCGGCATGCACAAAGCAGAGACGCTGGACCCTCGCTGCGCGTCGATTCGGAACGCTCGCTCGGACGACCTCGCGGCCGTGCGCACGCTGCTCGAGCGTGCCGGTCTGCCGACGGCGGGCGTGGAGGCGTGGCTCCCGCACTTCCTGGTCGCGGAGCACGCCGGGGATGTCGTCGCCGTGGCGGGCCTCGAACTGTACGAGTCCTCGGCCCTGCTGCGCTCGGTCGCCGTCCGACCCGACTGGCAGGGGAGCGGCCTCGGGCGCCAGCTCGTGGACCGGCTCCTGACCAAGGCGCAGGAGGGCGGCACCCGCGACGTGTACCTGCTCACCACGACCGCCGACCACTACTTCCCCCGGCTCGGGTTCGCCTGCATCGGCCGGGAGGACGTGCCGGCGTGCGTCCAGGGCTCGGTCGAGTTCACGCGCGCATGCCCGGCGTCGGCAGTGGCCATGCGGAAATCGCTCGTCGACGCCGGAGGACCGGCGGGATGAGGTACGCGCTGATCTCCGACATTCACGCCAACCTCCCGGCGCTTCAGGCGGTCTACCGGCACATCGCGGCGCAGTCCGGCGTCGGCGCGATCTATCACCTCGGCGACCTCGTCGGCTACGCGCCGTGGCCGAACGAGGTGGTCGGCTTCATCGCAAGCGCGGGGATCGCGGGTGTAGCGGGCAACTACGACTCCACGGTGGGTGCCGACTACAAGCACTGCGGCTGCCGATACGAGGATCCGCGCCAGGAGGCGCTCAGCCACCTGAGCTATGCCTGGACCCGCGAGCACGCGAGCCCGGGCACGAAATCGTTCCTGGCCGCGCTGCCGTTCCGGATCGACCTTTTGCCCGAAGGAGGCCACCAGGCGGGGCCGCGGGTGGTGCTGGTGCACGGCACGCCCACGCTGAATACGCTGTACTGGAGCGAGAACCGGCCGGACGACTTCTGTCTGAAGATGGCGCACCACGCCGGCATGAAAGCGGGCGACACGATCGCCTTCGGCCACACGCACCGTGCCTGGCAGCGAGAAGTCGGAGGGATGCGCTTCGTCAACACCGGTAGCGTCGGCCGGCCGAAGGACGGCGACTGGCGGGCCGGCTACGTAATGCTCGAGGTGAGTGACGGCCGGGTCGGCATCGAGTTCGTGCGGTTGGAGTACGACGTGGACGAAGCGATGCGGGCCATCCGTGAGAGCGGCCTCCCCGACGACTTCGCCGAGTATCTACGCACAGGCGGCCCGTTCGCCCCCGCGCGCGCCACTTCATGAATGCCCGCCAGCTTTTCGCCGAAACGATCGGATCGTTCTTCCTGGTGCTCATCGGACCTGGCTCGGCGATGGTAAACGCCTACAGCGACGGCGCACCCGGACCGGTCGGCGTGGCCCTGGCGTTCGCGTTCGTGGTGGTCGCGATGATCTATGCGCTCGGCCATCTCTCGGGTGCACACCTCAATCCTGCCGTTACGCTCGCCTTCTGGTCCTCGCGGCGTTTCCCGCCATCTCGGGTCATTCCCTATGTGCTCGCCCAATGCGCAGGCGCGGTCACCGCGTCATTCGCGCTCCGGGCGGTGATGGGTCCCGTGGGTTCCATGGGGGCAACCCTTCCCAAAATCCCATTGCCCGCGGCGTTCGGGGTCGAGTGGCTGCTCTCGTTCGCGCTGATGTTCGTGATCATGGCGGTAGCCACTGACGATCGGGTCGCCGACGGCTTCGCCCCCCTCGCGGTGGGGCTCACCGTTGGCTTCTGCGCGCTGATGGGCGGCCCACTCACAGGAGCGAGCATGAACCCCGCGCGGTCGTTGGGTCCGGCCCTCATCGGCGGCTTGTGGTATGCGCATTGGATCTACTGGGTAGCCCCGGTGACCGCCATGATCGCAGCCGCTCGAGTATACGACCTCTTGCGGTCGGCCGAGGAGCCCGGAACTCCGTCCCGGGCGGGATTCGTGGGTCTCCAAGGGCAGATTGAGAAAGGTTCGCCGTCGTACTCCGCTAGATGACCGACCGCCGCAACGACTGCGCGTTGACGGCCACGATCACCGTGCTCAGCGACATCAGTACCGCGCCGACCGCGGGTGAGAGCAGAATGCCCTCGTGCGCCAGGACGCCGGCGGCCAGCGGAATGGCCACCACGTTGTAGCCGGCCGCCCACCAGAGGTTCTGGACCATCTTCCGGTAGCTCGCCCGGCTCAGCCGGATGATGCGGGGCACGTCGCGCGGATCGCTCCGCACCAGCACGATGTCGCCGGCCTCGACGGCGACGTCGGTGCCCCCGCCGATGGCGACGCCGACGTCCGCCGTGACGAGCGCCGGCGCGTCGTTCACGCCGTCGCCCACCATCCCGACCCGCTCGCCCGTCCGCTGCAGCTCCTGGATCTTCGCCACTTTCTGGTCGGGCAGCACTTCCGCGAATACGGTATCGATCCCCAGCTCCGCCGCCACGGCCTCGGCGACCGGGCGGGCGTCGCCGGTCAGCATGACGACGCGGATGTGCTGCTCGTGCAGCTCGCGGATGGCCTCGCGCGACTCGGGCCGGACCACGTCGGCCACGGTGAACACCGCGAGCGCCCGGGCCGGGGCGTCGGGCGGCGCTTCGACGAGGAGGATCGCCGCCTGTCCCATCGCGTCGGCTCGGTCCCGCGCCGCCTCGAGCACGGCGTCGACTGACACGGACCGCGCGCGGATCAGCGCGGGCCCGCCCATCATGAACGACCGCCCGTCCACGACCGCGCCCACTCCGACGCCGGGCATTGCGCGGAACCCCGTGGCTTCGGGCGGCGCGATGCCGCGCTCGCGCGCCGAGCGGACGATGCCGCGCGCAATGGTGTGCTCGGCATCCTGCTCGACGCCGGCGGCGAGCCGGAGTGCCTCGGCGTCAGCGACTCCGTCGACCGTGGCGACGCTCACCACGCCGAACTCGCCGCGCGTGAGGGTGCCGGTCTTGTCGAACACCACGACCGTCAGGTTCCTCGCGTCCTCGAGGCCGCGTCGGTCGCGCACCAGGAGGCCGGCCCGGGCGCCGAGCGTCGTCGAGATCGCGACGACGAGCGGGACGGCGAGCCCGAGCGCATGTGGGCACGAGATGACCAGCACGGTGACCAGCCGCTCGATCGCGAAGGCGGGGTCGCCGCGCAGCGCCATCCAGGCGACGAAGGTCAGCGCCCCCGCGACGACCGCCGCGACGGTCAGCCAGAACGCCGCGCGATCCGCCAGCGCCTGCGCCCGCGATCTCGAAGTCTGCGCCTCCTCGACCAGGCGCATGATCCCGGCGAGTGCCGTCCGCTCGCCCGTCGCCGTCACCGCGACCCTGAGCGACCCGGAGGCGTTGACCGTCCCCGCAATCACGCGGTCGGAGGGCGCCTTCCTCACCGGCCGCGACTCACCGGTGATCATCGACTCGTTCACCTCGCTCGCGCCCTCCACGACCGTCCCGTCGGCGGGTATGCTGGCGCCGGGGCGGATCAGCACGAGGTCGCCTGCCACGAGCGCGGCGATGGGAATGTCCTCCGCCTGTCCGTCGCGGAGCCGCACCGCCGTGCTTGGCAGCAGCCTCGCCAGCTCGCGGAGCGCGCCCTGCGCGTGCGAGATCGAGCGCATCTCGACCCAATGACCGAGCAGCATGATGGTGACCAGCGTGGCCAGCTCCTCCCAGAGCGGCATCCCCGGATAGCCGAGGGTGACGGCCGCGCTGAACACGAAGGCGACCGAGATGGCCAGGCCGATGAGCGTCATCATGCCGGGCAGCCGGTTCCGAATCTCCCGCCACGCGCCCTGCAGGAATACCAGCCCGCCGTAGAGGAACACCGCCGTTCCGAACACCGGTGCGATCCACCGGGCGCCGGGTACCTCGGGCGGCGTGTGGCCGAAGGCGCGCGGCAGCATGTGGCCCCAGACGAGGGTCGGCACCGTCAGCGCGAGCGCGATCCAGAATTTGTCGCGGAACATCGCGACACTGTGGCCCGCGTGCGTGTCATGCGCCGCGGGATTGCTGGGTTCAGCGTGCACGCGCTCCTCGGGGTGCGCGCGGCCGTGCATCGACGCATGATCGTGCATCGCCGCGTGCTCGTGGCTCTCAGCGTGCTTCATGGCTGCCCTCCATCGCGTGACCCTCGTGCTCGTCCCCGGATCCCGTGCCCGCCCGTGGCAGCATAGCCGGGCGAACGCGGACGTACAGCGCGATGCCGGTCGGCGCGCGCGTGCCGTAGTCCGGCTCGAGCCCGCCAGGCAGCAGACCGATCGATCCGCGAACCCCCAGCCCCACGCTCGCCCCGGCGTACTCCGCGACCTCGCGGACGTAGCCGAGCGTGAGCGCCGCCACGTCGAACCGCGCCTCGGCGGGCGCGCCTGAGATCACCAGCTCCTCGGCGCTCTTCTGCACCCACTCGGCGCGGCCGAAAATCCCGTTCCGTTCGTCGAGCTGCACGTTGCTCTCCAGGAGCAGGCTGTGCTCGAACCCTCGCGACCGCCCTCCCGGCGCGGTGTGCCGATTGGCACCGTACACCAGCGCGCCGGCCCACTCGCCGCGCCGGCCTATGCGCGCCGTGTGCAGGATCGACGCGCCGAGCCGGTGCTGGTTCTCTCCGGGGTGCAGCGCCTCCGGGCTCTCGAGGTAGCCGTAGCTCGCGGCCAGGCTCCAGGCGGGATCGGGGTTCACGGTGAGCCGCCCGCCGTACGAGTCCAGCGCGCCGAAGTCGAAATCGTACCGGCCGTCGTCGGGCTCGCGGCCCTGGAAGAGCGTGCCCTCGAGCTGCACCGTCCGGGTGAACACCCCGGCCGTGAGCACACCGAAGGTGATGTGGGTGGCGTCCTCCCAGTGGTGGCCGAGCGGCGCGAACGGATCGTTCTGCGCCGAGGGGCGGTGCATGTAGGCGACGGGGCCGATCGCCGGCTCGCCGACGGGGGCGGCGAACACCGACACGCCTACGCCGCCGCTCACCGGCACCTCGTAGCGGGCCGAGAGCTCCATGAAGAGGTCGTGCGGATGCTGGCGGTCGCGCAGCGGCGCGCCGCGGTAGGACTCGCCGGTCTGGAGCAGCAGCGGATAGCCTCGCGCGCCGACCGTGAACGGCTCGGCGCTGAGCATCCCGTGCAGGTGCAGCATCCCCCGCCCGAGCGGGCGCATCGCCATGAGCATCGCCCAGTTGGTGCTGCCGGCCTGGTCGTCGCCGCGCGCGCTGCCCTGGTGGTCGTAGTACAGGTCCACGTCGCCGTGGACCATCATCGTCCACCCGCCGGGCATGAAGTGGTAGGCCCGCATCGGCGAGGCGTCCGGCAGCCAGGTGGTGCCCGAGCCCATCCGGGTCATCGGAATGCCGAACGGACGCGAGACCCTCGCGGCACCCGGCGATGCCCGAGGGCCCGCGTGCTCCTGCGCGCGTGCACCGGCCGCCCCGGTCAGGAGCAGCAGCGCGACCGCCATCGCCTTGAGGATCATCGAAGAGGTTCTCGGCGCCTGTGCCGTGGCGCCGGGAGCTAAGGAGCGGCCGGCGGAGACGGGCGCTCGGAGCTTGCCGCCGCGCCGCAGGTGCAGTCGAGGCAGCCGTGGTCGAGGCAGGTGCCGCAGCTTCGCGCGAGCTGCCGGCGCAGCGCCTCGCGCGCGCGGTGCAGCCGCACGCCGGCGTTGCCGGCCGTGATCCCCGCCTCCTCGGCGAAGCCGCGGACGCTGGTGCCGTCGAGATCGACCCGGCGGAGCGCCGCGCCATACTCGGGCTTGAGCGTGTCCAGCAGCGCGGTGACGCAGGCGCACGCCACGGACTCGAGCGCGTCGTCGGGCTCCGCGGCCTCGGCTTCGACCTCCGCGCCGAGCCGGGCAAACGCCCGGCTCCGGGTGCCCTCGCGGCGATGGTGGTCGATGATCGCGTTCCGCAGCACCCGGTAGAACCAGGCGGTGGCCGACTCGTCGCTGTCGAGCGCGTCGGTCCGGCCGATGCTCCGCACGAAGGCCTCCTGCAGGATGTCCTCGGCCTCCTCGCGCGAGCCCACCCGGCGCTCGAGAAAGCCGAGGAACCGGGCGTGGTTGTCCACGAGCAGGCGGAGCACGTCGGGAGCCTGCGGATCGCGCTCGGCAGGCCCCCGCGGCAGCTCGGCTACTCGCATCCGCACCCGCAGGTGCAGGGGGCGTCGGCGCACTGGCCGGCGGGGGTGCAGGTACAGGTGCAGCCGCAGGCGCAGCCCTGGGTCCTGGTGGTCGTGTCGCTCATCTCGTGCTCCGATCCGGTGCAGGGTTGGGGGCCGCGCTCGTCGCGGCCTTCACACCTGCTGACGCACGCGCTGCCGGAACATTACACCCTCGAGCGTTCTCGGAACCTCGGGACAGCTGCCGCGGAGCCCATCACCCGGACGGCAGCTCGGGATTCCTCGTCGGAGACGGCGGGAGACGGGTCGGCTCCCGGGCATCAGGCCCCGGCTTGAAATGTGCTTGACGGCCCGGAGGACACCATAGGCTCGTCACCGGCAGCCTGGTATGGCGGCCCCCGGACCATTCGCCAGCGAGACCCGCATGCATTCCCCCACTTTGCACCCCTCTAAGCCACGGCCGCCGGCCCCCTTCGGGCCCGCCCGCCCGTCCGGTCTCGGCGCCACCCCGGACCTCGCGATGGTCCTGCTGGCCGCCATGCTGCTGGCGGCGCTGGGCTGAACACCGCCCCCAAGACGGCGCGGGCGCGTGTGACGGATGGCCGCACAACATCTGCACTTTCCCACGTGGATATC
>DATLBL010000130.1:0-4975 GCA_035526925.1 Gemmatimonadales bacterium
TACGGGCGCCATGATGTCCTCCTTGTCGATGGGATGACGAGGACTCCCGGCGGGCGGACAGAGCGCAGCGGTATGCCATGCTGCCGTTGGTTCCATCGAACTCGGGGGAGAGCACGAAGTCGGGCGACTTCGTCGGGCCAAAATCGGATACGGTACCGCTGAGGTCAAGATCACCGTACCTTATCCGTGGCCGGATCGGGATCCCGATGCTTGACCCGCGGCACCCCAAGTCCCCATGCCCGAACCCGAGCACGACGTCGGAGACGTGACGCGCCTGCTCCAGGCGGCCCGCGAGGGGGACGCCGGCGCCTTCGACCGGCTGCTCCCGCTCGTGTACGACGATCTCCGCCGGCTCGCCCGCCGCCAGCTCGGCTACGAGTATGTCGAGCGCACCCTCAATCCCACCGCGCTGGTCCACGAGTCGTACCTGAAGCTCGGACGCCCGGCCATGGCCGCCCGGGACCGTCCGCATTTCCTGGCGATCGCCGCCCGCGCGATGCGCCAGGTGCTGGTCGACCAGGCCCGCGACCGAAAGGCCGCCAAGCGGGGGGGCGGCGAATGGGCGCGGACCACCCTCACCGACGGCGCGTGGGCCGGCGAGTTCGATCCCGACGGCCTGCTCGCCCTGGAGGAGGCGCTCGGAAAGCTCGAGCCCCGCCAGCGGCAGGTGGTGGAGTGCCGATTTTTCGGGGGGATGGAGGAGCAGGAGATCGCCGAGGCGCTCGGTGTCTCCGAGCGGACGGTGCACCGCGACTGGCTCAAGGCCCGGGCGTGGCTCTACCGCTACTTCTACCCGGAGGGCGACGCGCCCGGGTCATCGTGACCCCCGGCGGCGGGCGAGCTCCGCGAGCGCCGCCGCGCTTTGCGCCGCGAACACCGGTTGCGCCTTTCGTTGGCGCTCGAACGCGGCGGCCGCCGTCCGAAGCAGCGGCTCCGCCCGGGCGAACTCCCGGGTGCCCACCAGCGCCCGCCCCAACGCCAGCCGCGCATCGTTCGTACGAACGTGCTCCGCGCCCACCGTTCGCTCCGCGAACGGCACGACGGGGGCGAGCAGCTCCCGCGCCTCGGTGGCCCGTCCACGGTCGAGCAGCACCAGGGCGAGCCCGGTTCGCGCGTTCACCCACCAGGGCCGGTGCTCGGCGAGTGCCGTGTCGAGCTTCGCCAGCGCCGGGCGCAGGATCGCTTCGGCCTCGGTCGTCTTTCCCTCGGTCTCGAGCACTCGGGCGAGGTTGATGCGGACCGCCGTCGTGCTGATGTGCGCGTCGCCCAGCGTCCGCAGCGACTGGTCCACGCCCTCCCGGTAGTAGGCCTCCGCGGCGCGGTCGTCGCCCAGCAGCCGCCACACGTTCCCCATGTTGTTGAGGTCCATCGCGATGCTGCGGTGCGCCGGGCCGAACCGTTCCCGGTCGATCGCCAGCGCCTGGCGGTAGGCCGCTTCGGCCCCCTGCAGATCTCCTTTCAGCCTGAGCACCGTCGCCAGGTTGCCGAGCCCCGCGGCGACGTACGAGTGCGCGTTGCCGAACATCCGGCGGTCGAGCACCAGCGCCTCACGGACAAGCGTCTCGGCCTCGTCCAGCCGGCCGGTGTTCATCAGCAGCTCGGCCAGGTTGTTCAGGTTGATCGTGACGCTCGGATTGGCATTCCCCAGGACGAGCCGCTTGGTGGCGAGCGCCTGCCGGTACAGCGACTCGGCTTCGGCCACCTGCCCCAGGGTCCGGAGCACCTGGGCGAGATTCTGCTGGGTCTCGGCCGTGCGGGCGTGGCGCTCGCCCAGGCTGGTCAGCTCGATGGCGAGGGCCTCGCGATAGGACGCTTCGGCGTCCCGGTAGTCCGCCTGCTGGAGCAGGAGCACGCCGAGGTTGTTGAGGCTCGTCGCCACCGCGACCGACGTGTCGCCGAACAGCGCTCGGCGAATGGACAGCGCCTCTCGAAAGAGCGGCTCGGCGTCGGCGTAGCGGTTCCGCCGCTGGTACGAGGTGGCGAGTCGGTCGAGCGCTTCGGCGGTGGCGTCGCTCCGCTCGCCCAGTTGGGCTCGCCGCTCCGCCAGCGCGGCCCGAAGCTGCGGCTCGGCCTCGTCGTAGCGGTCCAGGTGCATCAGCGCCTCGCCGAGCCGCGCGCGGTCGTCCGCCACCTGGAGACTGTGCGGGCCGGACAGCGCCAGGTGCTGGGCGAGTGACTGCCGATGCAGCGCGATGGCCTGATCGTAGAGTCCGAGGCTGGTATATGCCCGGCCGAACACGCCGCGGAGCTGGGCCTGGATCTCGGGCTGCCCGGCGAGACTGGAATCGACCCTCCGCGCCCCGCGCTCGAGCAGCGCGCGCGCGGTGACCTCCCCGCTGTCCCGCCGCGCCGTGCCCATCGGGTCGGCCACGTCGAAGACGCTCACCACCCAGTCGCCCACCACCCTCGCCTTCTGCGCCTCGAGCTCCGCGCGGTGGCGGAGCGCGCGCTCGCGGGCGAGACCGCCCCCGAGCAGCACGAGCACCGCCGCCGCGGCCGCGAGGGCGCCGCGGTTCCGGCCTGCGAACTTCGCGAGCCGGTATCCCGACGAGTCGGCGCGCGCGTTGATGGGCCGCCCGTCACGGTAGCGCCGAAGGTCGGCGGCGAGCTCGGCCGGGCTCTGGTAGCGCCGCGCGGGGTCCTTCCGAAGCGCGGTGAGCACGATCAGGTCGAGATCGCCCCGCAGCTCGCGGCGGTGCCCGTCGAGGGCGACCGCCGAGGGCTTCGGCGGCTCCTCCTCGCCGATGATCCGCACGAGCTCGCCGTAGTTCTTCCCACGCACGTCGTAGGGGTACCGGTGCGTGAGGAGGAGATAGAGCAGGACGCCGAGCGCGTAGACGTCGGTGGCCGTGCTGACGGTCTCGCCGCGCACCTGCTCGGGGGCGGCGAACTCCGGCGTCATCGCTGGGATCTGGGTATCGGTCCGCTCGCCGCCCGCGCCGGCGGAGAGCAGCTTCGCGATGCCGAAGTCGAGCAGCTTCGGCTGGCCGTCCGCCGTCACGAGAATGTTCGACGGCTTGAGATCGCGATGGATGACGAGGTGCTGGTGGGCGTAGCTCACCGTGCCGCAGACCTGCGCCACCAGGTCGAGCCGGCGTGCGATCGGCAGCTGGTGCTCGTCGCAGTACGCGGTGAGCGGCACACCGTCGATCAGCTCCATGGCGAAGTACGGCATGCCGTCCGGCGTCACCCCGCCTTCCAGCAGCCGCGCGATCCCCGGATGCTCGAGCAGCGCGAGGATCCGGCGCTCCTCGAGAAACCGGCGGAGCGTCCCCGGCGCCGCGCGCCGGATGAGCTTGACCGCTGCCCGCTGCTCGAACTGGCCGTCGGCGCGCTCCCCCAGATACACGGCTCCCATGCCTCCCCGGCCGAGCAGCCGGACGATGCGCCAGGGCCCCACGCGCTCGGGGGCCTGGGGGTCGTCGCGCAGCGCTCCCGCGATCGGCAGCGGCGACTCGAGGAAGCCCTCCCGGCGGTGCGCGTGCAGCAGGCGCAGCACCTCGGCGTGGACCTCCGGATCATCGCCCGCGGCGCGCTCCGCGAAGCCCATCTGCTCGTCGGGAGAGACGTCGAGGAGCGCGTCGAAGACCGCGTCGACGCGGCGGTAGCGATCGGTGGGCAAGGGGATCATCGGTGCGGTCGAAGATGCGTACCGGCCACCTGATGCGCAACGATGGCAGCCGGCGGCGGCGGTTTCCGCAGAGTCTGGACAGCGACCCTCAGCCCCTCGACAGGAGCGACCCGATGCCCCGCCTCCGCCCGGACCCGACCTTCTTCGCCTCCCCGAGCCTCGCGGCCGAGGCGCCGCCCGAGAAGCTGGCCTACGTGGCGCTGCTCGCCACTCGGGACGGACAGCGCGACGCGCTGGGCGTGATCGATACCGACCCCGCGAGCCCGGCATTCGGCCGCATGGTGGGCCGCGCCGACTTCCCGCACGGCGGCAACGAGCTCCACCACTTCGGCTGGAACGCGTGCAGCTCGCACCTCTGTCCATACGCGGCCAACGCGCACGTGGAGCGCCGGTATCTGGTGGTGCCGGGGACGCACAGCTCCCGGATCCACATCCTCGACACCAAGCCCGATCCTCGCCAGCCGCGGATGGTGAAGATCATCGAAGGCGCGGAGGTGATGGCGAAGACCGGCTACGCGGCACCGCACACGGTGCACTGCGGTCCCGACGGGATTTACCTCAACGCGCTCGGTGCGCCGACGGGGGACGGCCCCGGCGGGATCTTCACCCTCGATCACGAGACGTTCGAGGTGCAGGGTCGGTGGGAGCAGGACCGCGGCCCGCAGTACCTGGCCTACGACTTCTTCTGGCACCTGGGCCAGGACACGATGATCACGAGCGAGTGGGGCACGCCCAACATGGTGAAGGACGGCGTCAACCCCGAGCTGCTGCTGGCCGGCAAGTACGGGCACAAGCTCCACGTCTGGGACCTGCGCCGGCGCCGCCACGTCGAAGAGCTGGACCTCGGGGCCCAGCACCAGATGGTGCTCGAGCTCCGGCCGGCCCACAACCCGAGCCGGGCGCACGGCTTCGTCGGCGTCGTGATCTCGCTCGAGGACCTGTCGAGCTCGGTGTTCGTCTGGCACCTGGACCGCAAGGCGCGGAACGGGAAGGGACAGTGGCGGACCCGCAAGGTGATCACCATCCCCGCGGTCCCGGCCGACGAGGCCGACCTGCCGCCGCTGCTCAAGGGCTTCAAGGCGGTGCCGCCGCTGGTGACGGACATCAACCTGTCGGTGGACGACCGCACGCTCTACGTGTCATGCTGGGGGACGGGCGAGCTGCGGCAGTACGACGTGACCGATCCGTTCGCTCCCGTGTTCACGGGCAGCGTGAAGCTGGGCGGCATCGTGGCGCGGAGCGCCCATCCCGCGCGGCCCGAGCGGGCGCTCAACGGCGGCCCGCAGATGGTCGAGGTCAGCCGAGACGGGCGGCGCGTCTACCTGACGAACTCGCTGTACACGC
>DATLBL010000131.1:0-9833 GCA_035526925.1 Gemmatimonadales bacterium
GTGATCGGCGTACGTCGGCCGCTCCGGTTCGGATTGGTCCCGTGAGCGGTGACCGGTCCATCCGTTTGCGTCTGGGGCGCGTACTCGGGTCGACGGCGCGTCCGTGTCCGCGCGCCGTTGCTGCGATGGACGGGCGTCCACCATGACATCGTCCGGTATGTCTGCCGTGTCGCCGGTCCGCGCATCGCTGTCGGCAAGCTCCGCGACAACGCCGCGTCGACTTGGCACGCGGCGTGCGTATCACGCGCGAAGTTCAGTGCGCGCGAACAGCTTCAGTGTCGATCTGTCCTGGAAGCCCGTCCCTCGCGCGAGACGAACCCCCCGTAGGGATCGGGGTAGAGGAAGTCCGAGTTCCCGTGTGGGTACTGGAGGGGAAGGTTCGACATCGTCTTCGCGATCGACGTCTTGTCCAATGTCGTCGCGCGACGATGCGGTGTAAGGGAAGAACCGGGGGCAGGGAACATTTCGAGATGCGGCCGTCGCCGACTATCGGGCGACAGAGGGTGCAGGTTCGTTCTACTGCTCTACTGACCTCTGCCGTTCGGTAGCCGGCGACTCCTTTGTCAGTCGCTCACCACGACCAGAACCGCGCAGGCGCATACGCGTCGATCTCTTCGACCGTAGGCTCGCCCGCCAGCAACTGTGCTACGATCAGGCCGGTGATGCCGGCGAGCAGGATACCGTTCCGGCCGTGGCCCGTCGCATACCACAAGCCAGGCAACCGCGGCTCCGCGCCGATGATCGGCAGGCCGTCGGGCGTGGTCGGCCGCAGTCCCGCCCAGGTGCGCCGGACCATGGCGGAGGTCAGGGTGGGACACAGCGCCGTTACTCCGGCAAAGATCCGCGCCAGACCTGCCGCGGTTGTCTCGGACCGAAAGCCGACGTACTCCATCGTCGACCCCGCGATCGCCTCGTCCCCCCGGGCCACGAGATAGCAGCCGTGGCCGTACACGATGCCGCGGCGCGCGCCTTCCGGCCAGGGCAGCGCGGCCATCTGTCCCCGGACCGGTGCTACCGCGACCGGTCTTGGCACGGCTTCCACGGTGCCCGTCCAGGCCCCCGCAGCGAGCACGACGTCGGGGGCGCCGTAGCGGGCCGAGCGCCCGATGACGCCCACCAGCCGATCTCCTCGCTGATCCAGGCCGACCACGGCGTCGGACGCCACCGTGGCACCGAGCCGTTGTGCGTCCGCGAGCAACCCGGCAACGAGCTTCTCCGGTTCCAGCGCGCCCTCGCGCGGCGCCCACAGGGCACCGGAGGTCGGTCCCAGCCACGGCCAGCGCGCCCGAACCTCGTCGGCGTCGAGCCAATCGCTCAAATGGCCATGCTGGCGCTGCCATGCGCACTTGGAGCGCAGCTCGGCGGCCTCCGTATCACCGGCGGCCACCCACGCGATCCCTTCCCGCCAAAGCCCGACGTCGATTCCTGTCGTCTCGCGCAGCGCGGCCGACAGCGGGGAATAGAGCTCCCGGCCGGCCAACCCGAGCTCGAGCAGTGGAGACTCGTCGTGCGCTTCGATCTGCGGGGCGAGCATACCCGCGGCGGCGCGCCAGCCCTGACCCATGTCGCCGCCAGGTTCGAGCACGAGCACCCGGCGTCCGGCCAATGCCAGCTCCCGGGCGCACGCGGCGCCGACAGGCCCTCCGCCCACGACGATAACATCGTAGTTCTCAGCCACTTATATTCCTATGAATCTTTTTGAAACGTCGGGTCGTAAAGCGCCCTGACCCGCTTCCACGAGGGAAATTACAATGTTCCGGAACCTGCTTGGGTTCGCCGTGTTCGCCGTGATCGCCGTCTTCCTGCTGAAGGTGTTCTTCGGGCTGTTCGGGATGCTCATCGGACTGCTGATGACCGTCGCGTGGTTCGCGTTCATGGGCTTCGTCATCTATCTCCTGCTGAAGCTCATTGCGCCGGATACCGCGGCCCGAGTGCGCGAGATGATCGCGGGCAGACCCGCCGTCTGACGTAACCCGGCGAGGGCCCACGTCGGGCTCGTTCCACGAAGCGCCGCGAGGGATCCAGCCGCCCGAGATCAGGCTTCGGGTGGGTGGATCCCTCGCGGCGCTTCAGAGAGCGGTCAATCGGCGCTAGCGTCCGTCCATCACGTCCAGGATACCCCATACCAGAAGCGGCAGCAGCCACTCGTGCTGTCCGGTAAGCAGGTAACCGGCCCCGCCGACGCGCGTCGGACGCTGCACCACGTTCAGTCGGGGACGGTACTGCCGCTGCATGTCGAAGTCGGCGGCCAGAAAGTGGGTGGGACGACCGCTCTCGAGGTTGCGGGCGATGGTGAGCGCCTTGAGGAACACCTCGGGCAGTACGACGGCACTGCCCAGATTGAGCACCGCTCCTCCCTGATGAAGCCGCGGGAGCGAGCCCGCCAGACGCAGGAAATCCCGATGGCTGGTCGAACCGATGGCTGCGCCGTCGGCGGCAGGATGCTGATGGATGATTTCGGCGCCGATCGCCGCATGCACGGTCACCGGGACGTCGTGCTCGTACGCGGCCATCAGCACCGAGGCGTCGCGTCCGGGATTTGTTGCACGTGAGACGAGCGCACGAGCCAGCCCTTCGCCCATGCCGTGGCGCTCGCCAGCCGCCGTGGCGATGGCCGCGTTCATCTCGGCACCGGTCTCTTCGGCCATGCCGAAGGTGCCGTCCGCCAGCCCGCTCTCGACATCCTCGCTCGTGCCCCCGAACGCCGCCAGCTCGAAATCGTGAATCGCGGCCGCCCCGTTCAGTGCGACGTGGGTCACGACGCGGCGCTCGATCAGCGTCCGGAGCAGCGGCCCGAGGCCGACCTTCACGACATGCCCGCCGACGAGCAGCACCACGCCTCGGCCCTCGCGAGCGGCCCCGGCCACGCCGTCGGCGACGGCGCGCAGATCACGCGCGCCGAGCACGTCGGGCAAACTGCGCATGAAAGCGGCGAAGGAGCGATCGGCGCCAGGAGCGGTGGCGAGCAGCGAGGGATCCACCTTGTTGCGCCGCTGGCTCACGGGCACGGTGGTCACCTGGCGCAGGTCGGCCTCACGGTAGGGCACCTATCGGTCCGAACTGGCCGCGGCGGTGGGCAGCTTCATCTCCTTCATGCGCAGGGTGACGGTGCCGAAGGGAAACTTGCTCCGGATCTGGACGGGAAGGCGGCGGGCGTCGTCGGTCAGCCAAATCCGGGTGTCGGAGCGCTTCGAGAACATCCCCTTGGTCTCGATGACTGGATGAAGCACGAGGCAGTCGACCTCGCGGCCGTCCGGGAGCTCCATCCGCTCGCGCTTGCCGACTTCGATCGTCACCGGATTCTTGTCCTTCCTGAAGTACCGATGGTACGTGTACTTCTTGCCCACTTCGAGCTGAGCCACCCGGACGAAGTAGAAGAACGCGGCGTCGTCGAGTGGATCCGGAGGCGAGGGCTGCGCATCCGGCTTGCCGCGCTCCCGGAAGAAGCCCGAGTCGGGATAAATCTCGTAGAGCCGATGCGTCTCCTTGCTGTTCTCGACGAAATCCTGGACGAATCGCCGCGAGTTCAGGTCCGCGGTGCCCACATAGGACTCGAGCACGTCGTCGAGCGAGAAGACGATCGTCTTGCCCTGCAGCCGGAACCGGAAGCGGAACGATTCGACGCCCCGCACCGTGTCGATCCCCGCGACCTCGAGGGTGCCCTCGCCGAGGGTGAGCATCCCGAGCTTGGCGCTGTAGGTCAGTTTCTCTCCGACCGCCCAGGGATACGATCGCGGCGCCGCGTCCGCCGAGGCGGGGGCCGGCGGCGGACCCGGGGCCTGAAGGAAGGCGAGCGTCGCAAGCCATGCGGTGATCACGAGACCGCCTGCGGCTCGACCTCGCGTCGCGTCGCGGGCTCCGGAGGTGCCGGAGGGACTGGAGCGGCCCGCAGTGTCCGGCGGGCCGCCCAGACGGCGGTTGCCGTTTCCCATGGACGAACCCGCGAGGCCCGGCTTCGGAGGTCGTGACGCTCGACCGACGTAACCGTCTCGATTCGCCGCGCGTAGCGCCCGGCCCGCCAGTAGAGCTCGGCGTTGGCGGACCACCCCTCCGTGCGCAGGAGGCGGTCGGACTCGCTCCTGAGCGCGTTCCGAAGCGCCACCAGCCGAAATGCAGCGAAGCCGGAGACCAGATCGGTGACGGCGGGCAGGGTCACCACGCCGCGCAGAAGCATCGGCGCGACCCGTCGCACCAGCCGGCACCCGCGCGAGGCCTCGCCCTGAATCCGTCCTTCCGCCACCACGAGATCGGCGCCGCTCTCGATTCGCCGCACCAGGTCGGGAATGGTTTGCGGATTATGCGCGAAGTCGGCGTGCATCAGGATGGCGGTGTCCCGCTTTGGCCGATCGGTCAGGTCGACCGCGCTCCGGAGCAGTGCTTCGACGGACGCGGCGTAGCCCTTCCGCTCGGCATGACGCAGCACCGTCAGCGGCAGGACGCGAGCGTACGGCTCGAGCACCTCGCCGGTGCTGTCGGCGGAGCCGTCGTCCAGTACGAGGAGCTGGTACTCGCGCGGGAAGGCCGCGAAGACTTGGCGAATCTTCCACAGCAGAAGGCCCACTGTCGGGGCTTCATCGAAGCTCGGAATGCAAACGTAAATCATGATCCGCTAAGGAAATGGGGCGCAGGAACGATACACGGTTCGTACCGCCTCTGCCATGCGCGCCGCCGTGAAGCGTTCGACGACCTCGCCGGCGCGCGCCACCGTCTGCTGGGTCAGCGCGGCATCGTCGAGCAATCGTCCGACCGCACGTGCGAGCGCCACCGGGTCCCCTGGTGGTGCGAGTGCTCCCGCGCCGCCCTCGAGCATCTCGGGCAGTCCGCCCGCCGCGGTCGATGCAACCGGGATGCCAAGCGCCATCGCGTCCAGCACCGACGTTCCGAGCCCCTCCTCCCGCGAGCTCATCACAAACAGGTCGGCGTCCGCGATCACCCGGGCAGGTTCCGCGATCTCGCCCAGCAGATGGAGCCGGCCGTTCAGCCTGAGCTCGTCGCGAAGGCGCTCGAGCGCGCCGCGTTCCGGGCCCTCGCCGGCGATCACCCAGTGCAGCGACGGAAATCGATCATCGAGTCGTGCGGCAGTGCGCAGCAGTGTCGCGTGGTCTTTGTGCGCCACAAGCGCCCCCACGTTGACGGCCACCAGGGCATCGGGCGCGAGACCGAGCACGCCGCGCACGCCGAAACGCCCAGCGCGTCGAGTCTCCTCGACGGCGATGCCCGAGTGGACGATGGCGATCCGATCGGCCCGGACCCCGTCCGCGATCAGCACCTCCGCCACCGCGCGCGAAATCGCGATCACCCGATCGGCGCGCGTCCAGAATCCGCGGCGACGAAGATGGAAGTCGACGCGCCGTGTGGCCACGAAGGGTCGGCCCATCAGGCGGGCGGCGAGGCCGCCGAGCGTCACGGCGTGGGCGTCGTGCGCGTGGACGATCGTGCCGTCCTGTCGAAGCTCGGCCAGCAGCCAGGGCATCACCCTGGGGTCGAGGCCGGCGGTCCACGGAACCGCGCGGATGGCGATCCCAAAATTCCGGAGTCGCTCGGCCAGCTCGCTTCCCGCCCCGGTGACCACCACCTGTTCCACGCCTGGCGTCCGCGCGAGCTCACGCGCGAGCAGCCAGACCTGCCGCTGGCCTCCGCGCCATTCGCGGCCGGAGGCAACATGAACCACTCGCGGCGTCACGCCTCTCGTGCCACCGCGGCCAGCAGATTCCGCAGCTCGGCCAGACTGAACGGCTTGTGCAGATAGGGTCGGTCCAGGCTTTCGAGGAAGGCCAGCGTGTCGCCGCGGACCGTATCGCCCGTGCTGAACACCAGCCGGCCGGCCAGGGCAGGGTGGCGTCGCGCCAGCTCCTCATAGAACTCGCGACCGCCGAGCTCTGGCATCCGCAGATCGGAGATGATCAGATCGAAGCGGTCGCGGTCCACGAGCTCGAGTCCCTCGCGACCGTTCAGTGCCACGACCGGAATGTGACCCCACGACTCGAGGGTGGCGTGCATGTAGTGCAAAATGTGAGGCTCGTCGTCGACGACGAGGACCCGAAGGCGCTTTGTTGGGGTACGGCCTCCGGCGTCCGGCGTGGGCGCGGGTGCCCGGGTGGAGAGCGGCAGCTGGACGGTGAACGTCGAGCCGCGGCCCTCTTCGGTGGCCAGCATGATCCGGCCGCCGTGCTCGCGGACGATGCCCTGGCTGATCGAGAGGCCGAGCCCCGTGCCTTCGCCCTCGGGCTTGGTGGTGAAGAACGGCTCGAACACCTGGGCGGCCAATGGCTCTGACATGCCCGGCCCATCGTCGACGACGTCGATAGCCACGCCATCGAGCCACCGGCGGCCCCGAACCAGCACCTGGCCGGGACGACCGGTGCTCGCGATGGCCTGCGCGGCGTTGTTGAGGAGGTTGACGAAGACCTGCTGGATCTGGTTCGGATCGATGTCCGGCATCGGGAGCTCGGGCTCGATCTCGATGACGGCCTCGACGCGCTGGGCCATGAACTGGTTCCGGAGCAGCACGAAGGTCGCGTCTAGCAGCGGCCTCAGAGCGGTGGGTCGGCGCTGATGCTCCTGCTTCCGGGCGAAGCTGAGCAGGTTCTTGACGATGTTGGAGGCCCGCTCCGCCTCCTCCTGGATCACCGTCAAGGGCTCCCTGAGCGATGGCGGGACGTGCGGGACTTCGCTGAGGAAATCCGCGAACCCGACGACCGACGCGAGAGGATTGTTCAGGTCGTGGGCGATGCCGGCGATCAGCTGTCCGATCGCGGACATCTTTTCCGACTGGATGAGCTGGTCTTGCAATCGGCGCCGCTCCGTCTGATCGTCGAACAGGAGTACCAGCGCGGACCGGTCGGTACTGCTAATCGGCACAGCGGTCACCGCATAGGTGCGCTCGCCGGTCCTCAGATCGACCTCCCGGCCCGCTCCTTGCTGTTCCAGGGCTCGCTGCAGGTCGAGGGCCCATTCCGGCGGCACGAACGCCTGCCATGGGCGACCGATGAGACTCGCGGGTGGGGCATTCACCAGATCGGCGAAGGCTCGGTTGGCCCGGCGGATTCGTCCGCCGCGGTCGACGATGCAGATGGCCGGGGAGATGGCGTCGACCACCTCCTGCCACGAGCGCCGCCCATCGTCGTGAAGGTCCACGAGCCGCGCGCTCTCGAGGGCGATGCTGGCCTGTGAGACCAGACCCTCGAGCAGCCGGAGGGCGGACGAGCCGAAACGACCTCGCTCTCCGCGGATGGCCACCGCACCCGTGATCCGGCCTCGGGCCACGAAAGGCGCCAGCAGCCAGGAGCCGTCGCTGTCGGCCTGGGCCGGCAGGTCGCCGTCGACGATGAGCGGCTCCAGCCCCTCGGGGAGGATGAGCGCGCCGCGCCGCTCCACCAACTGCAGGAGCGGACGGCGGTCCGGTCGACCGGTGGGCCAGGCGTGTACGTAGTCCTGGGCGTCGGCGTCCCGATGGAAGAGCGTCAGCGCGATCTCAGCCGGGGAGAGGCTTTCCCTGATGTGCCGCAGCAGCAGATCGATGACCGATGCGCGACGGAGGGTGCCGGCCAGCTCCTGACCGAACGCGGTGACCCGGCCGAGGAGCACCAGGTCGTCGGCCGACGCGGAGGCCGCAAGATTTGTCGAAGGAGGAGTGACCATGATCCGGGCGAATACGCGGGGCCGTCTGACCGCGGCGGACCTGCAGCTGGTGATCCTGCTACTGAGCCGCGGCTCCGCGCATCGGCGGGCCTATGTCGAGCGGCGGCTGGCGACCGAAGGACCGGACCCGTTGCTGGATGCGCCCGAACTGCTCGAACGGCTGCTGACGGTCCGGAGCATGCTGGTGCCGTCGGAAGCGTTGTTCTTCTACGTCGTGATGCGCCACGCGCTGCGCGGGGCGGGGATCGACGATCGGGAGCTGACCGACTACCTGTCGGCGCTGCTGCTCGACTTCGGCCAGCGCGACCGGGCCTGGCGAATCGATTGGCATGACGATCAGCGGCATCGGTACCTGGTGGACATCCTGGCGGACCTGGAGTCCAGCGGCGGCGAGCGACGTTTCCGCGTGATGGTGCATCTGGGGAACTACGCGCTCTGGCTCGCGGGTCTATTTCCCGATTATATCGCGGCCCGGCATGTCCGCAAAGCCGGGCCCGACGTCACCTACTACGATGCACTCGGGCGCCGCGGCTTCGGCATGGCGTCGGATCACGCGCTCGCGGGGGAGTACGGACTCGGCGCGGTCCTCAGGACGGTGGCGGAGCGATTCCCGTCGGTTCGCGGCGCCCTCAACGGCGTGAGCGACCGACTGTTGTTTCCCTCGTCGAGCACGCCGGACCGCATACTCAGAGAGCTTGGCGCGATGTAGCGCGCCGAGGCGCCGACAGCGGGCCGTCGCTCGCCGTTGGCGTAACCGTCAGAACCGCCGCCTCGCGCTCGGCCGCCGCGTTCACCAGCGCCCGGAACAAGCCACGATCGGGGGCATGCACGTCGTCATGCATCTCCTCCGGGTGCCACTGCACGGCCAGCAGCCACGGCGACCCCGGCCCCGTCTCCACCGCTTCGATCAGCCCATCGCCGCTCCATCCCGACGCCACGAGCCCATTCGCCAGCCGATCGATTCCCTGGTGATGAAACGAGTTCACCATGAGCGTCGTCGCGCCGAGTGCCTCCGCGGCACGACTGCCGGGGGCGAGCTCGACGCCGTGCGAGCGCATGGTCCGTGCGCTGCCGGGATCGTGCGCGATCGTACCGGGACGGCCTGAGGGAAGGTCCTGGTGCAGGGTGCCGCCCATGGCCACGTTCACGAGCTGGATGCCGCGACAGACGCCCAGCATCGGCAGGCCGCGCTGGCGCGCGGCGGCGAACAGCGCGAGCTCGAACAGATCCCGCTCCCGGCTCGGCGGATAGAGGTGCGGCGACGGCTCGGACCCGTACCAGGCGGGGTGGATATCCTCGCCGCCGCTCAACACCACGCCGTCGATGCCATCGAGCGCTCGGGGGGCGTAGGACGCGCCAAGGATGGGCGAAAGAATGATCGGCACCCCGCCCGCGGCCAGGACCGATCTCACGTACGCCGCATTGACGCCGGTCCGCTCCGCTCCGTCCCAGGTGCGCGCGACGCCGCCGATCGCGATGCGGGGCGCGCTCATGGCAGGACCGAGTCGGGGAAGAACGGGCAGCTCGGGTCTTCGATGCGACTGGGATCGAGCTGTATGCCGATCAGCGGCAGCGTGGCCGCGCCCACGGAGACCGTGCCGAGCGGCGGAGCGCCCTCCACCGGTGTGCCCTCGAACAGCATCACGCCTCGCGCCTTCTCGGCGAGATCCAGGACGAGCACGCCGTAGCCGGGCTTGATGGTGGACGGAACCGTGCCCTCCACGCCGATGACGAGCTGCGAATCCGCCCGCCCCACGATCGCGGGCAGCGCCGGGCCCGCGACCACCCGGGCCACCAGCCGCTCCGGCAGCTGCGCGGGTGGAGTACCGAGCGTCTGACGCGGCACGCTGAACTGCGTCAGAAGCGCCGTGGGGCCGGCAAGAGCGGCGAGCCCGCAGGCTGCGCTGCCACGCTCGCCGGACGTACCACAGGCTGCCAGCGCGACGGCGAACAGGAATGCGAAGTTCTGGGGGCGGAGCATGCTCCCAAGATAATGCACGCCGGGGTAAGCGCGCTCACATCGAGGCCCGGCTGGTGGACCAGTTCGATGTAGTGCTGCACTTCGATCGGACGACAGCCGTCGAGCCACTCGATCTTACACCGGGCCCGGCGCCCGAAGAGCCGCCGGAGACCTTCCCGTTCGTCGTGTGACCGGGCGCGCACACGTGACAATCCTCACGGCGGTTCGGGCT
>DATLBL010000132.1:0-12353 GCA_035526925.1 Gemmatimonadales bacterium
ACGACGAACCAGAGCTTGAGCGCGCGGAAGCGCCGGCCCAGCTGGATGCCCCAGTCGCGGAAGTTCACGACATCGGCGTCGTACGCCGTGCGGAGATATTCGGGGGTCGCCTGGAACGTGTCGAGCAGGGTGGACGGATCCCGGACGAAGTAGGCCGTGCAGTCGAAGTTGGTCAGCAGCCACTTGTGCGGATTGAATACGACGCTGTCTGCCTGCTCCATGCCATCGAACAGCGGCCTGAGCTCGGGCACGATGGCCGCGGCCCCCGCATAGGCCGCGTCCACGTGGAGCCATGCGCCGTGCCGCCGGCAGAGCTCCGCGATCGGTCGGAGCGGGTCGATGGCGGTGGAGGAGGTCGTGCCCACCGACGCGACCACGCAGGCCGGCCGGATTCCGGCGGCCCGATCGGCGTCGAGCGCGCGCGCCAGCGCGTCGGCCCGCATCGCGAACCGCTCGTCGGTCTCGACGTGCCGCAGCATGCTCAGCCCGTACCCGGCGAGCTTGGCGGCCTTGTCCACCGACGAGTGCGCCTCGCGCGAGGCATACACGGCGAGCGGCTCGCCCGCCGTCGCGAGACCGGCGGCACCCGCGCGTCCGCCCGTGGCTCGTTCACGCGCCGTCAGGAGCGCCACCAGGGTCGCCGTCGACGCGGTATCCTGGATGACGCCGACGAACTCCGCGGGCAGGCTGATCATCTGCCGGAGCCAGTCCATCACCACCTGCTCCAGCTCGGTGGCCGCCGGCGAGGTCACCCACGACATGCACTGCGCCCCGATGGTCGCGGTCAGCATCTCGCCGAGGATCGACGGCGCGCTGTTGTTGCCGGGGAAGTAGGCGAACCAGCCGGGATGGTTCCAGTGCGTCATCCCCGGAACAATGATGCGCCGGAAATCCTCGAACAGCGCGTCGAACGGTTCGCCGTCGAGGGGCGGAGCGTCAGCGATCTGGCGGCGGATGTCGCCGGGCACCAGGGCCGGCGTGACGGGCAGCGTGCCCACGTCGCGCAGGTAGTCGGCCATCCAGTCGACCAGCGCGTGCGCGTGCCTGCGGAATTCGTCGGGGTGCATTCGCCAAAGCGAACGCGCGCCCGACCCGGCGTCAAGTCGAGACGGGCGCCTCCTGGTCGGCCGCTTATCTTGCACGCATGGGCATCACCGTCATGAGACCGGGGCTGGCGTACGACCCGGGGCTGGCGTACGACCCGGAACTCGCGTGCCGGCATCTCAGCGAGGCGGATCCGAGGCTCGGTGAGCTCATCGCCCGCGCCGGGCCGTTCACCGTGCGGCCCGAGCCCACGCAGAGCATGTTCGCCGCGCTCGTCGAGGCGATCGTCTACCAGCAACTGTCGGGAAAGGCGGCCGCGACCATTCTCGGGCGCGTGGTGGCGCTCTACCGCCCTCGCCGATTCCCACGGCCCCAGGACTTACTCGATACGCCGCCCGAGCGCCTGCGCGCGGCGGGATTGTCGTCGGCCAAGACTCTGGCGGTGCGCGACCTCGCCGCGCGCACGCTCGACGGCACCGTGCCGGCGATGGCGCGCGTGCGCCGGATGGAGGACGAGGAGATCATCGACCGGCTGACGATGGTGCGCGGGGTCGGTCGGTGGACCGTGGAGATGCTGCTGATGTTCCGGCTGGGCCGCCCGGACGTGCTGCCGCTGGGCGATCTGGGCGTACGGAAGGGGTTCGCGCGCGCGTTCAGTCGGCGCGTCCTGTCGGACCCGCTGGTCCTGCACCGCCGCGCCGAGCGCTGGCGTCCGTATCGGTCGGTGGCGAGCTGGTATCTGTGGCGCGCGCTCGATGGTTGAGCGCGCCCTCACCCGAACGGAGCGCGAGCAATGAGCGAACCCAGCCTTCCGGCCACCGCCGTCCATGAGCCCAACCTCGACACCGTCGAGTTGCTGTGCGAGCGTCTCGGCGAGCTGGGTCTGCCGATCGGACCCGACACCGCGCGGGGAATCCTCCGCGCCGTGCTCGCGGCCGAGGCGCCCCGGATGGAGGCCCACGTCCGGGAAGCGCTCGAGGTGTCGATCGAGACCATCCGGGTGGCGGCGCAGGCCGCGCTCGGCACGCTCACCAGCACGACACCGGTCCGGACGCGTCCGGTGCCGGCTTCGCCTCCCAAGCCGGTGCTCGACCCGGCTCCGCGCCGCGTCACACCGGGGCAGCCGCGGCCCACACCCGCTGGGCAGCCGAGGCCCACGCCGACCCGCCGGCCGATCGCAAAGCGCATTACGGAAGAGGATCCCGGAGAAGACGCCGGAGGGGAGAAGCGGCCGGTGTTCCGTCGGCCGCGCGGGCGGTAGTCGACGTCCCGGGGCATGGAGACCGAGCTGGCCCCGGCAAATCTGAAGGTGCGGAGTTGGGCGATCAGAACTCGCGCTTCTTCATCTCCTTGAAGAGCCGCCGGGTTTCCGGGTCCTCCTCGCCGTGCCGCTGCCGAAGGGTGGGGTCGAACTGGACAGTTCGGTCCTGCTTCGGTTGAACGATTTTAGCGGCGTTTTTCTTGGCGAGTGCGGCGATCCGCTGGTCTTCTCGCTTGGACATGAGGCCTCCGGACGGGGTAGTGCCGGAAAAGTAGCCCGGGTGGGCGACGGACGGAAATAACAGGCGGAACGACACGGCCGCGACTCGGCACTGCCCGTTGCGGACGGGTGCCACGCGGCATTGTGGTTCTCGCGTCACAAGAGCAGTCATGCCTGGTCGAAGGATCCTCCACTGCACTTGAGCCGCGTCGCGACTGTGAGCCGCGTCGCTGCACCCCCTCCCTTCGCCGTGCACCATGCGGGCATGACGACCCGCCCCGGCATTTTCCCGACCTTCTTCCTCTCGGGCTTCGAGTGCTCGACCTTCATCTGGAAAGACCAGGGCCGGCGCGATCTCGTGGCAGAGACCCGGCATCGGCAGCACGCCGACGAGGATTACCAGCTCCTGCGGCGCTTCGGCATCGCCGTCTCGCGCGAGGGTGTGCCGTGGCCGCTGGTCGAGCGCGAGGGGCGCTACGATTTCTCGCTGATCGACCCCCTGATCGACGCGATGAACCGTGCCCAGATCCTGCCAATCTGGGATCTCTGCCACTACGGCTATCCCGATGGCGCCGATCCTTTTGCCGACGACTTCGCAGACCGCTTCGCACGCTACTGTCAGGCGGCCGCGGAGTACGTGACCAGGCGCGTCCACGGCCCGTGGTACTTCACGCCCATCAATGAGATCACCTTCTGGGGCTTCTGCGGCGGCGAGTGGGGGTGGGCGGCGCCGCACGGCAAGAGCCGGAAGGAACGGTTCCGCTTCCGACATGCGCTCTGCCGCGCCGCGATCGCGGGCGTCCGCGCGATCCGCGAGGTCTGCCCCGAGTCGCGGATGGTTCACATGGAGCCGCTCATTCAGGTCGTGCCCCCGAAAGACCGGCCCGACCTCGCCGACGAAGCCCGCGAGGAGACGACCGACGACACCTTCTTCGCGTGGGACGTGCTTGCCGGGCGGCGCCACCCCGAGCTCGGCGGCGCCCCCGAGGTGCTCGATGTCATCGGAGCCAATTGCTACTCCTTCGGTCAGATGGAATACCGCGAGGAGGGCCCGCATGCCGCGATGGGACCACGTGACGAGCGCATCCGTCCGCTCTGCGACATGCTGCAGGATGTCTGGCACCGCTACCGTCGCCCGATCATAATCGGCGAAACCAGCGGACTGGGGGACGGCCGACCGGCGTGGCTCCGCGACGTGATGGAGGAGTCACTCGCCGCGGTCGATCGCGGCATCGACCTGCACGGCGTCTGTCTTTTTCCGTGCGTGGACATGCCCAACTGGCACACCGGCGAGTGGCTGCACAACGGCCTCTGCGACCTGGTCGAGGAGCACGGAGACCTGCGCCGCGTCCCGTTCGATCCGTACGTGCAGGAGCTGCGCCGGTGGCAGAAGATCCTCAATCGCGTGACCGAGCTCGACGACGATCCGTTCAGTGATCCGGTAGAGCTGCAGGACGTGGTGGACGCGGCGGAGCGGCTGCAGACGCAACCCGACAAGGATTGGTCTTGAGGTGACGAGGAGGCTGGCGATGTCGAAGCAGCGAGGACACACGGTGAAAAACGGCGCGCAGCAAGTCGAGGAGATGCATCGGCCCGTCCTGGGCGAGCCGCAGCGGCACCCACCCCAGGAGCAGCCGATGCCCGGCAGCGAGCGGCGCATGGATCCGCAGCCGGTCGACGACGATCCGGCGTATCGCGCCGCCGGCAAGCTCGAAGGCAAGGTCGCGCTGATTACGGGCGGCGACAGCGGCATCGGCCGCGCGGTGGCGATCTGCTATGCCAAGGAAGGCGCCGACGTGGCGATCGCCTACCTGAACGAGCATGAGGACGCCCAGGACACGGTGCGCAAGGTCGAGCGGTATGGGCGGCGCGCCATCGCCATCGCGGGCGACGTCGGCCAGGAGCAGTTCTGCCGCGATACCGTCGCGCGGGTAGTGCGAGAGCTGGGGCGGCTGGACATCCTGGTGAACAACGCCGCGGAGCAGCACGTGATCACGTCGCTGGCGGAGCTCACCGCCGAACAGCTCGAGCGGACCTTCCGCACCAACATCTTCGGGTACTTCTATCTGGCCAAGGCCGCTCTCGAGCACCTCGAGCCGGGCTCGGCGATCATCAATACGTCCTCCGTCCAGGCATTCAAGCCGACACCGAACCTGATGGACTATGCCGCCACCAAGGCCGCGATCCTCAACTTCACCCGCTCGCTCGCCCAGGAGCTCACGCCGCGAGGCATCCGGGTCAACGCCGTGGGACCCGGACCGATCTGGACGCCGCTTATTCCGGGATCGTTCCCGGAAGACAAGGTCGAGGAGTTCGGCGCCGACACGCCGCTGCGGCGCGCGGGCCAACCGGCGGAGATCGCGCCGGCATACGTGTATCTGGCGTCGTCTGACAGCTCGTATGTATCAGGAGAGATCATCATGCAGACCGGGGGAAAGCTGGTGACCGGAGAGTAGCTCCGATTTTCCCCAGGCGGCCGCAGCCCCCATGTGAGGTGGCGTCCGCAGGCAGGCGGGCGCGACCGGTGGTACTTGTGGTAGACGATGAGCCGGCGCTTGCGGTGCTTCAACGAACGCTTGAACCGCATCCTGACGTGCTCAGATGACCTGAAGGGGAGAGCACTCGCCAGCCTTATCAACTCGACGCGCTGCCCAGCGCCACGACCCGCCTGCTCGAGAGCGGCAGAGGTTCCCTGATTGAAGGGAGCCCACAGGAGCGACTCCAGCAAAGCAAAAGCGGCGACAAGCCCGGTTGCCCGTAACTTGCTGCCGCTTCTGTGAAACCGTAGTTGGCCCTGGAGCTCCCGAGGAGGGACTCGAACCCCCGACCCGGTGATTAACAGTCACCTGCTCTACCAACTGAGCTACTCGGGAAGGCATGAGCTCTGCACATGCACCACGATGAACGCGGCCAAGGCACCCGGAAGCCGCTTGGCTGCGGGGAAACTAGCGATCTGCCACCTGATTTCAAGGCGGCCGACGCGCGGTCGGCGGGACTGCCGACAGCGTCGGCAATGCTCGCCAGCTCCTGCCCACCTGGCGAGCTGCTGAAATTCCGTACAGCATCCTTCCCGCGAGACGCGCACCGCCCCTGGCATGAACTCGGTTCCCGATCGACCTACACACCAGCCTGAGGCCTACAATAACCTGCACTTTTGCTGAAGGACTGCACCTTCCGGATGTCTCCAGTACAAAGCAGCTTACCAATATCGTGCAAGATGTCGCACTCTCACAGCATGTGAGCAACTGTTCACTTGACGTGGTCACCTTCGATAATCCAAGACTTTGTGCCGCAAAGCTGTAATGAGTCTATGGCATAACTCATTGTTGAAAAAGATGTTACACAGCGTGCGGTACCGCTTTTGGCCCGGCTTCTTACCTTATTCCCATGCCGCTGCTGCCACTGGTAGGACATCAGGAGGTCAGGGACAGGCTCGCCGATGCCGTCCGATCTGGCCGGCTGCCCCAGGTGCTGCTGATCTCCGGCCCCTCAGGAGTGGGGAAGCAGCGGCTTGCACTCTGGCTGGCCCAATTGGTGTTCTGCGAGCGGCGCAACGCCGAGCCGTGTGGGCGCTGCAGGGCGTGCCGCCTGGTGGAAGGGCTGTCGCATGCGGACCTCCACTGGTTCGCTCCGATCCAGCGCCCCAAGGCGGCGGACCCGGACAAGGCCGTGGAGGATGCGGCCCAGGCACTCGCCGAGCTGATCGAGGAGCGGCGGAACAAGCCGCTGTACGGTCCGCCGGATGGAATGGCCAGTCATGCCATGGCGTCGGTCCGACTGCTTCATCGCCAGGCCGCGCTGACCTCGGTCGAGGGCGGCCGCCGGGTGTTCATCCTGGGCGACGCGGAGCGGCTGGTGCCGCAGGAGTCCAGTCAGGAAGCGGCCAACGCGCTGCTCAAGCTCTTGGAGGAGCCGCCCAGCGGCGTGCTCTTCGTGCTGACGACGGTCGATCCGCGTCGGTTGCTGCCGACGATTCGCTCGCGGGCGGTGCCGATCCGGCTCAACCGGCTGAACGACGAACAGGTTCGATCGTTCCTGAAGGAGCATCTCGACCCTCCGCTCGGTGCTGCCGCGCTCGACGAGCGGGTCGCGGTCGCCGCCGGCTCCATCGGTGAGGCGCTCGGCGCCGGCGAGGAGACCGGCAAAGCGTACCGTGCGGCGGGGCAACTGCTCGAGGCGGTGCTGGCCGGCTCCGCGGCGGGGTACGAACGGGCTCTCAGGCAGGCGCCGTTCTCCGCCCGGGGCGAGTTCACTGCGATGCTCGACGCCCTCGCCGATACCCTGGGAGAGGCGGCGCGTGGCACGCTCGGCCAGACGACCCGGCGTCCCGTCCCCGCCGCCCTGCTCCGCCGCGGCGATCCGGCGCCCCTGCTTCGCGCCATAGAGCGAGTCGCCGAAGCGCGCGAGGCGGCGTACGGCAACGTGAACCCGCAGATCCTGCTCGCCGTGCTCGGCGAGGAGCTGGCGGAGGTGCTGTGAAGCTGACGCATCTCGATGAAAGCGGGCGCGCTCGGATGGTGGATGTTGGGGCCAAGCCCGAGAGCGAGCGTACCGCCGTGGCCGATGGTCAGGTCCGGATGTCCCGTGAGGCGTTCGACCTGGTGGCGTCGAACGCCCTGAGCAAGGGCGACGTGTTGGCGGTGGCGGAGGTCGCCGGCGTCCTGGCGGCCAAGCGGACCGGAGAGCTCATCCCTCTCTGCCACCCGCTGGGCCTCGATCTGGCCAGCGTAGCGGTCGAGCTGGTCCCGACGCTGCCCGGGGTGCGCGTAACGGCCACCGTGAGGGTGACGGGCCGCACCGGGGTGGAGATGGAGGCGCTCACAGCGGTGAGCGTGGCTTGTCTCACAGTTTACGACATGGTGAAGGCAGTCGATCGGTACATGGTAATCGAGGGTATCCGGCTGAACAGCAAGACCGGGGGCACCCGGGGAGACTGGCGCCGCTCCGATCCGTAGGACTGGAGGACGCGGCCTTCTCATAGAGTAAGGAGGTTGGCCAATGAAACGACCGACCGACAAATACAACGACCCCGGCCCACGCACGCTGCGAAACCTGCTGGTTCGCGGCGGGCTGCTGCTCGTCATGGCCGCGGTCATTGGAACGCTTGCGGGATGGACCGAGCGCGTGCGCGCCACGGACAGCGTCGTCAAGGCCCCGGATGCTTCCTTTGCGGCCCGTCGCATCGGAAGTCTTGGAGACCAGCTCTCGGCCGCACGCGGGGAGATGGACCTGCTGCGCGTCCAGCTCGACCGCGCCAATGCCATCATGGCGAGCTCCGCCAAGTATCAGATCCCGGCGGACCTCGCGGCGTCGATTTACGATATCGCGCTCAGCGAGGGCATCGATCCGGCACTCGGGTTTCAGCTGGTGAAGATCGAGAGCAATTTCAAGGCGAACGCGCGGAGCCCGATGGATGCCATCGGCTATACGCAGCTGCAGGTGGCGACCGCGCGGTTCTACGAGCCCGGTGTCACCGAGAAGACGCTCATGACCAACCCGGAGCTGAACCTGCGCGTCGGGTTCCGCTTTCTGAACGATCTGATGACCAAGTTCGACCGGGACACGCACCTGGCGCTGCTCGCCTACAACCGCGGACCGGCCAAGGTGGCGGACATCCTGGCGAAGGGCGGCGATCCGACCAACGGCTACCCCGCCGCCGTGCTCGACGGATACGAGGCCCCGAGCTCCAACGCGCCGGGGTGGCGGTAAGCAACCTCGTCACTCTGATGGAAGCGAAGGGGGGCATAACATTTGGTTATGCCCCCCTTCGCGCAGCCTGCCTCGGGCTCGGCAAACGACCGATGGTGTAATCGCGCGGCTATCCGGGGATTCGCAACGTTGCCCCGGTACGGAGGCCATCACCATGGGGGAGATGGTTCGCATCCCGCAGCGACTGGACCGACACCCCATACCGCTTCGCCAACCCGCTCAGCGTTTCGCCGCGCCGTACCCGGTGCACGCGAGCGGCGGCATCGGCAGTGGCCGACGACGACGATCGGACCTCCGCCTTCCCTCGACTGGCGGGCGGCGGCGCCACCCGAAGGCGCTGACCCGACCGGATGCTTCCTTTGGCGCCGAGCGCGTTCCACGAGCGCAGCTGTTTGACCGTGACGCCGTAGGCGTCGGCGAGCTCCGAGAGTGTCTCACCGCGCCGGACCCGATGAAAGCCGCTGGGGCTGCTCGCCGCCGGCTCGACCGGGTCCGCCATCCGTCGCGCGACCGAGGTCGACAGCGCGCCGCCCGTCGGCACGATGACCCGCTGGCCAGGGCGGAGCGCCCGGCTCCGCAACCGCGGGTTGGACTCGATGACGAGCCGGGTGCTCACCCTATAGCGCTGGGCGATGCCGCTCATCGTCTCCCCGCGAGCCACGATGTGCTCGATGAACGTGATGCGCCGCGAGGCCGGCAGCTCCGCGTAAGCGGCGACGGTGGCCGGCCCTCGGCCCGCAGGCACCCGCACCACCGAGCGCGCACCCGGCGGGGTGGCGAGGCGAAGATATTGGGGGTTGAGCTCACGAATCGCGGCCACGGTGGTGTCCGCCAGCCGCGCGATCACGTCGAGGCCCGTCATCGTCGGCACGACGATCGAGTCGTAGGCCGGCGGCTCGGCCACACCGACCTCGAATCCATATCGGGTTGGCTCCTTGGCGATGCGCGCGGCGGCGATCAGCTTCGGCACGTAATCCTTGGTCTCACGGCGGAGCAGCTTGGTATCGTAGAGCCGAAAGAAGGTCGCGTCGGAGTTGAGCGAGTCGGCCTCGTCATCCTCGGGCAGCCGGCGCAGGCCGCGCGACACCTTGCCCCCGCCGGCGTTGTAGGCGGCCGCGGCAAGATAGAGCGAGCCGAAGCGATCGTTGAGGTGCTTGAGGTGCCGCGCGGCGGCCTCGGTGGCGCGATACGGATCGCGCCGCTCGTCGACCCAGGAGTCGACCCTGAGCCCGTATCCTTTGGCCGTCCCCTTCATGAACTGCCACATCCCGACGGCCTTCGCGCGGCTGGTGGCCGAATTGGAGAAGCCGCTCTCGATCAGGGCCAGGTAGACGAGGTCGCCCGGAAGCCCCTGCTCCTGCAGCCGCGACCGAATCATTCCTTCGTAGCGCGGCAGGCGCGTGAGCCAGATCCCCATGCGCTCACGGCCACGTCCCTGAAAGAAGTCGAGATAGTACTGAACGCGATCGTGACCGGTGTAGGTGTCGACATCGATGTCCCAGCTCACCGGCGTGGGCGCCAGCGGCTCTTCCGCGCCGTCATCGGCCGGATGAGCCTCCTCGAGCGCCTCGAGCACGGCCTCGTCCGCCACGCTGTCGGCAGCGAGCCTGAGCTCCGCGGCCAGCTCCTCCGGGGGAACCAGCGTATCGAGGGCGGGGGCCGGTGGAAGGACGAGCGCGTCGCTCAGCAGCGGGGCCGACGCGTCGGGAGCTTCCGAGGGCGGCAGCGGCATGCCGGGGTCGGTGGCGTCGGGCGTGACCTGACTCGCCGGGCGATGGCCGCCGCAGCTCACAGTCAGGATCAGGGTCAGCAGCAGCGCGTGGCGGGGCATCGCGTCACTCCGGGTTGAACGGAGGAACGGTACTCCGAACCGGATCCTGGCAGCGATCCGGTTCGGGAGCCATTCGGGAGGGCAATCCGCGGGAGCAAAGGCGAACTGAGGCAGGCTCCTGTGAGCCTTGAGCGCCTAACGCATGAAGAGGCGGTTGCCGAGGATGCGATTGGTTGCGTTGAGCACGGCGAGTGCCGCGCCGCGCGAAGTGTCGTTCTCTGTGAGGTAGGAGCCCACCACCCGATGGCCCCGCCCGTCGGCCTGGACGGCCAGTGATACGATGACCACGGTGGCGTCGAACGCGCGCACCGCCTTGACGCCCAGCAGCTCGAAGCTCATGTCGCCCTGCACGGCCTGGGTGAGCGCCTCGACGCAGGCCTGGGCCGCACACCGCAGCTCTCCCGCCTGAGACCCCAGCCCCTCGTTCTCCCCGGTGAACTGCTCAGATTCCTTCCAGGTCAATCCCACTCGCGCCCGACACCGACCGTTCGGCAGGCGATCCAGCACGAACTCCGCGAAGCGGAGCCGCTCGTTGAGCGGGTTGGGTGAGGACATAGGGGTCCTTGGGGGCAAAGTACATGCCAGTCAACATGATGCAGCGCTTGGCGCAGCTCTAGATCAGTTGCTCCGCGAGCAGCGCGGTGAGCGCGGCGTCCGGAATTTTCTCGGCTTGCGCGAACAGCGCGGCCCTCGAAGCGGACGAAAGCGGGAAGCTCGCCCAGACCGGCCGCTGGCCGAGCTCGAGCGGACGAAACGAGAACACGAGCGTCCAGTTCGGCGAGTTGGCGCAACGTTCGGCGACCGGAGAGACGTTCCAGCGCCGGTCATCGTGCTCGACGACTCTCCAGACCATCCGGAAACTCCGGGAGGGTGGGAAGGGGAGTCGGCCAATATGAGCGGCGTTCGGGAATCGGGTCAAGACGTCGGCGCGCGGCGGGATGGCGGGAGAAGCGGGCGGGCGACGACGCTGAGAAGAACGACGAGGGCTCGGCGACCCTGCGGCATCGAAGCGGAGCGGCAGCGTCGAGCGTCGCAGTGACGATCGTCGCCGCAGGTCAGCTTCGGACGAGCGCCTGGAATCGGCTGCGCAGGTCGCGCGTGACAGGACCGGCCTTGCCGCTTCCGATGAGCCGGCCGTCCACCTGTCGGATGGCCACCACTTCGGCCGCGGTGCCCGTGAAGAACGCCTCGTCCGCCGTATAGACGTCATAGCGGTTGAGCATCGTCTCCTGCACCTCGTAGCCAGCGCCCCGCGCGAGCTCGATGATGAGGTCGCGCGTAACGCCCTTGAGAATGCCGGCGTAGGGCGGCGGCGTGGCCAGCTTGCCGTGCTTCACGACGAAGATGTTCTGCCCGGACCCCTCGGCGACGCTGCCACTGCCGTCGAGCATCAGCACTTCGTCGGCTCCCGCCTGCACGCCCTCGATCTTCGCGAGGATGTGCGCCAGGTAGTTCAGCGATTTGACGCGGGGGGAGAGCGACTCGCGCTGCGGGATGGGCGTGCCGGCGGTCACGACCTTGAGACCGGTCTCGTAGACTTCTTCCGGCCAGAGCTTGATGGTGTCGACGATGATGATGATCGACGGCTTCAGGCACTTCCGCGGATCGAGACCGAGATCGCCCACGCCGCGGGTGACGATGTGACGGATGTACCCTTCGGTGATGCCGGAGCGGCGAACCGCCTCCTCGGTCACCGTGGCCAGCTCCTCACGGGGCATCGGGATGGTCATCCAGATGGCCTGGGCCGAGTCGTACAGTCGCTCGAGGTGCTCGACCAGACGAAAGATCTTCCCGCCGTAGATCCGGATGCCCTCGAAAACGCCGTCGCCGTACAGCAGCCCATGATCGTAAACCGATACCGTGGCTGTATCGCGATCGTACCACTTGCCGTCAAGCCAGATAGTCGGGACACCGGCCCCCGGCGCTGGAGCCTGCTTGGCAGGCTGAAGGGTCGCGCTCATGCCGATAAGGTAATCAGGCGACCGCGCCGCCGCAGCAGGAACGGCACCTCCCAGCGACGAGTCGCGGCATCCCCGGCCGTTCAGCCCGCGAGCAGCTCAGTCAGCCGGTCCGTCCAGCGGCGCTCGAAGTCCTTCACGCGGCTTGCCTCGACTCCGTACGTGGCCAGCCACAGCGACGCCAGCTTACCCCAGTACATCTGGCGCAGCAGCGCCCGGTTCCAATTGTCCACGGTTGCGCTGAACTCCAGCTCGGGCAGGTGGCGGACCACCGTTCCCTCCAGCGGCTCACCGCTCGCGGCGACGATGCGATAGGGGTCGCCCTCGACCA
>DATLBL010000133.1:0-12701 GCA_035526925.1 Gemmatimonadales bacterium
GCGGGAAAATCACCTGGCTCTGGTTGAAGGAGTGCGTCGCGGATGAGAGCCGGATGAGCGTGCCGCGGGTGACGGATTCCGCATCCGGGCTCTCGACATTCACCTGCCCGCCGTAGCCGATGTGCGTGGGCGCCGCATCGACGACCGGACGTGCGGCGAGACTGCCGTCCGCCTTGAACAGGTATGGAGGCGAGAAGATCTCGGCCGTCAGCTGGCTGTCGCCGTAGGTGATGCCGTCGCCCTCCCCGCTGCCGCTCGACAGGACCCTCGCGTCGGGCAGGAGCACCGCCGTCGCGTGGTACATCCGCGGCGCCGACTCGCGGGCCATTGTCGTCCACAGCTCGGTCGCTGGATCCCAGAGCTCGGCGTAGTGCACTGGGCTCGTCAGGTCGTTGAACCCGCGCCCGCTGGTGCCGTGGGTGACCAGCACCTTGCCGTCGGCGAGCACAGTCGCAAGCATGTGCCGGCGCGGATAGGCCATGTCCGCCACGGCCCGCCACGCGGGAGACGGGTCGTTCAGGTCGATCACCTCGGCGGAACGTGTCGGCGGATCGCCGCCGCCCGCGAAGAGGATCTTCCCTGGCGCGTACATCACCGCCGATCCGGTATTCCGGTCGGCCACGACCCGGTCGGCCACCGTCGTCCACTCGCCGTTGTTCTGGACCGCAAGGTACCGGGTGCTCTGATCGGGCCCCGCCAGGAACACCTTGCCGTTGGGTGCGACGAACATCGCCGGGTAGTACGGCAGCGTGAGGCTGGCGGTGGTCAGCGTTCGCCAGGCGCCGTCACGCCAGATCTCCGGCACCGGCACCATGACGCCGTTCTCGTCCGCGCCCGCCACCGTCAGCAGCGCTCCACCGGGCAGCACGGTGGTCGTCGGATACCAGCGGCCCTGGGCCATCGAGGTGGTGGTGCTCCAGGTCTCGGAGGCAGGATCGAAGATCGAGGCGAACGGCAGTCCGTGATCGGCGTCGATGTGCCCGCCGGCGACGAACAGCCGGCCGTCGGCCAGCAGCGTGTGACCGCTGCAGAACATCTCGTACGTTTCCCCCGCCGCGGTGAAGCCGGCGCCGGGGTTCGCGAAGTCCCACAGATACGCGCCGGCCTTGTGCCCCCACGACAGCGCCTTGCCCGAAGGGAGCAGATGCATGTGCAGGGCCACGATCGGCGTCTGGAACGTCGGCGCCCACCGGCCCTCCGTGGCGGCGGCGGGCGAGGCGGCGGACGCGAACGCGGCCGGCATCGTCACGTTTTGGACGGCAGTGAGCTGACACGAGCCCTGGCCGCCGCAGAGTCCACCCCAGCCGACGAAGTCGAATCCGGTGGCCGGCGTGGCGGTGAGGACCACTGCCGCATAGGCGGGATACTTGGCCGAGCAGCCGGTCGCGGCCGGGACACCTTTGGTGATCACGCAATTGATGACGGGCGACAGGCCCGCTTGGCTTCGGACGGTGCCGCTACCGGCGCCGGCGGTGCCGTTCGTGATCCTGATCGTGAACGGGCCCTTCAGAAACTTGGCCTGCGCCTTACGATCGGCCGTCATCGGCGCGAGACAGGTGCTCGTGCCGGTGCAGTACGCGGCCCACCCGGCGAACGAGTGCCCGCTTTTTGGCACCGCGGTGAGCGTGACGTTGACGCCCTTGTTGTACTGGGCCTTGCAGCCGGTGGCCGCCGGGACACCGGCGGTGATGGTGCAGTTGATGCCGGCCGGATTCGAGGTCACCACCCCAGAACCGGTGCCGGTACCGGTAACGGTTAGCGTCTTTCGGACGATGACCGCGAGCTCGGGCTCGGTGGCTTTCGGAGCCTCCTGGCAACCGTACACGAGGACCAGTGTGGCGATGGCACCGAGCAGAACACTGTAGCCGGTCAACCGTCGGGGCCGACGCATGCGCCAACTCGCTTGGAGAAAGGTATGACGTGCGTCGTGCGCTGCCGTAGAGGATGCAGGGCAGTGTGACGGCCGTGCACCAACCTGTCAATGGGCGTTGCGCATGCACCGCAGGCCGTGCAACTCAATGCATGCGCCGCTCCGTCGCATTGCCACCGGTGGCGCGCGTGGCGGCGCGGCCCCGTGCCAACACCCCGGCATGGGGCGACGACCGGGATCAGCTTACTCGGCACGGGTCAAGCAGTTGTCAAGCGGCTTGGCGAACCGGCGTGAGTTGCGTTTCATCCACGGAGCCGGTCTGCCCGCAGCCCGGCACTGCGAACACCGTGCCGGTGTAATGTTCAGGCTCACAATCGAGAGGCGACCGATGCAGGCGATGACGTGATCCCGCAGGTCCCCGACGCGGAGGCCAAGCAGCTCCAGCTCGACCGGATGAAGCGGAAGGCCACCGGGTTGCTGGTGCTGATGGCGGTCGTCTTCCTGGCGGCGTGGATGCTCGAGGCCGCCCACCCCTGGCTGGGATACGTGCGCGCCACCGCCGAGGCGGGTATGGTGGGCGGCGTGGCGGACTGGTTCGCCATCACCGCGCTCTTCCGACGCCCGCTCGACCTTCCCATACCCCACACCGCCATCATTCCGCAGCGCAAGGACCGCATCGGCCGAAGCTTGGGCAATTTCGTCCAGAACAACTTTCTGTCGCCCGAGGTGCTCGGCGCGAAGCTGCGGGCGGCGCAGCTGAGCCGGCGCGCGGCGGAGTGGCTCCGGGAGCCGGAGCATGCGCGCGCCGTCGTCCGCCAGGCGGCCGGAGCGCTCCGGAGCGCATCGGCGGTGGTCCGCGACGAGGATGTCCACGCCCTGCTGGAGCGCAGCGTGATCGAGCCGCTCAAGCGTCGGCCGATCGCGCCGGTGCTCGCCAACGGCCTAGCGCTGCTCACGGTCAACGACCGCCATCAGCAGCTGCTCGACCGACTCGTCCAGGGGATGGCGAAACTGGTGGCTGAGAACGACGGGATGATCCGTGAGCGGATCCGCGCGGAGAGTCCCTGGTGGATCCCCGGCTTCGTCGACGACCGCCTGCACGACAAGATCGTCGACGCGATCGGCCGCACGCTGTTCAGCGTGAGCGCCGATCCGGAGCACCCCCTTCGTCGCCAGCTCGACGAGCTGCTCGTCACGTGGATCGAGCAGCTCCGCGAATCGCCCGAGGTGATCGCCCGGGCGGAGGCGATCAAGCAGCAGGTGCTCGACCACCCCACGAGCGAGCAGCTCACCGAGTCGCTCTGGCGCGAGGTCAAGCAGACTCTCGACCGGCAGGTGAACGCGGCCGAGCGGAACGCGCCGGGCGGCCTCGAGCGAGGGCTGTCGGCGCTCGCCGCGGCCGCGCTCGAGGACGAGGCGCTTCTGGGCAAGATCGACGAGGGGATCATCGGCGCCGTGCTTCGCATCGTGGAGCAGCACCGGCACGAGGTCGGCCAGCTCATCTCGCACACGGTCAGCGCGTGGGATCCGGACGAGACGTCACGGCGCATCGAGCTGCAGGTGGGTCGCGATCTCCAGTTCATCCGCATCAACGGCACGCTCGTGGGCGGGCTCGTGGGGCTCGGCCTCTATGGGCTCATGCAGGTGTTCGCCGCCGCCCCGAAATGACGGGTCTGGACCACCAGACACTCGTCCAGGGCGCCATCACCATCGGCGTCGGAGCGATCTCCGGCGGGATCACCAACGCGGTCGCCATCTGGATGCTGTTCCATCCGTACGAGCCGGCCGGCATCGGGCCGTTCCGTCTTCAGGGCGCCATTCCCAAGAACAAGGCGCGGCTGGCCCGCAGCATCGGCCGCACCGTCGGCGAGCGGCTGCTGACGCCGGAGGACCTCGCCGAGCGGCTCAGCGCGCCCAACGTGCGGCACGCGTTCGACGAGGCGATGTCCCGTGTGCTGGACGGCGTGCTGAACGAGGACCGGGGGCCGCTTCGCGGCCAACTCACTCCAGATCTAGCGCGCGCGCTCGACGAGGCGGTTGCCGCGACGGCGCCTCGCGCCGCCGGGCGGGTGGCCCACTACGCGCGCTCGCCCGAGTTCGCCGCCCTGGTGGTCGGCTGGGTGGAGCGGATCCGGCACGAGGTGCAGGACCGGCCGATCGCCGAGGCGCTCACCGCCGAGCGCCGCGGCGCGCTTCAGAGCGGCGTGGAGCGCTGGGTGAGCCGGCTGGCCGACGGTGACGACCTCGAGCGTTCCCTGCGCGGCTTCGTCGACCGCCAGATCGGCCGCATGGCGCATGACGAGGAACCCCTCCTAGATCGGCTGCCGCCCGGGATCGTCGGCGCGCTCGAGCAGGCCCTCACCGACTATCTCCCCATCGCGCTCGAGCGGCTGAGCGCGGTGCTCGCCGATCCCGAGGCCCGCGGCATGGTGGAAGGGGCGCTGCGCCAGTCCTTCGACCATTCCGTCCGCGACCTGTTGATCCACGAGCGCCTGCTGGCGCGGCTCGTCGTCACCGACCGGACGATCGAGCGACTGGTCGACGGGTTCGAGCGGGAAGGATTCGATCGCTTCGCGGCGTCGCTCGCGGAGCCCCAGATGAAGGCGCAGGTCACCCGCGCGGTCAACGATGCGGTGGTGAACTTCCTTCGCCTTTCACTCGCCGACCGCCTGCGCCGGTTCTCGCCCGACCGCCGCGAGGCGCTGAGCCGGACGCTGGGCGACTGGCTGGTCCGCGTGGCGCGCGACGCAGCGACGCGCGGCGCCATCGCCCGTACCGTGGAGGGGCTGCTGCAGTCGGCGGAGCGGCACACCTGGGGCGACGTACTCGGCGTGGTCCCGCCCGAGCGGCTCGCCGAGGCCGCGGCCGACGCGCTTGCGAGCGAACGGGGCCGTCGCTGGATCGAGGAGAGCGTGGCGCAGGTGGCCGATCGCCTGCTCGCCCGACCGATCGGACGGCCGGCCGAATGGCTGGGCGCCGAGGCCGCGGCGGCGCTTCGCACGAGCGTGTCGAGCGCCGCGTGGCAGTGGGTCCACGAGCAGATCCCGCGGGTGGTCGAACAGATCCGGGTGCCGGAGATGGTGGAGCAGAAGGTGCTGGGATTCTCGACGCAGCGCATGGAGGAGATCGTCCGCAACGTGACGCAGCGGGAGCTGGACCTGATCGTGCGCCTGGGCTACGTCCTCGGTGGGCTGGTGGGCATTGCGGCGTTCCTGGTGAACCTGGCGCTGCGGTGAGCGACCGTCCGGAGTGCTGGAAGAGCGGCCGGAGCCGCCACGTCGTCACTCCAGCGTCACCGTCGGCAGCGATCCCCAGCGTGGCCACGTCGTCGGGGCCAGGACGTACCGAAGCGCCGGCCGGCCGCCGACCGCCATCGGCTCCAGCTCCGACCGATACCGGTCGCGCGCGGTGCGTCGAAGCCCCGGTCCGGCCGCCCTGAGGAACCGGTCGGCGGCACGCTGGTCGTCCCAGACGGAGTACCAGACGAGCGCCGGGCCGCCCGGCGCCTCGTACACCCGGAAGCGGTCGCCGCCCCACCCGATCGGCACGACGGTCTGCACCTCGTCGGAGCCCGCGAGTGCCGCGAGGAGCACCCGGATCTCGTTTTCCCCGAGCGCGTCCTCGTGCACCACGCCGCTGTCGGGCGCGAAGCGCATCGGCAGCGGCCGGTCGCCGCGCGCGTAGCGATCCGGATGCAGGATCTGCTCGGTCGAAACCGGCATGCGCGGCCCGTACGGGAGCGTGTCCTTGGGGCCGGCGGTCTCCCACCAGTGCATGAACTCCGCGCCATCCAGATACGGAAAGATCAGCGCCTCGCGCACGACGAGCGGCGCTCGGGCGAAGACCGGCATGGCCGCCTGCTGCGCGCGCACCTGATCCCGATACAGGTTCCAGAACTCCGGCGTGCTCGCCACGTTCTGACCCGGCGCGAGGACGGCGATGGACGCGAGCGTCGCCTGCCCTTCGAGGATCGACTGCGCGGCGGTCAGCCGGTCGTTGCTGGCCGTGGATTTGAGAATCGAGTCGAGCGGCAGGTACTGGCCCTGCAGGGCGTGCACCATCTCGTGCGCGAGCACCAGACGCAGCTGGCTCCGGTCGGCGCCGGCGACCCCGAACAGCGTCGTCGAATCGGGGTCGTAGTACCCCGCCACCTGCTCGGCGTACAGATCCAGGAGCAGCGAGCGGAGCACGAGCGTGTCCGGCAGCAGTCCGAACATCCGGTACGCGGTCTCGAGCCCGCGCATGCGCGCGGGCGGCAGCTCTTCGTCGAGCTTGGCGACAAGATAGGCCTGCACCTGCTCGCGCGAGCGGAGCGCGGAGCGCGGCGGCGTGCGGAACGTCAGTCCCGTCGCCCGCTCGACCGGCACGCGGAGGCTGTCCACCAGCCTCGCGAGCACCGCGTCTTCCCCGGCACCGCGGCTTTGCCCCCGGCACGCGGCGGCGAGCGCCAGCAGCGCGATCGCGAAGATGCCCAGCCGCCGGGTCATGCGGACCTCACGTACCCGCCGTACCAGTCGAGGATGGCCGGCCCCACCAGATACGTCGCCGCCGCACCGAGCGCCAGAAAGATCCCGAACGGCACCAGCTTCTTATGTCCCGTGAGCGACAGGGGCACGAAGATCAGGCTGCCGATCAACGCGCCGAGGAAGATGGTGAGCAGCGTGCCCCGCCAGCCGAGGAACGCGCCGACCATCGCCATCATCTTGATGTCGCCGCCGCCCATCGCCTCCTGCTCGAAGTACCACTCGCCCAGGACCGCCACGAGCCAGAGCAGCCCGAAGCCGACGGCCGCTCCCAGGACCGCGACGCCGAGCGCCTGCCATCCGACGGCAAGGGCGAACAGCACGCCCAACACGAGGCCACCCAGCGAAAACTCGTCGGGGATGATGTACGCGCGCGCGTCGGTCATCGCGATGCCGAGCAGCACGGTGAAGAAGGCCGCACCCCGCAGCGCCTCGAGGCCGAAGCCGTAGCGCCACGTCATGAAAGCCCAGAGGAGCGCGGTCGCGAGCTCGATCAGCGGGTACTGCGGCGAGATCGGCTCGCGACACCCGCGGCAGCGTCCGCGAAGCGCGAGCCAGGCGACGATCGGGACGTTCTCGTACCAGCGCAGGCCCCGGCCGCACTTGGGGCAGCGCGAGGGCGGCCGCATCACCGACTGTTTCGGCTCCGCGCCCCACCGCAGGATGCACACGTTGAGGAAGCTGCCGATCAGCGCGCCAAGGAGGCCGGCAAAGACGATGAGGATCGGGTCGTTGCCATAGTTCGGTGCATCAAGCGTCACGCGTGACCTCGTACAGGAGGATGGCCGCGGCGACGGCCACGTTGAGCGACTCCGCGGCGGGGACGAGCGGGATCGCGACACGACGCGCCGCGACCGCCGCGAGCTCCGGGCCCACTCCCGCGCCTTCGTTGCCTACCACGATCGCCACCGGCGCTCGCCCGGAGCGGTCGAGCGCGCGCCGGATCGGCGCGCCGTCGGCCGCGGCGACCCACAGCTCGACACCACGCTCGCGCGCCCATGAGAGCAGGCCCTGCGTCTCCGAGGCCACCGCGGGCAGCCGGAAGGACGCCCCCATGCTTCCGCGCAGGACCTTGGGGTTGGTCAGCTCGGCGGTACCCTTGAGCGTCACGACGCCGACGGCGCCCAGCCCCAGCGCGGTTCGGAGAATCGTGCCGACATTGCCGGGATCCTGCACCGCATCGAGCACGAGCAGCACCGCGCCGGGCGGCGTCGGCACGTCCTGGAGCGCCCAGGCCCGCGGCTCGATGACCGCCACCACTCCCTGCGGATGCTCGGTATCGGCCAGCGCGTCGAGCTCCGGGGTGGTCACGTCGGCCAGTCGCACGCCCCGGCAGCCGAGGGCGCTCTTGAGCGCCTGCCCGCGCGGAGTAGCTTCTAACGCCGGCGACACCGCTGCGCCGCGCACGGCTACGCCCGCCGCCAGTGCCTCCTCGACGAGTCGGATCCCTTCGGCGAGCGCGAGCCCGCGGCGCTCCCGTCCCCGGCGGCGCCCGAGATCGCGGATCATCGTCAGCAGGGCTGCGTCCTGGGAGGCCGTCACGGAATGAAGATCGCTCTGACCATCGCCGGCTCGGACTCGGGCGGCGGGGCCGGCATCCAGGCCGACCTCAAGACGTTCCAGCAGTTCGGCGTGTTCGGCACGTCGGCCATCGTGGCCATCACCGCGCAGAACACCCGCGGCGTCCGCGCGGTCGAGACCGTCCCCGAGGCCATGGTCGCGGCCCAGCTCACCGCCCTCGCGGAAGATCTCCCACCGGCGGCCCTCAAGACGGGGATGCTGGCGGAGGCGCCGCTGGTGCGTCTGGTGGCCAAGGCGATCCGCGAGAACGGGTGGCACCCGCTCGTGGTCGACCCGGTGATGGTGGCCACCTCGGGCCAGCGTCTGCTGACGACCGAAGCCGAGGACGTGATCCGCGAGAGTCTGCTGCCGCTTTCCGCGCTCGTCACGCCCAACCTCGACGAGGCCGCCGTGCTCACCGGCCGCGTCGTCCACGACCTGGATACGATGGAGCGCGCGGGCGAGACGCTGCTCCGCTTCGGCGCCGGTGCGGCGCTCATCAAGGGCGGGCACCTGCAGGACGGAGCGGAGACCGTGACCGACGTGCTGGTCACCACGAGCGGGGTCCGCCGGTTCACCCGTCCCCGACTCCAGACCACCTCCACGCACGGCACCGGCTGCACCCTCTCGGCCGCCGTCACCGCCGGACTGGCGCTCGATCGTCCGCTCGACACGGCGGTCGAGGACGCCCTCGACTTCGTGCACCGCGCCCTGGCCCGGGCGCCCGGGCTCGGCGGCGGCCATGGCCCGCTCGACCACACCGTCACAGCTCCGCCACCACCCCCTCGATGAGCGCGGCAAGCTCGCCGGCGATCCGGTACGCCACCTCCATCACCTCGAGGTGGTGGAGCTTGTGCGGCGTGACTCCCGCGGCGGGATTGGTGATCGCGGAGAATCCGAGGCAGCGAATCCCCGCCGCCCGCGCCGTGATGGTCTCGATCACGGTCGACATGCCCACGGCGTCGGCGCCGAGGCGCTCCAGCATCCGGATCTCCGCGGGCGTTTCGTAGCTCGGGCCGAGCAGCCCCACATAGACGCCTTCCGCGAGCGGAATGCGGAGCCGCCGGGCGGTCTCGCGCGCGAGGGCGCGGAGGCCCGGGTCGTAGGGGTCCGACATGTCCGGAAACCGCTCTTCGCCCGGCAGCACGCCGCCGAACAGCCCGTTCCGGAAGGTGAGATTGATCTGGTCGGCGATGAGCATCACCGTGCCCGATCCGAAGCTGCGGCGAATACCTCCGGCGGCATTGGTCAGCACCAGCGACCCCACGCCGAGCCTGCCGAACACCCGCACCGGCAGGGCGCACAGCGAGGCCGGGTGTCCCTCGTACATGTGGAAGCGCCCGCTCTGCACGAGGACGTCGTGGCCCGCAAGCGTGCCGGCCACCAGTTCGCCGCTGTGGCCGATGACGGTGGGCGCGGGGAAATGTGGGATATCGGAGTATGGGATGCGCACCGCGCGCTCGAGGCGCTCGGCGAACTTTCCGAGCCCCGAGCCCAGGACGATCGCGACACTCGGCGCTCGGCCCTCGAGTCGGGTCCGGATTGCCGCGGCGGCCTCGTCGATGGCGGTCGCCGGCGCAACGACGGTCACAGCAGGATCCCCGCGATGGTGGCGGAAAGAAAGTTCGCCAGCGTGCCGGCGAGCATCGCCCGGATGCCGAGGCGCGCGAGGTCGCGCTTTCGCTCCGGCGCCAGCGCACCGATGCCGCCGAGCTGGATCCCGACCGAGCTGAAGTTGGCGAACCCCGCCAGCGCGAACGACGCGATCGTGAACGACCTCGGGTCGAGCTGGCTCTTCATCGGCCCGAGCTGCGCGTAGGCGATGAACTCGTTCAGCACCATTCGCGTGCCGAGCAGACTGCCGATCGTTCCGCTGTCGCGCCACGGCACACCCATCGCCCAGGCGATCGGCCGGAACACCCAGCCGAGGACCGTCTGCAGGTTGGCGGGAAACCAGTCGATGTAGCGGTGGACGGCGGCGAACCCGCCGTTCAGCAGGGCCACCAGCGCCACGAACGACACCAGCATGGCGATGACGTTGAGCATCAGGTTGAGCCCTTCGCCGGTACCGCGCGCGGCCGCGTCCAGGATGTTCACGTCCTGCTTCGGCATGTCGAGCTTGACGGTGCCGAAGGTCTCCGGCACCTCCGTCTCGGGCTCGAACAGCTTGGCCATCATGATCGTCCCGGGGGCGGTCATGATCACCGCCGTCAGCAGATGCCGGGCCTCGATCCCGAATGCGATGTAGGCCACCATGATCGAGCCCGAGATGTGCGCCATTCCCGATGTCATGACCGTCATCAGCTCGGAGCGGGTCATGCGCGGCAGGAACGGGCGGATGGTGAGCGGCGCTTCAGTCTGCCCCATGAAGATGGACGCGGCCACGTTCAGGCTCTCGGCGCCGCTCGCGCCCATGACCCGGCTCATCAGGACCGCGAAGGCCCGGACGACGAGCTGCATGATCCCGAGGTAGTAGAGAATGGCGAACAGCGCGCTCACGAAGATGATCGCGGGCAGCAGCTGAAAGGCGAAGATGATCCCGAGGCTCGAATTGGGCTTGCCGAGCTCGCCGAACACGAATTGTGAGCCGACGTAGGAATAGCCGAGGATCCCGGTGACGAAGTCGCCCAGCCAGCGGAAGAGGGCCTGCCCGGCGGGAATCCGGAGCACGAAGATCGCGAAGAGCACCTGCAGTCCCAGCCCCCAGGCGATGACTCGCCAGCGGATGGCGCGCCGATTGTGCGAGAGCGCGATGCCGATGGCCAGGATGAGCACCAGGCCCACCAGTCCGGAGAGCCGGCTCCAGGGCGAGGCCGTGGCCGGCGCGGCGGACGGCGCGGGCGGTGCGATCTCCGCCCCCGGCACCGTTGGGGGCGACGCCTGCGTCGAGGTGTCTCGAGCGGCCGCGTCCTGCATGGGCGCGGAGTGGACCCCCGGCGACACCGGCGACTCCATGGCGGCGAGTCCGCGCCAGGCCAGGCCCGGGATCAGCCACGAGCCGGCGACCGCCAGCGCGATCACCACCACGGCGATGGCGGCGCCGCGCAGACCTCCGGCCCCCCGACCAGCGCGCATCAGCATGACGGCCTTCTTCAGTTCGGGTACCGTGTCAGCGTGCCAGGGTCAGAGTGCCGCGAGCTCGCCCCTCACCTGTTCGAGCAGCGCCTGCCGCTCCGGCCAGGGAAGAAAGGCATTGGCGAATCCGTCGAGGATGAGCCGGTCGATCTCGGCGCGGGTGAATCCCAGCTCGCGGTGGGCGAGCCAGTATTCGTCGCTGAGGGTGACGCCCGTCATCAGCCACCCGTCCGTGCACAGCGTGACCGCGAGCCCCGCATCGACATAGGCCCGGACCGGGTGCTCGGCGGCCCGGCGCACCGCCCGGGTCTGGACGTTGCTGGTGATGTTGATCTCGACGAGCAGCCGGCGGTCGCGAATATAGTCGAGCAGGACCGGGTCCTCGTACAACCGGGTGCCGTGGCCGATGCGGTCGGCGTGGCAGCGGTGCACCGCCTCCGCGATCGACGCCGCCCCCGCCGCCTCGCCCGCGTGAATCGTGATACCGAGGCATCCGTCCGCGGCCAGGTCGAATGCCGCCTGGTGCGCGCCCGGCGGCCGTCCCGCCTCGCCGCCCGCCAGATCGAACGCCACGACGCCCCGGTCACGGTAGGCTACCGACAGCCGCGCGATCGCCACCGACACCTCGGGCGCGTAGTGTCGGAGCGAGCAGTTGATGACCCGGGTGATGACGCCGAACTCGCGTTCCCCGCGCGCCAGGCCCCGCAGCTCGGCCTCGAGCGCCTGCTCCATGGTCAGCCCGCCGCGCGTGCTCAGCTTCGGGCAGTAGCGCACTTCCAGGTAGCGCAGCCCGTCCCGCGCGGCGTCCTCGACCATCTCGTAGGAGACGCGCTCGATGCCTTCGGCGCTCTGGAGCAGCGGAATGGTGTACTCAAAGCGGGCCAGGTAATCCTCGAGGCTGCCCGCATCGTCGACGAGCATGAAGCGGCGGAGTGCCTCGGGGTCGGCAGCGGGAAGCGCGAACTTCGCGTCCCGCGCGAGCTCCAGCATCGTCTCGGGCCGGAGCGCGCTGTCGAGGTGCGTATGCAGCTCCGCCTTGGGAAGGCGGGTCAGCAGCTCACGCGTCAGCATCGGCGTCCTGTGCTTCCCGGCGCGACCGCACGATGACGCGGAGGATCGAACCGGCGGCGAGCGCGCCGTCGAGCGGCACCGTGATGCCGCGCGCGTCGGTGACGAGCGCCGCGCCCGCGGCGGCGCTGGCCGCCATCGCGGGATCGTGGGCGAGGATCGCGCCGCGAACGTCGGTACCCGGCTCGACGTCCACGCCCGCCGCATTGATGAACACGCGCATAACCGTACTCACGGTCGAGTCGACACGAAGCCGCTCCCGGGCGCCACCTCGACGGGTTGCGGGAGCCGGCGCAGAAAATCACGGAGCGCGTCCACGTCGAGCATGCCGCTCGGCTCCGCAGGCACCGTCGCGAGGCGGGCGAATCCGTCGCCGCCCCTCGCGAGGTAGTCCGGCAGGGCGACCCGGTACCGCTCGCGCGGGTCCAGCTTGCGGTTGCCCTGCAATCGGATCGATTGCACCCGGCGGCCCGCCGGCCGGCCCGGGTCGTAGCGCACTTGTGCGCCGGCCACCTCGAGTGACGGACGTCCGGCGCCCTGCACCGCCTGCTCGAGCAGTTCACGCAACGCCGTGCCGGAGAGCGTCACCGTCACGAGCGCGTTCT
>DATLBL010000134.1:0-3865 GCA_035526925.1 Gemmatimonadales bacterium
CTGCAGTCCAGCCTGTTGGAGCCGCGCTGCGAGTCGCGTCTTCACCGGTTCGATCACGTGGGCCACGATCATCGGTAGGTCCAGCGTCGTGGCGACCCGCGTGGCCATCTCGAGGTGCGGCGTCGAGGTCGGCGAGAGATCGATTGGCACCAGGATGCGACGGACCAGGGCCTTCGCGTCGGCCATGCTCACCGGCCCGGACGCCTGGGGCGGCGTCAGCAGCACCGGGATGGTGGTTTCGCGCAGCACGCGTTCGGTCGTCGAGCCGAAGAACAACTTGCGCGCACCGGTCAGGCCCTGGGTGCTCATCACCACGAGCGCGCAGCCGCGCTCCGCCGATACCCGCAGGATCTCGGGCGCCGGCTTCCCCAGCGCGACGTCGTATTCGCACGTCGTGGGCAAGGTGGACGTCGGACCGAAAGTGCTGGCGACGAACAGCGCGAGCTCCTGCTTGGTGGCTTCCTCGGTCCACGTGATGCCGAGCCCGAGGTCGGCCGCCTCGGTCAGGAGTGGATCCTCCACCGTCAGCACAATCAGACGGGTCCCGAAGTGGCCGGCCAGCGCCGCGGCATGACGCAGCGCGCCCGCGGAGGCATCCGAGAAGTCGACCGCACACAGAATCGGGGGACCGAGCGACATCACCATCTCCAGTCTGACTGCCTCAGGGCGTGCGGCTATTCTCGCATTCCCCGGGGAGCGGCGTGGAGGTGGATGGTCAGGACGTCGCGTTGGAGCGGGCGGCTCAGACGCTGAGATGATCGGCGACGATCTCCCCGGTCAGGCCTTCGATCGGGCCATTGGCGACGACCCGGCCCTTCTCGAGGATGCGGAAGTCGCTCGCGACGCGACGGGCGAACGGCAGCTTCTGCTCGACCAGCAGCAATGTGACGCCGAGCGTCGTGTTGAGCTCCCGGAGGATGGTGCCGATCTCGTGGACGACGTTCGGCTGGATCCCTTCGGTCGGCTCGTCGAGGATCAACAGCTTCGGCTCCAGCACCAGCGCCCGCCCGATCGCGAGTTGTTGCTGCTGGCTGCCTGACAAATCGCCGCCACGCCGATGCTGCATCTGCTTCAGCACCGGGAACAGGTCGTAGATCAACGGCGGGATCGTCGCCGGCCCGCTCGGCCGGACTCCGAGCCCGACCTGCAGGTTCTCCTCGACGGTGAGGTGCGGAAAGATCTCACGGCCCTGAGGCACGTAGCCGATGCCCAGCGGGGCTCGTTCCTCGGCCGGCAGCGGACGCAGGTCCGTGCCCTCGAACAGGATCGTGCCCGAGCTCGTCGGCAGCAGACCCATGATGCATTTCAGCAGCGTGGTCTTGCCCATGCCGTTACGGCCCATGAGGCACGTCCGCGATCCCTCCTGGATCTCGAGATCGACGTCCCACAGGATGCGGCTGCCGCCGTACGACTGGTTCAAGCCAGCGATCGTGAGGAGGCTCATGATCCCAGATACACCGCCGTCACGAGCGGATCGTTCTGCACGTGATCCATGTCGCCTTCCGCGATGACGTGCCCTTCGTGCAGCACGGTGACCGTCCGGGCGATCGACCGTACGAAGGCCATATCGTGCTCCACCACGACCACCGAGTGCGAGCCTTCCAGCGACCGCAGCAGCTCCGCGGTGCGCTCCGCCTCCTGCGGCGTCATGCCCGCAACCGGCTCGTCGACCAGCAGCAGTTCGGGGCGCTGAGCCAGCAGCATCCCGATCTCGAGCCACTGCTTCTGCCCGTGGGATAGTGTGCCCGCAATCGCCTCGCGATGGTCCGACAACCCGATGATCGCCAGGACCTGGTCGATGTGCTCCCGATCGGCTGGGCGCAGCCGGGCCACGAGCGCGGTCCAGAACGACTTGTCGCCCGCCAGCGCCAGCTCCAGATTCTCGAACACGGTGAAGCCTTCGAACACGCTGGGCTTCTGGAACTTACGACCGATCCCCGCCTCGGCGATCTGCGGTTCGCTCAGCTCGAGCAGATTGATGTGCCGGCCAAACCACGCCGTTCCCTGATCCGGTCGCGTCTTCCCGGTCACCACATCCATCATCGTCGTCTTGCCCGCCCCGTTCGGGCCGATGATGCAGCGCAGCTCCCCAGGCTCGACATGAAGCGTGAGGTCGTTGAGCGCCTTGAACCCGTCGAAGCTGACGGTGAGGTGTTCCAGATAGAGGATCTTCCGGTCGGCATGTCCGGCATGATCCGCCGCCCTTGACTCGCGCACGCTGCTCATTCTCGTTGATGCGGCCGCGATCGGCACCCGCGCCACTGCCTCCCTCATGATGTCTTCGCGGACCGCGGGATGAGTCCGATCAGCCCCTGCGGCAGGAACAGGGTAACGAGCACGAAGAGCGCGCCCAGCGCGTAAAGCCAGACCTCTGGAAAGGCCCCGGTGAAGAACGTCTTCGCGTAGTTGACCACCACCGCGCCGAGCGCCGCACCGTAGAGGGTGCCGCGCCCGCCGATTGCCACCCAGATCACCACCTCGATCGAATTGATCGGGGCGAACTCGCTCGGGTTGATGATGCCCACCTGCGGCACGTACAGCGCTCCGGCGATTCCCGCAATCATCGCCGACCCCACGAACAGCCAGAGCTTGTAGCTCTCGACCCGATAGCCGAGGAAGCGGGCGCGGCTTTCTGCATCGCGAATCGCGCGCACGACCCGCCCGGCGCGGCTGCGGACCACGAAGCGACAGAACAGATAGCTCGCGGCCAGGGCGATGGCCGTGACTGCGACGAGTGCGGCACGGGTGCTGTCCCGCTGCAGGTCGAAGCCGAGGATTTCCTTGAAGTCGGTGAAGCCGTTGTTGCCGCCGAAGCCCATGTCGTTCCGGAAAAACGCCAGCATCAACGCGTAGCTCAAGGCCTGCGTGATGATCGAGAGGTAGACGCCGGTGACGCGCGACCGGAACGTCAGCCAGCCGAAGACAAACGCCAACGCGCCTGGCACGATCAGCACGATCAACGCCGCGAACCAGAAATGATTGAACCCGAGCCAGAACCACGGGAGCTCCGTCCAGTTCAGGAAGACCATGAAGTCGGGGAGCAGCGGGTTGCCGTAGACGCCGCGCCCGCCGATCTGGCGCATCAGATACATGCCCATCGCGTAGCCGCCGAGCGAGAAGAACGCGGCGTGTCCGAGGCTGAGGATCCCCGCGTAGCCCCAAATCAAGTCCACGGCCAGCGCGAGCATCGCGAAGCACATGTACTTGCCCGCCAGCGTGAGCACGTAGTTCGACAGGTGAACGGGCGACGCGGGCGGAACGGCCTGGTTGAGGAGCGGCACGGCCACCGCCACCACCGCCAGGATCGACACGAACGTCACGGCCGATGGATCGTTGCGCACCAGCGTCGCCAGCCGGCCCCGTCCGCTCACGAGTAGCTCTCCGCCGCCCGGCCGGTCGGCGGGAACAAGCCGCGCGGACGACGCTGGATGAACAGCACCAGGGCGACCAGCACGGCAATCTTGCCGAGCACCGCCCCGGCGTACGGCTCGAGCACCTTGTTCACGATGCCCAGTGACATACCTCCCAGCAACGTGCCCCACAGATTCCCGACGCCACCGAACACCACCACCATGAAGGCGTCGACGATGTAAGCCTGACCGAGGTTGGGACCGACGTTGGTCAGCTGGCTGAGCGCGACGCCGGCCACGCCGGCGATGCCCGCGCCGAGGCCGAAGGTCAACGCATCGATCCGGCTGCTGCGAATCCCCATCGCCCGGGCCATACCACGGTTCTGGGCGACGGCACGAATGCGCAGGCCGGCCCGCGTGTGCTTGAGGACCATCAGCAGGGTCAGGAACACGACCATCGTGAAGAGCACGATGTAGAGGCGGATCCACGTCAGTGACAGCGCGTCATTGACCTG
>DATLBL010000135.1:0-59964 GCA_035526925.1 Gemmatimonadales bacterium
TATATTGCGGGTGCCTCAGGTCCGAAGGGCGCCGGCGCGTGAACCGCGTCAGGACCTCGCCGGTAGCAGCGCTAAGCGATGCCCGGTGTCGCTTCGGGGAGCCTGAGGCACTTTTCTTTTCCCTCCGCCCATGACTATCGCCCTCGCCAGACGGTACCGCCCCAAACGCTTCGCCGACCTGCTCGTGCAGGACCATGTCGCCGCCGTTCTGCGTGGCGCGGTGGCCCGCGGACGCATCGGTCACGGCTATCTGTTGACCGGACCGCGCGGCGTAGGCAAGACCACCGCCGCGCGTATCCTGGCGATGGCGCTCAACTGCCCGAATCGCGACCCGTCCGGGGATCCCTGCGGCGAGTGCGACAACTGCCAGCGGGTCTGGAACGGCGCCGCCAATCTGGACGTCGTCGAAATCGACGCCGCGAGCAATCGCGGCGTGGATGACGCCCGCGACCTGCGCGAGCGCGCCATGTACGCGGCCTCACGCGAGGGCCACTACAAGGTCTACATCGTGGACGAGGCCCACATGTTGACCCGCGAGGCCTGGAACGCGCTGCTCAAGGTGCTCGAAGAGCCACCCCCCGGCGTCGTATTCGTGTTCGCCACCACCGAGCCGCAAAAGATCGCGGCGGCCGCGGCGCCGGTGCTCTCCCGGCTCCAGCGGTTCGACTTCCGGCGTATCGGTCCGGCCGCCATTCGCGACCGCCTGCGCCAGGTGCTCGAGGCGGAGGGCATCGCGGCAGACGACGATGCGCTGACGCTGATCGCCCGCCACGCTGACGGCGGCATGCGCGACGCCCTCAGCGTGCTCGATCAGTGTCTCAGCTTCGGCGAGGGCGCGGTCAGCGCCGCACGGGTGCGTGACGTGCTGGGTCTCGTGGGTGACGAGCTGTACGTGGAGATCCTGGGGCTGGTCGTCGACCGCCGCCCGGAAGGCGTCTTCCCGCTGGTGGACCGGCTCGTGAACGCGGGCGCTGACCTGGCGGAGTTCATGGGCGGGGCGGGGGAAACGCTGCGAGCACTCCTCATGCTTCAGCTCGGCAACGAGCCCGAAGGGCTCACCGAGGCGATGCGGCAGGCGCTCGAGGCCGAGCGGCAGCGGCTCGAGCCCGGCGATGTACTCCGAATGCTTCGGCTCCTGGCCGACAGCGAAACCGCCATTCGTCGGAGCGTCAACCCGCGCCTGATCGTCGAAACGCTCCTGCTCCGATGGACGATGCTCGACAGGATCGTCGATCTGGCACAGGTGCTGGGTGCCACCGGCGGGACAGAACCGACGGGCGGCGGCAGTCCCCGCGTTCCCGCGGTGGCGCGCCCCGATCCCGAGCCGGCAGGCGCCGCCGCGCGCCCCGAGGCCACGCCAGCAGGCGCCGCCGCGCGGCCGTCGCCCGGTACGGGGATGCCTGTGGGCTCAGGGGCCAACCCGGCGGAAGCGCGTCGGAGCGAGAGTAATGCCCCGGCCGTCGTGGCGGGTCCGCCGGCAATGCCGGTGCCCGCTGCCTCGTCGCATGGCGATGTCCTTCCAACGACCCTCGAGGCGATCCGCGTCAACTGGCCCGAGATCGTCGCGGAGGTGCGGGAACGAAGTCGCTTCCTCGGTGAGGCCCTCTTCCACACTGCGCCGAGCGCCCTGGAGCTCCCCTGGGTCACTGTGGAGCTATCGGAGCCCAACCCGTTGTTCGCGGAACGGTTGCAGGCGCAGGCTCACGCGGTCGAGGAGGTCCTGAGCCGGGCGCTGGGGCAGGCGGCGAGGCTCCGCGTTACCGAGGCCGCACCAGGCGGGACCGCCCCGCCGGCGAAGCCGCGAAAGCTCACCGAAGCCGGCCTCAAGGCCGACCGCCTGCGCGCCTTTCGATCCAAGGATCCCGCCCTCGACACGGCCGCTGATGCGTTAGATTTGGAGATCGTGGATTAGCTTGCCCACGGATTCACCGTCCCCTTACTTTGCCGGGTCATGGCCGGATTACCCGAGAGCATGGCAGATCTTCAGCAGCTTTTTCAGCTCGGCCAGCAGATGCAGGGCCGGCTACAGCAGCTCCAGACCGAACTCGCCGGCCGCACCATCGAGACTTCGGCCGGCGGCGGCATGGTGCGCGTCATGGCCGACGGCCGGGGCACCGTACATTCGATCGTCATCGATCCCGTCGTCTTTCAGGGACACGACGCCGAGTTCCTCGGCGACCTCGTGACGGCGGCGGTCGCCGAAGCGCAGCGGCGCGCGGCCGACCTCCTGCAGGCCGAGATGCGGAAGGTGCCCACGCTGCCGTTCGCCTCCGGCTGACGGTGAGCGCGATCGAGGAGCTGATTGCGGAGCTCGCCCGCCTTCCCGGGATCGGCCGCAAGACGGCCCAACGTCTCACATTCCATCTGCTGCAGCAACCGCCTGAACAGGTCGGGCGGCTCGCCTCGGCGCTCGTGGCCGTGAGCGAGCGCGTGCATCCGTGTACGGAGTGCGGCAACCTGACCGAGGATCAGCCCTGCACGATCTGCCGGGATCCGCGACGGGACCCCGCGCTGCTGTGTGTCGTCGAGGAGGCTTCCAGCGTGGTGGTGGTGGACCGTTCGACCGACTTCCGGGGCCGGTACCATGTCCTGGGCGGGCGGCTCAGCCCGCTCGATGGAGTGGGCCCGGAAGCGCTCCGCTTGGACCATCTGGTGAGTCGGGTGCGTGACGGTGGGGTGCGCGAAGTCATTCTGGCCACCAACCCGTCGATGGAAGGCGAAGTCACGGCCACGTACATTCAGCAGCTGCTGGCGGGTCAGGACGTTCGGGTCACGCGGCTCGCCCGAGGTCTGCCGATGGGAGGCGACCTCGAATACGTCGACGGCGTGACGCTGGCGCATGCGCTGGTGGCCCGTCAGGAGGTGTCCTGATGAGCAGCGCTCCGTGATGCGGTCGCGCACCTGGCTGTTCGCGGGGGGCGTGGCGGCGGGAGCGATGGGCGGCTGGATGCTTGCCCAGCGCCGGCTGTCCACGCACCAGCGGGATCTCTTCAGCCCGCGCCCCCTGCGTCGGCTCGCCGCGCTCGGGTTCCTCGCCGGGCAGACCGGGGTCGACACCGTGCGGCTGCTGCGCGACTACCTGGCCTGGGAGCGTCAGCCGGTGCTCCGCCGCCGCGCCCAGGCCATTCTGCGCGGCCTCGAAACCAACCTGGCATGAGGCAGGGCCCGATGAGCGGAACCTCGCGGTGAGCGGAGCCTCCAGCTGGTCGTTCCGTGAGGAGGACGCGCGCGCCATCCAGGCGATTTTGAGCGGGTTCCTCGCGGAGTCGAACGCGCGGACCGCCCTCATCGTCGACCGGACCGGGCAGATGGTGGCCACGGTGGGCGAGTCGCCGCAGTTCGATGCCACGGCGTTCGCGTCGCTGACGGCCGCGGATTTCAGCGCCAACGATCAGCTTGCCCGCATGCTCGGCGAGCCGGAGTTCGGAGCGCTGTTCCACCAGGGCGAGCGCGAGTCGATGTACCTCGCCGACGTGGCGCGGCGCGTCATTCTGGTGGTCCTGTTCGATAATCGCACCACGCTCGGGCTGGTCAAGCTGCGGGTCAAGGGAGCGGTCGGGCAGCTGAACCAGGTGTTCACGGACATGTTCAATCGCGACGGTACGAGCGCGCCGGGGGTGGCGTCGGAGTTCCTCGGCGAGGCGGAAGACGAGATCGACAAACTCTTCGGGGCCTGAGGGAGACCGCAAGCATGTCGATGATCAACTACGCGTCGCGCGAGATCAACTGCAAGCTCGTGTACTACGGGCCCGGGCTGGGGGGCAAGACGACCAACCTCGAGTTCGTCTACAACAAGGTCGCGCCGGGCTCTCGCGGCAAGATGATCTCCCTGGCCACCGAGACGGAGCGTACGCTGTTCTTCGACTTTCTGCCGGTCGACCTCGGCACCATCCGCGGCTTCAAGGTCAAGTTCCACCTCTACACCGTTCCCGGCCAGGTGTACTACAACGCCTCCCGCAAGCTCATCCTCAAGGGAGTGGACGGAGTCGTGTTCGTGGCGGACAGCCAGATCGAGCGGATGGACGCGAACGTCGAGGCCATGCAGAACCTGTACGAGAACATGGCGCAGCACGGCTACGACCTCACGAAGATCCCGTTCGCCATTCAATACAACAAGCGCGATCTTCCCAACGCGGCCCCGGTGGCCGAGCTGCAGTCCGCCCTCAATCCCGGGTGGCCGGTCGAGGACGCGGCCCGCCAGCGCGTCACCGTCGATCCGAACCGCGACTCCGAGTACCTGGTGAGCCAGCAGGACGGGCAGTGGATCGAGCGCGCGCCCTATTTCGAGGCGGTGGCGCTCAACGGCGACGGCGTCTTCGACACCTTGAAAGCGATCAGCAAGAACGTCGTGAAGACGCTGGGGTAGTGCTCGGCATGTGGACCCTCCCGAACATCATCACGCTCGTCCGGATCTGCTTCACCCCGGTCATCGCGCTGCTGCCGTTCATCGAGGGTTACTGGCCCAAGCTGATCGCCTTTTTCGTCTTCCTCGCCGCGGCCATCAGCGACGTGTACGACGGGCACCTCGCCCGAAGCCGGAACGAGGTCACCGACCTCGGAAAGCTGCTCGATCCGATCGCCGACAAGCTGCTGCTGTTCGCCTCGCTCGTGCCGATCTACTGGATTTCCCGCGCCCGCCACGACCTCTACGACATTCCTATATGGGGCAGCATCCCCCTCTGGGTGTGCCTGCTACTGATCGGCCGCGAGGTGGCCATGACAGGTTTCCGCTGGTGGGCCAGCCGTCGGGGAGTGGTCATTCCCGCGGGGGGCGCCGGGAAGTTGAAAACCACCCTCCAGAACGTGTTCATCGGCGCCATCATCCTGTGGTTCGCGTTCCGCGACGCACGCAAGCCGCTCGGCTGGGAACACAACCGGTATGCGTACTACTGGAATCAGTTTCACGGCGGATTCGTAGCGGTGACCTTGGCGGTCGCGACGCTGCTGACCGTCTACTCGTTCGTCGTGTACCTCTACCGCAATCGCAGGCTCTTTACCCACCGCGTCGGCTGACAAACCGCACGATGACATGCCGACGAGGACACGCCGTCGGTTCCGAGCTTCCCCACTGTCCCTTCATCCGCATCGCACGCGCAGACCGCGTGCTCCCCGCACGGGTCGATCGTGCGACGTACGCTCCGGTTGCCGCGGCCACCCGGCCTCGCTAGGATCAGCCGCGGTCGCGGGAGAGGCGCCTACCTGGCGTCGACGTCGCGATTCTACCGGGGGTCGAGTATGCGTCGGGGGCAAAGCGGAATCGTGCAGAGCGGTCGGCAGCCGGGGTCCGCGCTCGAGCTGGTCACCATCGGGACGGAGCTCTTGCTCGGGTTCACCGTGGACACGAACGGCGCCCAGATCGCTCGCGCCATGGCGGCCGTGGGCATCGAAGTCGTCCGGCGGACCAGCGTCTCGGACCGTCCCGAGGAGATCCGGAGCGCCGTCGAGGAGGCGCTGGTACGCACCGGCGTCGTCCTCACCACCGGAGGGCTCGGCCCCACTCGCGACGACATCAGCAAGAAGGTCGTCGCGGATCTGTTCGGTGTGCCGCTCGATTTCGATGAGGACGTGTGGCGCCAGCTGGTGGAGCGCTTTGCCCGAATCGGGCGGACCCCCGCCGCCAGCAACCGCAGCCAGGCAGAGGTCCCGCGCGGCGCGGCCGTATTGCGGAATCGGTGGGGAACGGCCCCCGGGCTCTGGCTCGAAGGCGCTGCCGGCGTCGTGATCATGCTGCCTGGCGTCCCCGGAGAGATGCGGAAATTGCTCGAGCACGAGGTCGTTCCCCGGCTTGCCGCGCGAAGCAGCGGTATCGTGACGCGGTCGCGCCAGGTACGCACCACCGGCATTCCCGAATCGACGCTGGCCGAGCGCATGGGTAATATCGAGCGCGACATCGCACCGCTGACGCTCGCCTACCTTCCGGGTCTCGACGGCGTGGACCTGAGAGTGAGCGCGTGGCAACTCTCACCCGAGATCGCGGATGAACGCCTCGCTGCCGCCTGTCACCTGCTCATCGCGCGCGGTGGAGAGCACGTGTATGGCGAGGGCGATGCCGACCTGGCGGAGCTCGTGCTCGCCGCCGCGCGCGGCCGTGGAGTAAAGATTGCGACGGCCGAGTCGTGTACCGGCGGCCTCGTCGGAGCCCGGCTGACCGAGGTGCCGGGGAGCTCCGACGCGTATGTCGGCGGCGTCGTAGCTTATGCGAACGACCTCAAGATTCAGGCACTCGGCGTCGACCCGGCGACGATCGCGGCGCATGGTGCAGTCAGCGAACAGGTCGCGACGGCCATGGCGCGCGGAGCCCTCGAGCGATTGGGCGCCGACGTCGCCATCTCGGTCACCGGCATTGCCGGTCCTGGCGGCGGCAGTGACGAGAAGCCCGTGGGTACGGTGTGGTTCGGGGTGGCGTATGGTACGGACGTGACGGCGCGGCGCTCGCTGTTTCCAGGCTCGCGCCACGACATCCGGGCCCGTGCGGCACAAGCGGCGCTGCATCTGCTCCTGCGCCGGCTGCAAACCGAACAGCCATGATCCCGGCTCGAGCTGTGCCTCGGTGACGCTGCCACTCTGACCGGCGCTACTCGGCACGCGACCTGCTATTATCTTCCGATATGTTCCCGAATCCAAGAGGTCGCAAGTGAATGACAATCGAAGAGTTAGCGGCGGATATACGGATGATGTCGACCGGATGCATACCCCGGGAGGCATGGCCGAGCCTGCCGCTCCGACCGGGCCCAGCGCCGATGGGGCCGACATGGCGTCGACCGACACCTCGCAGACACCCTCCTCGCGTGCGGACGACACTCAGCCCGAGTACCTCGGCGGTCGCCGGGGCGGCTCCGGGCTGCCCGTCGAGCCCGAGGCGGAGGCGATTCGCCGGCTCGAGGAGCAGCTCGAGCAGGAGCGCGAGCGGCACCTTCGGCTGGCCGCCGAATTCGACAACTTTCGGAAGCGGGTCGCGCGCGAGCGTGGCGAGCTCGCCGACCGCTCACAGGCGGCGCTCGTGGGCCGTCTGCTCGACGCGTTGGATGACATGGACCGCCTCCTGGCCGATGGCGCCGCGGCCAGCACCGAACAGTTGCGTCAGGCCGTCGAACTCGTCGCCCGCAAGCTCCAGAAAGAGCTTCAAGGCGCCGGCCTCGAGCGGGTCGATCCGGTCGGCGAGCCGTTCGACCCCGCCTTCCACGAAGCGGTCTCGGTGCTGCCGCCTCCGACCCCCGCAAGCGACCACCAGGTGAGCGCTACGTTCCAGGCGGGGTATCGCTTCAAGGGGACGCTCGTTCGCCCTGCCCGGGTCCAGGTCTACTCCGAGCAGGGCCAGGCGTAGCGTGGCTGCGAAGGACTTCTATCAGGTCCTTGGCGTTCCCGACTCGGCCAACCAGGACGAGATCAAGAAGGCGTACCGACGGCTCGCGAAGCAGCACCATCCGGACGCCAATCCGAACAACGCGGCCGCCGCGGAGCGGTTCAAGGAGATTTCCGAGGCGCACAGTGTGCTGTCGGACGCCGACAAACGGAAGCAGTACGATCAGATGCGCCGGCTTGGGGCGTTCGACGGAGCTACCCGCGGTCCGAGGCCGGGCCCGGGTGCGCGCGGAGGTGGTCGCGGCCCCGACGTGAACGTGGAGGGGATGGATTTCGGGGATTTCGGCGGGCTCGGCGACATCTTCTCCTCGATCTTCGGGCGCGGCGGCGCGCGTCAGGAGGAGCCGCGCACCGAGGCCATCGAAACCGTCGTGGAAGTTCCCTTCCGGGTCGCGACCCTTGGGGGAAAGGTGCCGGTCACCCTGCAGGTGACGGAGCCCTGTCCCACGTGCACTGGCTCGGGCGGCGCGCCGGGCGCGACGTGGTCCACCTGTCCCGAGTGCAACGGCCGCGGCACGATCTCGTTCGGTCAGGGCGGATTCGCGGTGAATCGCCCGTGTCCGCAGTGCCGCGGCCGCGGCCGGATCCCGTCGGAGCCCTGCCCGACGTGCCGAGGCGCAGGCGAGATCCGGACCGAGCGACAGGTGGTGATTACCGTGCCGTCGGCCACGGAGACCGGTACCCGCGTGCGCATTCGCGGTCAGGGGCAGACCACGCGCGCCGGCGCGCCGCCCGGCGACCTCCTGGTCACCTTTCAGGTACAGCCCGACCGGTTCTTCCATCGCGACGGCCTCGACATCGTCTGCGAGGTCCCGCTGAACCTGGCGCAGGCCGCGCTCGGCACCCGTCTCCGGGTCCGCACGCTCGACGGCAAGAAAGTCATGCTCCGCATTCCCGCGGGCACCCAGCCGGGCCGCAAGTTCCGGATCAAGGGACAGGGCGTGGAGAAGAACGGCGTGCGGGGTGATCAGCTCGTGCAGGTGCAGGTGACGGTGCCCGAGCAGCTCACACCCGAGCAGCAGGAGATCCTCAAGCGGTTCGCAGACTCGGCCGGGATGGCGTACTGATCAGGAAGTGGTGAGCGGTAAGCGGAATCTAAGGACCGCTCACCGCTCACCCGCCCTCGCCCCCGACCAGCCTCCGATGCGTCGCCCGCTCCGGCTCGCCGGCCAGCGGCCGGCGCTGCACGTAGGTGCCGTCGGGCCGCAGCTCCCACGCCTGGCGATTGTCCTCCCACATCAGTAGCAGCAGGTCGCGCAGCGCGTGGCGGTCGGTCGCGTTCTCGATGGGCGTCACGGCTTCGATGCGCCGCTCGAGGTTCCGGGGCATCCAATCGGCCGATCCGATGTACACCTCTTCGTCGCCGCCGTTGAGATAGTAGAACGCCCGCGAATGCTCCAGGAACCGTCCGACGATGCTGATCACTCGGATAGTGTCGCTTACCCCGGCGAGGCCGGGTCGAAGGCAGCAGATACCCCGAACGATCAGGTCGATCGGCACGCCTGCCCCGGACGCCTCGTAGAGGGCCGCGATGATGTCGGGGTCGACCAGCGCGTTCATCTTGGCGACGATGCGTGCCGGCTTCCCCGCCTGCCGGTGGTCGATCTCCCGCCGGATCATCGCCAGGAATCGCTCCCGCATGCCGCGGGGCGCGACCGTGAGCGTGCGATACCCCGAGGGGGACGCGAACCCGGTCAGCACGTTGAAGAGGTCGGTCAGATCCGCGCCGAGGGCGGGACTCGAGCTGAGCAGCCCGAAATCGGTGTACAGCCGCGCGGTCTTGGGATTGTAGTTGCCGGTGCCGATATGGACGTAGCGTCGCATCGTGTCACCCTCGCGGCGGACCACCAGCATCACCTTGGCGTGCGTCTTGAGTCCGGCCACGCCGTAGCTGACGTGGACGCCCACATCCTCGAGTCGCTGCGCCCAGATGATGTTGTTTTCCTCGTCGAAGCGCGCCTGCAGCTCGATCAGCACCGCCACCTGCTTGCCGCGTTCAGCCGCCTGAACGAGGAGGCGCGCGATGCTGGAGTCGCCGCCCGTGCGGTAGAGCGTGAGCTTGATCGCCAGCACGTCGGGATCGTCGGCGGCGGTCTGGATGAAGCGCTCGACCGACGTCTGGAAGCTGTCGTACGGATGGTGCAGCAGCAGGTCACCTTCGCGGATGACGTCGAAGATGTTGCGCGCCGAGGCGAGGCGAGGCGGCGTGGCCGGGTGGAAGACCGGGTCCTTCAGCGCGGGCAGATCGAGCGAGGCCAGGGTGGCCAGGTCCGCCGTGTCGAGCAGGCCGGCAACCTCGTACACGTCGTCGGTCGTGAGCGGCCGGGTCGGCGGGTCCTGCTGCTCGCTGAACTCCATCAGCAGCAGGTCCCGGAGCGACGCCGGCATCGATGCGTGCACCTCGATGCGCACCACCTCGGCGAATCGCCGGTTGCGCACTTCCTCCTGTATGAGGCTGAGCAGATCGTCGGCCTCGTCGCCGTGGTCGATCTGGAGATCGGTGTTGCGCGTGATGCGGAACGTGTACCAGCCCAGGATCTCGATCCCCGGGAACAGCGCCTCGAGGTTGGCGCCGACGACTTCCTCCAGCGCCACGAACTGGTTGCCGGTCGGCAGTGGTACCCAGCGCGGAAGAATCTTGGGGACTTTGACCCGTGCGAAACGCTCCTCGCCATCGGCCCCCCTGAGGACGACCGCCAGCGACAGGCTCAGGTTCGAGATGTACGGGAACGGATGGCCAGGGTCGACTGCGAGCGGCGTCAGGACCGGAAAGACATTGGCGTTGAAGTACCCGTCGACATGCTCGCGGTCCGCCGGAGACAAGTCCTCGATCCGCCGGACCAGCGTGAGCCCCTGCGCCGCCAGTGCAGGCAGGACCTCGGCCGACAGGCAGTGGTCATGGTGCCGGACCAGCTCCCGTACCCTGGCGGAGATGGCGGAGAGCTGGTCTTCCGGGGTCATGCCATCGGCCGTACGCTCGACGATTCCCGCCACGACCTGCTGCTTGAGTCCCGCGACCCGAACCTGGAAGAACTCGTCCAGATTGCTGCTGAAGATGCCGAGGAATTTCAGGCGCTCGAGCAGCGGCGTACGCGAGTCCAGCGCCTCATGAAGCACGCGGGCGTTGAATTCCAGCCACGAGAGCTCGCGGTTGAGATACAGCGATGCGTCACGGACGTCGATCGGGACCGTGGGGATTTCGGGCTGGAGGAGGTCGGTCACCTCCCCAATGTAGAGCAGCGGCGCGGAGCAGGGAACGAATTGTAACGGTGAGGTAACGTCAGCCCCGCGCCTGCTCCCGGTGCGTCGGCAGGAGCAGGGACAGCGGAAGGCTCACGAGGCCCACCACCAGTCCACCCCAGAAGGCGGCCCGGAACCCCGCCACCTCGAAACCGAGATTCCACCGCGCGGACAGCCAGCCCGTGACCAACAACATCAGCGCATTGATGACGAGCGTGAACAGGCCAAGCGTGAGCACGATGAGGGGACACGTCAGCACCGTCAGGAGCGGGCGCAGGAGACTGTTCACGATGCCGAACACGGCCGCGACCAGGACCAGCCGTACCAGATCACCCGTGAACTCGAGCCCCGGGACAAGATAGGCCGCGACCCAGAGCGCGATGGCATTGGAGAGCCAGTGCAGAAGCAACGTGCGCATGGAAGCCGGATGCTATCCTGAGCAACCCGCGGAAACGGGGTGCGCCAGCACCGCGCCTTCGCGTCGCCCAGGATGACTGCTCGAGCTTCGCGGCGGAAGGCTGCGGGTCACGGCGCCACATCGATGACGCCGCCGCCAAGCACGCGCCCGCCGGCGCCGTACACCACGCCGGACTGACCGGGCGTGATGGCTCGGACAGGTACGGCGAGCGCCAGCTCGAGCATCCCCGCGTCCTTGCGGACAACCGTCGCCGGTACGGCGCGGGCTCGGTGCCGAATCTGGATTTCGCACTCGTCGCCCACCGCGAGCGGGTCGGCGAGCCAGTTGAGCTCTTCCAGCCGGACCCGGTGCCCCGCGAGCTCATCGAGGGTGCCCACGACCACCTCGCGCAGCTCGGGCCGAATCGCCACGACGTACCGGGGCAGGGCCGACCCGCCGGGCAGACCCTTCCGCTGGCCGATCGTGTAGCGTGCGAAGCCGCGGTGCTCGCCGACTACCTCCCCCGCGGTAGTCACGAGCGGGCCCGGCGTCAGCGCCGGCGCACCCGCGGGCAGCCGGCGCTCCAGCACACCTACATAGTCGTCGTCGGGCACGAAGCAGATCTCGACCGATTCCGGCTTGTCCGCGGTCACCAGGCCGAGCCGCCGCGCCTGCGCCCGGGTTTCCGCCTTGGTCATGAGGCCCACCGGCGTGAGCATCCTCTGCACCACGGCGCGATCGATGCCCCACAGGAAGTAGCTCTGGTCCTTGGCGGGGTCATCGCCCCGGAAGAGCGCGCCGTCGCGAGCGACGGCGTAGTGGCCGGTGGCGATGAAGCGGCAGTCGAGCGCATCGGCGTGCGCCAGCAGGTCGCGGAACTTGGTGAACGAGTTGCAGCGCACACAGGGGATCGGCGTGCGTCCCCGACTGTACTCGCTGACGAAGTTCTGGATGACGTGCAGGTTGAAGCGGTCCTCGAGGTTGAGGACGTAGTGCGGAATGCCGAGCGTGTGGGCGACGTCGCGCGCGTCGTTGATCGAGTCGAGCGAGCAGCACGGACGGTCCGGCACATCTTCGCCGTAGCAGAAGAGCTTCATCGTGGCGCCCACCACGTCGTAGCCCTGCTCGACCAGGCGCGCCGCGGCGACCGAACTGTCGACGCCGCCCGACATGGCGACCAGCACCCGCTCACGCACGCCCGAGCACTCCCGCGAGCTTGCGCACCTTCGCGACGACCGCCGGCATCACCTCCGCCGCGCGCTCCACGTCCGCCGCGGTGCTGCCGTGGCCGAGGCTCAGACGAATCGCACCCAGGGCCAGGTCGCGCGGCATGCCCATCGCCACCAGCACGTGGGACGGTTCGACGGCCCCGGTCGAGCAGGCCGAGCCACTCGAAGCTGCCACACCCGAGAGGTCGAGGTGCATGAGCAGGGCCTCGCTGTCGGCGCCGGGCACCGCGACGCTCAGGACGTGGGGCGCTCGCTCGGTCCGCTCGCCGTTGACGACCAGGTCCGGTACGCCCGCCCGAAGCCGGGCCGCCAGATCGTCTCGCAGCGCGCACAGCCGTCTGGCTTCGTGCTCCTGCTCGGCCGCCGCCAGGGCGGCGGCGCGGCCCAAGGCCACGGCCCCCGCGACGTTCTCGGTTCCCGGCCGAAGCCCGTACTGCTGGCCGCCGCCGTGGATGATCGCCTCGATCGCCTTCCGGTCGCGTACCAGCAGCGCACCGATCCCCTTGGGTGCGCCGATCTTGTGACCCGAGATCGTGGCCAGCGTACAGGCCAGCGCACCGAGGTCGACCGGCACCTTCCCGAACGCCTGCACCGCATCCGTGTGGAAGGCCACGCCGGCGGCGCAGCAGCGGTCGGCGATCTCGCGGACGGGCTGGACCACACCGACTTCGTTGTTCACCCACATGACCGATACCACCGCAGGACGCCGGGCGAGCGCCTCATCGAGCGCCCCAAGGTCCACGCGGCCGTCGCCGTCCACCGGCAGGACGACCTCACGGCCACCGAGATGACACACCGCGTGCGCGGCGGCCAGGATCGCCTTGTGCTCGATGGCCGAAACCACGGCGCACATCTCGGCGCCGCGGTCGCGGGCCGCCAGGGCCGCGCCGACAATCCCGAGATTGTCCGCCTCCGTGCCCCCTGACGTGAAGATCACCTGATTCGGCTCTGCGCCGACCGCCTGGGCCACCTCCCGGCGCGCCTGCTCCATGCCGGCGCGGGCCGCGCGCCCGAAGCGGTGCGCGCTCGACGGGTTGCCGAACGCCTGGGCCGTCAGATACGGCAGCATCGCCTCGAGCACCTCGGGGCGCACCGGGGTCGTAGCGGCGTGGTCCAGATAGACGGGCGGTTGGGTCACGGCGGAAAAATACCCGGAGGTTACATGCTTTGCACGGCGAGCGCGGTCACGTCGTCCACCGCCATCGTCTCGTGGGTAAAGAACGGTTCCCCATACCGGACTCGAATGAGCGAGCCGTAATGCGCGTTCTGGGTCTCGACCAGCGAGTACAGATCCTGCCCGGTGGGGAAGATCTCACCCGCCGCCTTGGCTCCGTCGAACTGGCTGGCATAACAGCGGATGGAGGCCAGCTTGCGATCGAACTGCGGGCTGATGTCCACCACGAAGGTCGGCTTGACCGGATCCTCACGATAGGACAGGGCGTACAGGATTTTGAAGGGACGGTGCGCCGCGCCGCGGGCCTCGTACCTGGCGAGTCCCGCCAGAAAGCAGGCGTCTCGACCGAGTTCGCTCGCCACGCGGTGATCGGGGTGGCGGCCCACGGCGAACGGCAGGATCACCACCCGGGGCGCGAAATGGCGGATCTGCTCGACGACGATGCGCCGGGTCTCCTCGGTGTTCTGCAGATGGGCGTCCGGAAGCGCGGCGTTCCGCCGCTCGGATACGCCGAGAATGGCGGCCGCACGCTCCGCCTCTTCGGCGCGGAGCGCCGCACTGCCACGAGTGGCGGTCTCACCGGCGGTAAGGTCGAGGATGCCTGTGCGGTGCCCGGCATCCACCGCGCGGAGCAGCGTTCCCGCGCAGGTCAACTCGACGTCGTCGCGGTGCGCGGCGATGGCCAGTACGTCGACAGGCATGCGGGCTCCGGGTCGTGTGGGTGGCTGATGGTCGGTCGCAAGAATATCCCCGGATCGGCCGTGCCCGCCACCGTGCCGGGGGCCCGGTCTCCCGAGAAGTCGAACGGTTGCCACTGCCCGGGCGGTTATGCTTCGGGACAACCTCGGTCTCGTAGGAGTGTGACGTGTACAAATTCCAGCTCAGCGCATTCGTTGCTGCCGCCCTCACCGTCGCTGCCATAGCGCCCATGCGGCCGCTGGTGGCCCAGACTCCCCCTCCCGCAGCCCCACTCCCCGTCCACTTCGTGGCGGCGCTCGACGTCGCCCTGTATACCGCGGGCGCCAACCTGCAGGAGGCCAGCGACACGGCCCACGCTGCTCTCGCGACCAGCGTGCTGCGCGGGACGCTCGGCCAGCTGCTCGGGCCCGCCCTCGCCGACTCGGCCATCGTCGTCAGCCGCGCCCACGCTCCGGGCATCAGGGAGACGGCCGGCGATCGGGGGTGCAACGTGATCGTCGCCTGCGCGAGGGCCGTCGGCCGCGACGTCGGAGCGGCCTGGGTGGTGATGGCCAAGCTCAGCAAGACCAGCAACCTGATCTGGCTGCTGACCGGGCAGCTCGTCGAGGTGAAGTCGGGCGAGATCGTCATGGACGATTCGACCGAGCTCAAGGGTGACCCAGGGCCGATGGTGCGGGCGGGCGTCCGCATCTTCGCCGAGCGGGTGGCTCGCGCGGTCAGGGAGCGCACGGCCGGCGGGGGCTCGGAGCGATCCCCGGTGGGGGAGAGTGGCCCCTAGCGCTACGGGTACATGGTGAACGGCGCAGGGTCGACGGCAGGCGGTACCTGGGCACCGGTATGTCGGTCACCGCTTACCAGTGCCGCGGCCCTATTCGTGCCGAAGCGCCTCCACCGGATCCATCCGCGCCGCCCGGTTGGCCGGATAGAGGCCGAAGACCAGCCCGATCCCTATGCTGACCGCGCACGCCAGACCCGCGCTCCACAGCGGCACGCCCGACCTGAGGTCGAGCGCGGCCTTCATGAGCTCGCCCGCCCCCAGGCCGAGCAGGATGCCGAACAGTCCTCCCACGAATGTCAGCGTGGCCGCTTCGACCAGGAACTGCCAGAGGATTTCCCGCCGCGTCGCGCCGAGCGCCTTGCGCAGTCCGATCTCGCGCGTGCGATCGGTGACCGACACCATCATGATCGCCATCACCCCGATGCCGCCGACCAGCAGCGCGACGCTCGACAGCGACACCATGGCCAGGAAGAAGTAGGTGGTGAACTTGCCGACGACGTCCAGGATCTGATCCTGGGTGATGAGATCGAACGTGTTCGGCGTCCCAGGTCGGAGATTCCGGACGCGGCGGAGGGCGACGGTCGCCTGGTCGCGCACCGCCGCCGGATCCTGGGCGGGCCGGGGCCGCACCGCGATGAACAGATTGTTCGTCTCGTCGTAGCGGTAGTTCTGCCGCGCGGTCTCGAACGGAAGCACCCCGCCGATCTCCTGCCCGGGCGGCTCGAAGATGTTATCGGGCTTCTGATACACGCCGACGATCCGGAGCGCGGTCGACCCGACCCGGACGTAGCGACCGAGGGGATCGAGCTTGCCGAACAGGCGGTCGGCCACCTCGGTCTCGATAACCATCACTTCGTCGCCGCTCAGCTCGCCTTTGGTGAAGAACCGCCCGCGGAGCAGGGTCCCACCCTGGATATCCATGTAGTGATCGTCGGCGCCGAAGACCGTGATCGTTTGCGTGCGGTTGCCCTGATACTCCATTCGCTGGAACAGCTGTACCCACAGGCCCGCGTAGGCGATCTGCGGCACTCGCCCCACTGCCTCGGCGTCGGTCCGTCCCACGACCGGGCGGATCCGTACCTCATACGGCAGCCGGTCCGGGTTGAGCGGCGTCTGTGAAAAGAAGCGGACGATGTAGAAGACGGACGGGCCGGCGGTCTCGATGGCGTTGAAGATCTGGGTCCGGATGCCCTGAACCATGGACGCGATCGCCATCACCGTGGTCACGCCGATGACGACGCCCAGGATCGTGAGACCCGAGCGCAGCTTGTTGGCGCGCAGCGAATCGAACGCAATCGCCACGCCCTCGCCGACGTTCCGGATGCCGAGGCGGGTCAGCACGCGCGCTATTCGGCCCGGAGCGCGGTGATCGGGTCCAGTCTCGCGGCCCGCGAGGCGGGGAAGACGCCGAAGACGATACCGGCGCTCCCTCCCAGGGCGAGCGCGACCGCAACGGACCACAGCGTGATCCGGGCGGGCAGGGGAGTGAACGTGGACACTGCGACCGATAGCGCCCAGCCCGCGAGGACACCCTGCAGTCCGCCCAGGGTGGAGAGCACGATGGCCTCGATGAGGAATTGGCGGCGGATGTCGGCCCGGGTGGCCCCCAGCGATTTCCGCAGGCCGATCTCGTGCGTCCGCTCGGTCACGCTCATCAGCATGATGTTCATGATGACGATCCCGCCGACGACGATGCCGATGCACACCACCGCGGGAATCGCCGTGAACAACACGCGCGTGAGCTGCCGCCAGAACGCCACGAGGGCGTCCGCCTTGTCGACGGTGAAATCATTCTCCTCTCCCGGCCGGAGACGGTGCGCCACGCGCATCGCCTCCTCCGCGCGCGCCATTGCGGGCTCGACCGCGTCCGCGCTCGCCATCTTGACCGACACGACCGTGGTTTTCCGGCGCCCGTAGAACGACTCGAACGTGGAGAACGGAAGCAGCAGGAACGCGTCGAATGACTGGCCGAGGACCCGGCCTTTCTTCGCGATCACCCCGGCGACGACCACCTCGCGCCCGCCGACCCGGAGCTTCTTGCCGATGGCGGCGCCTGGCTGGTCGAACAGTTTCTCGGCGACCTCGTGCCCGATGACCGTCACGGGACGGCGCTCGCGGACATCGGGCTCGGCGAGCGGCGACCCCGCGAGTATCTGGTAGTCCTGCACGATCTGATAGGGCGGGGTGACGCCGAAGACCAGGACGTTGCCCACGGTCCGGTCACGGTACGAGACGTCGCTGATCGGCGTGGGCCAGCCCGACTGCAGCGCGACCGCCTCGGCGTCCGGCAGGGCCCGGAGCACGACCGCCGCGTCCTCCGACGAGATGAGCGGGCGCTTGGCGATGGCCCGCACCTGGTCGTCGTCCATCAGGCCGACCGCGATGGGGGAGCGCCGCACCTGGAAGGCGTTCGTGCCGATCATCGCCCCGGTCAGGTTCTCCTTGACGTAGGCGTTCATGCCTTGAATGACCGCCACGACCACGACCAGGAAGCCGACCGAAACGATGATGCCGAGCAGGGTGAAGAACGAGCGAAGCTTGGCGCCCCAGATGGCCTGGAGCGCGAGTCGGAGGGCCTCGAGGAAGGGCATGCAGGAAGATAGCGGAGCGAGGGCCGGTGGCCGCCCTCGCGCGTCCGTCAGCCGCTACTCGTACCGCAGCGCCTCGACCGGATCGAGCCGCGACGCTTTGCTGGCCGGGTAGAGTCCGAACAGAACCCCGGTGAGAATGGAGGCGATGATGGCCGCCACGACGGATGCCAGCGGCACGGTGGCGGGGATCGGCGAGAAGGTGCGGATGGCCCACGCCACGAGCGCGCCGAGCGCCATCCCGATGAGACAGCCGATCAGCGTGAGCGTCGCGGCCTCCACGAGGAACTGGAACATGATCTCGCCGCGGGTGGCGCCGAGCGCCTTTCGGACGCCGATCTCGCGGGTGCGCTCGGTGACCGAGATCATCATGATCGCCACCACGCCGACGCCGCCCACCATCAGGGCGACGCTCGACAAAGCGATCATGACGACGAAGAATCCCGCCGTGATCTGGTTGAAGGCGTCGAGGACCCGGTCCTGCGTCACGATCGCGAAATTGTTCGCTTCGGCCGGCTTGAGGCCACGGACGCTGCGCATGGCCGCGGTGACCTCGTCCTGCGCCTCGAGGGTGCTGGCCGCCTCGGTCGGGACGACGGCGATCTCCATCCATCCGCGCTCGTACTCCGTCACCTTCGTGAACGCCGTGTGGGGAATGGCCAGCCGCGGCTCGTCGGCGCTGCTGAACAGCGAGGCGGCCTCGGCGTGCAGCCCGATCACCTGGAACGGAACGCCGTAGATCTTGATCGTCTTGCCGATCGCGTCGCGCCCGGGGAAGAGCGACTCGGCGAGCTTGTCGTTGATGACCACGACATGCGCCGCGGCGGCGTACTCGAGCGGTGTGAAGCTCCGTCCCGAGACGATGTCCCCGCCGTTCACCTGGAGAAACGTCGGACTGAACCCCGCTATCCGCACGCTGCGGAGATTGACGCCCTCGAAGCTGACCGGGCCCTCGGTGTACTCCCCAATGTTGACGTCGCGGACCGCCGGAAGGGCGCGGATCATCTCGGCCTCCTCGGTGGTGAGCCAGGGCATTCGCCGCCACGGCGACATTTCGTCCGAGCCGTCCGAGACGTCGAGCCCGCCGCTGAAATACCGCTGAACGAAGAATGTCTTGGGTCCCGCCGACTCGAGAATGCCGGTGATGCTTCGGTTGATGCCGGTGATGGCCGATCCCATCGCGATCACCACCGTCACGCCGATCGCGACCCCGAGCACGGTCAGGGCCGCCCGCACCTTGTTGGCGCGCACGGAGTCGAGGGCGATCCCCACGCCCTCCGCCATCCGGCTCAGCACCGTGGTCGGGCGCGCCGGTGTCACTCGGCCCTCAGGGCGACGATCGGATCGAGCCGCGACGCCCGGCTGGCCGGGTAGACGCCCGCCGCGATGCCGACGCCGATGCCGAGCACCATGCCCACCACCACGGACCAGGGCGCGACGGCCGCCGGCAGCGGCGTCAGCGCGTTCACCACGAAGGCGAGCGCGAGTCCGAAGCCGATCCCCAGCAGGGCGCCCGCCGCCGACAGCGTCGCCGATTCGACCACGAACTGCGCGAGGATGTCGCGGCGCCGCGCGCCGAGGGCCTTTCGGATGCCGATCTCGCGGGTACGCTCGCTCACGGCCATCAGCATGATGTTCATGATGACGATGCCGCCGACGACCAGCGAGATCGCGACCAGTCCCGGGAGCGCGAGGAAGAGGATCTTGGAGATCTTCTGCCAGGTGCCCAGCGCGCCTTCCGCCGTCTGGAAGGCGAAATTGTTCCCTTGCCACGGCTTCAACGCGCGACGGCTGCGCATCACCGCTTCCGCCTCACCCATGGCACGCTGCATCGTGCTCGGGTCGTCGGTGCGCACGATGAGGGCGTCCAAGATGTTGATCGGGCAGATGAGCCGGCGTGCCGGAGCATTGAACGGCATCACCGCGAATTTGTCGAGCGAGAGGCCGAACAGCGTGCCCTGCTTGGCGACGACGCCGATGATCCGGTAGGGCAGGCCGCCGATCGCCACGACCTTCCCGACCGCGTCCACGCCCGGCAGCAGCTTCTCGGCCACCTCGCTTCCCACGACCAGGACCGGGAGCGCGGTCTGCACTTCCTGCGCGGTGAAGGCGCGCCCGGCGGTGATTTCGTAGTTGCGGATGCCGAAGTACGTCGCCTCGGTCCCGACGAGCCGGATATCCTTGGCGGTGCGGCCGTCATAGCTGATCGAGACCCGATCCTCGCAGAATTTGGCGTATGTGGCGGGCGTCTGGACCCGGGCCCGGACATAGTCGGCGTCCGCGTAGCTGATGCGCGGCCGCCGCCGCCACTCGAGCCAAACCTCGTCGCTCACATTGCCAGTGACGATGCTCGGGCGCTGGCGGAGCTCGAACGTGTTGGCGCCGACCAGTGTGTTCGCGAACTTGTCCACCATGTAGCGGTTCATTCCCTGCACGATCGACACCACCGCGATCAGGAACGTCACGCCGATCAGCACGCCGATCAGCGAGAAGAAGCTCTTGAGCTTCTGCGCCCGGATGGTCCGGAACGCCATGCCCACGGCTTCGAGCAGGCGCATCTAGGCCGCGGCGCCCCGGGTGAGGCGGTCGCTCTCCACGCGACCGTCGCGGAGCACCACCACCCGCTCGGCGTTGGCGGCGATGTCCGGCTCGTGGGTCACCATGATGACCGTCTGTCCGGCGGCGTGCAGGTCGGCGAAGACCCGCATGATCTCCTCGCTGGTGACGCTGTCGAGGTTCCCTGTGGGCTCGTCCGCGAGCAGGATGGAAGGCGCGTTCACCAGCGCGCGGGCAATGGCGACCCGTTGGCGCTGGCCGCCCGAGAGCTCGTTGGGTCGATGCTCCATCCGGTGCTCGAGACCGACCCGTGCCAGCGCCGCGGCGGCCCGGTCGTGCCGCTCACGGGCCCGGACGCCGGCGTACACCAGTGGCAGCTCCACGTTGTGGAGCGCGGTGGCCCGCGGCAGCAGGTTGAAGGTCTGGAACACGAAGCCGATTTCCCGGTTCCGCACGCGCGCCAGCTCATCGTCGGTCAGCCTCGATACTTCCTGGCCGTTGAGCCAGTACTCGCCACCCGAGGGCGTGTCGAGGCAGCCGAGGACGTTCATCATGGTGGACTTGCCCGAGCCCGACGGGCCCATGATGGCCAGGTACTCGTTCCGGCGGATGTCCAGACTCACGCCCCGGAGCGCCAGGATGCGCTCCTCGCCCATCTGGTACTCGCGCGTCAGCTCACGGATGCGGATGATCTCGCTCATGACTCGGCCGCTTCCTTCCGCTCGGTGGTGTCCGCGGCACGCACCCGGGCGCCGTCCTTCAGGTCGCGGATGGCCTGATAGGTGCCGGCCACGATCGTTTCGCCCTCGCGGACGCCGTCCACCACTTCGAAGTACTCGTCGCCCGCGATCCCGACCTTCACCGGACGGAACGTCGCCGCGCCGTCGCGCACGATGAACACCCCTTCCGCCTCCTTGCCGAGCCGCTTGATTCGCATCGTGTCGACGGGCGCGTTCTCCTCCTCGTTCGGCACCCGCTCGTGGTCCCGCACGGTGAGCGCGATGATCGGAATGCTCAGGGCCCGGCTTCGGGTGTCGGTGACCATCCTGGCCGTGCAGCTGAGGTCCGGCCGGATGTCGCGCGGAGGATTGTCGAGCGTCACCTCCACGTCGAAATCCACCGCCCGGTCGTTCGAGCCGGACGCCGTCTGGGTGGCGGTGAGCTTGGCGCTGTGGCTGATCTCGGTCACCCGACCGACGAAGGTGGTGTCGGGATAGGCGTCGATCGTGACCTGCACCGAATCCGCGGCGGCGAGGCGGACCACGTCGGTTTCATCGACCTGCACCTTGGCGAGGATCACTGAGAGATCGGCGATGGACATCAGCAGGCCGGTCTCGCGGGAGAACGTGCCCGGCACCGCTACTTCGCCCTCTTCCACTGCGAGTCGCACCACCCGGCCCGAGATCGGCGACGTCAGGCGGGTCTTCGCCAGGTTGTCGCGGGCTTCCTGCAGCCCGGCGCGCGACTGTTCCAGCTGGGCGCGGGTCGCCTGGTGGGTGGCCTGGGCGACCTGATAGGAGGTCTGCGCCTGCTCGGCCGTCTCCGGCGCGATGAGATTCGGACCGAGCTGCACGAGCTGCCGGGCGCGATTCAGGGCCCGCTCCGCCTGGTCGAGATTGGCTCTCGTCTGCGCCAGCGTGGCCTCGGTGGATGCGACGACGCCCTGCGCGCGCGACACCGCCGCCTGATATTGCGCGGGGTCGATCTGAATCAGGAACTGGCCCTTCGTGACCAGATCACCCTCGCGCACGGCGATGCGGATGATGCGGCCGGTGATGTCGGCACTGATGTCGACCGACGTCTTCGCCTCGATCGTGCCGCTCGCCGTCACCGCGCTGACGAGGTCGCGTCGAGACACCTGCTCCATCCGCACCTCGGTCCCGGCGTGCTTCTTTTTGTTGATCCGCCAGGCGATCCCGCCGCCCGCGGCCAGCGCGACCACCGCGACGATCAGCCCGATCTTCATCCCGCGCGACATGTGCGTTCCTCGTTAACGAAGGGGACGACCCACCGCGGCTTCGAGCGCGGCGATGGCCTTGTGGTAGTCGTAGACCGCGTTCACGTAATCGCCTTCGGCGCGCTGGACGGCGTTCTGCGCATCCGAGACCTCGAGCGACGTGCCCGCGCCGAGCCGGTAGCGATCCTGTGCCAGGCGGAGCTGGTCGCGCGCCGCGGCGCGGTTCGCCTCCTGCACGGAGATCGCCTGGAACGACGTCTGCAGTCCGAGGTACCGGGCGTGCACGTCGCTCCGAACCTGCAGGCGGCGGGCGCGGGCGCCCTCGTCGGCGTCCTGCTCCTGCGCCTTGGCCTGCGAGAGCCGCAGCGAGCGTCCGAACCCGGTGAAGATCGGCAGCGACACTCTCAGCGTCGCCTGGAACGGCTGGCCGGTGTAGCTGAAGGGAAAGACGTTGTTCGCGTCGCGGATCTGTTGAGTCACCGGATCCTGCAGGGCGGTGCCCGTGCTGTTCAATCCGGCCGCGGCGAAGCAGTCGCTGGTGCCGAGCCCCACGGCCGCGCGCACTTCGTTGTTCGACTGGCAGCCCGCGGCCTGCGACTGCGCATCGGCGAGCGTCTGATCAATCAGGAAGTTTTCGCTCGTAAACTCCTGGGTGAACCCGCTCCAGCCGGCCTGCGCCGAGAGCGTGGGGAGGAACTCGCTCTTGGCCGAGCGCACGCCGTAGGTCGCGGCGGTGCGGCGGGCCCGAAGGGAGCGGAGGGAAGGATTCTGCTCGTCGGCCAGCCGGAGCAGGGAATCGAGCTGGTAGGTCGGCTCGGTCACCGGGAAGGAATCGCTGAGCGCGATCTGATCCACGGCGACCGGCGGCTCCACGCCCATGCGCCGCAGGAGGTCGAGCTTGGCCTCGTTTTCCGCCTGGCCGGCCCGAAGCAGCGCGACGTCGCTCTGTCCCTTCGCGACTTCGGCCTGACGGACGTCGAGCAGGGTGGCCTGACCGACCTGGTAGCGCGCTTTGGCCAGGGTCAGGAAGTCGACATTTCTTGTGACCTGCTGGCGCGCTACCGCCACCTGGGCGCTGGCCTGCAGAGTCGTCAGATACTGCGTCTCGATCTCGGCCCGCAGCTCGACGCCGGCGCCGCTGATATCCTCGTCAGTGGCGCGTTGCAGCGCCTTCTGTTCGCCCGGCGCGGTGAGCACACGACCGTTCAGTTGCCACTGCAGGCTCAAGTTGTAGCCCGAGGTGACGAAGGCCGACGTGGGCCGGACGAAACCGCCGCCGAAGTTGGACTGGCCGGACCCGGTGTACCCGACGTCCGAGCCGACGCTGACCCCGGGCAGCAGGTTGCCGTACGCGTTTCTCACCCCCCACTTGGCGGGTCCGGCATCGTTCAGCGTTTGACGGTACGCCGGGCTGTTCGCCCGGGCCTGCGTGAGCGCCTCCTGAAGCGAAAGCGTCACCGTCGATGCGGGGCGCAGCGTGGCGGACGTGTCTCGTGCCGCCGTGCTGTCCCGCGCGGCGGTCGGGTTCCGGACGGCGGCGGTGTCCTGCGCGCCGCCATCGCGGGCGCAGAGCGCGAGCAGCGCGAACAAACCGAACCAGCGAGTCATGGAGTGAGCCCTTTTATCGCGGTGAGAACATGGCCGGGCCCCAATACGGGCCGCTCGCCGCCCAGGTTTCAGGTTGCGACGAATCATCGGTTCAACATGTCGGATAACGACTTGAGGAGGGGGTATTACTCAGCTCTCGTAACGACGGTCGCGCTTCCCGGCAGCTCCAGCCGCTCGAGTCGGCCCTGCGCGTCGGTGACCAGCACACCGGTGATGTCGCCGGCGAGCACGACCCTGCCGGCGCCGCCGGCCGAACCCGACTCCCGTCGCGCCGTGAGGGTGGCGCGCTTCCCCGTTCGGGGAAAGATCGCGGTGAGCGTGCGTCCGCCGGAGGTGGCCAGCTCGGCGACGGGCATGTAGAGCGCAAATACCGCCTCGTCGAGCAGCACCACGTCGGGACCACCGGGAAGCTCCCTGCCGGACTCGGAGCCCTTGGCCACGGTGCGCACGATGAGGCGCGCTCCCGAACCCGCGGCCAATATCACCGTCACCGCACCCGAGCTCTCGACGTCGAGCTGGAATTTGGCGAGCGAGGAGTCCGGGGTGCGCTCGAGCGTTGCGGCAAGTCGGGTCGTCGGGCCGGTGGAGGGATAGCGCGCGGCTGCGATGATGGTCGAGCCCGGCAGTCCTCGGGCGCGGCTGGCCCGAAGCGTGAACTCCTCGCGGCCAACCTCCCTGCCGCCTTGCGAGACGACCAGCTTGGTCTCCAGCGGCTCCTGCGCGGCCGCCTGCAGAACAGGCAGCAACATCAGTAGCAGTGCGCTGCGCATGCAGTCTCTTTCGCCTCAGGGTCCGGTCAGGGAGCTGCTGATCCGGTCGAGGATGAATCTATACAGCAGCTCGCCTTTTTGGGGGGACGCGAGGCTCGGGAAGCCGACCGATCCGGGTGAGCCATGGGGAAGCCTCCGGCTGTGCCCGGGACGATACCGTCCAAGCATCTCGGGTGTGATCGCGAAATCCTTCGCCAGGTCCATCTGGACCATCTCCGGCGCGAGATAGAGCAGCAGGGACGTGTCGAGCTCGCCGCCTTGAATCGGAGCGCCGGGCCGCTCGAGCAGCGGACCAAAGTCCAGGCTGAACACGTCCATGACCTGCACGCTGGCCTGATCGGTCCGGATCGTGCTCAGCGCCTCCAGATGCGCTTCGCTGGCCTGGGCAGTGAGGATCACGAACTCCCGGACACCTGCACCGTCCTCCCAGGACTCGATAAGTTCGTTCATGACCCTGTGCAGCGTGCGGCGCCGTAGCGAGGCGCCGCCCGGGAACGCGTGGGTCGGCGCGTGGACGCCATACTCCACCGTCGGCGCCCGCAGGATCCCGAACTTGGCCGACAGATCGTCGGCGAGCCGCTCCACTATCACCGTGTCGCAGCCGAGCGGCAGGTGCGGGCCATGCTGTTCGGTCGTGCCGACGGGCACCACGATCCCGGGGCGCTCCTGCAGCCGCTGACGCGCCGCACCGGGGGTCATCTCCTTTATGCGCCAGGGGCGTCCGGCTTGAGTCATCGCGCGTGGTCGTGGGTCGTGATGGTGATCGGTGCCGCGGGAGCGGCGGCCGAGTGGCTGCGCCAGCCGAGCTGGAACTGGGTGGGCGTGGCCGCCGTCGCCGCGATGGCCGCGCTGCTGGTGCTTCGGCCCGCGCCGGAATGGAGATGTCGCGGGCTGATGGCCGCGCTGGCGGCCGTCGCCGTGTCGCTTGCACTCACCCAGCACGGCCTGACCGCGATCGAGCGCCGTTGGCCCGAGCAGCGCACGCGGCGGGTGGATGCCGCATCCAAACGGTTGGCCGGCGATCTGCACGCGGCCTACCATCGCGCCGAGCGGTTGGCCGAAGCCTCGGCCGCTGTCCCCGCCGGGAACCGGGAGAGCGCATTCCAGGTGCTCGACCGGCTCATCCCTGCCGGCGGCCCGGAGATGAGTGTGGTCATTCTCGACGCGGAGGGGCTGCCGTGGGCGTGGGCTGGTCGTCATCGGCTCGCGCCGGCCCCTCGCGGCGACTCCATCGGGTCGCGCTCGACTGGATATTACGTCGAGCTTGAGGCCAGGCGCCACACCGCGGATGGACGCATGGCAGTGGCCGGTGTGCTGGTCTGGGCCCATCCGGCGGTTCCGGATCGAAGCCGCAGCCTGGCCGAGCTGTTTCGCGCGCGCACCGAAGTCGGCCTCACCGTGTACCCGCCCAACACCGCGCCCGACAGCGCGGACGTGTTCGACTACGAGGAGCCGACGACGGCCGGGCCCCGGCTCCTGTTCAGCGTACGACCGGTGCCGCCCGAGCAGGGGGCTGCCAAAGAGCTGGCGTACGAGCGCGGCAGCCGGGGAGTGACGTGGCTCGTGCTCGTGGTGCTCGGTCTCGCGCTCAGCGTTGCGTCGAGGCCGCTGGAGCGCCTCGCGCTCCTCGCCGCCATCGTCTGGCTTCCAGTCCGCGCGCCGGTCGGCCCGGCTCTCGGTCTGCAGCCGCTGTTCTCTCCGGCGACCTTCTTCCGTGCGCTGCTCGGCCCACTCTCCGGATCTGCCGGCGTATTGGCGCTCGCCGGCATTTTGCTGACCGTTGGCGGCGTGTGGCTCTGGCGGATCCGTCTCCCGCGGCGCGGGGCGGGCGTCGCCATCGGGTTCGCGCTCCTGCTGGTGGCCCCGTATCTCATCAGCAGCCTCGGGCGTGGCATCACTCCGCCGGCCGACGGCGTTCCCATCGGACTGTGGCTCAGCTGGCAGCTGGCACTCATGGTCTCGGCGGCCGCGTGCATCGTTCCCACCGCGGCCCTATTCCGGGGGCGCGGCGGGGAACCGGATGCGCGGCGCTGGTGGCCGATCGCGCTCGGCGTGGCGATCGCGCTCGGGGCGTCGGTCGTCGGGATTCTGGTCTGGAGTCCACGGGGCGGGTGGCCGGACTGGTACACCTTTCTCTGGACTCCCGCGTTGCTGCTGGTGACGCTGCCCGCCCCGCGCTGGGCCGTGATCACCGGCATCGCCCTGGTCTCGGGCAGCTCGTCGGCACTGGTGACCTGGGGCGCCGTGCAGGCCGGCAGGGTGCAGGTGGCGCAGCGCGACGTCGCCCGTCTCGGCGGCGAGCCGGATCCGCTCGCGGTACCTTTGCTCGAGCGGTTCGGCGAGCAGCTCAGGAGAAATGCGTCGCCCGAATCGGCGTCCGAGATGTACGCGCTGTGGCACGGCTCGTCGCTCGGGTCGCAGGGCTATCCGGCGCACCTCGCGCTCTGGTCCTCCCGCGGCGCGCTGGTGGATGAGCTCGTGCTCGACTCGCTCGACCTTCCTCCGTCGCTTCTCTCGACGATGGTCCGCTCGCTCCCCGCGTCGGATTCGGTCCGGGTGGACCAGGTGTCACGCGTGCCAGGCATTCACTACGTCCTCATGGTACGGGTGTCCGGGGACGAAGTCATGACCGCGGCGGTCGGGCCCCGTTCCGCGCTCGTATTGCCCGGGCGTGTCGGGCGGCTGCTCGACCCCGGGAGTCAGCAATCGCCGTTGTACCGCCTGTCGCTCAGTCCACCCGTGGATCCGTCGGCGGCCACCCCGCGCCCGCGATGGCGCCGCGAAGGTTGGTCGCTCAGGAACGAGTACCCGCTCGAGCTTCCCGGCGGACGGCGCATCGTGCACGCGGTGGTCGACCTGCGCAGCCCATTTCCACTCTTCGTGCGCGGGGTGCTCGTCGTCCTACTCGATGCGGCCGTACTGGGCCTGCTCTGGCTGGTGGCGGAGCTGGTCTCCGGGAGCCGACTGCGCGCGCCCCGATGGCGGAGCCTCGCACGCTCGTTCCGGATCCGGCTGGCGGTCACGCTGGGCGCCTTTTTCCTCCTGCCCGCGATCGGATTTGCCGCCTGGAGCTTCGCCCGCCTGGCCGACGAGGTGGAGCGGAGCCGGGATCTCCTGATCACACAGACGCTCCGGGATGCGGTGCTCACGGCGGGCGGCCTCGTGCGGGGCGGCAGTCCGGCGCCGGACGAGCGGCTCCGCGAGCTCAGCCGGCGCATCGATGCCGACCTCGGCCTGTACATCGGCGGACGGCTGGCCGGCACCAGCACCCAGGTGCTCGAAGACCTCGGTGTCATGCCTCAGCTCATGGATCCCGATGCGTACGCCGCCCTGGCCATCGACGGCGAGCTCGAGGTGACGCGGGACGGCTCCATCCCGGCGCTCGCCGAGCGCGTGGGCTACCGGGTGCTGCAGCCCGGCAGTCCGACCGATATCGGCGTGCTCGCCACCCCGCAGCTCGCGGACGATTCGTCGCTCGGAGTGCGCCAGCTCGATCTCGCGCTCGTGCTCCTGCTCGCCACCCTCGCCGGCGTCGCGGCGGCGCTGCTCGGCGCGCAGGGCGCGTCGCGGGCGCTTTCGAGGCCCGTCGCTGAGCTTCGCCGTTCGGCGCTCGCACTCGGTCGCGGCCAGCCGATGCCGACCCACGCGGAGAATCCCCCACTCGAGTTCGAGCCGGTGTTCGGCGCCTTCGAACGGATGGCGGCCGACATCCGCGGCAGCCAGCACGCGCTGGAGGAGGCGCGACGGCGGACCGCGGCGGTGCTTGGTACCGTCGCCACGGGCGTGGTCGCCATCGATCCCGAGGGGAGGGTGCTCATCGCCAATCGTCAGGCGGTGGAGCTGGTCGGGGCCGAGCTCGAGGAGGGAGCGCCGCTGCTCGATCGCCTCGGCGAGGCCTGGACGCCGTTCACCCAGGCCGTGCGCCGATTCCAGGCCGATCCGGAAGCCGGCACGACTGCCGAGCTCGAGGTAGGCGGGCGTCGGCTGTCATTTCAGCTCGCCACGCTCGGCCCGGATGTGCGCGGGGTGGTGATCGCGCTGAACGACGTGACCGATGTCTCGCGTGCCGAGCGCGTGCTGGCATGGGGAGAGATGGCGCGGCAGGTGGCGCACGAGATCAAGAATCCGCTCACCCCGATGCGGCTGGGCCTGCAACATCTCCGCCGCGTGTACCGCGATCGGCGGGGCGAGTTCGACCGTACACTCGAGGACACCGCCGAGCGCATGCTCGCCGAGATCGACCGCCTGGATACGATTGCCCGCGCCTTCAGCCGGTTCGCTGCCCCCGCCGATGACGTGCAGCCCCTGCATCGGATCGACCTGGGCATTGCCGTGGGCGAGGTGATCCAGCTCTATCGGCTGACCGAGGATGCATGCGCCGTGCGGCTCTCCTGCCTGCCCGGCGCGCAAGGCGCGGCCAGGCCGGATGAAGTCAAGGAAGTGGTGGTGAACCTGCTGGAGAATGCTCGGAACGCCGGCGCGAAGGTGGTCGAGGTGACGGTAGGCCCTGGCAGGATCGAAGTGGCGGACGACGGAACGGGCATTCCCGCCGAGCTGCTGCCCCGGATCTTCGAGCCCCGATTTTCCACCACTACCAGCGGCTCGGGGCTCGGCCTCGCGATCGTACGACGGCTCGTGGATGGATGGGGCGGGCAGATCGACGTGGAAAGCGAGGTCGGGCGAGGGACACGGGTGCTGGTGAGCGTACCGATGTAGCGGGGGCGCACGCGCCCCGCGCGTGCCGATCCCGTTCCGGCTACCGGATCCGGCCGCTCAGCTGCGCCCGCATCGCCGCGTTGAGTGCGTCGTCCTGGGTTTTCGAGGTCCGAACGATCTGGAGCGCCGCCTGAAGCTGCCGGTCGTTGCGAGCCTTCCGGCGCAGCACCGAATCGCTGCCGAAGAACGCCCGCGCCAGCTCGTTCGCCAGCTGCTCCTCCACGAAGCCCCCGGCCAGATCGTAAGTTTCGCGGTCCAGGCGCACACCCGCATCCTCCATCCGGCTGAACAGCGCGTCGCGCCGTTCGGCGGTCAGCATGGCCGCGTCGGGGTCGGTCACCTGCTCCGAGCGCAGCTCGGCCGCGTATCCGGCCAGCACATCGCGAAAACGATTCATGCCCTCACCCAGTCTCGCCGCCAGCAGGCGCTCGCCCTCCGAGCGCGGCATCGCGCGCACGAGCAGATCGGGCAGGATCCCGCTGGCGTCCGGTACGACCCGTCCGCGGCTGGTGAAGAACGTTCGCGGCTGCGTTGCGGGAATGCGGTTGCCTGGTCCCCCGGCGCTGTCGGGCCGGGGTCGCTGCACCGTCCGACCGCTCGGCGTATACCAGCGGGCCGTGGTGAGCTTGAGCGCGACGTCCTCACCGATCGGATAGGTCGTTTGGAGCACGCCCTTCCCGTATGTCGGTGTGCCCACGACCACGGCCCGATCGTGGTCCTGCAGCGCGCCCGCCACCAGCTCGGCGGAGCTGGCGGTCCCCCGATTGACCAGGGCCACCACCCGAAGCTCATCCCAGCCACCCGCGGCATCGGCGAGGTAAGTCCTGGTGCGCTTGGACGAGCGACCGATGGAGGTAGCCACGGTATCCCCCGGCTCGAGGAAGAGCCCGGCGATCGCCACGCCTTCGCGGATGAGGCCCCCCGGGTTGGATCGGAGGTCGAGAACCAGCGAGGTCATGCCCTGCGACACGAGCGTGTCGACCGAGGCGCGGAGCTCTTCCGCCGCGCCCTGACTCATCCGCCGGAGCACCACATAGCCGACGTCGCCGGCGAGCAGGATGCCGCGCGACGCCGCGGGCACGTGAATCTCGGTTCGTGTGAATCTCCGGATGACCGGCTGCGTGCCGCCGCGCGGGCGGACCACTACCGTGACTGTCGGGCCGGTACCACGCCGAAGGGCTTCGTCCAGACGCTCGTCAGACCAGCCATCGGTGTTCTGGCCGTCGATGCTCAATACTTCGTCGCCAGGGGCGATCAGGCTGCCGCCCAATCGGCCTTCCCAGCCGGATTCCGACGGACCGCGCTCGATGTCGACCTCGGTCCCCGCCATCTGGCGCTGATACTCGTGGTAGGCATCCTTGACGAGGAGCTCCGCGTAGGGATCGCGCAGCGATCCCACCAGAGCGTCCGCCGCCCGCTGGTACAGATCGCCTTCGCCGAGGGAGTCGATGTAGTGCCGGTTGATAGCGCCGACGACGCCTTCGAAGAGTCGGGCCTGTTCGTAAATGCCGCCTTCGGCTGCGGGGCGTGGCCGGAGCAGCCAGCCGCCGCTGAGGAAGGTCAGCACCAGGATCGACGCGAGAGCCGCCCAACGGGCGCGGGGAAAGGTTCTCATCATGGCCATTGGCTCCCGCACATTGCGAGAAGGTCTGCCGGTTGCACAGGTGGCGGAGACAGGACTGCGGGATGAGCGTCTCGGCGTGAATTCGCAGCAAAACGGGGGCCGCACGGCCCCGATCGAGCTGGGCTACGGCAGCCGCGCGTGAGCACCACCGCGAGCCCCTTCCGGCCCGCGGGCTGCTCGGGTATCCATCCATTCCGGCGGCCAAGCTAGCTCGCCATCGCCCCGCGGGCCGCTCGCAGATGTCGCAACTTCTTGCCGTGCCGGTGTTGCCCTCCGGCGAATCTCGGTCATCGCTTCGTGCTCGTCCAGTCCCGACAACGTGCAATCGATGAGCGCAAAAGTCGACGGGTGCCGAACGCTGAAGCCGGAGTGCTTCCTCGCTGGTGGCCGCCAGCTCGCCAGTGCGCGGGGACGGGGAACGTGGCTGCGTGGGTGCGACGAGTGTCTGCAGCTCTGGATGAAGCCGCCCCGGTAAGATGCTGAAGGATGGGGAAAGGTTGCGCCCGCATCCGTTCGAAAATGTGCACGGCGGGACGTCGACGGCGCTCGGTGCAGGCGGGGCGGGGAAGGTATCCTCGGGCGCCGCCGGATAGAACGCCCTCACCAGGGAGTTTCCATGCGTACCTCGTGGCTGCTGCCTCTGATGGTGCTCCCCCTCATCGGGCCTCGGGATCCGCCGATCCCGGCCGGGTATCTGGGATACACCTTCTGCCGCAACGGCATTGCGGAGACGTGGCTTCGAGCCGATCTGGTCGGGACAGCGCAGTCCGCCGAAGTCCTGGCACACGAGGCGGTGCATCGCCGGCAGGCCGGCCAGGCTCCGGGGTGCGAGGCGTTCTTCGCGGGTCTGACCTCGGCGCGCCGGGTCATCGAGGTCGAGATCCCGGCGTACTGCGAAGAACTCGCGGTCGCCGTGGCGCGCGGAGCCGAACGCGACGCGATTCTCCGCGACTACGCACTGAGGATCTCGGCGCAGTCGGGTGCGATGGAGAACCGGCTGGATGTGCTCGCGATGCTCCGAGCTGCCTGCCCGGAACCTCCGGACTCTTGACGGAACCCCGGCCGGACCGCATCTCTGAGCCGCTGGTCCTGTCGTCTCCCCACACAAGGAGATTCGTCCATGGCAGCGCGCCCGCCGACCCGCGAGGAGCTCATCCAGCAGGACATTCAGGATCTCCACCGCCTCGGATACGCCCAGCAGCTGTTTCGCGAGATGGGCGGCTTCTCCAACTTCGCCATCTCCTTTTCCATCATCTCCATCCTGACCGGTGCCGTCCTGCTGTACGGGTACGGACTCAAGTTCGCCGGTCCGATCGTGAACTCCGTCGGCTGGCCCGTCGTGAGTCTCTTCACCCTCTGCGTCGCCGCCTCGATGGCGGAGCTGGCGTCGGCCTATCCCACGGCCGGCGGGCTGTACTTCTGGGCGTTCCGGCTCGGCGGCCGCACCTGGGCCTGGACCACCGCATGGCTCAACATGATCGGCCAGATCACGATCACCGCCGGCATCAACATCGCGGCGGCGATCTACATCGTCGGCGCCGTCACCCGGATCTTCGGGCTGCCCGCGGATCAACCGCTGCCGCTCTTCGGTACGACGACGAACTGGTACTTCTACGTATTCGTCATGGTGCTGATCATGATCCCGCAGATCCTGATCAACATCTTCGGCATCCGTCTTACCGCCCGGCTCAACGACTTCAGCGTCTACTGGCACATCGGGGGTGTGGCCGTCATCGCGCTGCTGCTCACGGCGTTCGGCACGCACCACAACAGCTTCGAGTTCCTGTTCTCGCGCGCCACAGTGGTGAACCCGCTCGACGCCGCCTCGGCGGATCTCGGCAGTGGCGCCCCGCAGCCCGCACTTGTCTTCGGTGACTTCAAGTTCACCTCGCCGCTCTTCGCGCTCTTCCCCTGGTTGGCTGAGGTGTACCGTGCGGCGCCGTTCGCGCTCGTCTTCGTGCTCGGACTATTGCAGGCGCAGTGGACCTACACGGGGTACGACGCCTCGGCCCACGTGGCTGAGGAAACCGTGATGGCTCGCAAGAACTCCGCGTGGGGGGTCTTTCTGTCGGTCGCGGTGTCGGCGGTAGTCGGCTACATCATGCTGCTGATCCTGACCTGGTGCATTCCGAACGGCGACGTGGCCGCCACGGCCAACGACGCCTATCCGGTGCTGCAGATCGTTTACGGCAACCTCGACACCTTCTTCGCCAACCTGGTGGCCGTGATCATCGGTGGGGCAATGTGGCTGTGCGGGTCTTCATCCATCACGTCGATGGCCCGGATGTGGTACGCCTTCGCGCGGGATGACGGTATGCCCGGCTCCTCGCTCATCAAGCGTGTGAGCCCAACTTACCGGACGCCGGTGTGGTCCATCCTGATTACGAGCGCGCTCGCGGTGGTGCTTTGCCTGTACGCCGCTGCCTACTTCGTCATCACCTCGATCAGCACCATCACGCTGTACGTGGCGTACATGCTCCCGATCTACCTCAATTGGCGAAACCGGCGTCGGGGCGAGGGCGAATACGCGACGCCCGAGACGGCGCCGTGGAACCTCGGATCGTGGGGTCCGGTGCTCAATGTGATCGCGATCGGGTGGGTGCTGTTCCTGACCGTCATTTTCAGCCTGCCGCCGAACGAGCTGGTGCTGTGGACCATGCTCGCCTTGACGCTCGCGCTGGTGGTGTACTGGCAGCTGTCGGCCAAGCGCAGCTTCGTCGGACCGAGCCGTTCGGACGAGCAGGCCCTGCGCCGTATGGAAGACGCCATCGGCGAGACGGCGGCGGGCCTGCCTGGAGCTCCGGCCATGTGAGAACCGGCGGCGTGGTGTGTCGCGGTAGCCACAACCCTGGGTCGAACGGCGCCGCACCGCAACCGTTCTGAGCTGAATCGGCCCCGGCCAGCACTCGCTGCTGGCCGGAGCGCCAAGCCCTCGTCTGGTCGCTCCCCGCCAAGCTGTTCCGCTGTCACTTCTCTTGCAACCCGGCCCAGATAGCCGCTCACACCGGCCCGTCCCGCATGTAGTCGCTCGGCCCCCTCGGCATTGGCTGGAATACTCCAATACCGTCGGCACAGAGGTTGCTTTCTCTCCCACATCCGACTCCAACGACATAGACGCCCTTCCACCCTGGTTGCCGCAGTGTGTAGACGGCCACGGGGACCAGCCTCGGCATGACGCGCTTCGCGACGTTCGCCACGCTGTACATGACGGCGCTCATCCTCGAGCTCGCCGAAAAGTGGCGCTTCCCGCTTTTCACGGGCGCGCTCGTGCTGCTCGTGGCGCTCGTGCTCGCCTTCGGACTTACCCGCAGGACCTTCGCCATCGTGCTGGCGTTTTCCACGGCCCAGACGCTGTTGGTGCAGTTTCCCGACGTGGCCAACCACGTCAACGTGGAAACGTATTGCAGCGTCGTCCTGCTGGTGGCGATCGCCTATTCTTTGTTCCCGATGCGCCGGCAGTGGACCGACGACGACTGCTTCGAGATGGTTCGGCCCGTGCTCCAGGCGTCCCTGATCCTCGTGTACGCACTGGCAGGGTTCGACAAACTGAACACCGATTTTCTTGACCCTCAGCTGTCGTGCGTCGCCGATCTGGTGGGCGACCTCGGCGGAGTGGTCAAGGGCACGACCTTCGGCGCGTCCAACGGACTCGTGTTCGCCGCGGCGGTCGGAGCCGTGGTCGCGGCGCTGCTGTCGTCGCGCGGCAGGAGTCGTCCGATCGGGCTGGCGGTCCGAGCCGCCGCCTTTGTCGTCGTGGTGGCTGCGGCGGCACTCGCAATGCGGTTTGCCCCAAGCGCCTCATCGGCGGCAATGGCGTTCGTGATTCTCGGCATGGCGGTGATCGTCATTCTCTGGGAGCTGGTCGGAGGTCTGCTCCTCCTGCTCCCGCGCGCACAGGCGCCGGTACTCGCGTTCTGCTGGATGATGCATACGACGCTCTCCCTGATCGGCTTCGTCGACTTCGAGGCCCTCGCCTTGTCGCTGCTGTTCACGTTCCTTCCGGCGGAGTACCTCGACCCGATGACGCGGCGGCTGCGCCTGCCGGTCCTCGGGCGTTCGATTCCTCGCGCCCACGTGTACTTCGCCATCAGCGTCCTCGCGGGGGTCTCGTCGGGTCTGCATCGCCGGCTCGTCGCGGCGGTGCTGTTCAACGCGGCCGTCCTCGTCTTGTCCTGGCCGATGCTGCGCGCGCTGATGGCGCCCGCGCCTCGGCCGAGGTGGCGAGGAGTCGGCCTGTCGAGCCGCCTGACTCCCACGTGGTTGTACGCCGTTCCGGTCGTGCTGTTGCTGCACGGCCTGACCTCGTACTCGGGACTTCGCACCGCCGGCAATTTTTCGATGTTCAGAAACCTGCGCACGGAGGGGCCCAGCTCCAATCATCTGCTGCTCTCGGGCAATCCGTTGAAGCGCTGGAGCTACCAGGAGGATGTCGTCCGGTTCACGGCGATCGATGACGGCGCCGCGGCGATCGGGTACAACTATCAGCCGCTGGCCGGGCAGGCGCTCCCGGTAGTCGAGTTCCGCAAACTCATCTACGCCTGGGGGTCTGCGGGGCGGGTCGTTCCCATGGCTTTCGAGTACCGTGGGGAGCCGCACACGACGGCTGACATTGCCCGTGATCCCGTGTGGCGGACTACGGCGAGAAGCTGGGAGATGCGCCTCATGGATTTTCGCGTGATCCAACCCGGAGGGCCGAACCGATGCCGGTGGTGAGCTCCGGGCCCTTGTTTGCGGCGCTGCTGAAGGACCTGCGACGTGCCTCACGCGCCCAATGGCTTTCGGTCGAGGCGCTCGAGCAGCGCCAGCGCGACCGTCTGCGCCGGCCGCTGCACCGTATTACGCAGCAATGCTCCGCGAGGCCGGGCTGAACGATCCGCGGCGCGTGGAGCTCGAAGACCTCGGACGTCTCCCCCTGCTCGACCGGCACGTGATCGCGCGACACGGCCTCGATGCCTTCCTCATTGACGGGGCCGAAGGGCTGTTCCCGGTCGTCACGAGTGGCTCGACCGGAACGCCCGGTCGTTTCCTCCGCTCCAGGGCGGAGGAATCGGATTACTCCGCGCGATGGTGGCGAGTGTACCGCGCGTATGGGTGTGGCATGCGGGATCCGCAGGTCAACGTCGCGACTGCGCAGAAGCGGGATCGGTCCGGTCCGATCGCCCGCCTTCGGCAACTAGGCGTGCTTCCCAGGGTCGAGCGCCTGGACGCCCACGCGCCGCCCGAGCACGTGGTCCAGCGGATCAAGGCGGTGCACCCGCCGATGCTGACGGGCTACGCCGGTGCCATCGAAGCGCTTGCCGAGCACGTGGTGGCTACCGGGGCGCAATTGCCGCAACCCCGTGCGGTGTTCTGCACGGCGATGGAGGTCACGGAGCACTGCCTGGAGGTCACCGAGGCCGCATTCAGCGCGCCCGCGGTGGAGGTCTACGTTACCAACGAGTTTGGTGTGATCGCCTGGGCGTGCCCGATCCGTCGAGGGTTGCTGCACGTGAACGACGACGCCTTCATCCTCGAGGTGGTCGATCCGGAAGGCCGGCCCGTGCCACCGGGCGAACTTGGCGAGGTCGTGGTGACCAGCCTCAGCCTGTACGCGATGCCGCTGATCCGGTACCGGATGGGGGATATGGCGAGACGCGTGGCGGAGCGCTGCGCCTGCGGACGCGGGTTGGGATTGATGACTCGGGTGCAGGGGCGGACTGCCCACGCGATCCGGCGCAGCAACGGGGCGGTGATCACGACACCGGTGATCACCAGCATGCTCGGCCGTGCCCGCGCGGACGAGTGGGTGAGGGGCTTTCAGGTGCGTGAGGAGGGCGCGAGATCCCTGCGGTTTCTACTGGACGTTAGCCGGCGCCCGTCGGACGAGCAGCGGATCGTGCTGCGGGACACCGTCCACGCCGCGATCGGCGACGAGTTTCGGATTGCGTTCGAGGATGTGGATGGAATACCCTCCGCTCCGAACGGAAAGCGGCAGTTTCTCGTGCCCTACGACAAGCGGTAGCGTCCGGCTCGACCGACGAGCTCAGCTGCCCTGAGGATTCCCGGGGTCCACGCGCATCGTCGAATCCCGCCAGGCCGCCACCGAGGCGACATGGCACGCCTCGACGAACGACTTGTTCGGATGCGAGCCGCGCTGGAGCAGGGCGTGCAGCATCTCGTGGCGGACCAGCCATTCTTCACCGAGTGCGTTGGCCGGCAGATAAATGCGGTTGCCCTCCCGGACCCACCACCCGTGTGCCACCGTCCCGTTGAGCCCGATGGCCCCATCGGGCGCGTCGACCGCGAAGAACTTCACCTCGTTCATGTCGCCCTTCCGGCCCGAGCATTCCTCGGTCTTTCTCCACCACTCGGTGTAGAGCTCCAGCGTCGGGACCTCCCAGGCGCGCTCGATCGGCGCGAGCGGAGCGCCCGCGGCCTTGGGCACCGCGCAGGCGGTCAGTGACGACAGTAGCACTCCAGCGATCAACCGACGCATGCGGCGGCTCCGGGTGATGGGCTGACGTCGTGGCGGCGGGTGCAGGGGTCGTCCGCCACGCGGGTCAGTGAACCGGGTGGCGGGCGCGGGATCCGTCTGCCCCCGGATAATGCTGTAACGTCTCCGGGCTCTCGAAAGGTGCCCGGCATGCTCGCCAGTGTTCGCTCCGCCGCGGTCCTCGGCATCGATGCCTACCCGGTCGACGTCGAGGTGGACATCAGCAGCGGCCTTCCGTCCTTCGCCACGGTGGGCCTCGCCAACGGCGCCGTGCGGGAGGGCAGGCAACGCATCAACGCGGCCTTGACCAACGCGGGGTTCGTGCTGCCCCTCAAACGTATCACCGTCAATCTCGCCCCGGCCGACATTCACAAGACCGGCTCGGGGCTCGACCTGCCCATTGCGGTCGGCGTCCTGGTGGCCAGCGGTCAACTGACGGCCCCCGGACTTGATCGCCTCCTGCTGGTCGGCGAAGTGGGCCTGGAGGGCGATCTGCGCCCCGTACGGGGCGCCCTCCCCATGGCGCTCGCCGCGCGCGCGGCGGGTTGCCGCGGCCTCATTCTGCCCTCCCCCAACCTGCCCGAGGCGGCTGTGGTGGATGGGCTCGAGGTGCGGGGAGCCCGAACCCTGGTCGAGGTATGTCACTACCTCTCGGGGAAACTCGTCGTGCCCGCGGCCCGGGCGGATCTTCCAGCCCTGATGTCGGAGCACCGGCGCGACGAGTGCGACTTTGCTGACGTCCGGAGTCAGGCTGCCGCCAAGCGCGCCCTCGAAGTGGCCGCGGCAGGCGCCCACAATTTGCTGCTCATCGGCCCGCCCGGTGCCGGGAAGACCATGCTCGCGCGGCGGCTTCCCACGATCCTCCCATCGATGACGCTCGACGAGGCACTCGAAACCACCAAAATCCACAGCGTTGCCGGGCTGCTCGAAGGTAACCGCTCGCTATGCGCGTTGCGGCCTTTTCGTGCACCTCACCACACCATCAGTGACGCCGGACTGGTCGGCGGGGGCTCCGTTCCACGGCCTGGCGAGGTCAGCCTGGCACACGGAGGAGTGCTTTTTCTCGACGAGCTGCCGGAATTCCGCCGCAATGTGCTCGAAGTGCTGCGACAACCCCTGGAAGACGGTGTGGTCACGCTCAGCCGAGCCGCGGTGACCCTCAACTTTCCTGCACGTTTCATGCTCGCGGCAGCCATGAACCCGTGCCCCTGCGGCTACTTGGGAGACAGTACGCACACGTGCCGGTGCGCGGACCCCGAAGTCGAGCGGTATCGGTCGAGGGTGTCGGGACCGCTCCTAGACCGGATCGACATCCATCTCGACGTGCCTGCCGTGGCGTATCGTGATCTGGTGGCCGCCGAAGCTGAGGAGTCGAGCGCCACGATCCGTGAGCGGGTGGAGCGAGCCCGGGCTCGGCAGCGGCAGCGTTTCCGGGACCGACCGGGGCTGTACGCCAATGCCCACATGACCGCGCGAGATCTTCGCGTCTACTGCCCGCTATCTCAAGCGGTGGAGCGGCTGCTTCGGGAGGCCGTGAACCGGCTCGGCCTCTCCGCCCGCGCCTACCATCGAATCCTCAAAATCGGGCGCACCATCGCCGACCTGGCCGGAGCCGTGGAGCTCTCGACCACCCACGTCAGTGAAGCCATCCAGTACCGGAGCCTGGACCGGCGAAGGAGTGCCGTGTAATACGCGGTTCAACTGATGGACTGCGGGTCTGATCAATTTGGCGGGTGGTACGTCGTGGGACAACTGCCGGCGGTTTGGACTGGCGGTGTCACTCGTCAGCGCGTGGGGGCCGGCGATCCCGCTTCGTCGCCGCTCTCTTGCGCTTGCTCTCCAGTCTCGCCGCTTTCGCCGCTCGGGATGGTTTGGTGCGCTTCCGGGTCTTGGGCACCACGAGGGCCTCCAGGACGATCCGGCGAAGCCGCTCCAGGGCGTCCTCGCGATTGCGGAGCTGACTACGTGACGCCGTAGATACCAGCCTGAGCCGACCCGCCGAGTCGAGACGACTGGCCAGCCGGACCAGCAATCGCTGGCGCTGCTCATCGGTGAGTGCCGGCGAGGCGGCCACGTCCCATGTCACTTCGATCCTGGTAGACGAGGTGTTGACGTGCTGGCCGCCTGGTCCACCTGAGCGAGTGGCCCGGACGTCGAGCTCGAGCAGCGGCACCCGCAGGGCAGGCGAGATGACCAGCATCGAGTCGTCGGGCATGTCGCATAGTAACGCGCCGGGCTCTCACTTGCCTCGGGACCGCATTACGTTACTGCCCATGTCCGACCTCGATCTTCTGCGGCGTCACCTGCTCGAATGCGGGCGGGTGCTCCTCGGCTATTCGGGCGGGGTCGATTCCGCGTTGCTGGCCGTCGTCGCACGCCAGACGCTCGGGCCAGAACGGTTCCTGGCGGTAATCGGCCGGAGCGCATCGTATCCGGAGGCCCAGTGGCGCAACGCCCTGGAGCTTGCGCGCCGGTTCGACGTGCCTGTCGTGGAAATCGACACCGGCGAGTTGAGCGACCCGCGCTACCTCGGCAATCCCACCAACCGTTGCTACTTCTGCAAGAGTGAGCTGTGGAGCCGCCTGCAGGCCGTGGCGGACGCGCGTGGCTTCGACACGATCATCGACGGCACCAACGCGGACGATCTCGGCGAACATCGGCCGGGACTGCAGGCGGCCGAGGAACGCCGCGTCCGCTCGCCGCTCGCGCTCCTCGGATGGAGGAAGTCGGAGATCCGGAAGCTGTCACGGGAATTGGGGATTCCGGCGTGGGACGCGCCGGCATCGCCGTGCCTGTCCAGCCGGGTCGTCTACGGACTCGAGATTACTCCGCGCCGGCTGCGTCAGGTCGAGGATGGCGAGGCATACCTGCGAGAGCTCGGAGTGTCCGGGGACCTGAGGGTTCGCCACCATGGTGAGCGTGCGCGGATCGAGGTGCTGCCTGAACAGATGCCCGTGGTGCGGGAGGCATGGTCGGCGGTCGCGGCACGGTTCGGTGCACTCGGGTTCGCGCAGGTCGAGCTCGATCCGGGGGGCTACCGGCGCGGCGGCCTGCTGGCACTTGCCCCTCGCCTTCCCGCTTGATGCGGCTGTTCGTCGGCATCCCTATCGTCGACGAGGCGCGGCGTGAGCTCGTCGCGTTGCTCGGCCGGCTGCGCGACAGCGGATGGCCGGTGCGCTGGGTTCATGAGGAAGGGCTGCATCTCACCCTCAAGTTCTATGGGGAGGTTGCGCCCGAGCGGCTGGAGGTGATCGAAGAGTCGGTTCGATTCGCGAGCCAGGGGACAGGGCCGCTTGCCCTTCGCCTTGACACTCTCGGAGCATTTCCAAGCGTGGTGCGCCCCCGGGTCCTGTTCGTGGGCATCGAGGCGCCGGCAACGTTGGAGTTGCTCCAGGATCGTCTCGAGCGCGGAGGCGAGGAGATCGGCTTCGCCCCGGAGGGTGCGCCGTTCCGGCCGCACGTGACCCTGGGACGCGTGCGCGAGGGACATCGCATCCCGGCCGGTGCGCTCGATGAGTACGGTGTCAGCCATGCGCGGGCGCCATTCCTCGGCAGCGTGCTGGTGCTCTACGAGAGCGTGCTGACCACCAAGGGCCCGAGATACGAACCGCGGCTCACCCTGGACCTCACGCCATGATGGGCTGCCTGACCGCGCCGTTCCGGCTGCTCGGCTGCCTGGGGCTGCTGGTCGCGCTGGTCGTGGGATGGCTGTACCGGGACCGAGTGGTCCGGGAGGGGCGGAGCCTGCTCGGTCGCACCGAGTCGTCGAAGCCAGCTGCTGGCTCGTCCACGACCCCTCGCGGCCGCCCGGGCACCCGGGCGCTCGCCAGCGCCGAGGCCAAGATCGACTCGCTGAACGGCTGGCGTGCGGATTCCGTCGTGCTCACGGCCTCGGAGGTGGCATCGCTGATGGGGAAGGGCCTCGCGCCGGAATTTCGGCAGGAGCTGGACTCGTTACAGGTCGAGCTGCTCCAAGGCGAAGTGAAGGTGCACGCTCGCCTTCGGACGGCCCGACTCCCCAAGGAAATCGTCGGGCCGTTCGCCGCGGCGCTTGGGCCGAACGAGCCGGTCGAGGCGACTGGTCCGCTCCGAGTCATCGCGCCAGGTCGCGGTGAGTGGGCGGTGCGCTCGTTCCAGATTCGCGACTTCCCGGTGCCTGCGTCGGCGGTCAAGCGACTCGTTTCCGGCGCGCTGCGCGATCCCGGCCGGGAAACCGTGCCCTGGAAGGTGCCGGCCGGAGTCCGTGAGGTGCGCGTGCGGCCCACTGGCGCCACACTCTATGGAGCTCCCCGCTCATGAGCCATCGGGTTCTCATCGTCGATGACGAGGCGGGCATTCGGCAGGCCCTCAAGCAGGTGCTCGAGTACGAGGACCTCGAGGTGCGGGTGGCCGCGTCCGGGGGGGAGGCCATCACGGTGTATACCGAGTTCCGGCCTCACCTCGTGTTCCTCGACGTGAAAATGGCGGGGTTGGATGGCCTCGAGACGCTCACGCGTCTGCGCGGCCTTGATTCGCGGGCCCAGATCGTGATGATCTCCGGTCACGGAACCATCGCTACGGCCGTCGAGGCAACCCAGCGGGGCGCCTTCGACTTTCTCGAGAAGCCGCTCGACACCGATCGGCTGCTGCTCACCGTCAGGAATGCGCTCGCGCACGCGGAGCTGGTCGGCGAGAACGCCCGGCTTCGCGAGGCCGCGGAGAGCCGCTATCAGATGGTGGGTGAAAGTCCGGCGCTGCACGCCGTACGTGAGCTCATCGCCAAGGTGGGTCCCACGGCGGCCCGGGTCCTCATCACCGGGGAGAACGGCACGGGCAAGGAGTTGGTGGCGCGCGGGCTGCACGAGGCGTCCCCCCGGCGCGACCGGGCTTTCGTCGAGGTGAACTGCGCGGCAATACCCTCCGAGCTGATCGAAAGCGAGTTGTTCGGCCACATGAAGGGCTCGTTCACCGGCGCCTTTGCCGATCGGGCCGGGAAGTTCGAGCAGGCCGACGGCGGCACGCTGTTTCTGGACGAAGTGGGCGACATGTCGCTGCCCGCGCAGGCCAAGCTGCTCCGCGTGCTGCAGGAAGGCGTAGTCAGCCGGATCGGCGGATCGAAGCCGATCCAGGTCGACGTGCGTGTGCTCGCGGCCACCAACAAGGACATCGACGGGGAGATCGCGGAGCAGCGGTTTCGGGAGGATCTGCTCTACCGCCTGAACGTCGTGCCGATCGAGGTGCCTCCGCTGCGCGAGCGGGTCGAGGACATTCCCGCGCTGGTGACGCACTTCGCCGAGCGCCTCTCGGGGAGCGCGGGTGTGCCCGGAAAGCGGTTCGATGCGGAGGCGGTCGGACGTCTCCAGGCGCGCCCATGGCCGGGGAACATCCGCGAGCTCCGGAACGCGGTCGAGCGTGCCTTGATCCTGGCGCCGGGCAAAGTCGTGACCGCGTCCGACATCGACCGTCTCCTGCCCGGAGGGGAGAACGGCATGGTCGCGCCGCCCGCCGGCGGTCCACCCACGTTCGAGACATTCAGGCAGGAAGCGGAGAAGAGCTTCCTCGTCCAGCGACTGCGCGAGCACGACTGGAACGTGTCGGAAACGGCGCGCGCGCTGAAGATGCCGCGCTCGAACCTGTACAAGAAGATCGAGCGCTACGGCCTCACGCGGGGGTCCACATGAGCGAGCAGCCCAGGGACTGGGATCGCGAGATGGCGGAGATCGACCGGGCAATGGCCAAGCAGGGCCAGCTCCCGGCCAGTGCTCCGGTGCCGGCCGCCGCGCCGTCGGGCCGCGCCGGGGCGCCAGCCGTCCGGGTCCCCGCCCGTCGCAGCACCGTCGCGCTGACCTGGTTCTGGGTGCTGCTGGCCGTGGCGCTGGCCGTGGCCCTGCCGCTGTGGCCGTATCAGCGGGCCTGCGGACTGCAGCTGTTCTTCTACCTCGGCGCCGTCGGCGTGACTGCGCTCATCGGCTTATTGGGTGCGCTGGCAAGCTGGGCCAACCATCGTGGGCTCGCGCACGTGCTGTCGCTGGCCGTGATGCTGTGGGCCGGCGCCGTCGCCCTCCGCGAGGTACTGCCGAGGGTGGGCTACGCCAAGTCGAGCCTGGCATGGATGTGCACGACCGAGCCGGCTGCGCCCGCCGCGCGGCCCGCGTCCTCCGCGCCCGCCGTCGTGCCGGCCACGCCGGCGCCCGAGCAGAGCGCTCCCACACAGAACGCTCCCACACAGAGCGCTCCCACACAGAGCGCACCCGCGCAGAGCGCACCGGAGCAGAGCGCACCCGCGCAGAGTGCACCCGCGCCCTGAGCGACATGAATTTCCTCACTCCATTACTTCGACCAGGGTCTCATGGCCAAGACGTTCCGCAACTTCATCGGCGGTGAGTGGGTCGCGCCCACCACGGGCGACCACTTCGACAACCGCAACCCGGCGGATACAGACGACCTGATCGGGCGCTTTCCCGACTCGGGTGCCGCCGACGTGGCCGCGGCCGTCCGCTCGGCGCGGCGTGGGTTCGCGCTGTGGTCGAAGACTCCGGCCCCCGTCCGCGGCGACGTGCTCCGTCGCGTCGGCGACCTCCTGGTGGAGCGGAAGGACGCCATCGCCGACGCCATGACGCGCGAGATGGGCAAGGTGCTGCCGGAAACCCGCGGCGACGTGCAGGAAGGTATCGACACCGCCTACTATGCCGCCACCGAGGGGCGCCGGCTCTTCGGGCACACCGTGCCCTCCGAATTGCGGTCCAAATGGGCCATGAGCTTTCGCCGGCCCATCGGTGTGGTGGGGTTGATCACCCCGTTCAATTTCCCGCTCGCGATCCCGACCTGGAAAATGTTCCCGGCCTTGCTGTGCGGGAATTCGGTGATCATCAAGCCCTCGGAAGACGTGCCCCACACCGTGCACCTCCTCGTGGAAATATTGCTCGAAGCGGGCCTTCCCCCGGAGGTCGTGCAGCTCGTGCACGGGCGCGGTGAAACGGTGGGCAAGGCATTAGTCGAGCATCCGCAGGTGCCTGTCATCTCATTCACCGGCTCGACCGAGACCGGCGCGATCATCGGTGAGACGTGCGGCCGGATGCACAAGCGCCTGTCGCTCGAGATGGGCGGCAAGAACGCCATGATCGTCATGGATGATGCCGACCTCGACCTGGCTCTCGAGGGGGTGTTGTGGGGCGCCTTCGGCACCACGGGCCAACGCTGTACGGCCACCAGCCGTCTCATCCTTCATCGGAAGATTCACGATCGGTTCCTGAAGCGGCTGGTGGACGCCGCGGAAGGGCTGCGCTTGGGCGACGGTCGGACCGGGAAGAGCGACGTCGGCCCGCTCATCCACGAGGCCTCGCGCGCCAAGGTCGAGCGCTACGTCGAGATCGGCCGCCAGGAGGGCGCCGAGCTCATCACCGGGGGCAAAGCGCCCGGCGGACGGCTCGGCGCGGGATGGTTCTACAAGCCGACGGTGTTCGCGGGCGTGCGTGCGGGCAGCCGCCTGGAGCAGGAGGAGATCTTCGGACCGGTGTTGAGCGTCGTGCGTGTGGGCTCGTTCGACGAGGCGGTCCGGGTGAACAACGGTGTGCGCTATGGCCTCTCCAGCAGCGTCTACACCGGAGACGTGAATCTCGCGTTCCGGGCGCTGCAGGAGCTGGACAACGGCATCACCTACGTCAACGCGCCCACCATCGGCGCTGAAGCGCATCTGCCGTTCGGGGGTGTCAAGGCGACGGGCAACGGCCACCGTGAGGGCGGATGGGAAGTGTACGAGTTCTACTCGGAGACCAAGGTCGGCTACGTGGATTACTCGGGAAAGCTGCAGCGCGCCCAGATCGACACCTACGACGTGTAATAGATCGCAGTCCGGATGTGAGCGATGACCGCGCGCGCAAACTGGCGCGTTGGCGCCGGTTGCGCAGGGCATTCCCGGAGAGTAAGGTTCGTCAGGTTTTCGTCTTCAGCGAGCACGCCGCGCGGTTGCAGGAGTCCCGCCCCATTCAGGTCGAGGTCGAGTCGGATGCGTCCTATGCAGGTTGGTGCCGGCAGGCGGGGTCCTTCGTTCGATGAAGGATCGCTGGACCAGTATCTCCGCGAGATCAGCAAGTATCCGCTGATTCCGCAGGAGGAGGAGGTTCGTCTCGCTCAGCGGATCCGCGTGGGCGACGGCGAGGCGCTCGACAAGCTCGTTCGCAGCAATCTTCGCTTCGTCGTCTCGGTCGCCAAGAAGTATCAGAATCAGGGAGTGTCGCTCGCGGACCTGATCAACGAGGGAAACCTCGGTCTCATCCGGGCGGCCCACAAGTTCGACGAGACCAAGGGCATCAAGTTCATCTCCTACGCCGTCTGGTGGATCCGGCAGGCCATTCTCCAGGCCCTCGCCGAGCAGAGCCGCATCGTTCGCGTGCCGTTGAACCGCGCCGGAACGCTCCATCGGATCGGCAAGCGCTCCTCCGCCCTCCTCCAGGAGCTCGGTCGCGAGCCGACGCCGTCCGAGATCGCGGAGGGGATGGACATCTCGATGGAAGAGGTGCAGAAAACCCTCTCCATTTCGCAGAACCACCTCTCGCTCGACGCACCGCTCACGCCGGGCGAGGACAACAAGCTCCTCGATTATCTCCCCGACACTCAGAACCCTGGCCCGGACTCCGAAACCTTCGAGCACGCGCTCACCGAATCGATCGAGGAGGTGCTGTCCACGCTGAAGGAACGCGAGGCCAAGATCCTCCGGCTGTATTTCGGACTCGATGGCCCGGAGCCCATGACCCTCGAGGAAATCGGCAGCCTGTTGGGCATTACCCGCGAGCGCGTGCGTCAGATCAAGGAGAAGGCGCTGAGCCGGCTCCGCCACGTCAGTCGGGCTCGCGCCCTCGAGAGTTTCCTGGCCTGAGCCGGAGCGGCGCCCCGGCCGGTGATCACCCAGTCGATGCAGGTCGAAGTACCCCGGGCCTCCGCGTGACGTCGGAGGCCTTCGTTCGTCCCCCATCCCACCGGGGTCCGACGCACGGTCGTGATCGACCCTGGGGCGATCGCCCTAGCGCTCGCTGAGGATTCGCTCGACCTGATCCCACTCGATCAGAAAGGCGTCGTGCCCCGTCTCCGACGCGATCTCGCGATACCGCGCGTCGGCACCCGCCGCGAGGTACGCGTCCGTCCACGCGCGAACCTCCGCGGCCGCGTAGAGGAGGTCGGAGTCCACGCCCACGCCGATGATCGTCCGGACCCGCGCCGCGGTCTCCCGCGCGGCGGCCGCGAGCTCCCCTACGTCGTGAAGATCCATCGCCCGCATCAGGGCGACATAGCTGGCGGCGTCGAAGCGCGCCACCAGCTTGTCGCCCTGCCGGCGGAGGTAGTGATCGACGTCGAACCTCCCGGGCAGGCGTGAGGACGCGCGTCCGAACCGGGCGTCAAACTCGACGCCCGAACGGTAGGTGATCATCGCAAGCGCCCGGGCGGCGGCAAGGCCGGCGGCCGGGCCCGCGCCGGGCGCATAGTGGCCGCCTTGCCAGCCCGGGTCGGCTTCGATGGCCATTCGCTGGACGGCGTTCCACGCGATGGCCTGGGCCGAGGTCGCGGCCGGGGCTGCGAAGACGATCAAGCGGTCGATCGGTACCGGAGACCGGCGGCCCCATTCGAGCGCCACCATCCCCCCCAGTGAGCCACCGGTTGCTACGGCGAGGCGCTCCACGCCGAGGTGCTCGAGCAGCGGCACGTGGGCGAGCGCCAGGTCGGCGGGCGTGAGCTCGGGAAACGGTTCGTCGTGGAGGAGTGCCCATTCCCGAGGCCCGGTCGAGCCGTAGCAGCTTCCGAGCAGATTAGCCGAGACGATGGCGTGGCGAGACGTGTCGAGCGCCTTGCCGGGTCCGACCATCGGTCCCCACCACTGCTCGACGTCGGCGCTGCCGGTCAGTGCGTGGAACACGAGGATCCAGCCGTGGTCGCGCGCCGCGTCCACATTGCCTGCGACGCGGAAGCGAAGGCGCAGCCCCGACAACCGGTGGCCGCCGGCGGTCTGGAACGTAGCGAGAGCGAGTTCGTCCGCGGCAGGGCCGCCCGACACCCGTACGCTCACTGGGCGAGCGCCACCACCTCGCCGATGGCATCGTGGCTCGCGACCGCGAGATGCGCGTGCAGGCCGCGCAGCAGCGCGGCACCGTCGGCCGCCCGCACCAGAAAGGCGGTGGCGTGCGGTCGGTCCGTCGATCGCAGAATGACGCTGTCCATCCGTGACGCGGCGACGCGTGCCGTGGCGTGCAGCAGGCGGGCACCCGCATCCGCCGTCACCACCGTGACCGTGGCGAGATCGGCGAACGGCTCGGCGGTGGCTGTGAATCCATGGTGCCCGCCCGCCAGGACGACGGCGTGGGACGACCGGTCGATCACCGAGGTGGTGACCGTGGTGGACGGCTCGCCGATACCGTGGAGCGAGCTGAAGCGCAGCGCGACGCCTTCGCGTTCCGCCTGTTCGGCCGCGTGCGGATGAAACACGCGGGCGCCCGCCACCGCGAGCTCGGTCGCGAACCGGTGCGTCGTCCTGGCGATCGGCCGCGCCTCGGGGACGAGCCGCGGATCCGCGGTGTGCAGCGCGCCGGGGTCCTTGACCAGCTCGCACTCCGAAGCCCCCAGCGCGGCGGCCAGCGCGATCGCCGTGATGTCGGATCCGCCCCGGCCGAGGGTGGTGAGCCGGCCAAGGTGCCACCCTTGAAACCCCGTCACGACCGGAGTGACGCCGCGCTCCAGCAATCTGTTGAGCCGGTCGGTGCGCACGTCGGTCAGGGCGGCATCGCCCGGGTGGCCGTCGCTCAGCAGTCCAGCCTCGCGCGCGTCCAGGACGACGGCCTCGAGGCCCAGCGTGCCCAAGGCTACCGCGAGCAGCGACGCGGCCACCAGCTCCCCACTCGCCACCGCCCGGTCTGCGGCGGCGCGGGCGCGCGACCGGTCGGGGCCACCGCCGCCCGCCGCGGTCCGGGTCTGCTCGACGAGTCCGAGCAGGTGGTCGGTCACGCCGCGCCGCGCGCTCGCCACCGCGACGACAGCCCCGTCGCGCCGGCGCAAGGCGACCCGGTGGGCGGCGGCGGCGATGCGCTCCGGCACGGCGAGCGCGTCACCGCCGAACTTCACGACGAGCGGTGGGCTCACCGAGCCGCCCCGGCCGCCGTCTGCCGCTCCGCGGATGCTCGGCCCGACGCGTCGCCGAGCGCCTGATCCAGGTCGGCGATCAGGTCACGCACGTCCTCGAGTCCGACCGAGAGCCTCACGAGCTCGGGCGTCGTGCCGGTGGCGAGCTGCTGGGCGGGGGTGAGCTGTTCGTGCGTCGTGGACGCCGGGTGGATGATCAGCGATTTGGCGTCGCCCACATTGGCCAGCAGCGAGAACAGCTTGACCCGGTCGATGAGCGCCTTGGCCGCGGCGTGGCCTCCCTTGACACCGAACGTCAGCACGCCGCCGAATCCACCCGTGAGATACTTGGCCGCGTTCCGGTGCTCGGGGTGCGTCTCGAGACCCGGATACGAGACCCACTCGACCCGCTCATCCTTGGCCAGCCAGCGGGCCACCGCGAGCGCGCTTTCCGAATGGCGCTGAATGCGCAGCGGCAGCGTCTCCAAGCCCTGCAGGAACAGGAACGAGTTGAACGGCGACAGGGCGGGGCCCAGGTCTCGAAGCAGCTGCACCCGGAGCTTGATGATGAACGCCGCCGGGCCGAACGCCTCGGTGTACACCAGGCCGTGGTAGCTGGGGTCCGGCGAGCTGAACTCCGGAAAGCGGGCGCGCGACTTGTCGCTGGTCCAGTCGAACTTGCCCGCATCCACGACCACACCGCCGATCGCGGTCCCGTGCCCGCCGATCCACTTGGTGGCCGAATGGATGACGATGTCCGCGCCGTGCTCGATCGGTCGGCTCAATGTGGCCGCGCCGAAGGTATTGTCCACGACGAGCGGAATACCGGCCGCGTGGGCGATCTCCGCCAGCGCGTCGAAATCGGGCACGTCGAGCCGCGGATTGCCGATCGTTTCGACGAACAGCAGCCGGGTGCCGGCGTCGATCGCGGCGCGCACCTGATCGAGATTGTGGATGTCGACGAACTTGGTCGCGATGCCCCACTTCGGGAGCGAGTAGGCGAACAGGTTGTACGTGCCGCCATACAGCGTCTGCGAGGAGACGAGGTTGTCGCCTGCACGCGCGAGGTTGAGGATCGAGAGCGTCGTGGCCGCCTGTCCGCTCGCGACCGCGAGCGCCGCGATTCCGCCCTCCATTTCGGCGATGCGCTTCTCGAACACGTCGCTCGTCGGATTCATGATGCGCGTATAGATATTGCCGAATACCCGGAGCCCGAACAGGTCGGCGGCGTGTTGCGCGTCGTTGAAGACGTAGCTCGTCGTCGCGTAGATCGGCACCGCGCGCGCATTGGTGGCAGGGTCGGGCGACTGACCGGAGTGGATCGCCAGCGTATCGGGATGGTATGTCATGGTGCGCTCCTCCAATGGGGTGCTCGAACTCTCAGAAAACGTAAAGGCCCGGACCGCTCTGTCGAGTGGTCCGGGCCTCGGGTGCCGGGTGCCGAAGGCTCAGCCTCCGTTGCAACCACGCGCATGCGCCGACGACGCCGTCCACCCGTGCGGGGGGAGGCCGAGAATCGTTCGACAGCACATGACATGTGTGCGCACCGGGCGGACGAACCTCGTTTGTTCGGCAATTCGGGCGAGGAGGCAAAAACGCAACGCCCCCAAAGCGCGGCGCTCGGAGGGCATACATCCGGCGCTTTAGCTCATGGCATCACCCGCCGGACATTCCGGCGGCGACGGCGGGAGCAAGTGGCCTTAAATGGACCGCCGTGCAGGTGAGACTAGCGGCCGACTGAAGGGTTGTCAAGCGAGAGGGCCGGGGTGATCCTTCCGCATTCATCCGCCCCCATCTCCATCGCCCGGACCACGCCGCCGCCACATGGCCAGCAACCCGTCCTTCGACGTCTCGACCGGTGCCGATCTCCAGGAGGTCGACAACGCGGTCAACCAGGCCCTGAAAGAGGTCGCGCAACGCTACGACTTCAAGGGCACCCATTGCACCATCGAGTTCGACCGGCCCAAGGCCGAAATCCGGCTTGCCGCGGACGACGAGTTCCGCATGGACGCGCTCGTCGACGTGCTGCAGACGCGCATGATCAAGCGCGGCGTTCCCGTCAAGAACCTGGACGTAGGTGATCCCGTCGTGGCCACCGGCCAGTCCGTCCGTCGCACCGTCAAGCTGACCCAGGGCATTTCCCAGGAGACGGCCAAGAAGATCATCAAAGCCGTGAAGGACGGCGGATTCAAGAAGGCGCAGGCGACGATTCAGGGCGAAGAGATTCGGGTGGCCAGTCCGTCGCGCGACGACCTGCAGGCCATTATCGCTTTTCTCAAGGGGCAGGATTTCGGCATCGAACTCAAGTTTGGCAACTACCGCGGCTGAGCTCCGCGGGGTGTCCCGGCTGGTGGGGCGCTGGGGCGGTGGGGTGGCGGTGCTCGCCGCGACGGCCGCGGTGGCTATCGCCAGTTGCACGCCGACGGCGGCGCCCCCGGCGCCGACCCCGATTCCCGCGCCGCCCGCGCCCATGCCGCCCGCCCCGTCGGCGGCTCCTCCTCCCCAGGCTTCCGCCGAGCCTACGATCCGGCTCGGACTCGCGGTCGGCGCCGCGAACGTGACGGTAGCCGGCACGGCCGGGGTCCGCATCCACGATGCGTCCGGAGCGCGGCTGGCCGACATTCCGCCCGGCGAGTCCTGGAAATTGATCATCGAGGGCCCGGGGCTGGCCGCCGTCGGTCCGAGCGGCATCGGCACGGCGTCGAATGAGTTGCTCGAGCTCGACGCGCCCGACGCCGACGCCACCATCCACGTCAACGGCAGGCCCTACCGCGGCACCATCACGGCGTTCCGCGATCGCGTGGGGATCACGATCGTCGACCGGCTGCCCATGGAGTCGTACCTCGTGGGGGTGGTGTCGGCGGAGATGGGTCGGCGCAGCCTCGCCGAGCAGGAAGCGCTACGCGCACAGGCAGTGGTGTCGCGGACCTTCGCGCTTCGGAATCTTCGTCGTTGGCAGGCTCAGGGCTTCGACCTGTATGCCACGGTCGCCGATCAGGTCTACGGGGGAGCCGGTTCCGAGACGCCGGAGGGCAGGCAGGCGGTGGAGGCCACGCGCGGCCGCATCCTGACCTACGGAGGCGCGCCGATCGATGCGTTCTTCTACTCGACCTGCGGGGGCCGCACTGCCGATGGTCCCGAGGTGTTTCGCGCGGCAACTCGACCTTACCTCCGGTCCATCGCGGACGAGGCCCCCGACGGTGTCGCGTACTGCAGCATCTCTCCCAGGTTTCGCTGGCACGAGGAGTGGACCGGCGAAGCGCTGCGCGCGACGCTCGCCAGAACGCTACCGGCCCTTCCGGCTGGCGCGGCGGGCGGCGGCCAGGGTGCCGGGAGCGATGTGAGTGAGATTCGTGACGTTCGAGTCACCTCCCGCACCGCGTCCGGCAGGGTCGGGCAGCTCACGATCGGGCTGCCCAGAGGCGAGGTCCGGGTCGAGGGCCCGAATGTCCGGCAGGTGCTCCGCCCCGTCTCCGGCGAGTTGCTCCGGAGCACGGTGTTCACACTGACGGCCTCGGGGGCCGGGCGGCAGGTGACGCGCCTGGCCGTCGATGGCGCGGGCGCCGGGCATGGGGTGGGATTCTGCCAGTGGGGAGCGGTCGGGCGCTCCCGCGCCGGTCAGGACCACGAGCGGATTCTCGCCGCGTATTATCCCGGCGCGGTGCTCGAGCGACTCTACTGAGGGAGGGATGAGCATGACCGTCGGACGTGCCGTGAACGAACGCCTCAAGGTCGGCATCATCGGCGGCGGCGCCATCGCGCAGGTGGCCCATCTCCCGGTGCTCAAGAAGCTGAAGTCGATCGAAGTGCAAGCCATCTGTGACACCGACCTGCCCAAGGCCCGCGCCCTGGCCGACCGGTTCGGCGTCAAGGACGCGCTCGACGACATCGAGGATCTGCTGCGAAGTCCCGGGCTCGACGCGATCGTGATCTGCTCGCCCACCCACCTGCACGAGTCCCACATCCTGGCAGCGCTGTCCGCCAATCTGCACATCCTCGTGGAGAAGCCGCTCGCCATGTCGGCGACCAGCGTGCAGCGGATCATGCGAGCCGCCGAGAAGCGCGCACGAGTGCTGATGGTCGGCATGAACCATCGGTATCGTCCGGACGTGCAGATCGTCCGCAGCTTCGTGCAGTCGGGCGAACTCGGCCGCGTCGAGAGCGTACGCGGAAGCTGGCACGTCTTTCGGCCCAGCCGTCAGCAGCTCGGCTGGCGGCAGCGACGGGACCAGGCGGGTGGCGGAGCCATGCTCGACCTGGGGCTGTCGATCCTGGATCTTGGCCTGTGGCTCGGCGGCATGCCCGCGCCGGCACGCGTGAGCGCGGCGCTGGACGCCGCGGGGAAGGAGCGGGCGGTCGAGCAGAGCGGAAGCGCGTTCGTCACCTGCGAGAACGGAATGTCGCTCTTCGTGGATGTGACCTGGCACCACCTCGGCGAGGGTGAGCGGTTCGGCGTCGGGCTCCGAGGGAGCAAGGGCACCGCGGCTATCAACCCGCTGACGGTCTGGAAGGAGCTGCACGGAATGCCGGTGGACGTGTCACCGACCGCGTCCGGCAGCCGAGAGAACGCCTTCACCGCATCGTACCGCGCGGAGTGGGCACACTTCGAGGCTGCCATCGCCGGCGAGGCCAAGGTCGCGCCGCTGCAGGAGCACCTCACGCTCCACAAGATTCTCGACGCGGTCTACAGGTCGGCGGATGAGGGCAGGGACGTGATCTTGTGAGTCATGGCGGCGCTCGCGTCCGACGTCGGCTTCGGCATGGGGCCGGCCTGGCGACGCTGGTGTGGTTGCTCGCCGCCGGGGAGGCCGTCGCGCAAAGCCCCTCGCCTCCCAACGGCCTTCAGGTGTTTCTGATGACGTTCGGTCCGGGGCGCCAGGTGTGGGAGCGCTTCGGGCACAACGCGATCTGGATCCACGATCCGGTGGAAGGCAGCGACGAGGCCTACAACTACGGCCTCTTCGATTTTCACCAGGAGAACTTTGTTCTGCGTTTCGTGCGTGGGCAGATGTGGTACTGGATGGCCGGGTTCCCCGCGCAGCAGTACGTCGGGCAGTACGAGCGGGACAATCGCTCGGTGTGGGTTCAGGAGCTGGAGCTGGCTGACACCGCCAAGTCGGCGCTCCAGACCTTCCTCCGGTGGAATGCCGAACCCGACCACCGGTTCTATCACTACGACTACTATCGGGACAACTGCTCGACCCGGGTGCGCGACGCGCTGGACCGTGTGCTTGGCGGCGCCATCCACGCACAGACGAACGGCGTACCGACCGGTACAAGTTATCGATTCCATACTCAGCGGCTGACCTCCAACGACGCCCTCGTCAGTACCGGGTTGTTGCTCGCGCTGGGGGAAGGGGTCGACCGGCCGATCTCCGCGTGGGAGGAGATGTTCCTCCCGCTCAAAATGCGTGAGCACGTCCGTAAGGTGACCGTCATTGGGGCGCACGGTACGCGGCGTCCCCTCGTGCGTTCCGAACGCACGCTCTTCGCATCGACGGAGACAGCCCCGCCAGAGGCGCCGCCCTCGTGGTTGCACTGGTATCTGGCGATCGGTCTGGCCATCGGAACAGGCGCATGGGCCTTTGCCCGGCGTGCGGGAACGGTGGCGGCAGCTCGCGTCGGATTTCTCGCGATAGCTGCGGGTTGGATGGTCCTGGCGGGAGTGGCGGGGTTGGTCCTGGCGGGACTTTGGGGGCTCACAGATCACGCGATGGCGTACCGGAACGAGAACCTGCTCCAGATGAACCCGCTGGCGTTGCTCTTAATCCCGGGGATCTTCGGAGCACCGCGGCGGAGTAAGCTCGGCAGAACGGCGGTGCCGGTGGCGGCGGCCGTCCTCGGCCTTTCGGTGCTTGGACTGTTATTGAAAGTGCTGCCGGGCTTCGACCAGGCGAACGGCCCCATCATCGCACTGGCGCTGCCCGCGCATCTCGGCGTGGTCTTCGCGCTCAGGCGACTCGCTCAGGGACCGCCCGTTCTCACGAGTCCGTCGCGCGCATCCGCGTAGTCGGGCTGTGCCGCGAGCGCTCGCCGGTACGCCTCGGCCGCGCTCGCCTTGTCGCCCCGGGCCTCGAACATGACGCCGCGACTGAACTCTGTCAGCGCCTCGGTCGGAACGCCGCGCCGGCGCGCCACCGCGTCGGCCGGGAGCGGGGGGAGCCCCACCGCGGCGACGACGCGTTCGCTCACCAGCTGCAGGATGGCCCCGAGCTGGGCCCGGTCCTGTAACTTCGCGTCGTCATTGGACACGACCTTCAGGATCTCGCCGGACTCCGCGTCCACCACTCGCGCGTTGATGCGAAACTTTCCATAAAAGTCGGCGAAGCTGCCGGTCACCGCATAGCGGGCGCCGGCGGCCTTGGCCACCTGGGTCGCCGAAGCGGCGTCGATGCGGCGGGAGCCGAGTTGCTGGGCGCTCAGCGCTTCTCGCACGGCTCCCCCGCCCACAATCCGTATCCCCGGATGGGCGGCGAGCGTCGCCGCGAGGGTGGCCGAAAGTCCGACCTCCAAGGCGTCGAAATTCTCCTTGTCCTGGCCGTACGAGCCCCCGTTTTCGAACGGGAGCACCGCGATGGTCGGTCGTGGCTCCTGGGCGTGGAGCCCCAGCGGAAGCGCGACGGAGATCGCGGCGAACGTGCCGGCCCATCGGGTCAGATGACCCATCGCCTCTCCTTTCACAACGCGAAGCCGCTTCCCTCGACCGCGGCCTCGACCACCAGGGTCGGCGCGACCCGTCGCGCGTGCTCGCGGGCATCGGCCAGAAGCAGGTCGATAGTCGCGTCGTCGTGCTCGGGTTCGTGGTGGAACAGGATCAGCCGCGCGCAGGATGCTTCGGCCGCGAGGTCCACCGCCTGCCGCGGGGTGGAGTGCCCCCACCCGGCGCGCACCTGGATGAATCGGTCCGAATACATGGCGTCGTGGATGAGCGTATCGGTGCCGGCCAGGAACTGGACCAGCTGCTGGCGCCAATTATTGGATACACGATACGTGCCACCGCTGCCAAGTTCGTTGTCGGTCAGATAGGCGATGTCCCGTCCGCCCGTGGCGGGCACCAGACGGTAGCCCAGCGTCGTACCGGGGTGTCGGAGCCGGAACGCCGTGACGCGGAAGTCACTCAGCCGCACCTCGCCCTCGACGATGTCCCGGACCTCGATCTTGGCCGCGAGCGCTTCGAGCGGCACCGGGAACACCATCGGATCCATCTGCCGCCGCAGGATCTCCTGGAGCGGGACGCCTTCCTGCGCGGCGCCGAACACGCAGATCCGATTGCCGCTCGCGCTCAGCGGCTTGAAGAATGGAAGGCCCTGAATGTGGTCCCAGTGGGTGTGCGACAGGAGGATCTCGGCCGAGAGCGTCCGGTCGCGCCTGCTCATCAGGTCGTGACCCAGCGGACGAAGCCCGCTCCCCGCGTCGAGAATGGTCAGGCGGCCGTTCGTGCCGGAGATGCTGATGCACGCGGTGTTGCCGCCGTAGCGCATCGTCTGAGGACCCGGCGTGGGAATCGAGCCGCGGGTGCCCCAGAAAGTCAGCCGGTGCGGCACACCGACCGAGCAGCAGGGAGTGGGCGCATACTCCAAGCTCGGCGGGGCGGGCCCGGACGGTCCGCGTCCGCAGTCACACCACGCCCGTGACTGCGTTCACGCCCGGCGAGCGGCCAGCATGAGAGAGCGACGATCCCGCAGGGTGATCTCCTTCCGCGTGACCTGAATGATCCCGCGCTCCACCAGGTTCCTCATCGTGCGTGAGACGGTCTCGCGGCTCGAGCCGATCATCTGCGCAATGGTGTGGTGCGTCAGCTTGCGGGTGATGCGGTCGGCGCCTTCGTCATCGGCCATCCGGAGCAGCAGGTGGGCGACACGACCGTTCACATCGAGCAGGACGAGACTGCCGATTTTCTCGTCGGCACGGCGAAGCCGCCGGGAGATCTCTCGCAGCAACGAGATGGCCACTTCGGGGGAGCTGCGGAGACGGGCGTAGAAATCCTCGCGGCGGAGCACCAGGAGGCCCGAGTCTTCCATCGCGATCACGTGCGCGGACCGGGGCTCGTCATCGATGACGGCCATTTCACCGAAAAAGCTGCCCTCACCGAGCACCGACAGGATCACTTCACGGCCGTCTTCGGCGATGATCACCACCTTCACCTGGCCGGCCGCCACAAGGTACAGCGCATCTCCCGGATCATCTTCGAAGACGATGACGCTGCCTTTCGGGTAGCTGCGCTCGCGGGTCAGCTCCGCGAACGCCTCGAGATCGGCCTCACCAAGACCGGAGAACAGGGGGACTTTGCGCAAAACTTCGATGGGGGACAGGGGCACTCGGGCCTCGCAGGGAGCGGAAGTGGTTGGGGGTACCATACTTGCACCTGGTGGGACTGTCAATCTAGGCCGGCGCGGCAAGCAGCGGCCCTCCGCCGCCTTCCGCTTCACCTGATTCGTAATGGGTCCCGAGCGACCTTTCCACAAGCACGCACGGGCCGCCGCGCGCACCCGCGTCCTTCCATTAACCTCCAACCACAGTTATGTTTACCGGCTTAGCGTAAACCTCAGGAGTTGACAGTGAAGCCCGATCTGCACCCGAGCTACAAGAAGCTCACGGCCGTATGCGCCTGCGGGAACTCGTTCGAGACCCGCTCGACCGCCGCGTCGATCCACGTGGAAGTGTGCGCGCAGTGCCACCCGTACTTTACCGGCAAGCAGCGCCTGGTCGACACGGCCGGTCGCGTCGATCGATTCCGCCGGAAGTACCAGACCGAGCCGGCAGCCGCCACCAAGGCGTAATCGATGGAGGCCCGACTCCGCCAGGCGTTGCAGCGGGCGGAGCAAGTCGAACGCCTCCTCTCCGACCCGGCGGTCGCAAAGGATCCCGCACAGCTGCAGTCGCTCGGCCGGGAGCACACTCGCCTCGTGCCGATCGTACGTCTGGCCCAGCGGTTGGAACGGCTCGGCAGTGAACTGGAACAGGCTCGGGAGCTCGCCGACGAGGCGGATCCCGAGCTTGTCGCGTTGGCGCGGGCGGACCTGGCCAGACTTCCTGCCGAGATCGCCCCGCTCTCGGACGAGCTGCACGCGCTACTCGTCCCGCGCGACCCGCATGACGATCGCGACGCCATCATGGAGATCCGGGCCGGCACCGGGGGCGACGAGGCCGCGCTCTTCGCCGCCGATCTCTACCGCATGTACCAGCGCTTCTCCGAGCGCCATGGACTTCGCTGGGAGCCCATGTCGCTCAGCGATGGCACGCTCGGTGGCCTCAAAGAGGCCATCATCGCGGTCCGTGGTCCTGAAGCATTCGGCCTGCTGCGCCGCGAGTCGGGCGTGCACCGGGTGCAGCGCGTGCCGGCCACCGAGACGCAGGGGCGGATCCACACCTCCGCCGCCACCGTGGCCGTCATGCCCGAAGCCGAAGAAGTCGATGTCAAGATCGAGCCGAACGACCTGAAGATCGACGTGTTCCGAAGCTCGGGTCCCGGCGGACAGAGCGTCAACACCACCGACAGTGCCGTGCGCATCACGCACTTGCCGACCGGCGTCGTCGTCAGCCAGCAGGATCAAAAGTCCCAGTTGCAGAACAAGCTCAAGGCGATGGAGGTCCTGCGCGCGCGCCTCCTGGACCGCATGCTGGCGGAGCAGGAAGCGGCGCGATCGCGGGACCGCCGGGCGATGGTGGGCACGGGGGACCGTTCAGCCAAGATTCGCACCTACAATTTTCCCCAGAGTCGGGTGACCGACCATCGGATCAACCTTTCCGTGCACAACCTGGCGGACGTGGTGGACGGCGATTTGGACGCACTCGTGGAGGCGCTGCGCATGGCCAGCCGTCAGGAGCAGGACGGCGCCTGAGGTGGAGATGTCTCGTGGCCGCCTGATTGCCGAAGCTGCGGCGACTCTCACCAACGCCGAGCTCGGCGCGGCCCGCCAGGAGGCGATGCGGCTCTGGCGCGAGGTGACGGGCGACCTGTCCGGCGCGTACTTGCTCGAGTCCGGCGCCCCGGTGTCCCCGCACTGCGCCGCCGCGTACACCGAGGCCATCCGCCGGCGCGCCGCCGGGGAGCCGTTCGCACACGTCACCGGATACGCCGGCTTTCGCCATCTCACGCTCCGCTCCGACCGGCGCGCGCTGATCCCACGTCCGGAGACGGAGGGCCTGGTGGAGCTCGTCCTCGCCCGGGTGCCTGCCGGGCGGGTGGCGGACGTCGGCACCGGCAGCGGGTGCATTGCGCTGAGCCTGGCGACGGAGGGCAGCTACGACGCGGTCGTCGGTGTCGACTGCTCGACGGACGCGCTGAACCTCGCGGCGGAGAATCGTGCGCTGTCGGGCGCGCGCGTGGCGCTTGTCCGTGGGGATCTCTGCCAGCCGCTCCGCGGGGGCTCCTTCGACGCGGTCGTCTCGAATCCCCCCTATCTTACGGCAGGGGAGTACGCGGCGCTCGACCCCGCCGTCCGGGAATGGGAGCCGCGGGGGGCGCTCGAGGCCGGCGACGACGGCCTCGACGCCATCGCCCGGCTGCTGGACGTCGGAATGGCCGTTGTGCGCCCGGGAGGGTGGCTGGCCCTGGAAGTCGATTGTGCACGTGCGGCGGTGTGCGCCTCGCGGGCCGGCGCGTCGGGGTGGACCGATGTCGCCATTCATCAGGACCTTTTTGGCCGCGAGCGCTATCTACTCGCGCGCAGGAGCGATTTCCTTTGATTTGGGACAAGGCGCAGGACCTCGGACGACAGATCGGTCAATCGACGGAATACCAGGCCCTGCGGCGTGCGGAAGCTACGCTCCGCGAGGATAAGGAGACCGTGTCCAAGCTGGACCAGATCCAGACACTCGCGCGCCAGGTCGACCAGATGGTGGCAACCGGCCAGATGCCCGACCAGACCACCGCCGAGTCGTACGAGAATGCGGTGCGCGATCTCGAGATGAGCCCCGTCGGCCAGGCCTACGTCGTCGCACGCTCGAATTTCGAGAAGCTGATGTCGAAGGTGAACCAGCAGATCAGCGAGGGCATGGAGAAGGGCGCGACCAGCAGCATCATCACGCTGGGATGAGCGGTCGCGGGCTCTTCGTCGTGCTGGAGGGACCCGAGGGCTCGGGTAAATCCACCCTGGCGACGCCGCTCGCCGAACGGATGAGGAAACAGGGCGTCGAGCCGGTCCTGGTCCGGGAGCCTGGGGGCACGAGGGCAGGAGAGATCGCTCGGCAGGCGCTGCTCGATCCGGATCACCCGGTGGGCACGCTGGCCGAGCTGTTCTTCTACCTGGCAGCCCGCGCCGAGCTGGTCGAAAAGGTGATCGTGCCGGCACTGGGCAGCGGGCGTGTCGTGCTCTCCGATCGGTTTTCCCTGTCGACCGAAGCCTACCAGATGGCCGGTCGTGGCATTCCTCGGGAAGTCGTGCTACCCGCCAATGAGGCCGCATCTGGCGGGCTCCGGCCCGAGCTGACCTTGATCCTCGACCTTCCGCCAGAGGTAGGTCGGGCCCGGCAGATCGCTGCGGGGAAGCGCCTGGACCGCCTGGACGCGGAGAGTGGCGATTTCCACCGCCGCGTCATCGACTTCTATCTGGCGGTCCGGGGGGACGGCGTCCGGCATCTGGACGGACGCATGCCGGCGGACCGGCTCTTGCAGGCGGCGTGGCAGGAACTGGCAGGCGCCGATCCGGAACGATTCGCGCGAACAAGCGATTAACTTGCAGCATCCCTCGCTCCATCTTGCAATCAGCT
>DATLBL010000136.1:0-2342 GCA_035526925.1 Gemmatimonadales bacterium
CCGCGGCGGAGCGTTCCGATGTGCATGGTCCGGAAGTAAACCTGCCAGCCGCGCTTGTCCGGCCAGTCGAGGCCTAGCGTCTCGTGTTGGAGCGCGGTGCTGATGAACGCGGCGCGTCCGTTCCACTGCAGGTAGCCGAGCTTCGACACCTTCGCGGTCTCGAAGTCCTCCGGGTAGACGAAGGGTCGGCCCCAGGGCGGGACCGGCAGTACGCGCGGCGAGCGCTCGTAGTGGTCGGCGGGCACGCTGCCGCCGAGCGCCTGGTGCGGCCGGTCGTGGTTGTACTCCTTGCGGAAGAGGTCGAAGGCGCGCTGCTGAGCGCGGAGGCTCGACCGCGGCGGGGATGCCGTCTCCTGCTTGAGCGTGAGGTGCATCCGCTCGTGTCTGCCATTCTGCTGGGGCTTTCCTGGCTCGATGCGCTCGTGGCGAATTCCGAGCTTCCACCACCAAGCCGAGAGCTGGCTCAGGCCTCCGACGCCGGTTGTGGCGAACGGCGTCCCGTTGTCGCTTCGTATCGCCTCGGGCAAGCCGAACTCGTCGAAGACCTGCAGCATCGCGCGCCTCACGTGGTCGCCGTCGGGGCGGCTCATGCCGATGCAGGCGATGAGGTAGCGGCTGTAGGCGTCGGTGATGGTCAACGGATGGCAGCGCGTCACCCCGACCGCGAAGTGGCCCTTGAAGTCGATGCACCAGACCGCGTTCGGACTCTTGGCGTGCGCCAGAGGCGCGGAGAAGGGCGGCGTCGAACGCCGTCGCCGCCGAGGCCGGACGAGCCCGTTGCGGCGGAAGATGAGCGCAAACGTGCTCACCGACGGCAAGTCGGCGCCTGGGTTGGCGCGCAACAGGGCATCGCGCAGCTTCTGTGGCCCCCAGCGAGGCTTCTGACGCCGCGCCCGGACGATGAAGTCCTCGATCCACTCGGGGACGGCCTTCGGGCTCCGATGCGGCCGGCTGGAGCGATCCTCGAGCTCGCAGTCCTCCATGAACCGAGCGATCCATTTGTAGCCGGTCTTGCGGCTGATGCCGTGCCGCCGGCACAGCTCGGCGACCGTGTACTCGCCGGTCAGGTGGTCGTCGATGAATCTCTTGCGAGCGCTCACGAGTGACGTTTCCTTCCAGGGCAAGGCTTCCTCCTTGCCCGCAGGTGTCACCCAGGTCTCTGAACAATTTCGTCACCCGGTCACCGGCCTCTCGAGGTCGACCTGTTACCAACCTCTCTACACCGGACCATCTGCGCCACCAGGCCAGACGACGCCGTTGGATTTTTTATTGCGAAAATCAAATTAATTGGTAGAGTGCGCAGATGGCGGCCAGGGCACGAAAGCGTTGGAGGCAGATGGAGCTCCCGCGTCGGGTGGTGGCCGGGGAGCATGGCGGGTGGCGGCCGAGGGCCGGGCGACCGAGGAAGGAGGGCGCGGTGTCGCACGGCCGGCGCGAGGCACTGAAGGTGCGGACGCCGCTGCACGTGGTCGTGCGCTGCGGCGAGGATGTGCGCGGTCTCAGGAGGTGGCGGGTTGCGCGAGTGCTCGGCGGGGCATTCCGCGCGGGGTGCGCGAGGGAGGGGTTCCGGATCTGTCACTTCTCGGTGCAGGGGAACCACATCCACCTGGTCATCGAGGCGGACTCGGCGAGGGCGCTGTCGGAGGGGATGCGCGCGTGGACCATCCGGGTCGCGCGGACGATCAATCGCGTGCTCGGACGGAAAGGGAAGGTGTTCCCGCACCGCTACCACGCGGTGCGGCTGCGCACGGCGCGGCAGGTGCGGGCGGCGCTGTGCTACGTGCTGCAGAACGCGCGGCGGCACGGGCTCGATGTGCCGTTCGCGGCGCCGGATCCATTCTCGTCGGCGTGGTGGTTCACGGGATGGACGCACGAGCGCTGGCGCGCTGGACTGAAGGCGCCGCCGGAAGGCCCATCGGTGGCCGCAGCGGAGGGATGGCTGCTGACCGCCGGGTGGCGCCGGTGGGGCCTCATTGGTGTCGACGAGGTTCCGGCGGGAGGCACGACGCGGAGCTGACGCGATCGACGAGCCGACCGATCGAGTCATCCTCGGGCTCGGGCTCGGGCTCGGGCTCGGGCTCGGGCTCGGGCTCGGGCTCGGGCTCGGGCTCGTGCTCGTGCTCGTGCTCGTGCTCGTGCTCGGGCTCGGCGTCGGAGTCGGAGTCGGCGTCGGAGTCGGAGTCGGAGTCGGAGTCGGCGTCGCCACCGGCTCGCCCGGCGTGGGCGACACATACGGCGCCGCCGCCGGCAACGACGGCGCCGGCGGGGGCGGCAACGTCGTCGGCGCGACCTTCGCCGCCGGCTTCTTCGACTCCACCGCCGTCGCCGCGGCCCGGACGGCG
>DATLBL010000137.1:0-62788 GCA_035526925.1 Gemmatimonadales bacterium
GAGGTCACCACCGCCGTGGCCAACGGCGACCTGTCGAAGAAGATCACCGTGGACGTGAAAGGCGAGATCCTGGAGCTCAAGAACACCATCAACACCATGGTGGACCAGCTCAACTCGTTCGCGTCCGAGGTGACGCGCGTCGCCCGCGAGGTCGGCACCGAGGGCAAGCTGGGCGGTCAGGCGCAGGTGCGAGGCGTCGGCGGCACGTGGAAGGACCTGACCGACAACGTGAACTCGATGGCGGGGAACCTGACCGCGCAGGTCCGCAACATTGCCGAAGTGACGACGGCTGTCGCGCGCGGCGAGCTCAACAAGAAGATCACCGTGGACGTGAAGGGCGAGATCCTCGAGCTCAAGAACACCATCAACACCATGGTGGACCAGCTCAACTCGTTCGCCTCGGAAGTGACGCGTGTTGCCCGCGAGGTCGGCACCGAGGGCAAGCTGGGCGGTCAGGCCCAGGTGACCGGCGTCGCGGGCGTGTGGAAGGATCTGACCGACAACGTGAACAGCATGGCCGGCAACCTCACGGCCCAGGTCCGGAACATCGCGCAGGTGACGACGGCGGTCGCCACGGGCGACCTCTCGAAGAAGATCACGGTCGACGTCCGCGGCGAGATCCTCGAGCTCAAGGACACCATCAACACGATGGTGGACCAGCTCAACTCGTTCGCCTCCGAGGTGACGCGCGTGGCGCGTGAAGTGGGCACCGAAGGGAAGCTCGGCGGCCAGGCCTACGTGAAGGGCGTGGCGGGCACGTGGAAGGACCTGACCGACAACGTCAACTCGATGGCGGGCAACCTCACCGCCCAGGTCCGGAACATCGCCGACGTCACGACCGCCGTGGCGCGTGGCGAGCTCAACAAGAAGATCACCGTCGACGTGCAGGGCGAGATCCTCGAGCTCAAGAACACCGTGAATACGATGGTGGACCAGCTCAACTCGTTCGCGTCCGAGGTGACCCGCGTCGCCCGCGAGGTCGGCACGGACGGCAAGCTCGGCGGTCAGGCGCAGGTGGTCGGTGTCGCCGGCGTGTGGAAGGACCTGACCGACAACGTGAACTGGATGGCGAGCAACCTCACCTCGCAGGTGCGCGGCATCGCCAAGGTCGTGACCGCGGTGGCCAACGGCGACCTGAAGCAGGAGCTCCGCGTCGAGGTGAAGGGCGAGATCGCCACCCTGGCCGACACGATCAACAACATGACCAACACCCTCGCCACGTTCGCCGATCAGGTGACGAACGTGGCGCGCGAGGTAGGCGTCGAGGGCAAGCTGGGCGGCCAGGCGCGCGTGCCTGGCGCCGGCGGCGTGTGGCGCGACCTCACCAACAACGTGAACCAGCTGGCCGCCAACCTGACGACGCAGGTCCGCGCCATCGCGGACGTGGCCACGGCGGTAACGAAGGGCGACTTGACCCGGTCGATCGCGGTCGAGGCGCTGGGTGAAGTGGCGGAGCTCAAGGACAACATCAACGAGATGATCCGGAACCTCCGCGACTCGACCCGCAAGAACATGGAGCAGGACTGGCTCAAGACCAACCTGGCCAAGTTCAGCCGCATGCTGCAGGGCCAACGCGACCTGGCGGCGGTGTCGCAGCTCATCCTCTCGGACCTCGCCCCGCTGGTCACGGCGCATCACGGCGTGTTCTACGTCGTGGACACCGCCGGCGACACCCCCGCCCTGAAGCTGCTCGCCAGCTACGCGTACAAGGATCGGAAGCAGGTCGCCAGCGAGTTCAAGATGGGCGAGGGACTGGTCGGGCAGGTGGCCAAGGACCGCCGGATGCTCACGGTCGGTCAGGTGCCGCACGATTACATCCAGGTGAGCTCGGGGCTCGGCGAGTCGCCACCGCGGAGCCTTGTCGTGCTCCCGGTGCTGTTCGAAGGCGAGACCAAGGCTGTGCTCGAGCTGGCCACCTTCGACGAGTTCGACGAGATCCGCCTCACCTTCCTCGAGCAGCTGGCCGAGAGCATCGGGATCGTGCTCAACACCATCGCCGCCAACATGCGCACCGAGGAGCTGCTCAAGCAGAGCCAGGCGCTCACCGAAGGCCTGCAGTCGCAGCAGGAGGCGCTCACCGAGACCAACAAGCGGCTGGAGCAGCAGACCCGGTCGCTGCAGCAGTCGGAGGAGCTGCTCCGGAAGCAGCAGGACGAGCTCCAGAGCACGAACGCCGAGCTCGAGGTGAAGGCCCACCTGCTCGCGGGCCAGAAGGCGGAGGTGGAGCAGAAGAACAAGGAGGTCGAGCAGGCGAAGGTGGCCCTGGAGGAGAAGGCCGAGCAGCTCGCGCTGATCTCCAAATACAAGTCCGAGTTCCTGGCCAACATGTCGCACGAGCTCCGGACGCCGCTCAACAGCTTGTTGATCCTCTCGCAGATCCTGAGCGAGAATGCGGAGGGGAATCTCACCGCCAAGCAGGTGGGCTTCGCGCAGACCATTCACGGCTCCGGCTCCGACCTGCTGGACCTCATCAACGACATCCTCGACCTGTCCAAGATCGAGTCGGGCACGATGGCGGTCGATATCAGCCCGGTCTCGTTCGTGGAAGTGCGGAAGTTCGTCGAGAGCACCTTCCGCCAGATGGCCGACCTCAAGTCGCTGCATTTCGAGGTCCAGCTCGATCCCGCGCTGCCGCCGGCGCTGCAGACCGACACGAAGCGGCTGCAGCAGGTCCTCAAGAACCTGCTGTCCAACGCCTTCAAGTTCACCGAGCGGGGCAGCGTGTCCCTCAAGGCGACGCTCGCCACCAGCGGCTGGAACCCGGAACAGGAGCTCCTCAACGCCGCCAACTCGGTGGTCGCGTTCAGCGTGACGGACACCGGCATCGGCATCCCGCGGGAAAAGCACGGCGTCATCTTCGAGGCGTTCCAGCAGGGCGACACCGGCACCAGCCGGAAGTACGGGGGGACCGGGCTCGGGCTCTCGATCAGCCGTCAGATCACCCGCCTGCTCGGCGGCGAGATCCGGATCGAGAGCACGCCCGGCTCGGGCAGCACCTTCACGTTGTACCTGCCGTTGATGTACCCCATGGCGCCGGTGACCGCGCCGGCTACCGAGACCGAGGGGCACTCCGACAACGGCGCCGCGACCGAGCTGTCGAAGCTCGCGTCCGGCGCCAGCTCGCGGGTCATGCTCGCCCCCGTCGTTGAGCGGGCCATCAGCGACGATCGCACCACCATCGAACAGGGCGACCGCATCCTGCTCATCGCGGAGGACGACCCCAACTTCGCCCAGATCCTCTTGGATCTGGCGCGGGACCGCGGCTTCAAGGGCATCGTGGCGCAACGGGCCGACCGCGCGCTGGCCCTGGCGCGGGAGTACCAGCCCACCGCGGTGACCCTCGACCTCCGGCTCCCCGACGCGGACGGCTGGACCATTCTCGACCGTCTCAAGCACGATCCGGGGACCCGGCACATCCCGGTGCACATCATCTCGGTGGAGGAGAACTGGCAGCGTGGGTTGCGGCTCGGCGCCATCGACTTCCTCACCAAGCCGGCGACGAGAGAGTCGCTCAGCGATGCGCTGACGACGCTGCACGAGTTCATCGACCGCCCGATCAAGCGGCTGTTGGTCGTCGAGGATGACGAAACCGCGCAGCGGAGCATCGCCGAGTTGATCGGCAGCGGGGACGTGCACACGACGACGGTGGGAACCGGTGAGGCCGCCCTGCAGGCCCTGCAGCAGGAGCGTTACGACTGCATGGTGCTCGACCTCGGCCTCCCCGACATGACGGGGTTCCAGCTCATCACGCGGGTCAAGAGCGAGATCGGCCTCCGGAAGCTGCCCACCATCGTCTACACGGGCAAACAGCTCACGCGGCGTGAGGAAGCCGAGCTGGGCCGCTTGGCCGAATCGGTGGTGATCAAGGACGCGCGTTCGCCCGAGCGCCTGCTCGACGAAACGGCGCTCTTCCTTCACCGGGTGACGGCCGACCTTCCGGAAAGCAAGCGCCGGATGCTCGAGGCGCTCCACCGGAGCGATCCGACGCTCACCGGTCGCACGGTGCTCATCGTGGACGACGACGTCCGCAACATCTTCGCGCTCACCACCTTCCTGGAGCGGAGCGAGATGAAGGTGGTGTACGCGGAGAGCGGCAGGGACGGCATCGCCCGCCTGCAGGCCACGCCTGAAGTCGATGTGGTCCTGATGGACGTGATGATGCCCGAAATGGACGGGTACGAGACCATGCGGGCGATTCGCGAGATGTCCCCGTTCAAGCACCTCCCGATCATCGCGGTGACCGCGAAGGCGATGAAGGGCGACCGTGAGAAGTGCATCGAGGCCGGCGCCTCGGATTACATCGCCAAGCCGGTGGACATGGACCAGCTGCTGTCGCTGCTGCGCGTATGGCTGTACCGGTGACGGTGGCGGAGCCCGACGAGGCTCCGCCGGCTCTCGCGGCCGACGTCGTCAACATCCTGCTGGTGGATGACCAGCCGGCCAACCTGATCGCGCTCGAGGCCATGCTCCAGGGCCTCGGGCAGAACCTGATCAAGGCGAGCTCGGGACGCGAGGCGCTGAAGTGGCTCCTGACCCACGATTTCGCGGTCGTGCTGCTGGACGTCAAGATGCCGGAAATGGACGGCTTCGAGACCGCCACGCTGATCCGGGAGCGCGACAAGTCGCGGCACACGCCGATCATCTTTCTGACCGCGGCCGACCAGAGCCAGACCCAGGCGGTCCGGGGGTATGCCGTTGGCGCGGTGGATTACCTGGTGAAGCCGGTGGTCCCCGAGTTCGTGCGCTCAAAGGTGGCCGTGTTCGTGGAGCTCGCCAAGAAGACCGAGCTGCTCCGGCGGCAGACCGAGCAGCTCCAGGCGAGCGAGCTCGAAGCACGCGAGCTGGCCGAAGCGCGCGCGGAGCTCGTACGCGACCTCGAGCACAAGAATCGGGAGCTCGAGAGCTTCAGTTACGCAGTGTCTCACGACCTCCGGGCACCGCTCCGCCGGATCGAGAGTTTCAGCCGGGCGGTGATGGACAGTCAGGCCGAGCGGCTGGACGACGATGGGCGGCGCTTCCTTGACCGGGTGCGCGAGGCGAGCGTGCAGATGTCACAGCTCATCGATGACGTGCTCTATCTGGCGCGCGTGACCAGGGCCGAGATGCGGGAACAGGAGGTGGATCTCAGCGGGCTGGTCACCCTGCTGCTCGACCGGATGCGGGAGGCCGAGCCGGGAAAACAGGTGGACGTGAAGGTGCGGCCCGGCGTCACCGTGATGGGCGATGGGCAGCTGCTTCGCATCGCGCTCGAGAACCTGCTGGAGAATGCCTGGAAGTTTACCGGCCGCACCGAGCGCGCCCGCATCGAGTTCGGACTGACCAATGTCGGCGGCGAGCCCACCTATTTCGTCCGGGACAACGGCGCGGGGTTCGACATGGCGTATGCCGACCGGCTCTTCGGCCCCTTCCAGCGGCTGCACCTGGCGTCGGAATTTCCCGGTACCGGAATCGGGCTCGCCACCGTGCAGCGCATCGTGCACCGACATGGCGGCCGGGTCTGGGCCGAAGGAACTCTCGGCCAGGGCGCCACCTTCCACTTCACGCTGGGACGAGGACGCGGATGACCTCGGCGGTTAGGACGGAGCGGGTGGCTGCGGCCGCTGCCGCTGCTCGCGCGCTTTGACGATTCCGCAGATCTCCCGCCGGTGCGGTTCGATCATGGGACACTCGCGGGTGGCCTTGTGGACGACCAGGTCGGGCGGGGTAGCGCTCATGGCGACGGATCCGTGACGGTGGCCGGCCGGGAGGTGCGAAAGCCCAGGCCCACATGAAGGTGCATGGCGAGGTTGGGCACCGATGCATGCCCGCCGGCGACCGGCACCCGGACGTATGTGGCCGAGATCCGCCCATCCAGGCTCAGGAACACCCCTGCCGCAATCAGAAACTGCCGAGTGGCGCTCGCCATGAGGTTACCGCCCGACAGGAAATACCCTCCGAGGAAACCGCGACCGTTCTCCAACGCCTGACCCCGCACCCGGATGATCGGATACGTGACCACCGGGCCGGCGCCGAGTGCGTAGGAGAAGGCGCCCCGCCGCCATCCGCGACTGACCGTGAACAGGTTGAGGCCGTTCGTGATCCGGAACTTCTGTACCTCGGGCGGCCCATGGCGCAGATAGGCCTTGTGGTGGGTGAAGTCGAACAGCCATCCACGTCCGCCGGACCAGACTCCGACCCGCCCGGCGTAGTACCAGGTGTCGAGGAAGGGTCGAGTCGCCCAATGCGCGTTGAAGGACAGGTCGGGCTGGCCACGTTGGGTGATCGAGAGCGGCGAGGGTGCGTTGACGGAGGAGCCGAGAAATCCCTGCACCTCGAGCTGCGCCAGCGCCGGTACGGGCCACCCTGCGAGGCCGAGCAGGAGGAACAGAATGGATCGCGCCACGGCGCCGAGCTCAAGTCTCGGGGTGCTTGCGCCGCGATTCGATGTCCTGACGGGCACGCTGCGGCTCCGCGCTGGCGTCGCTCAGCCGGCTCAGCTCCGGCGGAAGCCCATGGGGGCGAGGCGAGACGCCGCGGAACTCGAAATGGTCGTCCCGGAGCAAGCGCTCGCCGGTGATGACCCCTGATCGGGTCGGATCTCCGTAGAGCATCGTGACGACACGGTTGATGAGCACCTCGACCGGCTGCCACTGGAGTGGCTCGAGATCCGGGTACAGGTAATCGAACTCGGGACGCAGCCGGGCTTCGCGGCCTCGGGCTTCACTCACCTGACTCCTCCGTGCGTGGTCGTGTCCGAGAGATATACCGGGAAGCCCGCGCGCGCCGCAATGTGCGGGATCGGCTATCGCGGAGTCGTGCGAGCAGCAGCGTGGGGAGGAAGGGGATGACGCAGCGCGAGGTCCACGATCTCGCCCAGCTGGATCGGGTCGAACGGCTTTTTGAGGACGGGGACGATGCTCTCACCAAGCCCGATCCGGGCAACGCCTCCCGGAGTGAACGCGGACATCAGGACGACCGGAATATCCGGGAATTCGACGCCGATGCGGGTGGCCAGCTCGGTGCCGTTCATCTGGGGCATGACGACGTCGCTGAGGATGAGGTCGACCGCGCCGTTCCGGCGGCGGACGAGATGCAGCGCCTCGGCGCCGTCGCCCGCCTCGAGGACGGTATGCCCGCGATCGCTGAGCTGGCGACGGAGCAGGGCGCGGACGTTCTCCTGGTCGTCGACGACGAGGACGACACCGGTCGGGTGGCGTTCGGGCACGCGAGCCTCCAGGCAAAAACAAGGGCCGGGGCGCTAGTGTCCTCCGCCACGACGGAAGGAACTGCTCGAGCAAAGGTACCCCCAGCGGACAGCCCCGCAAGCGGTGGCTGTCCGCGTGAAACGGCACAAGGACCGGAGGACTTCCCGGTCCTTGTGCTTCCTGCGGCTTGAGTACCTAGCGGGTCGTGCTGGTGGTGTCGCTCGTGCCGAGCGTATCGGTTCTCGTGGAATCCACTTTGACCGTCATGGTCGAGTCCTGCGCGGCTCCGTATGGGGCGCGCGACGTGTTCCGCGCGCAGGCGATCCCGCTCGTTGCGAGCAGTACCAATCCGGCGAGTGCAAGTAGTCGGTTGATCATCAATCCTCCCTGGGTTCCTGAATCGGTTGCACCGACTGTATATCTCCGGGAGCTGTCGCGCTCTGTGCGGGGCGTCACGTCCGCGCCGTCAGGCGAGAATCCGGGGAGTGGAGGAAGTCCATGGATGGCAACCAGAACGGCATTTTCGGCAAGGTGGTCGTGATCACCGGGGCCAGCAGCGGTCTGGGCGAGGCGACGGCGCGCCACCTCTGCCGCCAGGGGGCCGTGGTCGTGCTGGGTGCCCGGCGGCTCGGGCGCCTCAAGGATCTCGCGGAGGAGCTCACCCGTGGGGGCGGCACGGCTCTCGCCGTCGCCGCCGACGTCACCGATCGCGAGCAGGTGCGGCGCCTCGTCGGTGCGGCCGTGGAGGGGCACGGTCGCATCGACGTGCTGATCAACAACGCCGGGCTGATGCCCCAGTCGCCGCTCGAGCGCCTCAAGATCGACGAATGGGACCGGATGATCGACGTGAACCTGAAGGGCGTGCTGTACGGCATCGCGGCGGCGCTGCCCCACATGAAGGCTCGGCGGGCTGGGCACATCATCAACGTCTCCTCCGTCGCCGGCCACAAGGTGCGGGCCGGGAGCGCCGTCTACGCCGCGACCAAGCACGCCGTGCTCGCCCTGTCCGAAGGACTGCGCCAGGAAGTGAAGCCGTATGGCATCCGCACGACCGTCATCTCACCGGGCGTCGTGGCCTCGGAGCTGCCGAACAGCGCGAGCGAACCGGACGTCGCGGCCAACCTGCAGCGGATGTACGCGGATCTCGCCATTCCGGCCGACGCGTTCGCGCGAGCGGTCGCGTTCGCGATGAGCCAGCCGGACGATGTCGACGTCAACGAGATCCTGTTTCGGCCCACGCGGCAGGAGTTCTGACCTCCAGCCTCCGGCGCATCAGGAGTCTGCCCGCCCAAGCTGGCCCTCGTTGATCGCAGGGATTCCCCTCCATTGGGTGAGCAGCAGCTGGCTCACCGCTCGACCTCGACGACGACCGCCTGAATCTTCCCGTCCACGCTCCCCCGTCCAAACTGTCGGGCCAGGGCTTCGGTCACGAGGTCGGTGACCTCGTTCAACGCGGCCCCGCGCGCCTCGATCTCGTTTCTGAGCGGGGTACCCTGGCAATACCCGATGGCAGGAACCTCGGGCGACTCGGCCCGGCTGCGCGCAGGCACGGCGGCGATTCGCGGGCCTGCGGTGAACCCGCCAGCCGTGAGGTCCCGCTGAATCGCGGCGACGTCCGTATAACCGTGCGGCGTACGGACGAGGAAGCGGGGCGGGTCGGCCGGAAACCGATCGGCAAGCGCCGTGGTGATGGTGCTCGCGAAGTCGTTCTCCTCGATCCGGTCCCACACGTTGAACAGCAACGTCCCGCCGGGACGGAGCACCCGCCGTGCCTCGGCGAACGCGCGCGGCTTGTCCGGAAAGAACATCACGCCGAACTGGCACACCACCGCGTCGAACTCGCCGTCCTCGAACGGCAGCTCCATGGCGTCCGCCCGTCGCCAGTCGACCGGCCGACTGGTGCCGAGGGCGGCCGCCTGATCGAGCATCGCCTGGTTCAGGTCGGAGGCGACAATCGACGTGCGGGCAGGCAGCGTCGAGGCGAGTTTGCGTGTGACCGCCCCGGTCCCCGCCGCCATCTCGAGCAACCGCCGCACCGGCCTGCCCGCGAGGCGACGGGCCATGTCCTCCGCGTAGGGCTCGAAGACCAGGGGCACCAGATGAGATTGATAGATCTGCGGAAGGGAGCCGACGAACGACTTGTCGTTCTCATGATGGCCCATCGCGTTGCTCCTCGCTTCGGGTATGACGCGGTCCGGGCCTCTCCGGCGAAGGCTCTTCGCCGGAGAGGCTTTGTCAGCACACCAGAGATGAAGGATGGGGCAGCTGCGGACAAAAGTAAGTCCCCGCGATACGAAGATTCAGCGGGAACGTCCAGACCGGGCTCGGCGCGACTATGGCCCTGCGAAAACGTAGGGGGCGGACGAGCTCCTCGCCGCGTTCATTACGTGGTCCCTGATCCGCTACCGGGCTACGCTTGGCTGCAGCTCCCCGAGCGTGTCCGTCAAGTGAGTCGGCAATATCTCGAGTTCTGGTACGACCCACCCGGCTGCGCACTCACCGATGAGGAGCTGAGCCTCCTCCGGAGGATCGCCGCCGCCGAGACGCCCGTGATGTTCCAGGCCGAGGGCAGAACAGTGCCCGCGCACTATGACTTTGACCACCGCGTGGATGTGCTCAGGGACCTAAGGAAGGCCGGCTGGATCGTGCTCGAGACGTGGGTCGCCGAACTCGGAAACCGTGGCCACGCGCGCCGGCGGTATGCAGCGGCTCAAGCGCACTGCACGGCATCAGGCCGTGAGGCACTCGATCACATCGAAGGCTAGCAACTCTGCGGTCGAGCTGATATGAACGCCTCGCGTTGATGGATTGAAGTCAGGGCGTAAAACGTGTAAGGTGACCTGACATCGTTCGGAGGCAACAATGTCATCTCGACGCGGCTCCATGGCAGCACTTGCGCTCGTGCTGCTGCTCAGTGGGTACAGCTTGCACGAGAGTTTGGTAGCGCCGGCAAACCGCGTCACCATTCTGTACGACGCGTTCGGGAAGTCTCCCAAGATGAAGAAAGACTGGGGGTACTCCGCACTCATCGAGCACGGCGGGAAACGGATCTTGTTCGACACCGGCAACAACCCAGAGATCTTCGCCCAGAACGTCAACGCGGCGGGTGTAAACCTCAAGCAGCTGGACTTCGTGGTCATCTCGCATCGCCACCTCGACCACACCGCAGGTCTCACCCACCTGTTGAGCGTTAACCCGGACGTGAAGATCTACGCGCCCACCGAGGCGTTCGGCGTGTTCGGCAGCGCCCTGCCGAGCAAGTTCTACCGGAGGCAAGACTCGCTGCCCGAGGAGATGCGGTATTACGGCGGCCATCCTACGGACACTCTCGAGTTCGGTACGCCGTGGCCCGGCACCAAGTTCGTGATGGTGGATTCGACGCTCGAGGTGGCTTCCGGCGTGCATATCATCTCGCTGGTCTCGGACGCGGTCGGCACCAAGGAGTTGCGCGAACTCTCACTGGCGCTTAAGACGCCCCAAGGGATGGTCGTGGTGGCCGGGTGCTCGCATCCGGGAATCGAAAAGATCGTGGAGGCGGCAACCGGCATTGACCGGCGCGTGCACATGGTGTTCGGGGGGTTCCATCTGCCCGCGGCGCCAGACGAAGTCGTCGGACGCATCGCCGCCGCCCTTCAGGACACCTACAAGGTGGACCGGGTAGCGCCGGGCCACTGCACGGGGGAGCCGGCGTTCTACCGCTTCCAGAACAGGTGGAAGGAGCAATACATCTACGCCGGCGTGGGCAGCGTTATCGAACTGCCGTAAGACATCCGTTGCTGTTTGTGAGGTGACTTCGAGAGAAGTGGCGCCTAACGGTTCTTCTTCCGCACTCGACCCATCAGCTCCACAAACTCATCCGGGTCCGGTAGCGCCACCTTCCGTCCCTTTGCCGCAGCACGAATCCGACTCCTGCGTGTGCGGAGCTCGCCGACTGTGTACTTCTCTGCGTTATGGGGCTGATGGATGTACGCCCAGGCCGCCTTGATGCGACCGGGCGTGTCGATCGGATACTTCTTGTTCACCGTGTCTGCGAAGGTCGCGCGCCCGTACTTCTCGAGCCCTTCCTGCGGGTGGGCATCCCGCCGGCGAGAAATTGTCTTGAGCATTGGCAATCCTTGCGACGAGTTGGCTACTCACCGCCCGTGTTACTACTTCCATACTGTAGCAGAGCGAGCGCCTGCCGGTGGTTCTCAAGGCGTAAGCGTACCTCGGGTGGCTCCGGACTGCCGGCTCCCAAATGGCCTGGGTGCTTCACGCTTGACAGCCGCCGTACCGAGCGGTAGTTCGCACCCTACCATGCATCACTCCCTCCCCTTCAAGCGAGACCCTCCCATGCGACGCCTCTCCCCGTGGCTCACCGCAGCCGCCTTAGTAACTGCCTGTGACCCGGCCACCCAGCCCGCCGACCCTGCTGCCGGAGCGCCCAATCCCGCCCCCCGCGCGACACCCGCGCCCAGTCTGGGCGCCACGGTTTTGAAAATCCCGAACGACTACTTCCTGATCTTGGATGAAGACCCAGCTCGCAACTACACGGCAACGTTTGGCCTGGTGTCCTTGCCCAGCGATCTCGAGGCTTGCGGGGGTTCCGGGCCGGAGGTGCTCGACGGAGGGGGCACGACGAGGGTCGTGGCGACGCCGTCGGGTTCTGTCCACGTGCGTGACGAGCTGCATCAGGCCACCATCGTATTCTATGAAGGGGCGACCGAGGATGTGTGCAAACTCGCCACCCTTCCCGTCCTGGCGCGCGGCCGGGGCAATCTGCATTTTACGGTGAAAAACAGGGTGAGCGGCTCGACAAGCGTCCAGGCAACCTTCGGCGGGATCCTGAACCTGGTCGCAGGCGGCCGGGTCCGCATGTTGGGAGTCGGGAATATTATCATCGACCCCTTCGGCAACCTGACTATCCACGAGGACCACTTTAGTCTGAAGCCGATCGGGCACTAAATCGGAGAGCGGCAGACCCGTGCTGTCGTGGGCCAGCGGCGCTCGGTACCATGACGACGTCAGGAGGACCTCGCGGAGACCAGGACGTCGTCTGTGCCCGCAAAGGCGAAGACCCGAAGCATGTCGCTTCGGGCCTTCGCCTGGTTTCCATCTCGTCATACGGGACGACCGGCCCTCCGGCTTTAACGCACCTGGCAGTACCCTGGGCCCGCCGTTGTGCCCACGCCCACTCTATAATCGCTCGCCCGGTCACATGTATACGTCGTGCTCGCTGTCGATACCCCCCGGCCGTCGTTCAACCGCATGTACCACGTACCTTGGGTTGACCTGGAAAATCAACGACCTGCCCCTAGCCGTCGCCAGCCAGCGGGGTCTCAATGGTGCCCCTGGCGGTCAGCTCATTCTCTCGATCGTGAGGTGCCCGAGAAAATTGATGAAATGGCCTCCGTGCTGCCGAAGAAAGTCCGCGGCCAACTGCTTACGCTCCTCGGTGGGTGCGAAGGCGGCCACCGTGCACTTTCCGGCCCGGAGCGCTTGCTCGTATTGGCCTTTCATGTCCATCTCGTCGCCGCCCGCCCCATAGCGGTCCAGCACTTGGAGTACCTGGCCCATCAAGCCTGAGCGACCACTGCTGGCGCCCACGCGGTCCGCCCACTCCAGGCCGCAGCCCAGAGCGACTTCGGATTCAAGAAAGCCGCCGCTGGTCAGCGCCTGGGTGGCCGCCTGACCGGCCTCAGGTGTGTCCACGATGCCAAGAACGACATTCTCGCGGTACTGCACCCCCCCGACGACCGTGCCCTGCTTGTCCTTGCTCATAGCCCTCTCCCGTTGCAGTGTCCAAACTAAACCTGCCGGCTCACTGCCCAGACGTTACCGCCTCGCCCAGGGATGCGCACCTTCACTCGCGCGTAGGCACACTGCGGACGGTGCCCGGGATGCCCGCGCGCCCAGCGGCGCACTTCGGGCTGAGTCCAGCAGCGTCTCGACCCAGCGGGCTGCCACGCAGCCGCTCAGGCGACCGCTCCCCAAGCGGGCGCGATGCCGGTCCCACGGCCGGCGGCGTAGCCCAAGTAGATGGTGAGCATCCCGAGCGGCTCGAGGAGCCGCGCGTTGGCGAGCGGGCCCGCATCGACGGCCTCGAAGCCCGCGCTCTCGATCAGGGCGCTCACCGCCGACTTTGCGCCCGCGTCATCGCCGGCGTAGAGCACTTGCGCCCGGGTGGTTCCCGGTGCCGCGCCGAGGACCTGGGCGAAGATCGTGTTGAACGCCTTCACGACCTTCGCCGTCGGGAGAGCCTTCTGGATCTCCTCGGCGGCGGACGTCGAGAAGCCGAGGGCGAGCGTCGAGTAGTCGGGCGTCACCGGGTTGGTGATGTCCACGATCGTCTTGCTCGTCACATCGCCCGCGCCGCGCAGCGCGTCGGTCGCGGCCGCGTAGGGCACCGCGAGGATGAGCAGGTCGGTATCACGGGCGATCCGCTCAGGCCGGACGGCGCGTGCGTTCGCGCCGGCCATGGCTGCCGCCTCCTCCGCGTGTGCGGGGTCGGTGGCCGTGATGCTGAGGGTGTGGCCGGCGGCGGCGAGCCGCGTGGCGAAGGCGCGACCCATGTTGCCGGCGCCGATGATGCCGATCTTCATGCGGGCCATCGCAAAGTCTCCTTGGACGTGGGATGCAGGATCGGCGTCAGTTGCATGCGTAACTCGCCGCGGACTTCGCGGATCCATTGCCGCGGTACGTGAGCCTGAGTGGATACACACACAGGGGCAAGGAAACGCTCGAGTCACTCGATTCGACTGGAATGGTTTCCGGCGCCTTTGCCTTTTCAACCCAGTTCTGCAGGGCCAGGAACATCTCATCCCGCCCCGACGCCGGCTGCGGGACCGGCACAAAGGGCCGGCCTTCCGAGCGCCCGCTATGGGTGAAGCCGGGGATCAGATACAGACGAAAAAACTTTCGTACTGCCGGAGCCCCGCCCATTCGCGCCATCACGCGTTCGTAATAATCGATCGCTCCCTGCGCCGGGATGTACTCATCCGCCAATCCCTGATACATCACGATCCTGCCTCGCGCGGCGAATCGAGTGAGGTCGGGATTGTCCGTGTTGATGTTGCTGAACCGGGGTTGCAGTCGCACACCCTGGGCTTGCGCGTTGGCCAACCCGGCATAGTCCAATGAGTCCAGCCACTGGTTCTTCCCTGTGCCGGTGGCGTTGGTGAATCCCTTGGTGCCCAAGGCGGGAATCCCTGTGCTGCCCAGGGCAGGGTTCTGCAGCTCCAGAGCTGTTTGATCCGCCGCCAGCAGGAGACCTGGTGCGCCCCCGGCCGGCGAACTCCTAAGGTCGGTGTCACGTGTCCAGCCGAACCACAGCCGCTTCGTGTCCCCAAGGATATTCAAGTTTCCGTTGTCGATCGCAGGTATGGGTGCGGTGCCGTCGGTCGTCTGCCCGTACCAGGCCTTATTGATGACCGTTGCTTCCGGTACAGTGAGGCAGTGTTCCGAGGTGCTTGTTCCGGTGACGCCAGATTTATGGTTCGACTTCTTGCATATAGTCGAAGCGTCCTGTGTCGGATCATAGCGACAGGACAATGGGTCGAGCAGGAACCCCAGCTCAGCGCCCCCGCAGGCACTGATGGCCGCCTGGGTTGCGACCGCGAGCTTCTCTGGCGCGATGAGGTAGCCCACGTCCTGCTTCATCGCGATCTGCGCGTACAGGCCCGCAGTGTGGTACTTGCTCCAGTTGATGGCCGGCGCGCCGACCAGGATGCCGTCGAAGTCGTTCGGGAATACCTGCGCCAGCTTCAGTCCCTGACGCCCGCCGGTGGAAAAGCCGTCCCAGTAGGCGTATCCATGCGCGCGACCGTAGTAGAATCTGGTCAACGCCTTGGTCTTCTCGGCCAGCTCATGCAGGCTTCTTTCGGAAAAGTCCCTCCACCCAACCGTATTGACGCTGCCGTCCGGGTTCATGGCAAACGAGGCATCGATCTCCGGCAGTGGGGGCGCCCCGACGTGTCCATTGTCTGATGTGGCAACCACGAACCCTTTGGCGGCCGCAGCCGCATGCAGATCTTTGCTCGCGACCGCGGTAAGGCTCGTCTGCGCGGTGCCGGCCCATCCACTGTTGCCGTATGCCCGGATGCGCTGATTCCACTTGTCGTGGCTCGGAAGCAGGACTTCGATGCCGATCCCCGCCGACGTGGAAGGTGCCCCCGCAGGGCCTGGAATGCCGGGACCGACTAGCAGCTTGACCATGCACAGGTCGAGTCCGGCCGTCGGAGGGGTCGCGTTCGGCGCCCCTTCGACTCCGGCACCTCGAGCGCTCGTGTCCGGCGCTCCTGTGAGAAGCAATGGCTCGCCTTGTTTGAACTGCCTCACAAGCAAGACCTTAGTATCTGCATTGCTGCTCATGGCAGCTTTCAGCCCCTCGTCACAAGCCAACGCGGCCGATGAGATGGGCTGGTTGTTTGCTGCGGCACCGGCACATGCCGTCAATGCCGCGCCAACGAGGCTGAGCACGCTTGCTCTGGCAGCCCGATCTCTCGAGAGCTTGCGGCGACAGATAGATGCCGAGGCTATGCCGCTTGTGGTGCCCGCGCTGGGGCCGGCCGCGTCGGGCGCCCGAAACATCCCAGGCTGAGTGGTGCGGGACATGGGCGCATCCTCCAAATGTGCGCTGGCGGCACCGGTGCCCCAGCGAGGGTTGCGCTGGCGTCGTAGCCAGCCGATATTTACAACGTAAACATGAATGTTTACGCTGTCAATAACCACTGTCACTTTTGCCGTCCGAGGAGCCATGCCCAAGTCCAAGGTGTCGTCAGCCGCACCACCGCGGGCCACCAAGGGCTATCATCACGGGGACCTGCGTTCCGCGCTAATCCATACCGCGCTGGGCATGGTCACCGAGGAGGGGGCCTGGGACTTCACGCTCCGGGAGGTCGCGCGCCGGGCAGGCGTGAGTCACATGGCCCCGTACAACCACTTCGAGGATAAATCAGCGCTGCTCGCAGAGGTGGCGGCGCTCGGCTTTGAATCGCTCAGGCAAACACTGGAGGCCGCTGCTCGGGGGCAGCCGCGGTCTGCGCGCCAGGCGTTTGGCGACATCGCCGCCGCCTACGTCCGGTTCGGTGTCGAGCACCCGTCGCATTACCGCTTGATGTTCTCGCCCGAGCTGGCTGAGAAGGCGCGCTACCCCGTTCTCGAAGCCGCAACCGCCGGCGCCTGCGCGGTTCTGACCGGCGCGCTCGAGCGCGGCCAGGCTTCGGGCGACGCCCGCCGGATGGCCAGGCGCGATCAGGCGCTCGCGGCCTGGTCGCTAGTGCACGGCCTTACCACGCTCCTGATCGATCAGCGCGTGAGCTTCCTGCGGGTCTCGATTGGCGACGCCGAGCAGTATACGCGGCAGGCGGGGATAGCTCTGTTCAGGGGGCTGGGCGCAAAGAAGGCTTGAACAGCGGGTCGCGCCAGTACTAGCGGCCCTACACCAGGCAGGGAATCGCCAGGTCGAGCACGGCCTCCCCCCCGTCAACATCCTTCACGATCATCGTGCATCGCACCCGGGCATCCGGATCAGCTGGACCGCCGCCGGGGTCGTGTAGAGTCCAGCCTCCGACCGCCTCGCGGATCATGGCGATAGCACGCTCTGACAGTGGAACACAGCGGCTCATGAGCGCAAGAATCTCCCCGCTGGGAAGCCGAAAATGGTCGTGCAGGCGATCGTCGTTCGGTCCTGGATCGCTCAATGTGAGGTGCTGGACGTGAGGCGAGACGAGGAGGATGAGGAACTGCACGACCTTCCCCGGCCCGGGGTCAGCCACCCAGTGGATCCGTGCATTCGGTAGCTTGAGGGTCCCGGTCCTTAGCTCGGAGGAGGGCACCGCCACCTTGTAGGCGGCTACGAAGCGGCTGCAGACGCTGGACGCTGGCGCTCCGGTGTCGATTTACACCGTAGCCCTCGAGCTTGGGCACCAGTCGGACGAGATGGTGCGGAGAGTGTACGCGCACCTCGGGGTGACACGCCACCGCTCCGATGTCGTGGAATATCGCGTGGCGCAGCACCTCGACAAGCTGGGCGAGCGGCTGCAGCGACTGGGGTTTGTTACTGGCAACGTTACTAGCGTGGACACGATGATCGACACGGAAAGCCCCGCGAGGACCGAAGTCAAAGCGGGGCATGACGTTCCGGAATGGGCCCGGCGCGACTCGAACGCGCGACCTCTTGCTCCGGAGGCAAGCGCTCTATCCAACTGAGCTACGGACCCTCACAGACCACGTACGACCGGAGGGGCAATATAGTCCGTCCCATAGCCGCCTGGTAGCAGGCCTGGGGTGTGGAGATCCGCGCGCGCTACGCGGCTGGCAGGGTCGCCCGACGCCGTCTCAATCCCGCCGTCGCCGCCGCGATCGCGCCCTGCCGCTCTTCCCACCACCGCGGCACCGTCGCGATCAGGAGCATCACGAGCGTCACGATGTGCGGAAAGAAGTCGTGGCCGCCCGTTAGGTAGAGCGAGATATGGAAGCCGATGCCGCTGATGAAAAATAGCGGCGCCGTCCAGGGTACGAGGAGCGACACGAAGAAGAACAACTCGAACAGGAGGGTATACACCGAGAGCACGACGCACAGCTCGTGCTGCCGCGCCAGCCAGATGCCCAGCGGCAATCCCCGCGCGATCGCATCCCCGAACAGGTAGCCCTGCAGCGTGTACCCGTTGATCCAGTTGGGTCCGCCGTCGATCACTTTCGTCATGCCGGTCGAGAAGTACGTCATGGCCAGCAGGACGTGCGCCAGCCGCAACGCCCAGCTGGCGGTGTCCACCACTCTCGGGCCGCCGTCGCCGCGCCGATCGCGGATCAAGGCGTCCAGCGAGAAGCTGTCTCCTGAGGGCGAGCACGCCAGGCACACCAGCAGGATGCTGAACAGCGCGGCCTCGTGGTGCACGCCGCCGTACGAGTACAGGTGCGCGACGAAGATCCAGATGCCGGCCGCCAGCACCAGAAGCGCGGTGCGGGTCCACCAGCCTACCAGCGCCAGCACACCCGCCACCATGGTGACCACATAGAGGCTGCGCAACCCCGTTTCACTGAACAGCAGGTCGCGCGGGACGACCGCCGTCAGCGCCATGATCAGCGCCTGCGGCTGGATGAACGCCGAATTCTTCTCGACCAGGTTGAGATGCTCGCTCAGCTTGGGAAAGAACCAGAAGAGCTGCGCGGCCACCGCGACCATGCGGCAGAGGCCCAGCGCGCGCGTCGTAGTGGTGGGGAACCAGAAGGCGTTCCAACGGGTGAGCCATCGCGCGAGTGACATGCGATGATCAGTCGGTGGAAGGCCGCGCGGGCCGATAGGCGATCGGCGGCAATGCCTCGGACACCACCCCGTCGTCAGTAAGCGTGAACCGCTCGCTCTCGACGCGGAGGGTGACGAACGGATCGGCTCTGCCACGGTTGAGACGGTCCAGCAGCCGGCGCGCGGCGCTGGAGTCGCCATCGAGCATGGGACGGACGTACCGCCGCGTCATCGCCGGCGGGCCGAGACCCACGAGCTGCGGCGTGGCTTCCTCCGACGTGCCGCGGGCGCTCACGACCAGAATCCGGCGCTTGTACGCCACGATCGGTCCCGGCGGGCGGGACTTCTTGTACATGGCCCAGAGCAGGACCGGCCACGTGCGACGCCACGCCGGCCCCAATGCCAGCGGGACGGCGTGTGCGCCGATGATGAGCACGATGGCGATCGAGATCACGAGCTTCTGCGAAGAGCCGGACAACGCCTGCCTCATGGCGCGACCCCCTTCGGGCTGTGACTTCGGCGGACGACCCGCGCTAGTCGGTCGCGGTGAGCTCGCCTCGACGGCCACCACCCGACAAGCCGTCCAGCGTCGCCGCTCCGGCCCCTTGATCGATTCGAATTGTTAGTCGATCAAAGGTGCGGGCGTCCGTGGGACGCCGCAACCGCTCGCCGGGCCGCCAGACCGCCTCGCCGTCGAGCGTCTCCGGGATGGGCACCTCGAGCCAATCGAGCATGGATGGGAATACGTCCACCGTGCGGAGCGGCTCCGCCGGCAGGGGCTCGCTCGACCAGAGCGGCGTCTGCATGTGCGACCGCGTCAGGCTGCCGTGCCCGGCGCGGTGCTCGGGCACCTCGAACCGGCGTCGGAAGTCGTAGCCCTCGCGCGCGATGACGAGCAGGTCGCCCGCGCGCTCGGATCGAAACTGGTCGAGCAGATGATAGGCGGCATCGGGATAGGCGGCGTCCCACGTGGCCTCGAGCCAGTCGCGCGGTGATCCCGAGCGGGGGCCGCCACAGCCCAGCGGGTCTCCCGCGAGCGGCTCGTAGGCGACGTGGCCGGCACGGCGGTTCACGATCGCCGCGCCGTCCGCGTCACCGACCCACACACCGCCGTCCCCGGTCTCCGCGGCCACCAACCCGACCGCGGGCTCTCGCAGCAGGGCGTCGATCAGGTCGTCCGCGACGCCGAACGCTTCTGGCCGCCTGAGGCGTGCGAGCGGCCAACGCTCCGCCCGCGGCTCCCCCGGACGCGCATAGATCATGGCCGAGCCGTTGCCCGCCACCATCACGGCCGCGCGCGGACTGCGCTCCCAGACGACGGGGTGCGACAGCGTCGGCACGCCCTGCGAGCGGCACCAGTCCGCCAGGTCGAGGTGCGTGTGCACCGGCGACGCGCCGTGGTCGCTGACGAGCAGCATGAGCGTCGAGGCGAGCTCGCCGCGTGCCGTGAGCCGGCGCCGCACTTCGCCGACCACCGCGTCCACCTTCCGCAGGGCACGGCGCACCGGCTCCGCGTCGGGATCGGTCTGGTGGGTGTAGCCGTCCACCGCGGGAAACTGCGCGAAGACGAAGCGCGCGGGCCCGTCGACGGCGCGCAGCAGGTGCCGCGCCACCGCGTCGTCCGAAGGCTGGTGCCATTGCGCGAAGTGGGCGACGGCGCCCCAGATCTGCCGCTCACGGCGGGACGGATCACGCCCGTCGCCCAGCCCCCGGGCGATCGGCGTGAACAGGCCGAGACTGTCGGGCACCAGCTCGAAGATCGTCCGCACGTGGGGCGCGATGTCGTCGTCGAGCAGTGGGGCCTGGTAGCCGCAATAGCTTCGGACCGTGCCCCGCTCGCGCCACCAGCGCCCGCCGTAGGCGCGGCGATCGAGCCAGCGGATGGAGGGCACGTTGCAGGTGCCGGGGGTACAGCCGGTGAGAAAGGGCAGGTACGCGACGCTGGTGGTCGACGGGAACACCGTGATCGCCCGCGTGCGCCCGCCCGTCCGAAGCATGGCCTCCAGGTGCGGAAGATCGCCGGCCTCCAGGCGTGCTTCGGCCACGTCCGGCCGGAGGCCGTCGACGAGGAGCAACAGGCAGCGGGTGGTGGGGGTCATGCGTTCCAAGGTAACCCTACATCTGCCGTGGCGTGCGAGCGCGAGCGGCCGATCGTTCTACTCTCTACCGCGCCACTCCACGCTCGCCGCTTCAGCGGTTAGATTCCGGCCTCCTTCGACCCCCTCGCCGATAGCCCCAGAGTCGCATGTCGCTCCACGTTCGTCCTGCCGTCCGTTCCGGCCTGGCTGTGCTCGCGATCGTTCTCGTCCACGCCTGCGGCGCCTTCGAAGCTCGCGGCAACGAGTTCCCCGATGCCGGACCCGACGGTCCAGACTCGCTGTACGCCGGCGTCGGCCAAGGCATCCCATTCGGCGAGTTCGGCCTGTCGCCCGAGCAGTTCGGGAAGCCTGCCACGGGCGCCGTGATTGGAGTCTCGCGCTCCAACGTCGGCAGCGTGCTCACGGTGGCCAGCGAGCGCAAGGTCCGCCTCGTGCTCAACCTCGGCGGCGCGGGCGACAACTATCGAAACGGCGATGGCACCTTCAACCTCGAGCTCTGGAAGTCCCGCATCGACGCATACCGGGACGTGGACTTCGCTCGCTATGTCACCCAGGGACTGGTCCTCGCGCACTTTCTGATGGACGAGCCGGGCGCCCCGCGCACATGGGGCGGGCGTGAGGTCAGTCGGGCGGACGTGGAGGAGATGGCCCGGTACTCGAAGTCGATCTGGCCGACGCTGCCCACGGTGGTGCGCGCGCCGCCCGGGTGGCTGCTGGCTGGAGACACGACCTATGCGTATCTCGACATCGCCTGGGCTCAGTGGTCGGGCCCGAGCCGTGGCGCGGGGAGCGGGCGCACGCCGGAGGAGTTCCGCGACGAGAACGTGGCCAAGGCAAAGGCGTTGAAGCTCGGCCTCGTCTTCGGGCTGAACTATCTCAATGGCGGCGATGGCTCGAGCGGAATTCAGGGCACCGCGGATCATCCGGAGCTGTGGCAGATGTCGGCCAGCGAGTTGCTCGGCACGGGACCCCTGCTGGCCGAGACGCCCTATTCGTGCGCCTTCCTGAGCTGGCGCCACGAGCCGGCGTTCGCGGGCCGCCCGGAGATCCGTGCCGCGCTGGACTCCCTCGCGCGGGTGGCAGCGCTTCGGGGCGGCACCTCCTGCCTCCGGCGCGACTCGACGGCCACTTGAGAACGACTTGACACCGCGGAGCCACTCTTAGGGCGCATCTACCACTCTCTTGGGCGAGACGCTGCCACCGATACGCACGCCCAAGCCGCTGGTGCTCCCCAACGCTGGAGCTTCCATGCCGCGCCCTCCTGGTACCCATCCGATTCGACGTTCAGGCCCGCCCGAGATCGGCCGGCTCAGCCGGCATTCCACATTGGTCGCTGCCCTGGTGCTCCTCGCCGCCTGCGCGGACGAGCCGGGCTCGCCGACTACTCCTACAGAGCCCGTGCCGACGGCACCCATCGCCAGCTTCGCCACGGCATCCGCCGGCGCACTGCTCGATTTTCGCCAGGTGAGCGCGTTCTCTGGCCATAGCTGCGGCGTGACTCCGGAATTACAGGCATTCTGCTGGGGGTACAACCTCCAGGGCCAATTGGGCGACGGCACACGCACGCAGCGCCTGGAACCCGTCGCCGTGGCCGGCGGTCACCGCTTCCGTCAGGTGAGCGCCGGCGTCGCGCACACCTGCGGCGTGACACCGGCCGACCGGATCTTCTGCTGGGGCGAAAACACTCGCGGACAACTTGGTGACGGGACGAGGGCGGCTCATCTGATGCCGGTCCGGGTGTCGGGTGCACTCGAGTTCCGTGAGGTGGTCACGGGCACCGGACACACCTGCGCCATCGCGTCGGACGAGGCGGCGTACTGCTGGGGGGACGACGGGCTGGGTCAGCTGGGCATCGGGTCGGCCGGCGAAGCTCGTCCGACGCCGACCGCGGTGGCCGGTGGCCTCCACTTCCGGCATCTGACGGCCGGTTCGATTCATACCTGCGGTGTGACCACGAGCGACCGCATCTACTGCTGGGGCAGCAACGCCGCCGGACAGCTCGGTGACGGCACCAGGACCAATCGTGCGAGCGCAGTCGCGGTCGCGAGCGGGCTGTCGTTTCAGCAGGTCGCGGCGGGCACCGGCCACACCTGCGGGGTGACGCTCGAAAAGCTGGCGTATTGCTGGGGGGACAACTCCTTTGGCGCGGTGGGCGATGGAACGAGCGGCAACGAGCGCCTGAGCCCCGTGGCCGTGGCGGGTGGGTTCCGCTTCCGGCAGGTCGACGGCGGGATGTGGCATACCTGCGGGATCACGGCCTCCGACAATATCAAATGCTGGGGCCGGAATGACTCCGGGCAACTCGGCAACGGCACGACCGCCACCCGCCTCACACCGAGCGCGGTGGCCGGCCCGGGGCTCGCCTTCCGCCAGATCTCCGGCGGCGCGGCCTATACCTGTGGGGTGATCACGGACGATACCGGTTATTGCTGGGGCGGCAACAGCGAGGGGGAGCTCGGCGACGGTACGACCACTCGCCGGCTGGTGCCTGTACCGCTCGGACGGGAATCGTCGGGTCCTCCACCCGCGTCCGTCGCCGTCAGGCTCGGCACCAGTTTCTTCACCAGCGAGCGGAACTTCTCGACGGATCCTGCCGTCGACACAGTCGCGGTCGGCGGCACCGTCACCTGGACTTGGGCGAGTCAGGTGATCCGGCATAGCGTGCAGTCGATCCGGTCGCCCAGCTTCCCCAGCAGCGAGCTTTTGGCGGGCCGAGGGGTGACCTACTCGGTGACCTTCGGAACCGCGGGCATCTACCTCTACGATTGCATTCGCCATCCCGGGATGACCGGCCGCATCGTCGTGCGTTGACCTGGGCCGGACCTCGCGAGCAAGCACGCGGGACGCCGACGCACGAAACCCCGTCAGCCTCTGATCGCTGACGGGGTTGTCGCTTCCTTGATCGGGGCGCGGGGATTTGAACCCCGGACCTCCTGCTCCCGAAGCAGGCGCGCTAACCGGGCTGCGCTACGCCCCGTGATCCGGCGAGCGCGGAATGTAATGGCCTGGTGCGTGATTGGTAGGCCCCGCGCAGTCGTCTCGACGCGGGGAGAACCGGTGTTCGAGGCATTGATCGTTGCCGGCGGGTAAACGACAGCGGGTCGGCCACCGGCCGACCCGCTCGACAGCCACCTTCACGGTCCTGTCATGCGCCCTGAGGGACTCGAACCCCCAACCTTTTGATCCGTAGTCAAATGCTCTATCCAATTGAGCTAAGGGCGCGGCTCCGATGGGCGGTACAAGACTCGAACTTGTGACCTCCACGATGTCAACGTGGCGCTCTAACCAACTGAGCTAACCGCCCAAAACGAAGGGCGAGGCGGCCGCCTCGCCCCTTCTATAGCGGGGGTGGGATTTGAACCCACGACCTCCGGGTTATGAGCCCGGCGAGCTACCAGACTGCTCCACCCCGCGACGTGTACCGGTGTGACCCGGACAGACCACAAACTACACTTTCTGTCGCGTCCAGCAATCCTGCGCGGTCCAGCGACTTCCGAAGAGCGGGAAACGGGACTCGAACCCGCGACCCCAACCTTGGCAAGGTTGTGCTCTACCAACTGAGCTATTCCCGCGAGCGGGTAGCAGTCTAGCGTCCGCCCACCACCCGCGCAACGTCCGCCACCCGTGGCCGCACCATCGCCGCGCCCTCATCCGAGCATCCACCCGCTCGGCCTGGAACCCACCCAGTGGAGGCGAGGGGGATCGAACCCCTGACCTCGTGAATGCCATTCACGCGCTCTCCCAACTGAGCTACGCCCCCGTCCTTCAGCAGTGCTATACTTGGGTCCCACTTGGGGGTTCCACACGTGGCGCTGCGGCAGCACGGAAATTTAAGCGGCCCCCCGAGCGAGCGTCAAGCCGATTACCTATCTTCAATTATATGCCGAAGAAGAAGCCCGACGACGGGAACGGCGCCCCTCGTCCCTCCAAACGGCCGCCGGATACCTCGCCCGAAGCGTACGCCGACGACCTGACGACCGCCGAAATTCTGGCGCAGTCCACGCCGGCCAAGACCCGGCGCGCCCGCAAGCCGCAGACCTCGAAGAGTCTCGGCGTCTACGATGCCGACCGGGACATCCTCGACCAGTATCTCTACGAAGTCAGCAAGACCCCGCTCCTGACGGCCCAGCAGGAGATCGCCATCGCCAAGCGCGTCCGCGCGGGCGATGAAGAAGCCATGCAGGAGCTCGTCAAGCGCAATCTCCGCTTCGTCATCTCGGTGGCCAAGAAATATCAGAATCGCGGGCTCGCGCTCACCGACCTCATCGGCGAGGGCAACGTCGGCCTGCTCACGGCCGCCCGGAAATTCGATCCCGATCAGGGCGTCAAGTTCATCTCGTACGCCGTCTGGTGGATCCGGCAGGCCATCCTCGCCTCGCTGGCGCGCCAGGGCCGCACCGTGCGCGTACCGCTCAACCGCACGGCCGACCTCTCGCGCATCGTGCGCACCGCGGAATCGCTGCGGCAGGAGCTTCGCCGCGAGCCCACGCCGGAGGAGATCGCGAACTCCACGGGGCTGTCGCTCGATGTCGTGCAATCGCTCGCCGCGCTCAACACGAGCGACGTCCGCCTTGACGCTCCGCTCGATCCCGAGGGCGACCGCTCGCTCATCGAACGCTTCATCGCCGACGAGCAGGGCGACCCCGAAGCGCAGGCGATGGACAAGTTCCTCTCGGAGGAGATCGAGAGCGCGCTGCGCACGCTCCCGCCCCGCGACGCCAAGGTCCTGCGCCTCTACTTCGGCCTCGACGGTGGTCGCGAGCACACGCTTGAGGAGATCGGCGGCATGCTCGGCGTCACGCGCGAGCGCGTGCGCCAGCTGCGCGATCGCGCGCTCAAGCGACTGCGCGAGGGGGAGGTCGGTCGGGCTCTAGCGAGCTTCGCGGCGTAGCCGTAGCTTCCGGCTGTGTCGCCCCCCGTGGCATCTCGTGTCGCCGCCCGGGACGGTTTCGTCGCGCATGTTGGACGCCGCAGTCTCGAAACCGCTCGTGCGCTCGCCGATGTCCGCACCTGGTCGCCCCTGCTGGTGGGTCAGATGCGGCGGCTGGGCGTGGATTCGGTGCCCATCGCCCTCTTCATCGCCGTCTTCACCGGCATCGTCCTCTCGCTGCTCTCCTCGTACATCTTCACCGGCGCCGTCCCACTCTACTTCGTGGGCGCTCTCGTCGGAAAGACGGTCATGATGGAGCTGGGGCCCGTGCTGACGGGGATGGCGCTCGCGGGACGCGTCGGCGCCAGCATCGCCGCGGAGCTCGGCACGATGAAGGTGACCGAGCAGGTGGACGCGCTCGAGACGCTCGCCTACGATCGCAACGCGTACCTCGTGGTGCCGCGCGTGCTGGCCGCCACGCTCATGTTTCCCGTGGTCACCGCGTTCGCCATGGCGGTCGGCGTCGGCTCGGGTTGGATCACCGCGGTCAACCTCCTCGATCTCTCCACGCCCGAGTTCTTCAAGGGGCTCAAGCTCTTCTACCGATTCAAGGACATCTGGTTCGGCCTGGTCAAGAGCGCCAGCTTCGGCGCGGCGGTCGCGCTGATGGGATGTCTGCGCGGACTCGACGCCAAGAGCGGCGCGCAAGGCGTGGGGCAGTCCACCACCCGCGCCGTGGTGCTCGGCTGCGAGGCGATCCTCGTGCTGGATGCCTTCTGGGCGCTGGTACTGTTGTGACCCTGGCGCATCCCGGCGCCGCCGAATGATCGAGCTCGAGCACCTGACCAAGACGTTCGGCGTCCACCGCGTTCTCGACGGCGTATCGCTCGAGGTGCCCGACGGCCAGACCACCGTCATCATCGGCTACTCGGGCGCCGGGAAAAGCGTCACGCTCAAGTGCATCGTCGGACTCCTGGTGCCGGACCATGGCCGGGTGATCGTGGACGGGGCAGTGGTCCAGGACCTGGGTCGCGAGGAGCTCGCCGAGCTCCGGGGGCGGATCGGCTACGTCTTCCAGTTCGCGGCGCTGTTCGACTCGATGACCGTGGCCGAGAACATCGCCCTCGGGCTCGTCAAGCGGGGGCACGACCCGGCGACCATCTCCCAGCGGATCGAGGAGAGCCTGGGCGTCGTCGAGCTCTCCGGCACCGAGGACAAGTACCCGGCCGAGCTGAGCGGGGGCATGCGGAAGCGGGTGGGAATCGCGCGGGCCATCGCGCTCAAGCCGCGCTACATTCTCTATGACGAGCCGACCTCCGGCCTCGACCCCGTCACCTCCGCCGTCATGGACCAGCTCATGGTGCGCACCCGCGATCTCGGCGTGACCGGGCTCGTCGTGACGCACGATATGCGGAGCGCGTTCTGCGTCGGCGATCGGATCGCCATGCTGTACGATGGACGCATCCGGCAGGTCGGCACCAAGGCGGAGATCCAGGCCACCAGCGATCCGGTGGTGCGTCAGTTCATCGAGGGGCGTCCATGAAACGCACGAACGAGTTCGCAGTGGGTCTCGCGGTGCTGCTGGCGCTGGCGCTGGTCGTGGCCGGCGCGCTGTGGCTGAGCGAGACCGACGTCAACAAGAAGAAGGCTTTGGCGCAGGCACGGTTCCGGACCGTCGGCGGACTCGGGGTCGGCGCGCCGGTCACGCTGCGCGGTGTCAAGATCGGGCGGGTCGAGGCGATCCGGCTGGTGCAGGACGAGTGGGTCGAGACCGAGCTCAGCATCGATCGGGCGGTGTCGCTGCCCGCGCGCCCGGCGGTGGTCTCCGCATCCGCCAGCCTCTTCGGGGAGTGGAGCGCCAACATCATCGCCTACGATCCGCCGCCCGCGGATCCCAACCTGCGTGACGCGCTGGCGGAGTCCGATCGCGCCGGCGGCGACGCGTGGCCCGGCGCCACGCTCCCCGACATCGGCCAGCTGACCGCGCAGGCGAGCCGCATCGCCGGCGACGTCGGCGTCGTCACCCAGCGCATCAGTCAGGCCTTCGACAGCACGGCGCTCAAGAACATGCAGAAGAGCGTGAAGGATCTGGCCGCGATTTCCGGCCGGCTCGTCGAGTTCGCCAACACGCAGACCACGCGCATCGACCGTGTGAGTCAGAACGTCGCCACCACGTCGGACGCCTTCGCCGGCGTGGCGCAGACGTTTCAGGGCGCCGTCGCGCGGCTCGACACCGCCACCAGCGACAACCAGCTCAAAGACATCCTCGACAACGGTCGAGCGTCGAGCACCGACCTTCGACAGGCGGCGGCCGATCTCCGCTCGGTCATGACGGCGGCGCGCGAGAACCAGGTCAGTCTCGTCCGGGTCGTCCAGCAGGCGGACTCCCTCATGACGCGCATCCAGCAGGGGAACGGCACCCTCGGCATGCTGGCCACCGACTCGACGCTCTACCGCGAGACCACCGCGACCGTGATGCAGTTCCGGGAGCTGCTGACCGACATTCAGGCGCATCCCAAGAAGTACCTGAAGATCTCGGTATTCTGATGAGCAAGCGTCGGGCGGAGCTCGAGGTGAGCGCGGGCGGGATCGTGTTCCGGCGACTGCCGGAGCTGGGTCCGCGCTTTCTCCTGATCCGGGACTCGTACGACAACTGGGGTTTTCCCAAGGGACACCTGGAGGAAGGCGAATCGCCCGCCGACGCGGCGGTGCGGGAGACCGCCGAGGAAACCGGACTGGCGCACCTCATCCTGCAGGGCCCGATCCGCGTCATCGACTGGCATTTCCGTTTCCGCGGCCGCCACATCCACAAGTACTGCCACTTCTTCCTGCTGGAGAGTCCCGACGGCGAGCCGACGCCGCAGGCCGACGAGGGCATCACCGCCTGTCAGTGGCGCACGCTCGACGAAGCGCTCGAGACGCTGAGCTACGACAATGCGCGCGGCGTTCTGAAGCGCGCGGGCGAGATGGTCCGGACCCTCGTGGCCGTCGGCGCGGGTCGCTCGCGGCCCGCGCCGGAGCGTCAGGCGGGACGCTGACGGTGGCCGCCATCGCCACGCTCCTCGAGAGCCGCGCCGCCATGCTCGCCCTGCGACGGACGCTGCCGAAGAGCGGTCCCGGCGTGGCGGCGTGCCGGACACCGGCGGCGCTCCGGCGGCTGCTGGAGCGGCGGCTCGTCGATGCCGTCGTTCTCTGCCCGACGGCGACGGTGCTGCCGGACCTCGCCGACCTGCGCCGGCACCTTCCCGGTGTGCCCGTGGTCGCGTACGCGCCCTTTCGCCCCGACGACGGCGAGCTGCTGCTGGCCTGCCGCCGTTACATGGTGGCATCCATAGCCGTCGAAGGCGTGGACGACGCGATCGTCGGAGACATGGTAGCGCGCGCCGGCATCACGGCCGAGCGCCGGCGCTCTCTGGCCGACGCCCCTCGCATGCTCCGGCTGACCGAGCCGCTCCAGCAGGCGGCCTGGGCGGTCCTCGTCGGCGAGGTAGAGCGGCCCATCCGAACCACCACGCTGGCCAGGCAGCTCCAGGTCAGCCGCGAGCACCTGTCGCGCCAGTTCGGCGCCGGCGGCGCACCGAATCTCAAGCGAGTCATCGACCTGACCCGCATTGCGTGCGCGGCGCAGCTGCTCGCCAACCCCGGTTTCTCGATCCCCACGGTCGTCCGGGTTCTCCATTTCGCCTCCTCCAGTCACCTGAGCAGTACGTCGCGACGGATCGCCGATGTCTCCACCCGGGGTCTGGGCGCCTTGGGTCCCAAGGGGGTGCTCCAGGCGTTCGCGAAGGGGAATACCCGAAGCCGGGTGTAAGGCCGAGCGGCGGCGCTGCCCGGCGCGACCGGCTCGTGCGGCTGTCCGCGATTCCACCTCCCGTATACCTTGTAGGGCTGGTCCTCGACCCTTGCCCGCCACCGGGTATTGTGATTATTTTCACAAGCTGTTCCGGCCACCCCGAATCCTCTTAGCCAGGCTGCTCACGACATGGCCACCGATTCCATCCTCCGTCCCGGCGAGCTCAAGGACATTCTTCTTCGAGAGATCGCCTCTGCCGATCTCACGGCCGCCGACGTGTCCGAAGTCGGGACCGTGCTCGAGGTGCGGGACGGCGTCGCGCGCATTTACGGCCTGCAGTCGGCCGTGGCGAGCGAGATGCTCGAGTTCACCGCTCAGGAGACGGGCGAGACGGTGGCGGGGCTGGTGCTCAACCTGGAAGAGGACAACGTCGGCGCCGCGGTGCTGGGCGACTACCTCAAGTTGAAAGAGGGCGACGAGGTGCGCCGGACCGGCCGCCTGCTCGAGGTGCCTGCCGGCCCCGCCATGCTCGGCCGCGTGGTCGACGGCCTGGGTCGGCCGGTCGACGGTCGCGGCACCATCCAGGCGACGACGTCCCGGCAGGTCGAGATGGTGGCGCCCGGCATCATCGTCCGCCAGCCCGTGAAGGAGCCGCTCCAGACCGGGATCAAGGCCATCGATGCCATGATCCCGATCGGTCGCGGGCAGCGCGAGCTGATCATCGGCGACCGCGGCACGGGCAAGACCGCCATCGCCATCGACACCATCATCAATCAGAAGGGGACCGGTGTCGTCTGCGTGTACGTCGCCATCGGGCAGAAGCGCTCGACGGTGGCCACGGTGGTCGAGAAGTTGCGCGATGCCGGCGCGCTCGAGTACACGATCGTCGTCATCGCCTCCGCCTCGGATCCGGCTCCGCTCCAGTTCATCGCGCCGTACACCGGCTGCGCCCTGGCCGAGTACTTCATGTACGAGGAAGGAAAGCCCACGCTCTGCGTGTACGACGACCTGTCCAAGCAGGCCGCGGCGTACCGCCAGCTCTCGCTGATTCTCCGCCGCCCCCCGGGTCGCGAGGCCTATCCGGGCGATGTGTTCTACCTCCACAGCCGTTTGCTCGAGCGCGCGGCCAAGATCAACGAGAACGCGGAGACCATCAAGTTCGATCCGCGCATCAAGAAGCCGGGCGGTTCGCTCACCGCGCTGCCGATCATCGAGACCCAGGCGGGCGACGTGTCGGCCTACATCCCGACCAACGTCATCTCGATCACCGACGGTCAGATCTTCCTCACCACCGACCTGTTCTTCAGCAACGTACGCCCGGCCGTGGACGCGGGCATCAGCGTGAGTCGCGTGGGCGGCAACGCGCAGATCAAGGCGATGAAGCAGGTGGCGGGCCCGCTGCGGCTCTCGCTCGCGCAGTATCGCGAGCTCGAGGCGTTCGCGCAGTTCGGCTCCGACCTCGATGCCGCCACCCAGCGGCAGCTCGCCCGCGGCGCCCGGCTGGTCGAGGTTCTCAAGCAGCCGCAGTACCGGCCGGTGCCGGTCGAGAAGCAGGTGGCGATCATCTACGCGGTCACCAACGGGTTTCTCGACGACGTTCCGGTCCCGGCCATCCGGCAATGGGAGCGCGACTTCCTCGATTACCTCGAGGCGCAGCAGCCGGCGGTGCTGACCGACATCCGCACCAAGAAGGCGCTGGACGACGACCTCACCGCACGGCTCAAGGCGGCGCTCGGCGCGTTCAAGCCGCTCTTCGTGGCCGACTGATGGCCAAGGGGCGCCAGCTCAAAGGACGGATCCGCTCCGTCCAGAACACCCGCAAGATCACCAAGACGATGGAGCTGGTGGCCACGTCGAAGCTCAAGCGCGCCCAGGATCGCGTGGTTGCGGCGCGGCCGTACGCGGAAGCGCTGCGCGAGGTGATCTCCGACCTCATCACGGCCGAGCTCGCGGAGCGCTTTCCGCTGCTCCGCCGGCCGGCGCCGGTCGCCAAGGGCGGCCCGCGCCGTGCCGCCCTCATCCTGCTCACGTCCAACCGCGGCCTGGCCGGCGGCTTCAACGCCAACCTGATCAAGGAAGCGCGCCGACGGATCGAGGCGCTCGAGGCCGGAGGCTACACGGTCGAGCTGTACGGCATCGGCAAGAAGGGGATCGGCTTCTTCCGCTATCTCGGTCGCAAGTTCGCGGCGGAGCGCCTCGACATCGGCGACCGTCCGACGGCGGAGCATGCGGCGGATATCGTGGAGCCGCTGATCCGGGCGTACGCGGCGGGCGAGCTGGCGAGCGTCGATCTGGTGCAGGCCCAGTTCATCAGCGCCCTCCAGACGCCGCCCGCCACCATTCGCATCCTTCCGGTCGAAGCGCCCGCCACGGCCACGACGGCGCGCGACTATCTGCTCGCGCCGAGCGCCGATGCCATTCTCGAGCAGCTGCTGCCGCTCTACGTGCGGAACGCGGTGTATCGCGGCCTGGTCGAGACCGCGGCCGCCGAGCACGGCGCGCGCCGAACGGCCATGAAGAACGCGACCGACAACGCGGGCGAGATTCTCGAGCTGTTGAAGCGCACGTACAATCGCCAGCGGCAGGCGCAGATCACGCAGGAGATCGCGGAAATCGTCGGCGGCGCCGCGGCGCTGCAGGGCTAACCCAAGGATATCGACCTCATGGCAACTGCTATCGCAAGCGAGAAGGCCGCCACCGCCGCGTCCACGCAGAAAAACGTGGGCCGTGTGGTCCAGGTCATCGGTCCGGTGCTGGATGTGGAATTCGAGCCGGAGCACCTTCCCGAGATCTACAATGCCCTCACGCTCGAGGACGCGACCGGCACGGTGCCGGTGCGGCTCACGGCCGAGGTTCAGCAGCACATCGGCCAGAACCAGGTACGCGCGGTGGCCATGAGCTCCACCGACGGCGTCACCCGCGGCATGCGGGTGGTCGACACGGGCACCGCGATCACGGCGCCCGTCGGGGAGGCCGCGCTCGGCCGGATCCTCAACGTCCTTGGCGAGCCGGTGGACGGCGGCAAGCCGCTGCCGAAGGACACGCCGCGCTGGCCGATCCACCGGGAGACGCCGAAGTTCACCGACCTGGAGCCGAAGACCGAGATCTTCGAGACCGGCATCAAGGTCATCGACCTGATCGCCCCGTTCGTGAAAGGCGGCAAGATCGGCCTCTTCGGCGGCGCCGGCGTGGGCAAGACGGTGGTCATCCAGGAGCTGATCAACAACGTGGCGAAGGGCCACGGCGGCAAATCGGTATTCTGCGGAGTCGGCGAGCGGACGCGCGAAGGCAACGACCTCTACCTCGAGTTCGAGGAAGCGGGCATTCTGGAAAACGTCGCGCTCATCTACGGCCAGATGAACGAGCCCCCCGGCGCGCGGCTGCGCGTGGGGCTGACCGGCCTCACGGTCGCCGAGTATTTCCGCGACGTCGAGGGCCAGGACGTGCTGCTGTTCATCGACAACATCTTCCGCTTCACCCAGGCGGGCTCCGAAGTGTCGGCGCTCCTCGGGCGGATGCCCAGCGCGGTCGGCTACCAGCCGACGCTCGCCACCGAGATGGGCGATCTCCAGGAGCGCATCACCTCGACCACCAAGGGCTCGATCACGTCGGTGCAGGCCATCTACGTGCCCGCCGACGACCTCACGGACCCCGCGCCGGCCACCGCCTTCGCTCACCTCGACGCGACCGTCGTGCTCTCGCGCGCCATCTCCGAGCTCGGCATCTATCCGGCCGTCGACCCGCTGGACAGCTCGAGTCGCATCCTCGATCCGCAATTCGTCGGCGAGCGGCACTACAACGTGGCCATCGGCCTGCAGCGCACGCTGCAGCGCTACAAGAGCCTGCAGGACATCATCGCGATTCTCGGCATGGACGAGCTGAGCGAAGAGGACAAGCTGGTCGTGGCGCGTGCGCGGCGGCTGCAGCGTTTCCTGTCGCAGCCGTTCTTCGTCGCGCAGCAGTTCACGGGCTTCCCCGGGAAGTACGTGAAGCTCGAGGAGACGGTGTTGTCGTTCGAGCGCGTGCTGTCGGGTGAGTTCGATCACCTGCCCGAGCAGGCCTTCTACATGGTGGGCGGGATCGACGAGGCGGTCGAGAAGGCCAAGAAACTGGCGACCTCGTGATGCAAGTCACGGTGATCTCACCCGAGGCGTCTATGTTCGACGGTGAAGCGGACGCGGTGGTCGCGCCCGCGTTCGACGGCGAGGTCGGCATCCTGCCGAATCACGCTCCGTTCATGACGCTGTTGGGCGAGGGCACGTTGACGGTGCGGCGTGCCGAGTCGGTAAGCCGGTTCTCCGTTCGCGGTGGGTTCCTCCAGGTCGTGGACAATCGGGTACGCGTGGTGGCCGAACACGTACAAGGAGAGTCTCATGCGTCGTAATGTCTGCGGTGGGATCCTGGCGCTCGCTCTGTTGGCCGGCACGGCCGGAACCTCGGCAGCGCAGGAGACGGGCACGCCGCTGTTCAAGGCGCCGTATCGGGCGTTCACGAACCATGAGTTCGGGGCTTCGCTGTCCGATCCGGGCTCGTACGCCGACTTCGCGCTCGAGGGTTTCTATAGCTATGGTCGCGGGGCCAACGATTTCGGCATCCGCGGCGGCTTCGCCGACGGGCAGGGGGGCAACGACACGCGCATCCTGCTCGGCGGCGATTTCCGCACACAGGTGCTGAGCTACAGCGAGAGCTTCCCCCTCGACGGGGCACTGACGCTGGGGTTCGGTACCCAGCTCGGTGACGGCCCCGACGTGTTCTTCCTCCCCATCGGTGTGTCGCTGGGGCGGCGGTTCGAGCTCGAAGGGTCGAACACGACCTTCACGCCGTATGCGCAGCCGCTCCTCATCCCGACGTTCGGCGGCGGCATCGACGACAACCTGAACTTCGCGCTCGGCCTCGGAGTGGATATCCGCTTCAGCGAGCAGTGGGCGGTGCGCGCCAGCGGCGGCCTCGGCGACATCGACGGCGTCGGCGTCAGCCTCGTCTACGTTCGCTAGGCTGGTACGCTCAACTCGACGCCCGGCCGCGGTTTTCGCGGCCGGGCGTTGTCGTTCCAGAATGTGGTGAATTGACTTCCCGCGAAGCGCCCGAGTAGCTTGCGGCGCCCTTGCACCCCATCAAGCCCGAGTTGCCGCTCCCGCGGAGGTAGCATGAGGTATACCGTGCGCGCTCTCATCGTCCTGGCCCTCGTCTCGGGCGCGGTGCCCGCGCATGCCCAGAATCCCGGGATACCGGTTTATAACATGGGGGTGCCGCGGGGCATCGCGCTCTACGGCGACGTCGCGTTTCCGAACGACCAGGCGGGCGGCGGTACCGTATACGGGGTCACCGGACGCGCCGGCTTCGGGATGATCGGTGCCACCGCGACGCTCTCGACGTTCAACCCGGACGGCCCGGGCGACAGCCACGTCTCGGTGGGTGGCACCCTCAACTACCGGCTGCTCGGCGGACCACTCGTCCCGCTCTCGGTCACGCTGCAGGGGGGCGCGAGCTATCTGAAGGTCGACGATGCCGGCCTGATCGATGACGAAATTAGTCTCTATCATGTCCCCATCGGGATCGGATTCGCCCTCGTGATTCCGAACCCCGTGCTCTCCATCCATCCCTGTCTGGCGCCCCGGCTCGACATCACGCACCAGACGGGCATGCTCGAGCCCGACACCCGAACCAATTTCGGGCTGTCGGGCGGTCTCGAGCTCAATCTGCTCAACGGCTTCGGCGTGCACGCGGCATACGACCGGGTCTTCGCAGGCGACGTCGCCGATCCTGCCACCTTCGGCATCGGTGCTCACTACGCGTTCCGGGTGCCCGGGCTGTGATGGCACGTCGCGCGGCCCTCGCGCTCGCGCTCGCCTGCACGCTGGCCGGCTGCTCGCTGTCGTTCGACGCGACGACCCTCGGTGTCCCCGCCACGCTGGCCTCGGCCGCTGGTCAGCCGAGCGCCGGGGACAGGTTCGCCGTCTCGAGCAAGGCGGTGTTCGGCTTGTGGGGGATCGCGCGATTGAAGCAGCCGTCGCTCCGGAAGGCGCTGGCCGCGCAGCTTGGGGGCGGCACCGGCGTGACCGATGTGAAGATTCGCGTCCGAAGCCGCTGGAGTGACGTGCTCTTCACCGTGATCACCGCCGGGCTGATCGTGCCCCGCACGGTCACCTTCGAGGGTGTCGTGACGAAATAATCTCCGCGAGCATCTCCGCGGATCGTCGCGCCGCACCCAGCCCGCGGGCGACGATCTCCGCGCCGCGCCTGCCTTCAGTCGACCGCACCGCCTCATCGTCCACCCAGATTCGCCATCGTTCCTCGAGCGCCACGCCTGGCCGGGAACCCGTGATGGCATGGCCCGCGCCGGACGCCAGCAGGAGACCCGCGTCGCGACTGTTCCGCCAGCGGGGCCCGAAGACCACCGGCACTCCCCACGCCGCCGGCTCGAGCACGGAATGCAGGCCCGCCCGGCCAAATCCTCCGCCCACATACGCCATCCCTCCCGCGCCATAGAGCGTGGCCAGGACACCGACCCGATCGACCACAAGCAGGGGGGGCAGCTCTCCCTCGACGTTGCTCAGCCGAACCGGTGCCGGCAGCTCGAAGCGACGCGCGCGGCGTTCGCACGCGGACAGGTGCTCGGCGGTCGGCTCGTGTGGCACCACGATCAGGCGGACATCCGGGCGGGTCGAGCGCAGTCGCGCGAAGGCGTCGAACAGTACGTCCTCGTCGGGCGGCCAGGTCGATCCCGCCACCAGGGTCCGCGCACCGCCTCCAAGCCGAAGCAGAGGATCGTTCGTGGACACCATTGCCACACGCGCCGCTGCACTGTCGAACCGCGGGTCACCGAGCACCCGGATCCGATCGGCGTGTACACCCAGCCGTACGAGCCGGCCCGCATCGGCGTCGGCAATGGCACCCGCCACCGTGACCGCGGCGTAGCCCGCCTGGACGGCGTGCCGCGCCGGCCAGCGAAGCCGGCCGCTGCCTTCGCTCACCGTCGCGGCGACCAGCGCGACAGTGGTGCCGCGCGTGTCGGCCCGGGTCGCAAGCTCCGGCCAGAGATCGAGCTTGGCGAACACCAGCAGATCTGGCCGGAGCGCCTCGAGCAATCCGTCGACGGCGGCCGGCAGGTCGTACGGGAGATAGTCCGACGCGTCCACATCCAGCCGGCGAGCGAGCGGCTCGGCCGACGGACTGAAGTGGGTGTAGACGACCTGACAGGAAGGGACAAGCCGTCGGAGCTCGGAGAGCACGCTTTCCGCCTGCAGACCTTCACCGACGGAGGCGGCGTGAAACCAGGCGAGTGGCCCACCGACGGCCCGATGCGCGCGCGCCCAGCTCGCCAGCCGCGCTGCCGCACCTCGGCGATTCCGGTGGCCTTCGCCGACCTTCGCGTCGACGAGGCCGATGGCCGGAGCCAGGGCCACGCCGAGTTGAACGGCGGCGCGATACCCCCAGGAGGTGGACGGCATCGGGGCAATGTCGCGGCCCCGGCGAGGACCGTCAATCTCCGATCGAGGCGCCGGTGGAGGACTTGCATCGAGACTAGAGAATGGTCTAAAATTCTACCACGAAGTCTATGTTCCACCTGCTACCGAGGGAGGTGATCCATTGTCTACAGAGTCAGGGGTCGCCTGCGGCTGCTGAACAGCAGTGCAAGCTAAGACCCAGGCGACACTTGGAACCTGGGGGGGCCGCCACGAGCGGCCCCTTTTTTTGCCCCCTGCCCGGGACGTGAGGTCGGTGCCATGAAGGTCGCGTCGGTCTCGGCTGGGTACTGGCGCGCCGCGAGGGCGCCGCGATACAGCCTGACGTTCGCCTTTCCCTTGCTGGTGGCGTACGAGGCGCTCGCGTCCACGTTGTCCTACCACTCGCTCGCCGGTGTGCGGAACGGCGCGGACGTGCTGCTCAAGAGCCTGTTCGTACTCCTGGGAGGGCGGAACGGGCTGCTGGCGTTCGGGGCGCTGCTGGTGGGGACCGGAGCCGTCCTCGCCTGGCGCGACCGGAGGCGGTCGGGCCCGCTCGAGGCTCGCGTGTTCGTGGGGATGGCGATCGAATCGGTGCTGTACGCGCTCGCCTTCGGGCTGGTGGTGGGAACGCTGACGGGACTGCTGCTGCCTGGATTGGCGACGTCCGTTCCGACGGTGTGGCTCGACCTCCTCGGTGTTCCTGTGCAGGAGCGCATGGGTTTGGCGACGCAGCTGATGATCTCGCTGGGCGCCGGGATCTATGAGGAGCTGCTCTTTCGCGTGCTGCTCGTCGGGGCGCTCGCCTGGCTATCTCGCCGGCTGTTCGGCTGGACACCTACGGCATCGGGTGTCTTCGCAACCGTGCTGGGCGCGTTGATCTTCTCGGGATTCCACTACGTCGGGCCCTATGGCGACCACCTCGAGCTCACGTCGTTCGCGTTCCGGGCCATCGCGGGCGTGATGTTCAGCGGGCTCTACCTGCTGCGCGGGCTCGGCATCACCGCGTGGACACACGCCCTATACGATGTGTTCCTGGCCCTCGCACGGGTTTGAAGACTAGCGGGAGTTCGCGCGCGGCTTCGCCGGAGGCCGGGCCTTCTCCCGGAGTATGGAATCGAGCACCTGCCGGAACACCGGCAGCGGTTGGGCCCCCACCAGCAATCCACCCTCGATGTAGAAGGTCGGCGTGCTGCTCGCGCCCGAGCGCTCGGCGCCTTCCGCGTCCGCGCGCACCGCTTCCTGTGTGGCCGGCGAGCGCACGCAGGCGAGGAGCGCGGGCTTCGAGATTTTGGCGGAATCGGCCAGGGAGATGAAAAAGGCCGCTGGCTCCTTCAACGGCGCCCAGACTTCCTGGTGCGTGTACAGCAGATCGTGCACGCGCCAGAACGCCTTCTGCTCGGCGGCGCAGATGGCCGTCTCGGCGGCGGCCAACGCATTCTGGTGGACGCTGGTGAGCGGAAAGTTGATGAACGCCCAGCGCACCTTTCCCGTCGCGACGTACGCGGAGTCGAGCGCCGGGAAGGTGCTGAGCGCGAACGTCCGGCAGTAGGGACACTGGAAGTCCGACATCTCGTAGACGGTGACCGGCGCCGTCGCCACCCCGCGTGTCCGGCCCGCGAGCGGATCCTTGGCCGTCTCACCGGTGGCCTGGGCGCGGGCGTCGTCGGCGCCGACCATCGCCAGGGCAATCATGAGCATCAGCGCTCTCGGCATGGTGATGCTCCTAGTATCGCGGTTGGCGGCGGGCCGTCCGGCTCGACAGCAGCAGTGTGTCGGCGTCGACCGGAAGGTTCCAGTACCATTCGGCGTTCGGATCCGTGGCGTCCCAACTTCGCGCGTAGACCCACCACCGCCCCGGCGCCAACGTCAGTCGTGCCCACCCTTCCGCACCGGTCGTGTCGGTTACGGGCTCGCGGCCCGATTGGCGCGCGAGTGCCTGCACGATGCTGTCGTAACCCTGGTAGGTGCTATCTTCCCACTGGCGCATCCGGGCGCGCAGGCTGTCGCTCCGGCCGACGAATTCGCGCCGCGCACGGTCGAGGCGGGCGCGAGCTTCCTCGGCTCGGCGCTCGGCGGCAGCGAGCGAATCGGCGAGGCGGCCGACCACGGCGTTCAGGCCTCCATATGCCGGCGTGTCGCGCGAGAGCGTGTCGAGCTGACTCTTCGTCGTGGCCAGGGAGTCGCGGAGTTTACCGAGTCGGAACGTGGCGGCCGAGTAAGCGGTGAACGGGCCCCGGAAGTCGGCAAACAGGCTCTCGAGGGGTGCCGTCGGCGGGCGCGGCGCGCGGGCCCGGCTCTCGAGCTGACGAAGCACGCTGTCCCGGTCGTAGGGGAGCGCCACGAGACCCACGCCGGTCACGGGGGTTTCGACGGTGTCGGGGCCCGGAATCGACACCCGTACGGCGACCTCGCGGGCCCGTTCGCAGCCCAGGGCGGCGACCAGTACGGACCCCAAGGGCAACGCGACCGACCGGAACCATCGAAGGAGAGGGCGTGAGGGAAACACGACGCAAAGCTACCGCGCTCCTGGCGCTGCTACAACTGACGGTCGCGGTGGCGGCGGCGCAGAGCCCGGAGGTGGAGCGGCTCTTTCCGTCGCAACCGACGGGGTTCGTGAACGACGTAGCGTCGGTGATCGATCCGGCGGCGCGGACGGAGCTGGAAGACCGTCTGGTACGTCTGCGCAGCGCCACGGGCGCCGAGATCACGGTCGTCACGTTGCCGACCATCGGCGACTACGATGAGGCGGACGTCGCCCTCGCGATCGGCAGGAAGTGGGGGGTAGGCGCGCGGACCGAGATCGGCGACGAGCGCCGCAACGCCGGCATGGTGGTGCTGCTCGTGCCCCGGCAGAACCATGAGCCGGGCACCGGGCATCTGCGGATCGAGGTCGGGCAGGGACTCGAAGGCATCGTTACCGACGCGTCCGCCGGGCAGATCAGGCGGGAAGTCATGGGGCCGCTGCTCGAGCGGGAGGAATACGGCCCGGCACTCACGGCGGGAGTGCGGGAGCTCATCGGCCTGGTGGCCCGCGGCTTCGGCGTCACGGACTCCACGCTCGCGACGACGCCTCGGCCGGTACCGGTGCGAGGCCCGACGTCGCAGTTCACCTCGCTCCTGCCGCTGCTGCTCTTCATCGTGTTCATCATGCTGGCCAATCGGGGCGGCCGCCGCCGCCGGGTATATTGGGGAGGCGGTCCCTGGATCGGCGGGGGTGGGTGGGGCGGGGGTGGCTTCGGCGGCGGGGGCGGCGGGTTTGGGGGCTTCGGGGGAGGCGGCGGCTTCAGCGGCGGCGGGTCGGGAGGGCGTTTCTGATGAACGACGCGGTGGAGCGGGTGGTCACGCCGTTTCTGGCGGCAGCGGACGCGGCCTTGGGTGCCGGCTATAGCGCGCTCCTGTACGGCTCGGCGGCGCGCGGCGATTACATCGCCGGTCGCTCGGACATCAACCTGATGCTGGTGCTCGACGACCCGTCGCCCACGCGGCTGCGCGCGCTCGCCCCCGCATTTTCGGCGTGGCAGAAGGCGGCCTCGGAGCCGCCGCTGCTCATCAGCCGGGCGGAATGGCAACGGGCGTCGGATGTCTTTCCGCTCGAGATCACCGACATGCGGGCCGGGTACCAGGTGCTGCGAGGCTCGGATCCGCTTGGCGCAGCCCGGGTCGCGCAGACCGATCTCCGCCAGGCGCTCGAGCGGGAGCTCCGCGGCAAGCTGCTTCGGCTTCGACAGGGTTACGCGGCCGCGGCCGGTGACGAGAAGGCGCTCGGCGCGCTCGCTTCTGCCAGCGCCGGCACCATCCTGGTGCTGCTGCGCTCCCTGCTGGCGCTCACGGGACGGCCGGTCCCGACGTCACCGGCCATCCTCGCGACCGAGGCGGCCACCCTCATCGGCGCCCCGGCCGCGGCGCTGGCGAGGCCGGTCGAGCGCCGCGGCGAGCGGAACTGGCGGTGCACCGCGCGGGAGTTCGAGGAGTACATGGACGCCGTGGCGAACGCGGCGGGGTACGTGGACCAACTTCAGCTCGGAGATCAGTGATGAAGCGCTCGTCGAGGGTCGCCTTCGCGCTCGTGATGCTCGCGGTTCTGTCCGCGGGATGCGGCTACAACACGATTCAAACCATGGACGAACGGGTGAACCAGGCGCAGGGACAGATCCAGGCCCAGCTTCAGCGGCGGGCCGACCTGATTCCGAACCTGGTGAACACGGTCAAGGGTGTGACCAAGCAGGAAGACACCGTGTTCATCTCGATCGCCAACGCGCGGTCGCGGCTCGGCGGGGCCATCCAGTCCGGCAACGTGCCCGAGATGGCCGCCGCCAACGCCGCGCTCAACCAGGGACTTGGCCGGCTCATCGCGATCTCGGAGAACTATCCCCAGCTACGCTCGAGCGAGAACTTCAAGCAGCTCCAGGATCAGCTGGAAGGCACCGAAAACCGCATCGCCGTTGCCCGGCAGGACTACAACGGGGCCGTCGGTGAGTACAACGCGTACATCCGGCGTTTTCCGTACAATCTCACCGCGAAGGTCTTCGGGCTGGGGAAGCCGCGGGATTATTTCGAGGCTGAGGCGTCCGCGGCCGAGGCGCCGAAGGTGCAGTTCTAGCCCACCCGCGGGTCAGCCTGGACGCAACGAAGGGGGCATGATTGAGTTCATGCCCCCTTCGCTTCATCCAGCTTGACCGCGTGTGTCCGGTGGCTAGTCGGTCACCACGTTGTCGGGCAGCACGTACTTGAGCGGATCGACCGGCCGGCCGTTCACGTGCACCTCGTAATGCAGATGCGGACCGGTGGCGAGCCCGGTATTCCCCACCAGCGCGATACGCTGGCCTCGGGAGACACGCTGTCCCGCCGAGACCACCAGCTTCGACGCGTGGGCGAACTTGGTCACCACCCCGTAGCCATGGTCGATCGTGACCGTGTTACCGTACCCCGATTCCCAGCCCGCGTCGGTGACTACGCCCGCGGCCGGCGCCTCGATAGGGCTGCCCATCGGCGCGGTCACGTCGATGCCTTCGTGCGGCCGGGCGACGTGCAGGATGGGATGATCGCGCATCGACGAGAACGCGCTCGTCAGCCAGCCCTGTGTCGGCATGATCGACGGTGTGGCAGCCAGGCGCTTCGAATGACTGGCCAGGCTGTCCTTGGCCTCTTCAAATGACGACGCGAGCAGGTTTGCGCGCCGGATGAGGGCATTCAGGTCGACGCGAATCTCCTCGGACCGGCGCACCGTGGGTCCTTCGCCGGGCAGGATAGGGCGAGGAGCCACGGTCGGACCGCCGATGCCGGCGGCTTGCACCTGAGGATCGATCGGCTCCAAGTTGGCGAGAACCCTGATCCTGGCGTCGCGCTGGCCGATACGCGTCAGCGTATCGGCCAAAGTGGAAAGACGTCCGTGCAGCTCGCCGATTTCCTGCGCAAGCCGAGAGTTCTCCTGCTGCAGCCGAGCGGTGCGGGACAGGTCGGCGGTACGGGCCATGGTGGCATAGCCGACGAGCAGCGCCGCGGCCAAGCCGAGCGCGATTCCGCCTGCCACCATCTTGATAAGCCCGTAGGAGACCTCGACAATCTTCGAGGGCTCAGACCCGTGTGGTACGAAGACCACCGTCCACCGCCGGCGTTTGGCCATGCGCGCTCCCCTCACCAATCGTACGACTGCGACCGACCTGTCCGTCTGACAATCTTGTCAGACCGGCGTTCACATGTAGTGACCCGACACACATCGACCACGCAAAAGGTGGCCCAGGCGAGCGGGTACGTCAAGGGTTTTAACGATCGGATAAGTCCTTGACTGTCAAATAGTTTTGCTCATTGACAGCCTAACTTCTAGACAGCCGTGGGTTTGGGGAACAGCACCTCGGGTTTGGTGGTAGCCAGCCTTCCAACCGACGGCTGCTCCACCCCCGCCCAGGCTGTAAATAGCCCGTCAGGGGGCAGCCCGAGGGACTGCCAGATCACGTGAGCTTTGCCCGGTATGAACGGCCCGGTCATCACGGCCAGCCGGTAGAGCGTCCGCACGAGCGCCGCGAGCGCGACGTCCAGTTCGGACTCCCGTCCCGCCTTCGCGAGAGCCCAGGGTGCTGTCTGCTGAATGTAAAGATTTGCAGTGCCGACGAGCGCCCATGCGGCCTCCGCCCCGCCTCGCAGATCGAACGCGTCCATGGCGCGGGCGTAGGTCCGGACGGCCTCTTTCCCGGCTGCATCGAGCGTGGTCTCGTCACCGGCGTCCGGTGCGATGCCCTCCCGGTATTTCGCGAGCATGGCGAGCGACCGTGAGGCGAGGTTGCCGAGACCGTCGGCTAGGTCGGCGGTGTAACGATCGTCGAACCGCTCCCATGTGAAATTGCCATCCGCCTCGAATCCGACCTCGCGCAGCAGAAAGTAGCGCAGCGCATCGGGGCCGAAGCGATCGATCGCCTCTCCCAGGCTCACGGCCGTGCCCGCGGACTTGGACATCTTGGCACCTTCCCACTGCACGTATCCGTGGGCCCACACCCCACGGGGCAGGGCGACGCCCGCGCTCAACAGCATCGCCGGCCAGATGACGCAGTGGAACCTCGTGATGCCTTTACCGACGACGTGGAGGTCGGCAGGCCACCGGCGCTCGAAGCCCGGCTCGGGATACCCGGTGGCGGACAGATAGTTGATGAGCGCGTCGAACCACACGTAGACGGTCTGCTCCGGGTCGTTGGGGAAAGGCACGCCCCACGACTGCCGGTTCCGGCTGACCGAGATGTCCTGCAGGCCGTCCTCGAGCAGCCGCGTGATTTCGTTGCGCCGGATCGCCGGCTCGACCCGGAACTCGCCCGACCGGATGAGCTCCAGCAGCCGGTCGCGGTACCGACTCAACCGAAAGAAGTGATTGCGCTCCTTGGTCGGCACGAGGTCGAGCGTGGGATGCTCGATGCACCGGCCGTTCACGATCTGCGCGGGCTGCTTGAACTCCTCGCACCCGACGCAGTACAGCCCCTCGTATTCGCCGATGAAGAGATCCTCGGGATTGGTGCGCGCGATCTGCTCCAGCAGCGCCGTGACCGCCCGGTGATGCCGTGGCTCCGTGGTTCGGATCCAATCGTCGTTGCTGCACTCCAGGCGGCGCCAGTAGCTCTCGAACGTGTCCGCCATCCGATCCACCCACGCCTTCGGCGTCAGCCCGTTCTGCTCGGCCGCCTGGAGCACGGCCTGCGAATGCTCGTCCATGCCCATCAGGAAATGCACGTCGTCCCCCCGCAGCCGCCGGTAGCGGGCGATGCAGTCGGCCCCGACCTTCTCCAGGGCATGGCCCAGGTGAGGGTCGCCGTTGGAATAATCGATGGCGGTGGTGAGGTAGAACTTGGGCACGACCAGGCTCCTTGTAGGCGATGCCCGCAGACGGCGCGGGACACAGGCGGTGCGGCGTCCCACCCCGCGAGACTTCGTGGTCGGCGCGCAGTCGCACCGCGCTGGTGCGCGCAGCCATGGGTGTCCGGAGCGAGGCGAGGGACCTTCCCGCACCGGATGCGATCTCCGCGGAGAAGATCCCTCGCTTCGCTCGGGATGACGGGCCCTGCTCGGGACGCCGGCGCCCCTTGAATTTACACCGGGCCGCCGTCCACGGGCCCACCGTCGCCGGCGGCACCACCGTTGCCGCGGTGGCGCCGCCGGCGACGGCGATGGGGGCGAGCGGCGCCGGTGCGCGAGACGGCCCCGGGTTCCGCGACCTGTCCCCCGGTTTCCGGAGTGCTGGGATCCGGCTCGGCGGACGCGAGCTCCTCGATGGCCACCGGCATCTCGGCGGTCACCGCGAGACGGTTTCGCGCTTCGGCCGTCATCAGCACCTCACCGATCGCCTCGACCTCTTCGCGGAGCTGCACCAGCGGCACGATGCGGGAGCCATGCTCCTCGCTCCGCAGGAACACCCGCTCGCGAAAGATGTCCACCGCCACGACCCGCTCGGAGCCTCGCGCCGTCGTCACCGTTTTGCCCTCCTTGGGGAATCGGCGCCGGGCGGTGACGTAGAACTCGTGTTCGTACTTGAGGCAGCAGAGCAGGCGACCACACCCGCCCGAGATCTGACTGGGGTTGAGCGAGAGGTGCTGGTCCTTGGCGAGTCCCAGGTTCACCGGGGACAGCTCCTTGAGCCAGGACGAGCAGCAATACTCTCGTCCGCATCGTCCCACGCCGGACAACCGCGCGGCCTCGTCACGGACGCCGATCTGCCGAAGCTCGATACGGGTCCGAAACAGCGACGCGAGGTCCCGCACCAGCGACCGGAAGTCGACGCGCTTGTCGGCGGTGAAGTAGATCGTGAGCTTGTTGCGGTCCCACTGCCACTCGGTGTCGCTCACCTTCATGACGAGGTCGTGGGTGCGGACGCGCTCGATGACTTTGCGCCGGGCCTCGTCCTCCGAGCGCCGGTTCTCGTCGTGGATGCGAAGGTCGTCGCGCGAGGCGCGCCTGATGACGGGCTTCGGCACCGTCGGCTCGGCGGATTCGGGCGGCGTCCCCTCGCCGACTGCGCAGCCGGAGCAGCCACCCCCGCATTTTTGGGCGGCTACGTCGCCCACCGCCGTGATCCGGCCCAGGTCGCGGCCGCGCTCCACTTCGACCAGCACGTCTTCGCCGGTGCGGAGCGGTGCGTCCGCGTCGTCCCACGCAAAGTAGGCCTTGCGGGTCCCTTTGAAGCGGACCTCGATGGTTTGGCTCACTCAGGCCTCGGAGTAGGCGCCCATCGCACCGTACTTCTCGGCGCGGCGGCGCACCAGCTTCTCAGGACGCACCTTCCTGAGCTCGGTCACATGTCTGATGAGCGCGGCGCGCAGCGCTTCACCGGCGGCGTCCGGATCGATGTGGGCCCCGCCGACCGGCTCCTTCACGATCTCGTCGATCACTTTCAGGCGGAGCAGGTCGTCGGCGGTGATCTTGAGCGCCTCGGCGGCGCGCTCCCGCTGGCTGGCATCCTTCCAGAGGATCGCCGCGCATCCCTCGGGCGAGATGACCGAGTACACCGAATTTTCCAGCATGAGGACGCGGTCGGCCACGCCGAGCGCCAGCGCGCCGCCCGAGCCGCCCTCGCCGATCACCACGGCGATGGCCGGCGTAGGGAGGGCGGACATCTCGAGGATGTTCCGCGCCAGCGCCTCCGATTGGCCGCGCTCTTCGGCGCCGAGACCCGGGTAGGCGCCCGGCGTGTCGATCAGCGTTATGACCGGCGCGTTGAACTTGGCCGCGAGCTTCATCAGTCGAAGCGCCTTGCGGTACCCCTCGGGATGGGGCATGCCGAAATTGCGCTTGAGGTTGTCCTTGGTGTCCCGCCCCTTCTGGTGACCGATGACCATCACGGAGACGCCGCCCAGACGAGCCCAGCCGCCGACGATGGCGGGGTCGTCCATGTAGAGCCGGTCTCCGTGGAGCTCGATGAAGTCGGTGAAGATGGTGCTGAGGTAGTCGAGTGTGTACGGACGGCGGGGGTGGCGTGCGACCATGACGCGCTGAATGGGCGTGAGACTGCGGTAGATGTCTGCTCGCAGCGCCTCGAGCTTGCCCTGCAGCCCCTCAAGCTCGCCCTCGATGTCAATCTGCCGTTCGGTCCCGATCCGCTTCAGGTCGTCGATCTGCCGCTCCAGCTCGAGCAGAGGCTTCTCGAACTCCAGCGTATACGCTGAGGCCATCGGGGTCATCCCGCCTTGATGTAGTGGACGGAATCGGCGCCCAGGAGATCGCGCAGGGCCCGAACGAGGTCGTCCTCCGCCGCGACGCGGACGCGACGGGACCGGAGCCGCACCGCCTCTCCATTCCCGTCGCTCCACTCAATATACAGGGGCGTCGGCCCGGGGTGCGCCGAGCACAGGGCGGCGGCGGCCTGGAGCGCGCCCGGTGCGGGCGCGGCCGGCGAGCGCCAGCGGAGGCTCAGCGCCACCGCGCCCGAGGCCTTGAGCTCCTCCAGCGCGCGCGCGACCTCGACGATGAACGGCGCATGGTCCTCGCCCCGGTCCCGGTCGCTGTATCCTCCGGTGAGCAGCAGGGCGGCGTCCGGCAGTATCGTCCCGTTGAGCTTGGCCCAGGCGTCCGGGAACACGATCGCTTCCGCCGTTCCGTGAAAGTCCTCGAGCACGAGCCGCGCGTATTCCTTGCCGGTCTTCTTCGAGATCTGACGCTTGACCCCGGTCACGACGGCGGCCACGGCGACCTGATGCTCGCTCCATTCGCCGAGCGTCGCGGTGGTGCGCGTGCCGAACAGCTCGACCTCCTCGCGGAACCGCTCGAGCGGGTGCCCGGAGATGAAGAAGCCCAGGACCTCCTTTTCTTTCACCAGCCGCTCGGCCTCCGACCACGCCGGAATGTCGGGGAGTCCCTCGCGCCTGGGCCGCGGCGCCGTCGCTTCGCCGAAGAGCGAGGCCTGTCCGGCCTCCTTCTCCTGCTGCAGCAGCTGGGCCTCGCCCAGCACGCCATCGAGCGCCTCACACAGCTGCTTGCGATGCCCGCCGAGCCCGTCGCAGGCGCCGGCCACGATCAGCGACTCCAGCACCCGCTTGTTGCACAGCCGGAGGTCGATCCGTTCCACGAAGTCGGCCAGGGCCGTGAACGGCGCGTCCTGGCGCGCCGCGATGATCGATTCGATGGCGCCCCAGCCGACGTTGCGGATGGCGCCGAGCCCGAACCGGATCCGGGTGTCGCCGACGACGGTGAACTTGAAGCCCGACTCGTTGACGTCCGGCGGCAGCACCTCGAGATCGAGCTCGCGGGCCTCGTTGATGTACTGTACGACCTTGTCGGTGTTGCCGATTTCCGACGAGAGCAGCGCGGCCATGAACTCGGCCGGGTAGTGCGCCTTGAGCCAAGCCGTCTGGTAGGAGAGCACCGAGTAGGCCACCGAGTGCGACTTGTTGAAGCCGTACCGGCCGAACGTCTCGATCTGAGCGGCAAGCTCGTCCACGAGCTTCTTGGGGTGGCCGATGGCCATCGCCCGCTCGCAGAACTTGCCGAGCTCCTTCTTGATCAGCTCCGCGTCCTTCTTGCCCACGGCCTTCCGGAGCACGTCGGCTTCGGCCAGGCTGAACCCGGCCAGCACGTTCGCGATCCGCATCACCTGCTCCTGGTAGGTGATGACGCCGTAGGTGGGCTCGAGCACCTCCTGCAGGGACGGGTGGGGGTAGGTGACTTTTTCCTGCCCGAGCTTCCGGCGTATGAACACCGTGTGCATGCCGGCATCGAGCGGCCCCGGGCGGAGCAGGGCGTTCGAGGCCACCAGGTCGTCGAAACGGTCACACCGCATCGAGCGCAGCGTGTCGGTGGCGAGCGCCGACTCGAACTGGAAGACGCCGGCGGTCCGGCCCTGGCGCAGGAGCTCGTACACCTTGGGGTCGTCGAACGGGAGCGACTCCATTTCGAGGTCGATCCCGGTACGCGCGGCGATCATCAGCACCGCGTCGTGGATGACGGTCAGCGTCTTGAGGCCGAGCATGTCCATCTTCAGCATGCCGACCTTCTCGAGCGCGCCCATCTCGTACTGCGTGATGATGGACTCCTCGCCATCCGCCGCCGCCCCGGCACCCTTGGTGGGCGCCGTGCAGACCGGCACATAGTCGGCCAGCGGCCCCGGCGCGATGACCACGCCGGCGGCGTGCACGCTCATGTGGCGCGAGATGCCCTCGATCCGCGAGCTCAGGTCCACCAGCCGGCGATAGGCGGGATTTCCCTTCACCAGATCCCGAAGCTCGTCCACCTTTCGCTCGGCTTCGGGAATCGTAAGGCTGTACGCGGGGCCGGACGGAATGAGCTTGGTGAGCTTGTCGGCCTCTCCCGGCGGGATCCGGAGTACCCGCGCCACGTCCTTCATCGCCGCTCGCGCCTTCATCGTTCCGAAAGTGACGATCTGCCCCACGCTGGCGCGCCCGTACCGCTGCCGCACGTACTCGATCACCTCGCCCCGGCGCTCGAAGCAGAAGTCGACGTCGATGTCCGGCATCGACACGCGCTCGGGGTTGAGGAAGCGCTCGAACAGCAGGTCGAACTTGAGCGGGCACACGTCGGTAATGCCCAGGGAGTAGGCCACGATCGATCCGGCCGCGGAGCCGCGGCCCGGCCCGACCGGAATGCCGCGTTCGCGCGCGGCGGCGATGAAGTCCTGCACGATGAGGAAGTAGCCCGCGTACCCGGCCGTGTTGATCACCCCGAGCTCGTAGCTCAGGCGTTCCTCCACCGCCGGGGGCAGGGGCGTGCCGTAACGCCGCGCCGCGCCGCGCCGGGCCAGGTCCTCGAGCAGCGCCTCATCGGTCTGGTAGCCGGCGGGGCGGGGGAACCCGGGCAGGAAGTACTTCTTCTCAAAATCGAATTCGCACAGATCGGCCACCGTCTGCGTGTTCGCGAGCGTTTCCGGGTGGTCCGGGAACAGGGCCCGCATCTCCTTCTCGGACTTGACGTACGATTCCTCGCCGGTGAACCGGAACCGCTTCGGGTCGTCGAGGTCGCTCCCGGTGCCGATTGCGAGCAGCACGTCGTGCGACTCGGCGTCTTCGCGGCGGAGATAATGCGCATCGTTGGTGGCCACGACGCCGATGCCGAGCTCCTGTCCCAGGCGCAGCATGCCATCGGTGACCAGCCGCTCCTCGGCGATCCCGTGATGCTGCACCTCGAGCCAGAAGCCCTCCTTGCCGTACACTCCGGCGAACCACTCGGCGGTGCGCTTGGCCTCCTCGTACCTGCCCTGACGGAGGTGCAGGGCCACCTCGCCCGAGAGGCACGCCGCCAGGCAGATGATCCCCTCGCTGTGGCGCTGCAGGCACTCGCGATCGATGCGCGGACGCCGGTAGAACCCCTCCGTGTACCCGATGGACGTCAGCCGGACCAAGTTCTTGTAGCCGGCGCGGTTTCGGGCGAGCAGCACGAGGTGACTGTACGCGGCGGGCGCACCGCTGGGCTTCTCCCGCGCCTGGCGCGGGCCGAAGGCCAGGTAGGCCTCGAAGCCGAGAATGGGGCGGACCTGGGCCGCCTTGGCGGCCTCGTAGAACGACCAGGCCGCGTGCATGTTGCCGTGGTCGGTGACCGCCAGGCTATCCATGCCGAGCCGCTTGACGTGCGCGACGAGATCGGGGATGCGGCTGGCCCCGTCGAGCAACGAGTATTCGCTGTGGGTATGGAGATGAACGAAGGCCATGCCTACCGACCGCGGTGCGCCAGCTCCTCCCAGACGGCGTCCAGCGGGACACCGCGAGCTTCGAGCAGCACCAGTAGATGATAGAGGAGATCGGCCGCCTCGGACGCGAGACGCTCGGGCTCCTCTGCATTCGCCGCGACGACCACCTCGACCGCCTCTTCGCCCACCTTCTGAGAGATCTTGGGCACCCCTCGGTCGAGCAGCTCCACCGTGTACGAGCCCGACGGCCGCTCCCGGGCTCGCAGCGCGATCGTGGCTCCCAGACGGGTCAGCAGGTGTGCGCCGGGGTCCTCGGCCGACGTCGTACGGCCGTCGGGTCCCAGCACGGTCGAAAAGCAGGTTCGGGAGCCGGTGTGGCAGGCCGCACCCGTTTGGTCCACTCGGTAGAGGATCGTATCCCCGTCGCAATCGACCCGGATTTCGCGGACCGCCTGACCGTGGCCGGAGCTCTCCCCCTTCCGCCACATGCCGGCTCGGGACCTGCTGTAGTAATGCGCCTGGCCGGTGGCGGCGGTCTGCTCCAGCGCTTCCCGGTTGGCATACGCCAGCATGAGGACGTCGCCCGAGCGGTGCTCCTGCGCGATGACGGGCACCAGTCCATCCGCCCCGAATCGGACCGCAGCGAGCCAAGTGTTCTCGGGCACCGCCAGAACCTATCGGCTACCCCGGCGATTGTCAAAACCCGTTGTCACTTCTTATCTTGCTCCACTCCACCCTCGCCACCTCAGCACCTCGGAGCGCACCAACGTGACCCGTGCCCCTGCCTGCTGGACGCTGCCGCTGGTCGCGATCGCCGTGCTCGCCGCGTGCGGGAGCGAGCCGAATCCGCCGGCCACGCTCGACTGCTCGGCCGTCACCCCGACCACCCTGGCCCCGGGCCAGTTCACCATCCTGGATGCCTCGCAAAGCGCCTGCGTGCGTCTCCCGGGCGCCGGGTCGGTGGAGACGGAGCACCTCTATGTCGCCCTGGCGACCGAGGGCGGCGAGGCGGGCAACGGCGTGAGCGCGGACTACCGGCTCCAGGTGGGCTCCGCGCCGACCGCCTCGGTCGCGAGCCTGAGCCGAGCGGGAGTGGACCGGGCACCGACCAGGGCCCAGACGTTCCACGATCGGCTCCGCGCCCGCGAGCACGACCTGTCGAGCCAGCCGGCCGTCCTGAGCGCCTCGCGCGGACGGATGTCGACGTCGGCGGCGCCGACGCCGCCCGTCATCGGGGCCAAGCGGACCTTCGACGTGTGTGCCACCACCGCGTGCGACAGCTTCGTCCAGAGCACGGCCACGGCCAAGGTCGTCGGCCAGCGGGTCGCCATCTTCCTCGACGATGACGCGCCGACGGGCTACACCCAGGCTGACCTCGACAACGTGGGGCTCCTGTTCGACAATCACCTGCATCCGATCGACACGACCGCGTTCGGCACCGAATCCGACCTCGACGACAACGGTGTCGTCATCGTGCTGCTCACGCAGCGGGTGAACGAGCTGTCGCCGGATTGCAACGCCACCGGCAGCGTCATCCTCGGCTTCTTCTTCGGCCTGGATCTCCTGCCCAGCCAGACCCACTCGAACGGCGGTGAAGTCTTCTATGGGCTGGTGCCCGGCGACGTGCCCACCGGATGCGTGGTCTCCAAGGATTTCGCCACCGAGACGCTGCCGGGTGTGTTCATCCACGAATTTCAGCACATGATCAGCTTCAACCAGCATGTGCTGGTGCGCGGCGGCACGAGCGAGGACACCTGGCTCAACGAGGGGCTGTCGCACTTCGCCGAAGAGCTCGGCGGGGAGGGGGTCCCCGACGCCTTCTGCATGCCGGCCTACGACAACTGCGAGTCGCAGTTCAATGGCAGCAATATCTCGAATGCCTACGGCTACATGGACACCCTGGAGAACCACTTTCTGATCGAGCCGGGCAATTCCTCCGGCAGTCTGGAGGAGCGCGGCGCGAACTGGCTCTTCGTCCGATGGCTGACCGATCAGTTCGCGGCCACGCTGCCTCAGGGCACCGACGTCACGCGCGCGCTCGTGCAGACCGACCGGGTCGGTTCCGCGAACGTCGCCGCGGTGGCCGGCGACGACTTCAGCACCCTCGTCTCGCAGTGGCAGATGGCCAACTATCTCACCAGCCTGTCCGGGTTCACGCCCTCGAGCGATCGGCTCGGGTACACCTCGCTCAATCTGCGCGGGATATTCCTCGCCAACTTCAACAACGGCGTGTTCGAGAAACCCTACCCGCTCACGCCCGATGTCGTGAACGCCGCCTACGATCGGACCGGGAAGCTCCGCGCGGGCTCGGGGCGGCACCTGCGGATCGTCCAGCCCGCCGGGTCGGGGGAGGTGGCGGTGGTGCTGACGAACGCGACCGAGACCGCCACCGTAGCGGCCAGCGCCAAGCCCAGGATCGCGCTCGTCCGGGTGCGGTGAAGGCCGTGGTCTTTCTCGTCGTCGTCGCGGCGCTCTTCGCGGGCTATGGCACCGCCTATCTGGCGAGCGACGATGTCCGCTACCTCACGCGCGCCGGCATCGAGGAGACCCGCATCCTCCAGGCGCGCCAGCCGATCGCGCGGCTGGCGGCGGACCCGCGGACCGACCCCACCCTGCGCGACGCCCTCGGTCTGGTGGTGGCCAGCCGCGATTACGCGGCGCGGCTCGGCCTCGAGGCCAAGGAGACGTACACTACCTACGCCGACGTCGGCCGGGACACGCTGCTGCTGGTGCTGCAGGCGGCGCCCCGCGACTGCATCTGCCCGCACACCTGGAAGTACCCGATCGTGGGGCGGATCCCCTACAAGGGCTTCTTCGACACCCGGGCGGCGCGTCGCGAGGCGGACCGGCTCGCGGCGCTCGGCTACGACATCCACCTTCGGCCTTCCGGCGCGTTCTCCACGCTGGGCTGGTTCAACGACCCGCTCCTCTCGACGGCCATCACCGGCGATTCGGTCGAGCTGGCCGCCACGGTCTTCCACGAGATCGCCCACAACACCCTGTACGTGAAGAGCGCCACGCCGTTCAACGAGAGCTACGCCCAGTTCGTCGGGTACCGTTCCGCGCAGTCGTTCTTCCGGCAGCGTGGAGACAGTGGCCTGGCCCAGCGTGCCGCGGATCGGTGGCATGACGAGATCGTCCTCGGTGAGTTCTATGCCGAGCTCGTCGGGCGCCTGCAGCGGCTCTACGACACCCATCCGGACTCGGCCACCCTCGACCGGGGCCGCGTCGACGCCGGTGCGTGGGCCAGAGCGGAGCTGCAGGGACCGGTCGCCTCCCGACTTCGAAGCTTCACGATCGGCCGCGTACCCGAACGTCCCGTCAACAATGCGCGGCTCGTCGGCGCGCGGATCTATCGCACGCGGCTCGATCTCTTCGACCGGTGGTTCGAGCGGCACGATGAGGATGTTCGCGCCAGCGTGGCGGCGATGGGAAAGCTGATGGAGGGCGTGGAGGGAGACAGCGCCTTTGCGCGGCTCGCGGCGACTGTCGGTGACTCGATGCCCGCCGAGGGAGCTGGTGGGCAGCCCACCGCGCCGTAGTTTCGGCCGAGCTACGATATCGCAGAAGGGGCCATGACTTCCGTCACGGCCCCTTCTTGTTGCCCTGGACGATGCCGCGGGTCAGGGGCCCGACGGTGAGGTGCTTTGTGACGGCTGGGTGGTCGGCTGATCCATGGCCGATGTATCGGTAGCACCGGTCGACTTGCCCGTGCCCGAACTCGAGGCCGTATCGCCCGGCAGAATCACGCCCGACGTAGGACTTGACGTGTCGCCGACGTGGGTGCTGTCCGGATGGCGTCCACGCATGCCGCTCGAGTCGCTGCTCCCCAACGGCCCGGTGCTGTCCGCATCCGCGCGTCCCGGCGCGCTCATGGTGTCGCGGCCGGTGGTATCGCTCGGCTGCAGGCGACGTTGCTTGTTCGTCTTTCGGGGCGTCTGGTTGCCCGCCCGCGTGGTGTCGTTGGCGGAGGAATCACCTGCGGCGTTGGTCCACCCTGCGGTATCGGCCGCGCCACCAGTGAGCGTGTCGGCTCCGGTGCGACCGGGGCGCGCGCTCGTGTCGATCCCGCCGGCGCCGGTGTACGCCGACGTGTCCGGCCTTCCTTGTCCGGCCGCGGACGAGGTGTCCTGCGCCGCCACGGGCGCGGCCGCCACGACTGCGAACGCTGCGACCAGCGCAGCGAGATGAGCTCTCGACATCCTGCCTCCTGCCTACTGTCCGGTGCGCGTGCCAGCCGCCTCTGCGACGTTCCCGCGTTCCAGGTCCAAAGGGAAATGGGACGGTACCAACGCGGCGGACAGTGAACAGTGAGGGGCGTCACCTTGGCCCTGCCGGGGATCGCGTGGGCGTGTAGCTTTCCGTCGCTCCACCTCGACTACTCCCATCCGGGGCACGCGCATGGACATGAGCTTCGTTTCACGCGAGCAGAAGCGCCTTCTGGGCGAACTGTCCGGCTTTCTGTCGATTCCTAGTGTGAGTGCCCTCCCAAAGCATGCCGCGGATTGTCGGCGGGCCGCCGAGTGGCTCCGGGACGAACTGGTGAGTCTCGGCTGTCCGACGGTACAGCTCATCGAAGGGGAAGGACACCCGGTCGTTTGGGCCGAGGGCCCGCACGTCCCCGATCGGCCTACACTGCTGATCTACGGTCACTACGACGTGCAGCCGCCGGACCCGCTCGAGGAGTGGATCAGCCCGCCGTTCGAGCCCACCGTGCGTGAGGGCCGGCTGTACGCGCGGGGAGCCGCCGACGACAAAGGGCAGGTCTTCTGCTTGCTCAAGGCGTACGAAGCGACCCTCGACGCCGAGCGGCGTCCGCCGCTCAACGTGCGTTTCATTTTCGAGGGCGAGGAGGAATGCGGAGGCCACGTCATCGCCGACCTGCTCCGCTCCGAGCCCGAGCGCACCCGCGCCGACGCGGCCCTGGTGTGCGACATGTCCTACTACGCTCCCGGCTGGCCCGCAGTCTACACCGCGCTCCGCGGCCTCTGTTACGCCGAGATCTCGGTGCGCACTGCCGAACGGGACCTGCACTCCGGCACGTATGGGGGCGTCGCCCCGAACGCGCTCGAGACCCTGGTACGCATTCTGTCGGGTCTCAAGGACAAGTCCGGCGAGATTCAAGTTCCGAAGATTTACAAGACGGTGGAGCCACCGACCGGAGACGAGCTCCGAACCTGGAAGAAGCTTCCGTTCGACAAGGAATCGTTTCTGCGCGAGGAGGTGACCGGCCGCGCGCTCACGGGCCTCAAGAAGTATTCGATCTTCGAGCGGGTGTGGGCCCTCCCCACGTTCGAGATCCATGGCATCAAGGGTGGGTTCATCGGCGACGGAGCGAAGACCGTGATCCCCGCGCAAGCGACGGCCAAGGTGAGCCTCCGGCTCGTGCCCGGACAGGAGTACGCCAAGGTCGGCCGGCAGCTCGAGCGGGCGGTGGCCGCCCTCGCACCCAAGTGGGCCGACGTAAAAGTCACGCTCCTGCACGGCGGCGACCCCGTGAGGGTGGACGTGACTCATCCTGCATTCGCGGTGCTCGACGAGGCGTTCGCGTCCGTCACTGGGCGAACCGCGGTGCGGGTTCGGGCGGGTGGATCGATTCCCATCATCCCGGAGTTGGGCCTGGCGGGGGCGCCTGTGCTGCTTACGGGGATCGGACTGCCCGATGACGGGCTGCACTCCCCCAACGAAAAACTCGACCTCGCTCAGCTCTGGAGCGGGATCGAGATCTTCGGTCGTTTCTACGAGCTCTTCGCCGAGAAGGGGGTTAGCACCCAGGCGACTCCCGAGCCGCTGTCCGCTACTCCTCTCCCTCAGGTGTCACCCGCTTGAATTGCCCGGAGTAGCGGGCTTCGGTCCTGGCGTGCAGCTCATCGATGCCGATGAGTGCCCGGGCCGAAGCGATGATGCCGGCGACGACGTCGTCCGCCCAGTAGGGGTCGGGACGCTCCGCGGCCGGCAGTCGGGCGGCGCAGCCCTCGAGGTAGCGGATGGCCGTGGTGATCCACTCCGTCTGGGCCGTCGCCACCGTGGACCAGGAGCCGGTGGAGCGGAGCTCCATCTCCTCCAGCTCCTTCAAGTGCTCGCCCAGTCCTTCGGTGACCGGTGCCGACCGGAGCCGCTCGGCCACCAAGCCGAGCACCGTACTTCGCTCGCTCTCCTGCGGCTCGGGCAAGGGGGCGAGGTAGTGCCGCTGGTCGGCCACCATCTCGGCGAGCCGAATGCACACGGCCCGAATGGCGGGCGTAAGCGTCCCCGGAGCTTCCTTGGACCAGCTGTCCGCCGCCCGCAGGATGTCCTTGATCCGCTGTTCCGCCTGCGCCTCGGGCGTTGGACGTCGGGGCGATTCTGACATAGTAGGCAGAGAAACCGGATTGGGCGCCAAAGGCAAGACTGACCCCTCCGAACTTGTCGGCCCCAATCTACCGCCGCTTCACGCTACCGCGGTCCTCGCCGCATTCGCACCGGGTCAGGCCGTCCATACCGCTCCTCGCGCCAGGGATCACCCCGCATGTGGTAGCCGTTCTGCTCCCAGAACCCCGGGTAGTCTTCCTGAAGCAGCTGGAATCCCGTCACCCACTTCGCGCTTTTCCAGAGATACAGGTGAGGCACGAGCAGCCTGACGGGCCCGCCATGTTCGGGCGTCAGCGGCTCGCCGTTGTGCGAGGTGGCGAGGAGATTGGCCGGGCGATCGAGGTCGGCGAGCGGCAGATTGGTGGTGTAGTCCTCGGCGGCGTGCACGAGCACGAAGGCGGCCTCCGGTTTGACGCCCGCCCGTTCGAGCAGCGCCTGGACGGGAACGCCGCCGAAGACATTATCGTACCGGCTCCACTTGGTGACGCAGTGCATGTCGCACGCGGTTTCGCGCTGAGGCAGAGCCAGCAGGTCGTTCCATGTCAGGGACAGCGGCCGCTCGACGGTCCCCGACACTTCGAACCGCCAGGTGGCCAGGTCCACCGATGGCACCGAGCCGTAGTGCAGGACCGGCCACTTCTGCGTGATGATCTGGCCGGGCGGGAGCCTGGGTCTGCCGGAGTCGCGGACATCGACGCGGTCGCGCATGGGTTGGTGCTCCTGAGAAGCGCCAACAGGGCGAAATATTCCCGACCTGCGGCTGAGGGTGCGACCCCGTCGCTAGAGGTCAGAGGCGCGCTGGCGATCCGGATCTTTGCCCGGGACCGGCTGCCCTAATTCTGCGGGCACCAGGGCGTCGTATCCGAATGTCGTTGCGAACGCCCCGAGCACAGCCTCCCGAGTCTCCTCCCACAGCGTACCCGCATCGTGCCTCCCGAGCTCTGCGGCGATGCTTGTCATCGTCACGCCATCGATGCCGCACGGGACGATCAGGTCGAAGGAGCGCAAGTCCGTGCTCACGTTGAGCGCGAAACCATGGAAGGTCACCCATTGTTTCACGTGAATGCCGAGGCTCGCGATCTTGCGACCTCGGGTCCACACGCCCGTGAGGCCGGCCCGCCGCTCGGAGGGCACTCCGAGGCGATCGAGTGCCGCCATCAATGCCGCCTCCAGCCGGCGCAGGTACCAGTGCAGGTCCTCCCGATGCTCCCGGAGCTGTAGAATCGGATAGCCCACGAGCTGGCCCGGTCCATGATAGGTGACGTCGCCACCACGCTCGACTTCAGCGACCGCGACGTCGCGCCGCTTCAGCTCTGCCGCGTCGAGCGGGAGGCTGGTGGGCCGTGTGCCGCGACCGAGCGTCACCACCGGATCGTGTTCGACGAGCAGCAGGAGATCGTGGGTCAGCTCGCCCGCGATCCGTTGGCGGCAGAGCGCGCGCTGCAGCTCGAGGATCTCGTCGTACGGGCGGCGCCCGAGGTCCGCCACACCGAGTTGCGCGCTCACTGGAGGAGCGTGGCGCGGCGGGCGCCCCGCGCCAGCGCCGCCGAGAGGAGCAGGGCCAGGCCCCCGAGCGTGAACAGGCCGGTTCGTCCCGCGAGTTGGTGGACGGGAATACACACGAGCATCGCGAGCACGGTGGCGAGCCCGCTCACGACGCTCAGGCCGCCGCGGCGGTATGTGGAGAGGATGGGCGCCAGCAGCAGCCAGGCCACGACCCCGGCGAGCAGAAGGCCGGCCATGGTGCCGAAGAACAACAGATAGAGCGGGGCGCCGAGCTGGGGCGCCCCGGACGGCGCCGGTGCGCGCAGGACGTCGACGCCGAGTACCGTCGCGGTGACCACCGCCAGCCCGAACGCCACCGCGGACCCCATGGCCAGCAGCGTCAGCCGAACGGGGCCCATCCTCAGATGTGGATGACCCGGCCCATCGAGTCGAGCGCCGCCTCCGCGATGGCCTCGGACAGGGTCGGGTGTGCGTGGATCGCGAGGTCGACCTCCTCGACCGTGTATTCGTTCTCGCGGGCCACCGTGAGCTCGTGAATCATCTCCGAGGCGTGGCTTCCCACGATGTGCGCCCCGAGGATCTCGCCGTACTTCTTGTCGCGGATGATCTTGACGAAGCCCTCGGTCTCGCTGGCGCTCCGCGCGCGTCCGTTGGCGCTGAACGGAAACCGCCCCACCTGGTACTCGAGCTTCCGCTCCTTGGCCTGCTCCTCGGTCAGCCCGATGCTCGCCACCTCAGGATGGCAGTACGTCACGCTCGGCACGTTGTCGTACTTGATGGGATGGGGATGCCGGCCCGCGATCAGCTCCGCCACGACGACCCCTTCGCGGCTCCCCTTGTGGGCGAGCATCGGCGGCCCGGCGAGGTCGCCGATGCAGTACACGCCGGGTGCCGTCGTCTCGAGGGTGCCCGGGTTGACCCGCACGAAGCCGCGCTCGGTCAGCTCCACGCCCGACTCCTTCAATCCCATCGATTCGGTGTTCACCGCCCGCCCTGCCGCCATGAGCACCTTGTCGACCTCGACCGTCTGCGGCTTGCCGCCGACCTCGAGCTCGAGGGTGACCTTGTCCGCCGCCACGGTGGCGCGGGTGACCTTCACGCCGGCGTACACGGTGATGCCGCGCTTCTTGTAGCTCTTCAGCAGCGCGTCCGAGGACTCGGCATCCTCCAGCGGAAGGATGCGCGGGAGCGCCTCGACGAGGGTGACCTTGCTGCCGAACGCGTTGAAGATGTCCGCGAACTCGCACCCCACCGCGCCCGCGCCGATCACCGCCATCGACTTCGGCAGCTGCTCCAGAAACAGCGCCTCGTCGGAGCTGATGACGGTGGTCTTGTTGATCTCGAGACCGATCTGCGGTATGCCCTTGACGCGTGAGCCGGTGGCCAGCACCACGGCCTTGTTCGCCTGATACTCGTCCCGGCCGACCTTGACGGTCCGGTTCCGGCCGAGGACGGCGGTGCCCTTGATGACGGTCACCTTGTGCTTCTTCATGAGGAACTCGACGCCCTTCGAGTTCTGCTCCGACACCTTGCGGGAGCGGCGCATCGCGACCCCGTAGTCGGTCGTCACCCCCGAGGCGTCAATGCCCAGTTCCTTCGCGTCGTGCGCGACGAGGTTGGCCACATAGGCGCTGTGCAGGAGCGCCTTCGTGGGGATGCAGCCGATGTTGACGCACACCCCGCCAAGCTTGTCGCGCTCGACGACCGCGGTGTTGAGGCCGAGCTGGGCCGCGCGTATGGCGCAGACGTACCCCGCCGGGCCACCGCCGATGATGATGACGTCGAACTGGGTTGCCACAGGTGTCCTCGGGTGTATGGTCGAGTCGGCCGCGCTACCAGACGAGCGCCAGCGGATTCTCCAGCATCGCCTTGAGCGTCTGCAGGAACTGCGCGCCGGTGGCCCCGTCGATGACGCGATGGTCACAGGACATCGTGAGACGGAGCCGCCGCCGTACCGAGAGCTGGCCTTCGTGCGCCACTGCTTTCTGAACAATCCGCCCGACCGCCAGGATCCCGGCTTCCGGAGGGTTGATGATGGCGGTGAACTCGTCGATGTCTAGCATGCCGAGATTGGAGACCGAGAACGTCCCGCCGGTGTACTCCTCGGGCGCGAGACGACGTTCGCGTGCCCGGGCGGCCAGGTCCTGGGACTCGGCCGCGATCTCGCGCAACGGCTTCCGATCGGCATGCCGGATCACCGGTGTGATGAGCCCGTCCTCGATGGCCACGGCCATGCTCACGTGCACCTCGTTCCAGTACCGGATGCGGTCCTCCTGCCACCACGCATTGCAGGCCGGGTGCTGCCGGAGGGCGGTGCCCACCGCCTTGATGATGATGTCGTTGAAGGACACCTTGCCGAGCGCCTTGAGCGCTTCCCGGGCGTCCCAGGCCCGCTCCATGTCCACCTCGGTCGTGAGGTAGAACGTGGGAATGGGCCCGAGCGACTGCGCCAGGCGGCGTGCAATCGTCTTCCGGAGCTGGGTCAAGGGAACGTCGGTGTAGGGAGGGCCGCCGGCACCGGCCGGGGAGGACCGGCCGGCGGCAGGGGCGGGGGCCGGACCACCTCCGGCCGGCCGGGCCTGTGTACCCCCTGCGGAGGCCGCTTCCAGGTCCTTGAGCACGACCCGACCCTCTGGTCCCGAGCCCGTGATCCCGCCCAGGTCGATGCCTCTCTCGGCGGCGATCCTGCGGGCGAGCGGGGACGCTTTGACCCGCGCGCCCACACTGGTGCCTCGAGCGCCGCTGGCCGCCTCGGTCGCCGCCGGCGGGGGTTGCGGGGCACCGCTGCCGCGATCTTCACTCGCGGCCTCGGCCGGCGGGGCGGGCGGCATCGACTCCGGCCGGTTCCGGCCGGGTGTGGGCTGCGTGCCTTGCTGGGGTGAGGGTTTGGCCGGGGCAGGCCCCGGCGGAGGTTGCGTCCCGGGTTTCCCGTTCTCCACCGTCTCGCCAGGCTCGCCGATCAGCGCCACGAGCTCCGAGACCGGCACGGTCGACCCCGCGGGCACGACCTGCTTGAGGAGAGTGCCCTCCGCGCGCGCGACGAGCTCCATGACGGCCTTGTCGGTCTCGACCTCGGCCAGCACGTCGCCGACCGCGACCGGTTCCCCTTCGCCCTTCTTCCATTCGACGAGGCGGCCCTCTTCCATCGTGGGGCTCAGCGCCTCCATCACGACCTTGGTTGCCATGCTCAGTCGCGGTACAGCACTGAGTGGACCGCGGCGATCACCCGGGCGGGGTCGACCTTGGCGGCCTTCTCGAGGTGCTTGTTGTAGGGCATCGGGACATCGGCGCCGGTGACCCGGATAATGGGAGCGTCGAGCTCGTCGAACGCTTCGCGCTGGATCGTGTCCACGACCTGGGCCCCGACGCCCGCGAACGGCCAGCCCTCTTCCGCCACGACGCACCGATGCGTCCGGCTGACGGACTGGAGCACGGCCGCGTCGTCGAGCGGCCGAATGGTGCGGAGGTCGAGAACCTCGGCGTCGATCTCCTCGCCCGCGAGCTGCTCCGCCGCCTTGAGGGCCACGCTCACCGTCTTCGAGTGGCACACGATGGTGACGTCGCGCCCGGGCCGCTTCACGTCGGCCTTGCCCAGCGGCACGACGTGCTCGCCGTCAGGGACTTCGCCCTTCAGGTTGTAGAGCATCTCGCCTTCGATGAACACCACGGGGTCGTCGTCCCGGATGGCGCTCTTGAGCAGGCCCTTGGCGTCGGCCGGCGTCGCCGGCATCACCACCTTGAGGCCCGGGATGTGCGCGTACCAGCTCTCGAATGCCTGGGAGTGCTGGGCACCGAGCTGCAAGGCGGCGCCGCCGGGGCCACGGAAGACCGCGGGCACTCCGACCTGGCCGTTCGACATATAACGCATCTTGGCCGCGGAGTTGACGAGCTGGTCGATGGCGAGGAGGGCGAAGTTCCAGGTCATGAACTCGATGACCGGCCGGAGGCCCACCATCGCGGCCCCGACCCCCACGCCGGCGAATCCCAGCTCCGTGATGGGCGTGTCCACGACGCGCATGGGGCCGAACTCGTCGAGCAGCCCCCGGCTGACCTTGTACGCACCCTGATAGACCCCGACTTCCTCACCCATGAGGAAGACATCGGCATCGCGGTGCATTTCTTCCCGGAGAGCCTGATTGAGGGCGTCGCGGTAGGTGACGACGGCCATCTCAACGCCCTTCAGGCGCCCGCAGAACGCCCGCGGCCGTCGTCCTGAGTGGAGCCAAGATGCCCGACGTCACGACGCGCCCGCTTCGCCGGCTGCCGGCTGCCTCGTGGACGCGTAGACGTCCGTATACAACTCACCGGGCTCCGGGTCTGGGGCCTCGTCGGCGAACTTGTAGGCATCGTCGACTTCCTCCATGACCTCTTTGTCCAGCGCCTTGGCCGCGGCCTGGTCCATCAGCCCGTCCTCGATCAGCCGCTGGGACCATACGGCGATCGGATCGCGCTTGCGCTGATCCTCGACCTCCTCGCGCGTCCGGTAGTGTCCGTGAATGGGGTCCGACATCGAGTGACCCATGAACCGATAGGTACGGACCTCGAGCAGCGTCGGGTGCTTGTCCCGACGGGCCCGCTCGACGGCCCGCTCCATGGCGGCATGCATCACGAGCACGTCCTGACCGTCGACGACCTCGTTGGCCATGTCGTAGGAGCAGGCGCGCTCGGAGATATCGTAGATCGCGCTGGCGCGCTCGAGCGCCGTGCCCATGCCGTAGCGGTTGTTCTCGCAGATGTAGATGGCGGGGAGCTTCCAGAGCGCGGCCATGTTGAGCGCCTCGTGGAATGCTCCATTGTTGACCGCGGCCTCGCCGAAGTAGCACACCCCGACCTGGTCGGTGTTCCGGTACTTCGCGGCGAACGCCATGCCCGTCGTGAGCGGAATGTGGCCGCCGACGATTCCGTGGCCGCCGAGGAAGCCGAGCGACGCATCGAACAGGTGCATCGAGCCGCCCTTGCCGCCGCTGCAACCCGGTGCCTTGCCGAATAGCTCGGCCATCACACCGCGGGCGCTGATGCCGCGCGCCAGCGCGTGGCCGTGCTCACGGTACGAGCAGGTGATGTAGTCGTCCGCCCGGAGCGCCGCGAGGCTCCCCACCGCCACTGCCTCCTGTCCGATGTACAGATGGCAGAAGCCGCCGATCTTGCCGAGGCTATAGGCTTCGCCCGCCTTCTCCTCGAACCGGCGGATGAGCACCATCTGCC
>DATLBL010000138.1:0-47510 GCA_035526925.1 Gemmatimonadales bacterium
CACGATCCCGGTGAGCGCGAGCGACATGCCCTGGCGCAGCACCAGCCGCAGCACGTCCGAGCGTTCCGCGCCGAGCGCGATGCGCACTCCCAGCTCGCGCGAGCGCTGAGCGACCGAATAGCTCATCAGACCGTAGATGCCGATCGACGCGAGCACCAGCGCGATGCCGGAGAACAGGCTGAGCAGCAGCATGGAGAGGCGCCGCTGGCCGACGGACTGGGCGATCAGCTCGTCCATCGTCCGCACGTTGGCGATGGGCTGGTCCGGATCGATCGAGCGGACCGCATGGCGGGCCGGATTGACGTACTGCGTGGGATCCCCGGCCGTGCGTAGGACAACCGTGAGGAACGGGCGCGCCTGCTGGCGATACGGGAGATAGAGCTGCACCCGGTTCTCCGCGTCCAACCCCTCGTGCTTGGTATGCCCGACCACCCCGACCACCTCGATCCATTCGCGGGAGGAAGTGTCGGCTGCCCCCGCCGCCGGTCCGAAGGTCACCCGCTTGCCAATAGGGTCGCCGCCAGGCCAGAAGCGCCGGACGAGCTCCTCGTCCACGACCGCCACGAGGCGCGACCCGGCGCGATCGCCATCGTCGAACACCCGCCCGCGCTTGAGCGGAATTCGGAGCGCGTCGAAAAACCCCGGGCTCACGCTGCGGATGTCGCCCCACGGCCCTGGCTGCCGGGGAGGCGCCTGGTACCCCTCCACCTCGAAGCTCGCCGTAGACCACCCGCCACTGAACGGCAGGACCGTCGTCGCGCCGACGGCGCGAATTCCCGGCACGGTCGAGAGCGCCGGCAGGACCCGATCGAAGAACGCCGCCTGCGCCGTGTCCGAGGGGTATTTTGCCGCAGGCAGCGCGAGATTGAAGGTCAGGAGACGGTCAGAGGCGAAGCCGGGGTCGACGCCTTGCAGCCGGGCAAAGCTCTTGAGCAGCAACCCCGCCCCCGTGAGCAGGGTGAGCGCGAGCGCGACCTCCGCGACGACCAGGGTGCGGCGCAGCCCCTGTCCGCTCCGGTCGCCGGCCGTTCCCCGCCCGCCCTCCTTGAGCACGCCGTGCGGGTCGCCGGTGGCGGCGTGCATCGCCGGAACGAGGCCGAACAGCACGCCCGTCACCACCGAGACGAGGAGCGTGAACAGCATGACGACGGGATCGACCCCGATCTCGTCCGCTCTCGGGAGGTTGGCGGGATTGAGCGCCGCCACCGAGCGCACACCCCAAAAGGCCAGGCCCAGACCGATCACGCCTCCGGCGAGCGCAAGCAGCACGCTTTCGGTGAGCAGCTGCCGCACGAGCCGCTCGCGACTGGCACCGAGGGCGGTGCGCACGGCGATCTCCTTGGAGCGTGCCGCCGCGCGTGCCAGGAGCAGGTTCGCGACGTTGGCGCACGCGATCAGCAGGACGAACCCCACGGCGCCCAGCAGGACCAGGAGCGCGGGTCGCACGTTTCCCGTGGCCCGCTGCGCCAAGGGCGTCGTGAGCAGGCTCCAATCGTCGGCGTACGCATCGGGGTACTGGCGCCTGAGCTGCTCGCCGAGAGTGCGGACCTCGGCCGCGGCCTGCGCGACCGGCACGCCGGGCCGCACCCGCCCGATCAGGTTCAGATACTCGTTGGTACGCCGGTCGTCGCCGAGCTCCTCCGGGCGGAACACGATCGGCGCCCAAAGCTCGACCGTCCGGTTGTAGAAATCCCGGAACTCGCTCGGCATCACGCCGATCACCTGGTAGCTCTCACCGTTGAGCGAGAGCGAACGACCGACCGCGTCGCGCGCGCCACCGAACAGCCGCTGCCACAGCCCGTGGCTCAGCACGACGACGTGCTCGCGGCCGAGGCTGTCCTCCCCTGGCAGGAAGCCGCGTCCGAGAAGCGCGGGCACCCCCAGCGTCCCAAAGAAGCGGCCGGTGACCCGTGCGCCCTGGAGGCGGACCGGCTCGCCCTCCCCCGTCAGGTTGACCGCCCATCCCGTTTCCACAGCCATCGACTCGACCGACCGGACACGGGCCTGATAGTCGCGGAAGCCCGGCGCGGACACCGGAGCCTGAAGCTCGCCGAGTGAGGGGTAGAAATGCTCGATCGAGATCAGGCGGTCCGGCTCCGCGTACGCGAGCGGCCGGAGGAGCACCGCGTTCACCGCGCTGAAGATGGCGGTGTTGGCCCCGATCCCGAGCGCGAGGGTCAAGACCACCACGAGCGTGAACCCCGGGCTCTTCAGAAGACGCCGGAGACTGTAGCGGATGTCCTGCAGCAGGGTGTCCATGGAATGCTCGATGAGGAAGGCGAGATGGCCGGTCCCACCGAGGTTTCGACGGGCGTCCGCCCGAAAAGGTTGCGCCCGCTGAATCCGCTCAGTACCGGTACGAATTGGCGTCGGCCACGCGCCAATCTCCGGTGTAGAAGATGGTGAGGATCGACGCACCGCGCGCACTGGTCCCCCGGGCGTAGCAGGTGTGGGTGACCGATGCTCCGAGCCGCTCGATCGGTGGGCCCGAGACGGCGTCGCACCCGAGGGGCACCCACGATACGACGTCCGACGCCAGCTCGCTCCACTCGCGCCGATCCTGCGCCGTGAGGAACCGTCGGAGGCCCGGGGTCAGCGCGGCGTCGCCCGTATCGCGTGCCAGCCGCCGGAGGACGGTATCGACGGGCTCGGGGGGCCGAGGCCCGGGCAGCGCCGAGCTCAGGCGGTGGGGCGGTACGAGCGAAGGATCGAGAAGTCCGGCGATACCGAGCGCGATGGCGTAGGGTTGGGCCTGCTCCAGGTTGGCGAGGACGATGATGGTGAGGTTCGCGCTCGGGAACCGCTCGAGCGCCGTTTTGAACCCTTGCCAGGATCCGGTGTGGCCGACGGTGGGCTGGCCACGCAGCCCGTCCATCATCCAGCCGAAGCCGTAGGGGTACGAGCCGCCGTCGTTCAGGCGTACCGGCGTCCAGGCAGCGGCGAGCGCGGGCGCGGCCAGCACGCGATGGGTGTCGAGGCCCACGATCCAGCGCACCAGATCGTTCACGGTGACATACAGGGATCCGTCGGCGGTGGTATTGAGCGCGGGCGCCACCCAGTCCTGGTGCTTCAGGGTGTCGCCCTGTAGCCGGTAACCGTCGGACCGGTGCGGGACGATGTCGGCCTCCGAGATGATGCGGCTGGCCCGCATGTGCAGCGGTTCGAAGATCCGCTCGCGCAGCAACTCGCCGTAGAAGCGTCCGCCCGCACGGCGCACGATGGCCCCCAGCAGGACGTAGCCGGTGTTGCTGTAGCTCCAGCGTTCTCCCGGCACGGACAGTGGAGGCAGCGCCGCGGCGATGCCGACGAGCTCGGCCTCCGAATAGTCCCGTCGAAGGTCAACTACGCTATCGGTGTAGTCGGGTATGCCCGAAGTGTGAGTGAGCAGGTGACGCACGCTGACCGAGTCCCAGCGCGGCGGGCCCTCGGGCAGGTATCGTCGGATGGGGTCGTCGAGCCTCAGGCGCCCACTGTCGGCGAGCTGAAGCACCAGAGCCGCCGTGAACATCTTGCCGAGCGAGCCGGACTGGTAGACCGTGCTGTCGGTCGCCGGCACGCGGTGCTCGACGTTTGCCAGTCCGTAGCCGCGGGCGAGCACCACCTTCCCGCCTCGAAGGACGGCCACCGACATCCCCGGAATACGCTGCCGCCGGAGCTCCTGGCGAAGGTAGCGGTCCACCGCCTCGAGCCGGCTCGCTGTGCGGGACGAGGCGCCGTCGTTCTGGGCCGAAAGCGTCGGCGCCAATGCCAGCGCGCCGCAGAGCACCGCCGGATAGATGCGGCGCGCGAGCCGACGGCGCGCGCGCGGGTCGGGCGAATCAGCGGACTGTAGAGTCGCCATGCCGAGTCGTACTCCGGTAAAATGGTCCGCGAGCGCCGCAGGTCACGGAGAGAGGACGGCATCACCCTAGGATGCCGTGTCTTCACACCCGGAGCCGCCGTGACCGCGCCCCCCGCTACCTGGCTGTTCCTGCTCGCGATACTGACGGGATGCACACCGTGGTCCCGGGTGCCCATGCCGGCTCCCACCACCTTCGATCACGACACCCGGATTCAAATCTGGGTCGGCGGCGCACCCGTCACGATGCGGGCGGTCGTGGTAGAAGTCGATACGATTCGGGGACGCGCGGTGCCGAGGCCGCGGGGCGGGCGCGACACTGCGGTCGTGGTGCCGCGGAGCGCCGTCGACTCCTTCCGGATCATCCCGGCGGACGGCAACAACTGGCTCGGGGTCGGCGCGCTCGGCGGCTTCGTCGGCGGGATCCTCTTTGGCCTGACGCTGTACCGCATGGCCGCGGGCGGCACGTGATCGATCCTCCATGCTTCGACCGGTACGTCTGCAGCCGTCCACCTCGACCCGGCTCAGAGCCGCAGCGCCGCCAGGCCGGCCGCGGCCACCTCGCCGTCCTGCGTCGAAGTCATACCGCTCACGCCAACGGCTCCGACCACCTTGCCGTCGCTCTTGATCGGCAGCCCTCCCTCGAGCGCCAACATGTCGGGGAGACTGAGGAGCGCCGTACGGCCGCCGGCGATCCCGTCCTCGAGCGCCTTGCTGGGCCGATGGAACCGGACCGCGGTGCGCGCCTTGAGCACCGCCAGCTCCTGACTGGCAGGCTGGGTGTCTTCCAGGCAGTGGAAGAGCATCAGCCCGCCGGCGGTATCCACGACGGCCACCGCCACGGTCCAACCTCGCTCGAGTGCGAACTGCTCGGCCGCCGCGGCAATCGCCTTGGCCGCCTCGAGCGTCAATGCGCGAACGTCCCGCAGGTGAGGCATTCCGGCGTGCTCCTTCCGACGTCGAGTGTCGCTGACCCCGCTGGTACCCCAGCCGAAGCAAGCATCCTAGGCATGCGCTCGCGAGCCGGTACAAGCTGCGGAGGGTACGCAGGGGTAGCAAGGGAGTGAACGGCCGTGCGGGCTCGGCGCTGCAGCGCCGGCGCCATCAATCAGCGGCTCACGGTACGTAGCGCGCAACCGCCATGGCGAGGGTGGCCAGCGCCAGCAGCACGGCCGCGGTCCTGGTGGCCCAGGCCAGGCGCGACTGAAGGCGCTGAAGCTCCCCAATATCCTGGGCCGCGGGCGGCGTCCCGGAGCCGTGGATGCGGGCGGCGAGTGAGCCAAGCCGACGCGCCGTGGGAGCATTGACCACCATCCCCAGCGTCGCGGCGACGATCCCGAGCACGCCGCCGATGCCGAAGGTGCGCCCAGGGCCGGAGCCGAGCCACGCCGAGTGAAAGCCCGCCGAATCGATCGAGTAGAGCCCGATCCCGGAAAGGACCGTCACCACGGTGGCGGCCATCAGCCAGACCGGGAGCCGCCCGGCCTGGGCCAGGTGCTGCATGACGGCCCCGCCCGCCGGTCCTGTGGACCGAATGGCCGGTGAGAGAAACCAGGCGATAAAGAACACGGAGCCGACCCAGAAGACTCCGGCCAGGACGTGCAGCGCCCGCAACAGGTGGATCGTGGAGAGACTATGCATGATGATTGCGCTCCGAAGACGGTGGCGAATGTGACGCGCGACCCGGCTCGCGGTCGCGATGAACCCCTAATGTTGAGCTGAACTTCGTCAGGGAGCATACGCATGAGGCAGCTTCTGTTCCTGGCAGTCGCCGCCACGCTGGCGGCCTGCCACAGCCGGACCGAGGATCAGGCCGCCGCCGCCCCAGAGTCTGGGGACACTACGGCGGTGACGCACCAGATTGACCCCGAGCGTACCGGCCCTCCGGGTACGGGCGGTCGTCCGTCCAACGCGACCGTGAATGTCGACAGCCTCGGACTGGACAGCGCGAACGTTCAAGTTGACAGCGCTTCCAGGACCGACGCCGGCTCGGTCTCGGTTCCGCAGGATACCCTCGGCCCGCGCCCGTTCGACAGCACGAGCACGGACACGAGTCGCACCGCACCGTGAGGATCACGACCGCAGCGGTCGGAGGCCGAGCCGGCTCTTAGCATGCCATCTCGGCCTGGCCGGCATCGGACGCCGCAGGAGCGGCCCCGCAAGAGCTGCGCGAGCTGCGGGCGTCCGTTCCTGTGGCGGCGCAAGTGGGCCAAGGTCTGGGCGGAGGTGCGCTATTGCAGCGATCGCTGCAGATCGAGGGGCTCGACCACGACCGCCGTACCGTAGCAGATCACTTCGGTGACGCCGGACATGATCTCGGTCGCGTCGTAACGGACGCCGACGACCGCATTGGCACCACGCCGCTGGGCGTGGGCCAGCAGGATGTCGAACGCGTCCGAGCGGGCGCGCTCGCACAGCGTCGTGAGCATCGAGATGTGCCCGCCGAACATCGTCTCCACCTTGGCTCCGATCGTGCCGATCAGCGACCGCGAGCGCACCGTGACGCCCCGCACCACGCCGAGCGACTGCACGATCTGAAAACCATCGAGCGTGAAGGTGGTCGACGTCATCGTCTCGTCCATCGCCGTCTCCTCTGCCTGGAAGTGCCGCCGCTCAACGAGCGCGCCGAAGCCGCGTAAGCGCGCGGTCGAGCGCGTCCGCGAACGCCTGGCGCGCCCGCGCGTCGTACGGCCTGGGCCCGCCGGTGATCACGCCGGCAGCCCGGGCCGACTCCATGAAATCACGCACCGACAGCCGTTCGCCGATGGTCTCGTCCGTATGCTCCACGCCGCGAGGATCGAGCACCACGATGCCCCGGGGGACCAGCATCGCGGCGAGCGGGACGTCGGCCGTGACGGCCAGATCACCCTGGACCGCCTGGTCCGCGATGTAGCGGTCGGCTACGTCGGGCCCGCCGTCCACCCGCACCGCGGTCACGAACGCGTTGCCGACCGGTGTCTGGAGTCGCTGATTCGCGACGAGCACGGTCTCGACGCCGAGGCGGCGCGCGGTGCGGAAGACGATCTCCTTCACCTCGCGTGGCGCGGCATCGGCATCGACCCAGATACGCATGCCGTCACCCCCGATGCGCCCGCACCTCATCCGCGCGGCGTACCGGTCCGCTCACGCGAGGATGCCTTCGAGCAGTCGTTTCACCTCGGGCCATTCCTCGCGGATGATGGAGAAGAAGACCGAGTCGCGCAACGAGCCATCGTCGTTCACCATGTGTCGACGGAGAACGCCCTCCTCCACGGCGCCAATCCGGCGGATCGCCGCGCGCGAACGCTCGTTGAGCGCGCTCGTCTTGAGCTCCACCCGCACGCAGTCCCATCCATCGAAGGCGTGGCGGAGCATGAGATACTTCGCTTCGGTGTTGGCGCGGGTACGCTGCCAGGGCCGTCCGAGCCAGGTCCAGCCGATCTCCACGCGCCGGTGGGCGGGGGTCACGCTGCCGAATCGCGTGCTGCCGATGACCCGGCCGGTCTCTCGCCACACCGTGGCAAACGGGAGTGCCGCTCCGGCCCGCTGGTCTTCGAGCGCGGCCTCCACGTACCGCGTCATCGCCGCGCGATCGGGCATGCGGGACACGGTCAGGCGCCAGAGCTCGGGATCGAGCCCCACCGCGCACAGGCCGTCGAGATGGTGCAGACCGAGCGGCTCGAGGCGAACCGCGGCGCCTTCGAGGACCAGAGGCGTAAGCTCCATTCAGCTTCCGCCTCCCTCGGCGGAGCGGGCCCGTGGCTGCCGCACCCATGCCATGGCCTCTGTTTCCTCGGTGAACACGCGGGCTTCGACGCCACGGAAGCCGGACAGGATCTCCACGGTCCGAGCGACGCCGTACTGCGCGCCCGGAAGCGCCAGATACGCCATGCGCAGCCCGTGCGCGGAGCCCACTTCGCCGTACCGCTGCCCGATGTAGCGGGCCTCCGCCGGCGTTGGGATGTAGGCGAGCTCACGCAGGTCGAACAGCACGGCCGCCTGATCGGCCGGCGTCGTGAGCCTGCGCAGCCGCTCGATGATCTCGTCGGCCTCGCCCACGTGGCCCTCGCCCTGACCCCGAACTACCCATACGGACGCGCCCGGCAGCCGCTCGATCGTGTATCCCATGCCCTCTCCAATCCAGAACCCGCACCAGGCGCTCGGCACCGGTCCGCCCCCTACGGCTCGATGCCGGCAGCGCGCCGGGCCTCCGCATCGTCGCGGACGACTTCGAACGCCCCGACCAGCTCCTCTGGCAGCGCGCGCCGTCGACCCGTCGCCAGGTCGATGAACACCCACCGGGTCTCGGCCCGGACCACCAGCTGGCGGTTCTCCTCGCGGACGAACAGGTAACGGCGAGGCGTCGACCGCTGCGTGAACTCCGGCACCCAGGTATGCACCGCCAGTTGCTCGCCCGCGAATGCGGGCCGCAGATACTCCACGAAATGGGATCTCACCACCCAGCCGGCGCCGAGCGAGAGGTAGCGCTCCATCGGCCAGCCGGCTGCCGCCGAATGCTCGATGGCGACATCCTGCATCCAGGCGACGTAGGCCAGGTTGTTGACGTGACCCTGGCGATCGATCACTTCACCGGTGACCGCGAACCGCATCGAATAGATGCGTATCGGAGCCTCGCGTCCAGGCATCAGCCCAGCCTTCGCATCAGGTCGCCGACCAGCGCCTTCAGCTTCTCGGTTTCGTCAGTGCTGGGTGGCCGCGGCTCCATGCTCCACTGCGGCTCCTCGTCACTCGTGGGCTCGGGACCCGTCACCAGCCAGCAGGTTCCACGAAAGCTGCCGTCCGCCTCGAGCCTCCCGCCGATGCTCTCCTGACGGATCATTGCGGGCGCCCCCGGCTCGTCACTCACCGCAAGACGGAAATAGACGTGGTCGGATGCGCTGAGCGGCCGGCCGGTCTGGCCGATGGTCACCGTGAGGATACGCAGGCCCGCGATCCCCGCAGAGAGGTGGAGCGTCATGCTGTCCCACCCCGCAATGGCGCTACCTGGAGGTGCCGTGTGTGCCACAGGCCTGCGCGTGGGGACGGCATCCGGCGGGAGCGGAGCCAGGAGAGCATGCCACGGTTGTCGGTCCAGCCCGGAAGGATCAGGGATCTGCAAACGTGGCTGCCGGATTTTGGTGACGTCGATTACCGGCCCGAGTGAATCGATGCCGTATGCTGATGCCGTGCACCTGAGTCTCCCGTTACCTCCTGGAGGTCGAGATGGCCAACCGCCACGCGCCCAGCGGCCTGAAGCGATACGCGATCGGCGCACTGATCCTCATCCTCATCGCTTGGGCCTTGTACGCGGCCAATCGAGGTCCGTCCACTCCCGGGCCCGCCGCCACGCAGGACGGCGATGCCGCACCGTCCATCCGCCCATAGGCCTGGCCCTCAACCCCTCAGGCGAGCTGATCCTCGATCGAGCGGGTCTGCGCCGTGACCTTCTCGCCCGTGTGACGGGTGGTTGCAGGCTCGATCAGCACCATCCAACATTCCTCGGCGGCATCGGGGTGGTGCTCGACGCCTCGCGGCACCACGCAGCACTGCCCCTCCGCCAGCTCCGCCACGTGGTCGCGGAACTCGAGCCGAAGCCGCCCGCGCATGATCCAGAAGAGCTCGTCCTCCGCGGCGTGGCTGTGCCAGTCCATCTGGCCGAGGAGCTTGACCACCTTCACATACTGCCCATTCATCTCCGCCACGACCTTGGGCGACCAGTATTCGGTGACGAGCTCGAACTCAGCCCAGAGGTCGATGGCGTGTTCCGGTGGCCGGAGCGGGCTCATGCCGTACGGCTCGGCACGATGGGGCGATCGTCCGTCGTCCCGGAATGCGCCGTCACTGGCAGGTCGCCCGGCGATAGGCAAAGTCGTTGCCCCGCACACGTCCCTTCCGCACACCTTCGACACGCGCCACCACCGAATCGACGGCGGTGCGTCGATAGATGACCCGCTGCGGAAAATCGTGCGCGAGGTTCTCGAACGTCACCGCCGAATCGGTGACCAGAATGCTGGTGAACTCCGCGGGTGTCTGGCCCGACGGGGCCGCGGCGTAAACCAGCCGGCCGTCGCGCTCGAGCATTCGGACCTGCTCGAATTCCACCAGCGAGTCCTTCTCGACAGTGCGTCCGGCGCCCAGCATGAGCCCCCCGCGGGGGCGCATCCACTGTTCCTCCACGAGCCGGCTCCCAATCGATCTTTCCCAGCACCCCGCGAGCCATCCGAGTTGTGCCAGCCGGCCCTCACCCTGGGCCAGGGCGATTTCCGATCTCCCTCCCAGCACGAGCGCAAACGAGGACACGATCAGCAAGCGGCGCACGCCGAACCTCCGGAGTAGGTATATGGCCACCATGAGGCGGGAACTTCGGACGGGAGACGCGCTGCCACCAGGGGCCGCACCCGCCAATCGTCCTAAACCTTCAGCGGACACCGACACTAAGAAAATTTGAAGATGCGTTGCGGCCGAGGCCTACGGAAGGCGCGCGGGGGCGGTCCGCGGCCGCAGCAGCCACCACACCAGGGCCGCAATGCAGAGGCTCACAGCGGCGGCGCCGGCATCGAGGAGAAAGAAATTGCGATATGCCTGCGCCGTGGACGGATCGCTGCTCGTGAATCTGTTCCAGTCGCGCCAAGCCTGGACTGCCTCGACGGCCCGGCTGCCCGCGATGATCCCGGTCAACAGCACGACGGCGTACCGAATGATCGCCATGGGACTAGCTCCTGGCAGGAAGCCGTTCGCCGGCACCTCCGGCTTGGCGCGGACGCCCGCCGTGTCTAGCCTTCCAGTTCACCCGAGGACGGAGCTCACGACGTGCATGCCGATGAACTGCGAGCGCTGCAGGCCCCGCTGAAGGACGCTTACCGAGCCAAGCCGGAGTCCGCGCTCATCACGCTGAAGGCCACAGGCCGTCTGGACGAGTCGGCCGTGAGCTGCCACGTCGATACCGGCAGGACGTTGGTGGAGGCGGGACTGCACCCCGCCACCGGGGGCACCGGCCTGATGGCCTGCAGCGGCGACCTCCTGCTCCAGGCGCTCGTCGCCTGCGCCGGGGTCACGCTGCGCGCGGTCGCGACCGCGCTCGCGGTGCCGGTCCGCGGCGGCCAGGTCCGCGCCGAAGGCGACCTGGATTTTCGCGGAACACTCGGCGTGAGCAAGGAAGCGCCGGTGGGCTTTCGCGCCATCCGTCTTCACTTCGCTCTCGACACCGACGCCGCGCCCGAGCAGTTGGCGACCCTCGAGAAGCTTACCGAGCGCTATTGTGTGGTGCTGCAGTCGCTCCGAACCTCCCCCACGCTGAGCGTCACGACCACGCGCTGACCGGCCGTCGATCCCGCGACTACCCGTCGATCCAGAGGCTCGGCACGTCGGTGATCGCCGGCAGCACCTGCGTGGCGGGAGCGGCCTCGAGAGTGCGCCGATCGTGCGCGCCGGTGAGCACGCCCAGGCGCCATGTCGCGCCCGCGTTCCACGCCGCTTCCAGATCGAGCCGGGTATCTCCCACCACCGCGACCTGTCGCACGTCGTGAATTCCGCACTGTTCCATCGCTCGAAAGATCATGTACGGAGCCGGGCGACCGGCCGGCACGTCCTCGCTGGTGACCACCGCATCGACCAGGGGAGCCCAGGCCACCGCGGCAAGTATCGTCTGGACGAGCTGGCGGTCGAACCCGGTGGTGATGGCGACGCGCATGCCGTTCGCCCGCAGCCGGGCGAGGGCCTCGCCGACTCCATCGATCGTGAGCGGGTCGGCGCGGGCAAGCCGCGTCTGGAGCAGAAGACGGAAGCGGTCATTCACCGCGTCCAGCCGCCGACGTACGCTTTCGTCCGGCGCGCCGTCGGGCGCGAGCAGACGCCCGAGGACGTCGCGCTTGGACGCGCCGCGCCACGCGTGAAGGTCCTCGGGGTCGAACGGCACGGCCGCTTCGCGCAGCGCGTCGGCAAAAGCCGCCGGCACCTCGCCACGGTCGTGAATGATCGTGCCGGCAAGATCGCACACCACGAGCGCCGGCGAGGCGCGCTTCACGGCGTCGCCAGCGTTCAGGCCGCCACCGGGTCGGGCCCGAGCGCGTAGTGGGCGAGCACTCGACGAATGAGCCCGGCGTCGTCGAACTCCAGACACTCGGCGCCCACGAGGCCCTGCACGCTCTGGTAGTGCAGCACGGTGCTGCGCGGTCCGGCGTAGGCGCGATAGAGTCGGAAATGAAGCTCCGGGTAGCGGGCCAGCGCCTTGCCCCAGTACTCGCGGACGCGCTCCTTCCCACGGACCGTGGCCCGGCCGGGGCCGAGCACGGACTCCACCAGCGGTGACGTGACCTCGACGTCGTCGGCGTAGTGCGACAGAATGAGATCGAGATCGTGGGTGTTCCAGGCCGCGATCCACTGCTGGCCGAACGCCTGCGCCTCGGCTTCGGTCATCCCCCTGCCTCCACGTCCGGCGGTCTCACCCGCCCTCCGCGACGGGCTCGGTCCAGCGTGCACACTCGAGCACCACGCGGATGCTGTGCCCGTCGGCGTCCTTCCCCTCCACCCGAATGGTACCCCCTGCCCCGCTTGGCTCCACACGGCCGTTTCCGCTGCCCTTGAGCTCCGCGCCTTTGACCGTCGCAATTGAGTAAGTCCCACCCGTGTTGGCGAGGGTGAGTGACACCTGCATCTCATCCGACCCCTTCGGTTGCCACAGCGTCAGATTTACGGATCGGAGCTGGCCGGTTTCGGCCTCCACGCTCGCTCGCCACAACGCGGCCGGTACCTGGAAGATCGACGCTTCGCTGGTGTACTGGCACTCTCCAAGCCCACTGTAGGTGCCGCGAGAGCCATCCACGTCGGCGTTGACCTTGACCTGGACGGGATCGCGTATTGGCGAACGGGTCGCGACAGGGGCCCTCGCCTCGGCACTTCTCGAGGCGGGTACGTCGGCCGGGCTGCCGGACCCTGCGGCGTCTCCGCCGCTCGATGGTCGCTCTCGTCCCCCGCAGGCCGCGCCGAGCAGGAACAGGGCGAACGCCAGATCGCTGGACGTCCTCATTCGATGACCACGGCGGTGCCGCTCGCGCTCACCATGAGCATCCCGCCGCCGGAGCCCATGGTGATGGTCTCGTAGTCCAGATCGACGCCCACGATCGCGTTGCCGCCGAGACGCTCCGCTTCTTCCTGCATCTCGCCGAGCGCGATCGCCTTGGCTTTCCGAAGCTCCTGCTCGTACGCGGCCGAGCGCCCGCCGACGATATCGCGGATGCCGGCGAAGAGATCGCGGAAAATGTTGGCTCCAAGAATGGCCTCGCCACTCACGAGGCCGAGGTACTTGGATATGCGACGCCCGTCGAGGCTCGGCGTGGTGACGATGATCATCTGCAGTCCGTGGTCATGAGGTTGAACCGAAGAGGCGCCGGAAAAGGCCCGGTCGTTTCTCCGGAGGTATTGCGGCCCACACGCGCTCGTTGCCGGCTCGGCGGACCTCGGTGCGGGGCCCGAAGCGTCCCCAGACGAAGCCGTCGCCTAGCCCGGCGCGTCGGAGATCGCTGAGGCGCGCGCCGATCGGGAGAGTGGCCGCGAACTCGCGGAGCGGCTGATCCGCGGCGGCTGCGTCTGAGCGCGGATCGATGCTTGCGACGTCCTCACGCCACAGCCGGTGAACGACCTCGTCCCGCACCCGAGATACCGCGCTCCGACGACCCGGCTGCCAGAGCGCGACCACCTCGAGCAGAAAGTCCTCGAGCGACGCCGCCTGCCACGCGATGACCGCCGGATCATGGCAGGCATAATACACGGGCCCCCAGTCCGGGGCTCCAGGCAGCAGATCGAGAATCCAGTAATTCCCGAACCCGTCGTGGGCGACCGACCAGGGGCACGGAAAGGCTTCCTCGAGGCCGAACCCCTCGAGATCGATCAACGAGAAGGCCTCGAGGGGGCCGTGTGCCAGCCCCGTGGTCACAAGGAGCGCGTCCCGGATTTCGTCGGGCAGCGGACCCGGCAGCGCGGCCTCGAGCCGTGCCATCTGGTCCGGAGTGGCAGGCGGCAGAAGCTCGAGGGCGCGCGACTTTCCCGCTGCGTCGGTCAGACGAAGCCCCGCGAGGCTCCTCAACGTGTCGGCGAGCATCGTATCGCGCAGTTCAGCCGTAATTGGTAGCGGACATCAGGGCGTCCCGACACTCTGTTTCCAGAAGCGCCGATTGCGCTCCATCTGATGCGTTCGTACCTGTTGCGCCTGCGGGAGGGTCGAGCCCCACGGATCCTCATTGCGAGGCCGGCCCGGCACCCCCGTCCAGGCGCCAAATGGCCCAGACATCGCACTCCGCGTGTCGCTCCGACCCGTGCCGCTCGCGCAGCTGTCGGCGGACGGTGCCGGCGCGCGCCATCCCCGTCAACAATCCGACTGCGTTGAGCTCGGCCGGAAGAAAGACATCGTCGAATCCGCCGCAGTTGGTGAGGGCACTGACGTCGCCGTGGACGTCGACCACGTCGAACCCGGCAAGCTCGAAGCCCGGGAGCGACACCCGTGCGAGCTCCGCGTCCGAGGGATTCCGCATCACGCCCAGGATGTTGACGCCGTCTTCCTCGCCGACACGCCGCCGCAGGTAGTCGAGCGATCGAAAGTATGTCGTGAGGTAGTCGGCGTGGACGTTGTATTCCCAATCGGCATCGATCAGCGACTCGGGCAGCGCCGGGCACAACATGCCATCGAGCGATACGACCTCGCGCAACTGGGGCAGCCGCGACCAGGCCACGTACCGAGCCCAGCGGTCGCCTGCGTCGGGGCCGAACCGTCGTCGGGCGGCATACAGCGGCGCCGGTGCCGGGGTCATTCGGAGAGCGAGAAGGCCATGACCGCGTCGCCCTGCGTGAAGCCGAACAGCGCATTCCCTCCCACCGCGACCGCCACGTACTGGGTTTCGCCCACCGAGTACGTGACCGGCGGCGCGTTGACCCCGGCGTCACACACGTACGACCAGAGCTCGCGGCCGCTTCCCGCGTCATAGGCCGCGAACCGCTGCTTGCCGGCGCCGGAAAACACCAGCCCGCCCGCGGTGGCGAGCACACCGCCCACGAGCGGCTCCTCGGTGCGGACCTGCCATCGCCGACGCCCGTTCGCGCCCAGGTCGAGGGCGGTGAGCGTGCCCCACGCTTCCTCCGTATTCTGGGTGCTGGCATACTCGAGCGTCGAGCCGTCAGGCCGACGGGCCTCGTGCGCGATGTAACGCGTCGGCAGGTGCAGCGCTCCGACGAAGAAAAGCCGTCGCCCTGGATCGTACGCGGACGGCGACCAGTTGGCGCCGCCCGCGATCCCCGGAGCGATCACGACCCCCTCGCCCGTCCGCGGCGGGGTGAACAGGTTCCGCTGGGGGACGAACGGTTCCGACTTCAAGAGCAGCGCTCCGGTGCGCCGGTCGTGCACGAACACCCAGCCCGTCTTGCTCGCCTGCGCCACCGCCGGCACGCGGGCGCCCCCGCGCGCGAGGTCCAGCAGCACCGGCGCGCTGGCCACGTCGTATCCCCAGCGATCGTGCGGCACCTGCTGGTAGTGCCAGACGAGCCTGCCGGTGCGCAGGTCGAGCGCCACCAGCGACGAGGTGTACAGGTTGTCGCCGGGCCGAGAACCATCGGCCATCTGCGGAGACGGATTGCCGGTGCCGAAGATGAGAAGGTGGCGCGCCGTATCGATCACCGGCGTGGCGTAGATGGAGCCACCGCCGTACCGCCAGGCCTCCTTATGAGACGCGGCGGCGGCGCGCTCGGCCGCCAAGTCCCGATGCAGCGGCACGCGGTCGCCCGCGCTGGCGCGGAAGCGTCCCTCCCAGCCCGGCCCCGTGACGTCCCATCGCCACACCCGACGGCCGGTGCGCGCGTCGAACGCGGCCATCATGCCCGGCCGCCCGTATCGACCCGCTACCCCGACGACCGCGAGTCCCTGGTCCGGATGCAGGCCGTACCCGACGCCTGCGATGCCCACGAACACCTTGCCGTCGAAGACCAACGGTGCCGCACTGATCCCCACGCCGGTCGATCCCGTGGCGTCCACCTGCGACAATGGATCGTTCCGCCCGAGCTGACTGGTCGCCTCCGTCGTGCCCTCGTACTCGGCCACGGTCACATCCCATCGCACCGCACCCGTGGCCGCGTCGAGCGCCACGAGCCGTCCGTCGACCGTGCCGACGTAGACCATGCCCTCTCCGACCGCTACCCCGCGATTCGCCGGGCCGCAACAGAGCTTGGTGGTTCGGCTCGCGTGGGTGTACCGCCAGCGCTCCTGTCCGGTGGCCGCATCGAGGGCCACCACCCCGCTGAACGGCAGCGAGACGTACATGACACCCTCGCGCACGATCGGCGTGGCCTGGAAGGTGGCGCGGACACCGCTGTGAAACGTCCATTTTGGGACGAGTCGAGCGACCGTTCGTGTGTCGATGGCGGCGAGCGGCGAAAACCGCTGACCGCCAAGATCGTGACCGTGCAGGGCCCAATCCCCGGAGCTCTGCGCCCCCGCGCCCGTGGCGGCGAGCATGCTCGCGCCTGCGAGCGCTCCCCGACGAAGCGTGCGCGTCACCATCCCTCTGAATTCCGCGCTCACGCCGGGGACCCGGAGATCCACTCGACGGCATCGAAGATGGCGAAGCTGAAGAGCTGATCGCTGGGCATCCGGTACGCTCCCTTGGCCTGCAGGATATAGGCGGCGATCGAGGTCATCTCCCATCCATCGGTTTCGTCCGCCTCCCATTTCGGCGTGGTGAGCTGCCAGATGCCGTGGTGCTCGCCGTAGCGCCGGATCTCGTCGAGATCGCGTCGGAGGCGAAGCTCGATCTGATCGTTGGCCCAGGCCCAGAGCCAGGTGCGGGACTGCTTCGAGACCGACCCTACGAGCTGGCTCGCTGCGACCACTCGTGGCGTGCCCGCGTCGGAGAAGATGACGGCGCCACGGTCGGCATCCCAATCCCATCGCTCGAAGTTCGACAGCCCGAATGCCTGCTTCAGATGGTCCTGCCGACCCGTGAGATACTCGTACGCCCGCGTGACGAGCTCGACGAATTTCGCCTCCACCATGCTCCTACCGCCGTCCGAAGGTCCCGTCGGTGAATAGGCCCACCCACAGCATCACCGCTGCGACGGCCAGGTAGAACCCCGCGGTCGGCGCGTCCCCGATCAGCCCGCGCAGCCATCGTGCCTTGTAGTTCTCCCAGAACCACCATGGGCGCACGACCGTCATTCCGGCCAGGAACAGTCCGAAGCCCACCCAGAGCGTACGATCCCGGGGCCAGCCCAACTCGGCGGCCCCCACCAGCAGCACGGCGAGCGAGAGCAGCGAGACGGCGATGAGCGTGAGTCCCCCGCGCAGGACGTTTCGATCGGCCCCCGTGTCCTCTCCGGCACGCGGTCGATCGTTCCACTCGTCGCCCGCCAGCGCGACGAAGACCAGGCTGAGGAGAGCGAACCCGATGACCAGGATCTTCAGCTCACCCCTCCCCGCCCGAGAGCGTGCCGGCGTCGATCGATCGATGCATGCGCAAGACCGGGACGTCGATGTCCCCGGGAAGCCGGAGCGTGATGCGCTCGCCAGGCTCGAAGCCCAGCGCGCGATACAATGGCTCGCCGGGAAGCGTGGCCACGAGCGCCAGCGAGCCAAACCCCGCCGCGTGGGCCGCGGTCAAGCACTCGGAGAAGAGCCGCCGCCCGAGTCCATGCCGCGCCCACCGCGGGTCCACGAAGAACGCGCGGATCCTGGCCGGCTCGCTCGTGGGGTCCAGCGGAGGATCCTCGGCGTCCTTCATTCGGTCGCCCCCATACAGCGTTCGCCGACGGCTCCACCCCCCGACCGCTACGAGCCCGCCGTCCTCCGACTCCGCCAGGAAGTAGGTTCCGTCCCGAATGAGCTGCGTATCGGCGCCGAACACATGTCGCAGCAGCGCGTTCACCTGCGCGTCGGTGTAGAAACCGGCGCTGAGCCCCCGGGCCGAGCGCTGGATCAGCGCCTCGATGGCCGCGAGATCGCCCAGCGTCGCCGGGCGCAGGCGCACGTTCATTCGTCGGACGGCGCCAGATGCGTCACCTCGATCGAAAGCAGCGAGCCGAGCGCGTCTGCGACCAGGCTGCGGTGGCAGTGCGCGGGGTCGGCCTCGAAGCACAGGAGGCAGATCCGCCGCCCGGATCGGGTCAGCTCGGCCAGCTCCTCGAGCTCCGCCCGTGCGCCTGACGTGGCGAGATGCCGCCGGAAAATCGCCCGCATCCGTGCGTGTTGGCCGGCCCGCGCCGCCGCCCGACCCTCCGCGGGCGTCCCGAGGGCCCGGAGGTGGATGTAGTCGATGCCCGCATCGGCGAGATTCGCGGCGAGCCTCGACTTGGCGAAGCCGGGCCGTCGAGAGCTGGCCACCGCACGGACGTCGACCACGAGTTCGATGCCGCCCTTGCGGAGCGCGTCGAGAAAGCTGCGAACCGTCGCGGCCTGATAGCCGACGGTGGCAACCGTCGCCACCTCAGTCCTTGCCCTCCCGGACATCGCGGCGCCGTGCAGCCTCCGCCAGCACGTGCGCGATCGGCATCTGGCCCTGATCGCAGTTCAGCGCCACCTCGCTCGGCTCTACCCGAACGATCCGCGCGTCGATCGCGATCGGAGTGCCCAGATCCGGCCATTCCAGGTGGCCGGCCACACGTGCGCCGACGGCCGGCCGCTGCGGGTCGGCATGTCGGACGCGCAGCCCGTCGAGCGACGCGTCGAGCACGTCGTAGACGCCGTCGGGCAGGCGGAGCTTGGGGCGTCGCACCGGAGAGAACGCCACTCGCACCTGGCGGCGGCGCTCCTGCCCGGCGGGGAAGGAAGGCGTCGGGATCGAGCCGGTCATGCAGAATCTCCGTGATGGGTCGGGGAACTTCGAACATGGCAGGGTGCGGCGGCGGCCGCCAGACTCAGGTGCCGGGCACACCCATATCGGCCCAGATCTTCCAGCCGCCATCCGGTTGCCGGCGCCAGAGGGTCACGTATCGGCCGCCGATGCGCTGTTCGGCCGCATCCTTGGGATGGTAGGTGTACGACCAGGCCCCGGTTTCGTACGCGGTGTCATCGATCGTCCAGACCTGCGCGGTCTCGATCGTGACGGTGACCGGGCCCGCCTTGGCGACGAACGCCGCCACGTCCCGAGCGATGGCCGATCGGCCGCGAACGACTTCGCCTCGTTCGCCCAGTCGGGCGCCGCGGGGATCGTACACATTGGCCAAGCGCGCGGCGTCCATGGCCAGAAATGCGGCGCGGTACTCCGTGTTTCCGGCGTCGATCGCGCGTCGGGCCGCCGCCGGGTCAGGGCCGGCCGAGGCGCCTTGCGCCATCAGCGGCGGAGCGATGAACAGGCAGAGTACTGTGAGCAAGCGCATCAGGACCTCCGCGGGAATGAGATGACGGTCCGCTACCGGGCGGTTGGATCGGTCTGCATGAGACCGAGCAGGTTGCCGTCGGGATCTTTGACGTAGGCCAGCCACCCGACACCGGCGACGGCCATCTTCGGAAGGGCCATCGTGGCTCCCGCTGCCGCCGCATGTGCTAGGGTGGCGTCGAGCGCATCGACATTCACCGTACACACGAACGCGTTGACGGGTTGGCCCTCCGCCGCCGGCGCGCCGCGGCGGCGAACCAGGCCGCCGTTGATCCCCGGCGTTTCGTTCGGCCCGGTGGTGATGAGCCAGTAGTCCATCGGACCTTCCCATTTCGTAAACGTCCAGCCACAGACCGCCGAGTAGAACCCGATGAGCCGTTCGGGATCGGACGCGTGGATCTCGAAGTGGACAAGGCGGGGCATGCAGCCTCCGTACGATGGGGAGCCCATGATGGACGACGGCTGCGAAATGTGAAACGAGGCTTCGGGCGCCGCCGGCGATGCGACGCGAATCACGGCGTGCGAAGGCCGGGGAGCCGAGACTACTTGCGAGACTCACTTCCACCCCGGCAATTCGCAGGAGCCAACAGATGCGATTCACCGACTTCCCGCCCCGGCGCCGCGCAGTCCTGCTGTCCGCGATCATCGCCGTCGGCTGCGTGGCGATTCTGCTCGCCCGCCGCACCAGCGCCCGCCGGGAGGTAGGGTCGCGCGGAACGCGTCGACCCGGCCCAGGCCCGACTACCCAATCCACCGTCCCCCGGACCCCGGCCGACCGGGACCTGGGGACGCCGGGTCGAAACCTCGACCAGCGCCTGGACGAGGCGATCGAGGAATCTTTCCCTGCCAGCGATCCGATCTCGCTTCGGATCGAATGACGCAGGCGGCTTCAGCTCTCCAGGTCGGTCGCGCGTTCGATGATTCGCCCCACCAGCCCATACCGGAGCGCGGCATCGGCCCCGAGCCAGAAGTTGCGATGCGTGTCCTCCTCGATGCGCTCCAGCGGCTGCCCGGTCTCCCGGGCAAAGATCCGGTTGAGACGGTCGCGCATGCGGATGATCTCGCGAGCTTCGATGTCGATGTCGCTCGCCGTGCCGCCAGAGCCGCCCGCCGGTTGATGCAGCAGGAACCTGGTATTCGGCAGGCAGAAGCGCTGCTCGCGCGGCACGGCGACGTAGATGAGCGCACCGGCGCTCGCCACCCAGCCCGTGCCGATCATCCGGATGCGCGGGCGGATGAACCGCAGCAGATCGTGAATGGTGTCGCCCGCCTCGACGTGCCCGCCCTGCGAATTGATGAAGACGGTGATATCCGCCTCCGAATCCGCCGACAGGGCCAGGAGCTGGCTCGACACGCTCGCCGCCACTCGCTGCGTGATCTCGCCGCTGATGATGATCGTCCGGGCACGCAGGAGCCGCTCGGCGAGCGGGTCGTACGGTGTGGCGGCGGGAGCGTTCTCCTGCTCTGAATCGTGCACCATGCAGTCTCCGTGTAGGGTCTCGACGTCAGGCGCCGGCGGTGGCGCCGGCCTGGCTGAAGTCTAGCCGGGCGGCGGGTAGCGCCGCCACGCGTCCCGATCGCGGAGATCGCGTCTACTCGAAGCGGGCACAGGTGGTCATCCGCTCCCGAAGCACCGCCTCCTGTTCGAACCGGCGCTTGTACTCGGCCGCGATCTCCGCGACTGCCCGCCGCGCCGCGTCGTCCCCAGAGTGCAGCAGGGTGACCATCTCGGAGCGCTCCTGCTCCACGACGCCGCTGTGCCCTTTCCATTGGCCGGTTGCGTGGACCACCGTCAAACCGGCGGGGAAGCGCGGGGTGACCACCTGGTCTAGAAATCCCTGCCACTCCGCCTCGGCGACCGTCCCTCCGTTGGGACGATTGCGTCCGAAATAGACGACGTCTCGAACGAAGACGCTGTCGCCGATGGCGCAGGCTGCAGCGAGGTTGGGTGCCGACGCGGAGGAGATATTACGTGCGCAGGCGCCGAGCATGACGCACGCTCCCATGACCAGCATCAGCGGCCAGGACTGAGGCGCTCCTGTCACTGGGCGCAAACCAGCTTGCTGAAGTCCGCTCGAAGGTTGCGCCGGAGCCGGTGGCGGACGACGAATGGATCGCCCGTGGATTCGTCGCCGTAGCGGAGGTCGAGCGTAAGCCATGGGGAGGCGACTTGCCCGTCGATCGTCACCTCCGCCACGCTGTTGAACCCCCTGGCCACGCCGCGCCGTCGAAATCGGCCGTCGGCATCCGCAATGATGGCACCACGCAGCGCCGCGGTCACCCCGCAGGGCAGGTGCAGCTCTCCTCCGAGCCCGGTGGCCACGAGCTCGAGCTCTGGCGCGCCCCACGTTCCCGTGATCGGCTGGTCGGAGGGATCGGATGACCCGCAGCCGACGAGTGTCAGGCCGGCGAGCAGCAGGACGAGCTCTCTGACGATCATTGGTCGGTTCCCCCCGGTTGCGACAGTTCTGGAACTACTTTCGCGCGTGCGACCGAAGCCCGACGACGGCCTCGATCTCTAGCAGCAGCTCGGGACGTGCGAGCGTGGCCACGGGAACCATCGTGTTGGCAGGCGGGTGCGCGGCACTGAGGTACCGGCCCCTGGCTTCCCGCAGGGCCGGCAGGTTCTTGAGGTCCGTCACGTACGTCGTCGTCTTCAGGATGTCCTGGAAGGTAGCCCCGACACTCGTCAAGGCGATGTGCATATTGCCGAACACCCGCTCGGCTTGCGCCGCAAAATCCCCCGCACCCACCACCTGCCCGGCGCTGTCGAACGCGACCTGTCCCGCGATGTATGCCGTCCGGCCGTCCGCGTCCACTACCACGTGCGTGTATCCGGTCGGACGAACGAGGCCGGCAGGATTGATGAAGCGGGCCTCGGGTGCCTGGGCCAGCGCTGCCCGACAGGGCACAAGCAACATCACCAATCCGAGCACTCGAGATACGATTGCGCTCATACATCGCTCGGCGCCAATGGCGCCGCGGCCAGCGAACCTGCGACGGTCAGCCAGGGCCGTACCTGCCAGCGTGTCACGAGTCCCTGTTGCACGTACGGGTCAGCGCGCGCGAACGACTCCACGAGCCCGGGCCCGGGCGCCTCGAACAGCAGGACCGCTCCATCGACCGGATCGTCTAGCGCGCCGCCCAGCAGCAGCTCCCCACGCGCCACGTAGGGTTGGGCGTGCGTGAGGTGCGCACCGCGGAACGGGCGCCGCCGCTCGACATACTCCTCGACGACGTCGTAGAACAGCAGGAAGTGCATGCGGAAACTCCTCGATGTGCTGGACGGCCCCTCAAGTCGGACGTCTGACGGCCTCGGGCGCGACACACTGCTGAAGCCTCCGGGTCTCCCGTTCCGTCTCCGCACGGACCATCGCCTCGATTCGACGCCGAAACCCGCCACCCAAGAATTCCGGCACGAACTCGGGCAGCCCGAGCTCGCCCGGCTCGCCGGCCCAGGTGAGGCGACCGCCGAAGGGCTCCAGCTCGCGCCGAACCGCCACGACCGCGAGCAGAAGCGCCTCCAGTCCGTCTGCGCCGACGACGCTGCCGGCACGCGTCCGGCCGAGGCCCCCGACGCGGTAGCTGCAGCTCCACTCGCCGTTCGGTCGCGCCGCTGGAGCATCCAGTTCGAGCACGACGGGACGTCGGCTCGGCAACAGGGTGAGTTGGCGAATGGCCAGCGGTGGTTGGGAGCGCACGGTCATAGGGTGATCGTCGGCAATCGGGGTGCATGGATGCTACGTTGTGCGCGATCCCCGGGCCAGAGGCCGGCAATCGTCGCGCTTCTTGACAGCGTCGCGTTCTTGGGAATTGACCCGCATTCGCGAGGCCCGCATAGTCGGGTGAATGGCCGGTCCCTCCCGCTCACGACCCCCGGGGACTTCATGCTCGAGCGCGAGTTCTTCCACCTGCACGGCCGGACCTGGTTCGTGCGGGTCCGCCCCTCCGTGCGAAGCGGCGAGACGCACACGCATCTGACGCTCGAGCTCGTGGCCGACACCGAGACGCGAGTCGTGAGCTGCCGGCGCGAAGAGTGGGATACCGCCGATCCGGATTTTGCGGTGCTGGTGGAGCGCTCGGTGACGGCCGGCGCGTCTCACCAGGTGGCACCGCGTACACCCGGATCACCGGAGTAGGCTGAGCACCAGGACCGCGGCCACCGATGCCACGGCCGCGATGCGCAGGCCCAGAATGATGCTCGGCGGCGCTCCCACCACCGCCGCAAACGCCAAAGCCGTCATCGTGACCAGACTCACGATCATCCACGCGAGCCGCCATGCCTCGCGTCGAAGGCGGCGGGCAAATTCGGCGCGACGAACCGGATCCGCGCCATCCAGCACGTCGCGCGCGACCAGCCATCGCCGATACCCGCGCTGGACCACCAGCACGCTGAGCACGGCGAACGCCACGAACAACCCCCACCAGAGTCGAAAGTCCCGCATCACGCTAGACCGTGCCAGCCTCGACGAACCTGCGGCCGGTATCGCTTGGCCTTTCGCTCCAGCGTGCGCCGCCCGAGCCTCCCGCTCGCGATCAGATCCGGAACGGCCCGACCGGCGGCCGCCACTTCCGCTCGGCTCGGCGGCCACCCGGCCGTGGGACGCGCGTAGTGGCGTGAGGACTGCGCGCGTCCAGGGGTCATCGAGAGGAAGCTCGGATAGAGCGCGGGAATGTCTCGAGCGCTACGCGCCCGAGCCCGTCGCGTCTTCGGCGGCAGCACGACGAGCCTGCGCGAGGTACGCCGGCTCGAGCTGCATCAGACTGGCCATCTTGCGGACCAGGTGAGTCTCATGATCGCTCAGTCGCCCGTCGGCCAGGATCACGCCCCACATGACCTCGGCCAGCACCATCTTCTGGCCGAGGTCGTACTCGGCGGCGATCAGCCGAGTGAATTGGAAGTGGTCCAAGGAGTGCGCGCGCTCCGCTTCCGCAAGGCGCAGCAGCTCGGCCCCTGTTTCCGAGTCGAGGCCGAAATGACGGACCAGCGTTCGCTCGATGTGCGCACGCTCCTCGGGACTGAACTCCCCATCGGCGTGCGCCAGCTCGAGCAGCAGTGCACAGGCGGCGAGCTGGACGCGGTTCGGAGCGCCGGCGGTCGGCGCCTCCGGCTGATCGGCTGATCCACCCAGCAAGCGCTCGGTGACGAAACGACGGATCCCAGCGAGCATGTAGTTCCCCGTTAGTCGCCTGGGCGAGCAGGCGCGGCGGTCCACCCGGCCTGGCGTTACCGATCTGCGCGATCCGAAAGTCGGCTGTACACCGTGGAAACGCTCCGGCGCGGATCGCGGGTAAGCTCGAACCGCGTCGCCGAATCGGTCCAGATCACCACTTCCGCGCTTTCGGCCCCGAGGGGCCGTCGGTGAGCGGCCGGCGGACCGAATGCAGCGCTGTACCCCGCGACCAGGGCGGCAAAGTCGGCCTGCTGCGGGTAGTTCGTCGTGATCTCCCGGACCACCCCATTTGTCCCGCGCGTGACGCCGACCATCCGTGCCCCACTCCGCCCGCCGGACACGATGGCGTCGGAGGCGCCGCGGTCCGTCGCTTCGGCCCAGGGCAGCACCTCGCCCAGACGGATCTCTCCCGCGTCGGTGATCACGTGGCGGAACAGCGGGCTGGAGCGGACGGGCTGTGTCGGGCTGCATGCCAGCAGCAGGAAGATTGCACCCACCCGGCGCCACACGCGGGGCCACGAGAACATTATCGACCCAACGCTTCCCGCACACCGCTGAACACGAACTGCGCCGCCACGGCGGCGAGGATCACCGGGCCGGCGAAATTCGGAATGGCGAGCGGCGATCGGGCCGACGATCAAGAGCATCGTCGAGTCATCCATTGGCCAGGGCATCGAGCTTCCGAACCGTGTTCCAACTGCGACCCGTGCCGCGGGTGCCCAAGCGCCGCTCGAGCACGGCATGGGTCAGGCGCGAGGTCCCGACGCCGTCCGGATACACGACGTAGACCTCTCGGCCCTCGCCGCCGATTCGTTCGGGCCCCGCGATCGCGGCCTGGGTCGCGGCAATCGTCGCGGCCGAGACCGCCGCCTTGAGGCAGACGAGCAGGAGATGGCCGGGGTCGTGCATGGCCGTCTCCGGGAAGGGATTGCCGGACACGATGGTCCTCCACTCTGCCGCGGTGCGGACGAAGAAGTCCGAACGGAGCCGAAGCCGGGCCGCGGCCTCCGCTTCCAGATAGCGCTCCAACGATTGGCCACGGCGCGCGCCCCCCCGAAACACGACGTTGCCGCTCTGGAGCAGGGTTCGCCCGTCGGCAAAGCCCAGGTCGGCGAGCAGCGCGCGGAGGTCGGCCATCGCGACGGGCTTCCGGCCTCCGACGTTGACGCCGCGCAACAGTCCGACGTGGGTGACGCCCGCGTCCTCTCGACCCGTCACGAGGCGTGGACCTGCACGCGATGCCAGGCATTGTTGTTGTACCCGCGCACGTTCCAGGTGGCGGAGAGCGCCGCCGGCTGGGTGTTGCCCGCGCTGTCCGTGGCCCGGGCCATCAGCGTTTGATAACCTGCCGCGAGGGAGACGGACGCTTCCCAGAACGACCAGGTCCACGCCGGTCCCTCGGCGACGATCCGCGCGGGACGCCATACTCGTCCGTCGTCGGTCGACACCTCGACCGCGGTCACCCGGCGCCCGCCCTCTCCCATCGCCCAGCCGCGCATCGTCATGAGACCAGCCGGCACGGTACTACCTGCCACGGGGCTCAGGATCACTGCGTTGAGCGGCACCTCGGTGATCGCCCTGCCGAGCGTGACGTCGCGCGCGTCGAGCGGGTTGATCTCGCGCTGCACCCGATACGCCTTGCTCTGGAAGTAATTCGGGGATGGCTCGGTCGTGAGCACGATCTCTCCCAGCCATTTAACGCTTCGCGCACCGGCCCAGCCTGGTACGACCGCCCGGAGCGGAAATCCGTGATCGGGCGTCAACGCCGCACCGTTGAGCCGCGTCGCCAGCAGCACGTCGCCCGTGAGCGCCTTGCCGAGATCGATCGAGCCCCCGAAGCCGAAACGTTGGCCCAGGCGCTCGACCGCGTCGAGTCCGATGAACTCCACGTGTCGCGCCTGCTCCCCGACGTCCACGTCGCGCAGCAGATCGGCGAGCGAGATGCCGCCCCATCTTCCTGTGCTGATCGGTTCAGGGCCCCAGGGCAGCTCACCGGGCAACGGGCCCAACGAGAGAAACTCATCGCGCCTGAGCCCGGCACACACCATGGTGGCGGTCACCTCGCGTCCCGGGTAGGCACGCTCGAGCTCCTCGAGCGTGAACGTGGCGGGCCGTCGAACCAGTCCTCGCAAGCGGAGGCGCCAGCTGGCCACGTCGATCTGCGGTGTGGGGGCGTGGCTTCGCGTGAAGAACTGGTCCGTGGGAGTGACGAGCTCGTCGGTAGAAATGGGCCACACGGCTGTGTTCAGCGCGTCGTGGAAGAGGCGCGGAGGGTTCGTCGTCATACGCCCTTGAGTGCCGACCGGCGGGGCCAGCGGAGCACGCTGTTTCCCCGGCCAGAGTGAGGTGACGAGTGCAATGAAATCGGGGGACCGTTTCGTCCAGCCTCTGACGCCCACCACTCCGGCGTCCGGTGCGGCAGCAAGATAGCAGGGCGGTCTGGATGTACGCGTGGGATTCGTCGGAGTGGCCCGAGCCGGCACGCGGAGTGAAGATGAAGAGCCGCGAAGCGCAACCGGCCGCGGCCGCATAAATCACTTTATGCTCGATATACAACTATAAGTCGTTGAACGGCTTATTAGCGAGATGGGAAGTAGTTTCTCAATATAGATCCGCCCTACGATTAGGAAAGCTTCCCCGCACTCGTTCGGTCTTCGCATTATCGACCACCGTTGCTCAGCAAGCGCCCGCGCCAACTCTCCCGAGGACGGGTCACACGTACGCGAGGCCAGCTCAGCCCGCGCGCAGGGGTCGCCACCAGCAGCGCGAAGGTCATCGCATCGGCCCGTGCCGTCTCGAAGCCGGCGACGCCGAGCGCCACGCAGGCCACCCTGCCCCGACTCCAGCCGGGCACGTCGCGCCGGCTGCTGCACTCGCGCCACGAGCCGAGCACTGTCTGCCGACCGGGCACACGAGTGAGCGTCAGCGCGTACGCACTCAGCGTGGCTGCGAGGTCGCGCTTGTCGGGAACGAAGAACGCAGGCGGCTGACCTGGCAGGACTACCACGCGCGGCTCGATCACGACCGTGTCGCACGGGGCCTCCGTCCGGCAGAGCGGCTCCCCTCCGGTCGGGTCCGAGTCCCAGGGAGCAGCCGCCACGGCGGCGAGCGCCGCCTTTCCAACCGCGTCCTCCGTCGGCCGGGTGATTTCCGGCGCCGGCGGAGGCTCCCGCTTGGCGGGAGCCTCGCAACCGAGCAAACCGGGGAGGAGGAGGGGGAGCGAGCGAACAACGAAATTCTTCCTCATGGACGTGCCTTTCCCGTCAACGGCTGGTCATCAAGGTGCGACGTCCTTCGCGCGGCGCGCCGTCTCGAGGTCCAGCCGCGCTCTCAGGGCGGCCAGCAGCGGATCAGCGGCCGTGTAGCGGCGGCCGTAGGTGAGATTGAACCCGTAATCAAAGTCCGGTGGGTTGCTGCCCTGCGTGTGCTGCAGGATGGTCTCGAGCTTGTCGAGTCCTTTGGCAACCCGAGCCTCCGCGGAGCTCGCGGTCTCGTATTCGTCCCATAACGCCACGATGTCCTCTCGCACGGCGCCCGGGAGTGGAGCGATCACCTGCAGCAGGTCGGCGCGCTCACGGTCCGCCTTGCCCGGTGCGTCCTGCTGCGCGGGCGCGGGGATGTCGCCACTGAGCGCTTCGCCAAGATCGTGGATCAGGCACATCTTCAGCAGCTTGGTCAGATCGATCCCCTCGGCGTGATCGTACAGCACCATGGCCATCAGGCAGAGCCTCCAGGTATGCTCGGCCACGCTCTCCTGCCGCCCGGCCGAGGTCCAGCCGCTCCGCATGGCGGTCTTGAGCCGCTCGGCTTCGCGCAGGAACTCGAGCGTGCCTTCCAGCTTCTCCTGCATATTCCCCGCATCGGACAACGTTACGTTGAATTATCTCTCGCCGGCTTTGCGGCGACGATTTCACGAAGATGGGCAACGATGCTCACAAAGGTTTTCGAGGCTACACATGACCATTCGGCATGACCCCGCGGCCTCCCGGTTCTTCGCTTCGTTCGACGACGGCGACGCGCAGCTGGTATACGCCCCGTTCAGCGAGGACATTCTGGACCTGCAGCACACCGAGGTTCCCCCGTCCGCCGAAGGTCACGGGGTCGCCGACGCCCTGGTCCGGGCCGCGTTGCAGTACGCCCGCGACAATGGCATGCGTGTGATCGCGACCTGCCCCTACGTACAGGCCTGGCTGCGACGACACCCCCAGGAGCAAAAGTATTGACGGGGAAGGTGCGCACTGCGATTGCAGCTCTCCACTACTTCTGCTCGGGTGACTCGCCGTCGAGTCGAAACGTGAACATGACCGGAGGGTCGGCCAGATCGCGGCCGCCCACGGCCTCGTAGAGCCGAATGGCAGCGCCGTTCGCGGGGCTCGTGAGCACCCAGGCCTCGCGACAGCCGAGCTCGCGGCCCCGGGCGAAGAGCAGGCGCAGCAGCTGCCGGCCAAGTCCGTGCCGCTGATGAGAGGGTGCGACGCCGACTTCGTTGATCCAGAGCTCCGGAGACTTATCGGGGTGCACGTAATGCACCCCTGAGGCGAAGCCTACGACGTGGCCGTCATCGATGGCCACCGCGAGGTGGTGGCGAGGGTCACGCAGGAATTCTGCGCTGAGCGCCGGATCGACCTCGTTGTCGAACACTCCGGGAGCGACCCGTGCCAGTACTGCGGCATCGCGGGCCCCCAGGATGCGAACCTCTGTGCTCACGTCGTACCCTCCGGCTGGCTAGACGCCTCGGGCCCCGAACCCGCGCGCCATGGCGGTGGCGGCGAGCACCATAAGAATCACGAGAACCGCCTGAACGTAACTGGTGCGGGCGAACCGGCCCGCCCGACGAGTGTCGACGGGACCGCCGCCTCCCGATTGGCGGCGCCATTGGACGAACGTGACCATCGGGCCGAGCTCGAGCAAGAGGATCACTGCGAGCATCCCCATCTTGGCCAGGAACACGTGATTCGTAAGGTAGTAGCCGGTGCCCTTCTCGAGTCCGCCGAACAGCCGCACCAGCCCCGTGCTGATCCACAGCGCCGCGGCGACGCCCCACCAGGTGTCCGCGGACAACACGCGGCGCACGCCGGCCGGATCGAGCGTACCCCCTAGCGCCCGAGCACGAGCCCATACCGCGCCCAGGCCCACACCCAGGGCGAGGAGATGCATGGCGGCGAAGAGCCAGCGCACTATCATGGCTGCGCCCGGAGCGAGCGGGCAATCAACCCGAGTCCTCCGGCGAGCAAACCGAGCATGACGAGCGTGTCGAACAACGAGGTGGGCGCGAAGAAGATGTGCAGGTTGGCGATGATGCCGGCGACGATGATGAGCGCACCCGCCGCCGAGAGCAGCCAGCCGCCCAGGCTTCCGCCATCGTAGAACAACCAGGCGATTCCGGCCAGCAGCGGCAGGAGCGAGATCCCGAACGCATTATATCCCCAGAGCAGCCACGCTCCGCTTCCGACCGTCACTCTCGTGAGCAACAGGTAGCCGCCGACGACCAGCATGCCCGCCCCGAGCACGAATGTCCCGATGCCGCCCGACGTTCCGCCAGCTCCGCGCATGACACCTCCGCGCTCGCACCGTGAGAGTTGCTGAGGCATGCATCGACACTCCCGGCGCCAATCTCGCTACCGGGAGTCGCCGTTGGCCGCGTCCTCCTGTGCGCGCCTGGATCCGGCCGAATCCGCGGCGCGCATGGCGCCACGCACCCCGCCAGCTCCAGGAAGGCGCGAAGCGCCGATGACGCTGTCCCGGGCACGCGCATCCGCGGCCGAAGGGGGCCGCTCGGTGCGCGTGCCCGTGCAGCCCAGTATCTGGAGCAGGGTCACGGCCAGAAGTATGCTGCGCATGCATCCCTCCGCACGAGAGCGACCTGGCAGCTGATCGGTCGGATACTGAATCCGCCGCCGGCCGCGCAAAGTCCCCGTCCCTACGCCATCGTAAAGACTTCGAATTCGCCCTGGGTGTGAACGGGGAAGAAAGTGGATGCTACGCAGAAACGCGGATCGGGGCCAGAGGCGCGCTCTCGTCTCAACATTGCTTGCACCGCGCGTGGAACCGGCCCGGGCCACCGCCCTTGAGCGCGAGCCGGACTGACGGTATATGACCATAGAGTGCCACCTCGCTTGATCGTTGAGCACGGGGCCTCCCACGAGCGCAACCTTGTCAACAAGGGAGCCATCGGGCCCCCGCGTGGGGCGGGCGGCGCAATCGTCGCGCAGCCTGCCGCCGTCGTGCTGTCGAAGCGGGCGGCCGAGCGCCCGACGCCACGGCCGCCGACCATCCGCCGGTCCTGCGGCCGCGTTAGCTTTCCACTGCGGGCCCCTGCCGCCCCGGCCTGAGCCTGGAGCCAGAGCATGCTGACCGAACCGCTTGGCGTCTATCTGAACGATCACCTCGCGGGCTCGGTCGCCGCACTCAGGATGATGGACGAGCTGGCCGAGCGTGAGCGGGGGAAGCCGCTGGAGGCGACGTTGCGGGCGCTGCATGCGGAAGTGAGCGAGGAACAGGGCGTCCTCCGCGAGCTGCTCGCCCGGATCGAGACCGACGAGAACCGTCTCAAACAGGCGGCGGCCTGGGTGGCGGAAAAGGTCGGCCAAGGCAAGTTGGCGCTGTCCGCGCGAACTCATCCCGACCTCGCCACGCTGCAGGGCCTGGAATCGCTGGTGCTGGGCCTGCACGGGAAGCTCAGCCTGTATCGAGCGCTCGGTGAGATCGCGCTTTCCGACCAGCGCCTCGCCGGATACGATTTCCACGCCCTGGCGGGCCGAACGCTCGAACAGCAGACGATGGTCGAGGGGGAGCGCGTCACGGCCGCGCGCAGCGCACTCAGGTCCGCCGCGCGGGAACAGACGCCAGACAACTGACGGCAGCAGTCGGGCAGGTCCCGACCTGCCGCATACGGATCAGCCATGTCGATTTGGACGAATATCCGCTCGTCAGGTATCCCTGCCCGAAGTTGCGGCCTGCTCCTGGCGCTGCTCGGTGCCACGCCGGCCGGAGCGCAAACGCCCGCGGATTCCGTTACCCGGAACGGCGCCCCGGCCGACTCCATTGCCCGGAACGGCGCGCCGGGCGACTCCACGGCCCGGAATGGCGCGCCGGGCGACTCCACGGCCCGGAATGGCCCGCCGGACGATAGCGTCCGCGCATACTCGATGCCCAGGGACTCGGTCGTCGGGACGAGCGGCACGACTTTCACGACCATGCCGACTGCTGATACGACGCTCGCGCGCGCGTGTGCGGGAGCCCTCCCGGGTACCGAGGCGCCGGGGCTGCTCACTGTGATGTTTCGGGCGGGCACCCCGACACCGGAACGGACTGCCGCCGCTCGCGCCGTAGGCGGCACGCTCGCAGGACCGACCGAATACGGAGAGGAGTACGTGCTCGTGCCGGCTGAGGCAGGGCCACTCCCCGCAGTGGCCGACCGGTTGATTCAGCAGGATCCCGTCACACGGGTGTCACCGGCACCATGCCCCGGCGCGCCGCCTGCCACCCCACAGGCCGTCGTGCCCCCCGCCGGCTCGGACTCCGCGGGCCGAGCGCAGGCCGACAGCGCGCGAGACAGCGTGTCCGCTCCGCGCAACGCGGCGCCGCCCGCAGACAGTGCGCGCGGCGCGTCAACGGATAGTGCTGGTACGACACCGTCGCCATCGCCCTGACCGCTGACTCGCGTCAGCGGGAGTCGATGGCTCCTTCGCGGTCGGCGGTCTCCCGCGGGGACTCCTCGCGCTCCAGACACTCCTGGACCTTCCCGAGCAGCTCATCGTGGGTGAATGGCTTGGCGAGGAATTTGACCCGGAGGTCGGTGAGGCCGTGCTCCTGCAACACCTGGGCGGGATACGCCGACATGTAGAGCAGTCGGAGTGAGGGCCAGCGCGCCAGGACCCGCCGCCCGAGCTCGACGCCGTCCACCGCGGGCATGACGACATCCAGCAGGACGAGGTGCACATAGCGGTGCGCCATATCCATGACGCTCATCGCCTCCTCTGCACTGGCCGCCTCGAAGACGCGATACCCTTCTTCGCTCAGGATGCGATAGGCGACTCGGCGCGTCACGCGCTCGTCGTCCACGACAAGAATAGTGGTACCCGGAACTGGCAGGGGAGCGCTCACGCAGTCACCTCGGGGTATTGGAAGTCAGATGTGACGAGGTGAAGCTAGGACAACCCTGGGACGAGCCGCGTGACCTGGCTCACGGAAGCAGGATTGTGACAACTGCGGATGCCCGGGGTGGGATTCGAACCCACACGGCCCGAGGGCCAAAGGATTTTAAGTCCTGAGCGTCTACCAGTTTCGCCACCCGGGCAGGCTGGGGGAATCTACCCCGCTGTGGCGGGGAGCGCTTCCCGCCGTACGCCGGCCGAAGCGCGCGTGCTCCAAGTCTCGGGCACGCGTCCGAAGCGATCCTCGAAGGCGCGACTGAGCTCCGCCAGGATGCGCGCCTCGTGGGTCGTGGGCGCGAGCACGACGACCGCCCCTCCCCACCCCGCGCCGGTCAGTCGAGCGCCGAATGCGCCCCGCGCCACCGCATGCTCCACCAGGAAGTCGGCCTCGGCGACCGTCGACGCAAAGTCGTCTCGAAGGGAGGCGTGGCCTTCGACGAGCAGCCGGCCGACTGTCCGCAGGTCAGCCGCCGCGAGCGCGGCCGCGGCCGAGCGCGTACGGACGGTTTCGGTGACCACGTGGCGGACGCGGGGGATCAGACCGGGCGGAAGTCGCCGCGCCGCCTCGTCCAGATCGCGGGGCGCGAGCTGCGCCAGGTGCGCAAGTCCCGGGCGCCAGGCGCGGCACAGGGCGAGGGCCTCTTCGCACTCGCGGCGGCGCTCGTTCAGGGCGCCGCCCGTGAGCTTGTGGGAGACACCCGACTCCACGATCCAGAGCCGTCCCTCGAACGGGACTCGGTCCATGGAGCCGGTCGCGGTTTCGAACAGTAGCGCCGTGCCCCGCTCGCCGTGCGCGGCGATCGTCTGGTCCATTCGGCCGCAGCGGACGCCTACCTGATCATGTTCGGCGCGGAAGGCAACGTCCGCGAGGTCGGCCGGCCGCAACGATCGCCCAGCGAGGAGACTGAGCGCGCGGGCGGCCGCCACGGTGAGCGCGGCGGACGATGACAGCCCGGCGCCGATCGGCACGGTGCTCGCCACCGCCACCAGCGCACCGGAGGGCGCGGCGCCCTGGGCGCGCAGCTCGCGTACGACGCCGACGAGATAGTCCGTCCAGTCCCGGCGCAGCGGGCCCTCCACATCGATGATGTGCACGACTCCATCCACCGAGGAGACGAATCGCCAGTCCTCGGCGGTAGCGGCGGCCACCGCCGTGCGGCGCTCGAGCGCCACAGGGAGCACCGGCCCACCGTTGTAATCGGTGTGCTCCCCGATCAGATTGACGCGCCCGGGCGCCGAGGCGACGACCGCGGCCCGGGTGGCAAAGCTCGTGACGAACTGCGAAGTTGCGAGTCTCGCGGACGACATCGTGTGCACGGCGGAGCACTTCTCTCGGGAGGGACTGTGGGGATTTGCGCGCGGCGACTGGCGATGCTCGCCTGCCTCTGCACGCCGTCGGCGGTCCGCGCCCAGCTTGCGCCGGTCGGGGTCCCTGCCGGCGCCGTGCGGGTGGATCTCGACGGCGCGATCGACATCTGGGACGACCGGTGGCGCGCCGGCGAACGCGAGCCGCTCGGCGCAGACCTGTCCAGCCCCGCCTTCGGAAGCGACCTCCTTCCCTCCCTGGGCGATGCGGACGCGCGGATCGGCCGGATCACCGGCCTGTCGGGTTACCGTCTTAATCTAGGCGCACTGACGACCGACGCGCAGGCCGAGGACAGCCGGCTGTATTTCGGAGCGGCAGTGGGCCTGACCCGCTCCATCACGATCTTCGGGCGCATGCCGCTGGTTCGGGTCAGGGTACAGACCCGCTTCGATCTCGCCGCGACGCCTACCTCCGACGCCGGACTCAATCCCGGGAGCGCGCAGCAGGAACCGTTCTTCACCGAGTTCGACGCGTCGCTCGCGGCGTTGAGCGCAAGGATCGCGGCGGGCGACTTCGATTCCGATCCCGCCCTCAGGGCGCGGGCGCAGTCCACGCTCGAGGCGGGCGGCGCGCTGCGCAGCGATCTGTTCGGCCTCCTGTCCGACCCTTCGACCGCCGCGCCGTTTGTCCCGACGGCCACCAGCACCGCCGGCACCGCCGTAGCCGCGCGAGTGGCGGAGCTTCAGGCCACCCTTGCCGGCGACTTCGGTGTCGGCGGCTTCACATCGACGCCGGCGCTGCCCTCCGAGGCGGTCACGACGGATGCCCTCGTCACCTCGTTCTCCGATCCTTCCGGGCCGATCGCCTCCCGGCCGGGCGACACCAAGCTGACCTTCCGGGGAGACGCCGAGGCCGGTGTCGCACTGACGCTGGTGGATCGCTGGGACCGCGGCGAGCATCGCGGGGGCTTCCGGGCCGCCATCGAAGGGCTCGTGCGCTTTCCCACCGGACGGGTCGCGCAGCCCGACCGCCTGCTGACGCTCGGCACCGGCGAGGGGCAAACCGACGTCGAGGCACGGCTGACCACCGATCTCGGCGCCGGCCGGTGGGGACTGCGCGCCGAAGGGATGTACACCCGACAGCTCGCGGGAGACTACCTGGCCCGGGTGGCACCCCCGACGCAGCCGCTCGCTCCCATCGATCGCCTGAGTGCCGTCACGCGCGATCCCGGCGACGTCCTGAGCCTCGCGGTGAGGCCGTTTTTCCGGCTGGCGCCGACGTTCGCGATACAGGGATCGGCGATGCACTGGTCGCGCGGGGAGGACGCCGTCACCTACCTGACGCCCGAGGATGAAATCCCCGGCATCGACGCGGGGGTGCTCGCGGAGAACAGCAAGGCGAGCGCCACGCTGCTCGGGCTCGGGATCACCTACAGCAGTCCCGGACGGCTCCGCGCGGGCGGCACGGGCCTGCCCATCGACGCGAGCTGGTCCTACGAGCGCATCGTCCGCACGAGCGGCGGCATCGTTCCCGACCGCCATGCGTTCCGCGCGCGGTTCCGAGCCTACTTCGGCCTCTTCTGATGCGAGGCACGGCGATTACCGTCGGGGCTTGGCTTCTCGTCGGAGGAGCGCCTGGGCATGACGCCGGGCGGCATCGCCCTCGGTGTCGCCCAGCATCCGGGTGATCTCTCCGACCCTGTCCTCGCCGTGGATCAGCTGCACGTCGCTCGTCGCGATGCCGCCGCGAGCTTCCTTGCTCACGACCAGGTGCTGGTCGGCACGAGCGGCGATCTGCGGCAAGTGGGTGATGACCAGCACCTGGTGCCGCTCCGCGACCTCGGCCAGCGCCGCCCCGACCTGCGCCCCGATCTCGCCACCGATGCCCTGATCTACTTCGTCGAACACGAGCGTCGGAATGGCATCGTGCCGGGCGAGCACCACCTTGAGCGCGAGCATCAGGCGGGACAGTTCGCCGCCTGACGCCACGCGGGCCAGCGGCTTGGCCTCGAGGCCGACGTTCAGCTGAACATCGAGCTGCACGGACTCCTGCCCGTGCGAGGCGGGCTCCGGCAGCGGCAGCAGTGACGGCAGCAGCTTCCCGCCCGGCAGACCGAGCTGCGGCAGCAGCCGATTGACCGCGCGAGCCAGTCGTTCCGACGCGTCGTGACGCTTGAGGGTCAGCGCCTCGGCCGCCGACCGCAGGCCCGACTCCGCCGTCGCGCGGCGGGCGGCGAGCGCTCGCAGATCCACATCGGCGGTGTCGAGCAGCTCGAGCTCGGCCGCGCTCTCGTCCCGCGTCGCGAGCACCGCCTGCAGCGTCGCGCCGTACTTGCCGGTCAGCTTGAAGAGCAGATCCCGACGGCGCTCCACTTCCGCCAGCCGCGCCGGATCCTCCTCGACCTCGTCCGCGTACGCTGACGCCTGTCGGGCGAGCTCGGTCAGGTTGGTATACGCGGCATCCAGCATCTCCCGCCACCCCGTGGTCGCCGGGTCGACCTTCTCGAGTCCGGCCAGCGCGCGATCCGCCACGCCCAGTGCACCGAGCGCATTGCCGCCATCGCCTTCGAGGGCATCGACGATGCGCTGTGCCTGCTCCCCGAGCGTGCCGGCCTGACTCAGGCGCCGGGCCTCGACCTGCAGGGCTTCGTCCTCGCCGGGGACGAGCCGTGCGTGCTCGATCTCGGCGACGACGTGGCGGAGGTAGTCGGCGCGCCGGCGAACCTCGTCCCGCCGGCTGGCCAGCGCCAGCTCCTCCGCTCGCAGCGCGGCGAGTGCGGCATGGCTCTCGGCCACGGCGGCGCGCTCCACCTCCGCATGGGCGAAGGCGTCCAGGATGTCGCGTTGCGCATCGGCGTGGAGGAGCGACTGGGTATCGTGCTGTCCGTGCAGGTCGACGAGCAGCGCGCCCAGTTGGGAGAGCACCGCGGCGGTGGTCGGGCTTCCGTTGACCCAGGCGCGAGAGCGACCCTCGGCAGACACCTCCCGGCGGACGACCACCCGCCCGTCCTCGAGATCGAGCCCGAGCGCCTCTATCGCGCGGCGGGCACGGCCGCCGATCCCCTCGAACGCGCCCTCGACGATCGCCTTCCCCGCTCCCGGCCGCACGCTGCCGCTGGCCGCGCGCTCTCCAAGAAGCAGCGCGAGCGCGTCCACCAGCATCGACTTGCCGGCGCCGGTCTCGCCGGTGAGCACATTGAGGCCGGCGCCGAGGTGAAGCGTGACGTCGGCAATCGTGGCCAGGTCGCGGACGCGGAGCTCGGTGAGCATGGAGGTGAAAGGTAAGCGGTGAGCGGTGAGCGGTAGGCGAATATGTCCGCGACAGCGGGCTACGGGGAGCGCGGAAACATTGGGTGTCGTTCCCGCTTACCGCTCACCGTCTGCCATCCGCCGTTCGACTACCTCACCGCCTCCCGCTCCGACAGATCTCCCCAATGCAGCTTCTGCCTCATCCGGCTGAAGAACCCGTCACTGCCGAGTCGGATGAGGCAGACGCGGTGATCCGCGCGGCGGACGTCCACGCTCTCGCCCGGCGCGAGCGTGCTCCCGGTCTGTCCGTCGAACGAGACCAGCAGGTCGTCCGCCCAACCGGCCATCGGCTCGATCACGATGCGGTACGTGGCGGGCACGACCAGCGGACGCACCGCGAGCGTATGCGCGGCGATCGGAGTGACGATGATCGCTTCGACGCCCGGGACGACGATCGGACCGCCGGCGCTCAGGCTGTACGCCGTGGAGCCCGTCGGTGTCGCCACGATGATGCCGTCGGCGCTGTACGGCCCGACGTTTTCGCTCTGAATGAAGACGTTCACGCGGACCACGCGGGCGACGCCACCCTTGTGCACCGCCACGTCGTTCACGGCCAGCTGACTCATCCGGTAGTTGCCGTCATACCCCTTGATGGCCGCCTGCAGCGCCTGGCGGCGCTCGATGACGTAGCGCCCGGCCACCAGCGCATCGAGGGCGGGATCGAGCGTGTCGCGCGTGGCGGTCGTCAGAAATCCGACCCGTCCGAGATTAACGCCGAGGATGGGGATCTCGCGTCCGCCGCAGAGGCGGGCGCCGCGCAGCAGCGTGCCGTCGCCGCCGAAGGTCACCAGCGCGTCGAGCTCCACCCCCTCGAAGGAAGGAATGTCGCGGGGCCAGAAGCTGCCGAGCCGCTCTTCGGTATAGAGGGTGACCTGCTTGTAGGGCGCCTGGCGAGCGACGTGCTCGAGCACCGCCCGCAGGTCGCGATACCGCGGGTTGCCGACGACGCCGACCTTCATCGCGCCTCGAGGCTCTCCTCGTGCCGGAGCGCGGTAATCCGCCGGGCGATGCCGGCGGCGGTGAGCCCGAATACCTCGAGCTGCTCGTTCCGTGGTGCCTGCTCGATGAGGCGATCCGGCACGCCGAGCGCCACGACGCGGGTCTCGGGATGCATGGTCTGCAGCGTCTCGGCCAGGTAGGCGCCAAACCCGTTTACGATGGTACCCTCCTCGACCGTGACGATGGTGCGGTGGTCCTGGAGCAGCGCCTCCAGCATCGGCAGATCGAGCGGCTTGAGGAACCGCGCGTTGACCACCGCGCAGTCGATGCCATCGGCCGCCAGCAGCTCGGCCGCCTGGCGCGCGGGCGGCACCATCGTGCCGACCGCGAGGATGGCCACATCCTTTCCTGGACGGAGCTGTTCCCACGTGCCGTACGGGACGGCAGGAACCGACGCCGCTGGACGCGGCTCGGCCGGCGCCTTGTCGCGCGGGTAGCGTGTGCAGAACGGTCCTGCGGTGTGCGCCATCGCGCACCGGAGCAGGCCGATCAGCTCGTCACCGTCCTTGGGGGCGGTCACGGTCATGCCAGGCACCGCCAGCATGTAGGCGATGTCGTACAGCCCCATGTGGGTCTGCCCGTCCTCGCCGACCAGACCGGCTCGGTCCATGCAGAACGTCACCGGCAGGTGCTGCACGGCGATGTCGTGGATGACGTTGTCGTACGCGCGCTGGAGGAACGTGCTGTAGATGGCCACGACGGGACGGATGCCCTGCGTGGCCAGGCCCCCGGCGAAGGTCACCGCATGTCCTTCGGCGATGCCGACGTCGAAGAAGCGATCCGGGTACGCCTTCTCCAAGATGTTGGTGCCGGTGCCGCTGGGCATGGCCGCCGTGATGGCCACCAGCTCAGGATACTCCGCCGCGAGTGCCGTGAGCCCGTCGCCGAAGACCTGGGTCCAGGTGGGAGGCCCGCTCGCCTTCTTGCGCGCTTCGCCGGTCACCGGGTCGTAGGCGGCCAACCCGTGCCACTTTTCCTGGTTGTCCTCGGCGAACTGGAAGCCCTTTCCCTTCTGCGTCATCACGTGTATCACGCGCGGCCCGCTCATACCGCGGACGAATCGCAGCGTATCGCACAGCTTGGGAAGATCGTGCCCATCGATCGGTCCGAAGTAGCGGAACCCGAGCTCCTCGAACAGCATCCCCGGCGAGAACAGGTTCTTGACGCTCTCCTCGACGTTCTTGGCGAAGTCGACGACACCATCGCCGAAGACGCCGCCGAGCGCGATGGTCATGCCCTTGATCTTCTCGCGCACGCGGTTGGTGCGCGGGTCGGCGACGATGCGGCCGAGCGTCGTGCTGATGGCCCCGACGTTGGGCGAGATGGACATGCCGTTGTCGTTGACGATCAGGATGATGTCGCGCTCGCTGTGCCCCGCGTTGTTCATCCCCTCGTAGGACAGCCCGCACGTCATGGCGCCGTCGCCCACGATGGCGACCACCTTGCCGTCCTCGCCCTTGAGGTCGCGCGCGGTCGCCATGCCCAGCGCCGCGGACATCGCGGTGCCCGCGTGCCCGGCGCCGAAATGGTCGTGCTCGCTTTCGGCCCGCTTGAGGAAGCCCGAGATGCCGTCGCGCTGGCGGAGGGTCGGAAAGGGATCGTTCCGGCCGGTGAGCAGCTTCCACGCGTAGGCCTGGTGACCCACGTCCCACACCACCTTGTCCCGCGGCGAGTCGAACTCGTACAGAAGGGCGATGCTGAGCTCGACCACCCCCAGGCTGGCGCCGATATGCCCCCCGGTCATCGACACGCATTCGATGAGACGGTCCCTGATTTCCTGCGCGACCTGGGGGAGCTGGTCCCGGCGCAGGCGCTTGAGGTCGGCGGGGCTGTGAATGGAGGCGAGGAGGGTCATGATCCAGTCGGCCGAGTGGGTTCGTGGTGCCATGCGCCCGCGCCGCACGTCGTCCTGAGCGCAGCGAGGGACCCTGCCGGGGAATGGGTCGTACCGTTCCCAAGCAAGGTCCCTCCGTCGCTGCGCTCCCGTGAAATCGGGGTGAGGGAGCGGGGATCCCTGCTACGAATTCCTGCTCACAATATACCCCGCCAGCGCTCCGAGTGCCCCCGACGGGACACCCGCCCGGTCCAGGTGTGCCACCGCCCGTTGCGCCAGGCCCTCCGCCTCTCGGCGCGCTTCCTCGACTCCGAGCAACCCCACGTAGGTCGACTTGGCCAGCGCGGCATCGCGGCCGGCCGTCTTACCCAGCTCCTCGCTGGTCCCGGTGCAGTCGAGCACGTCGTCCGCGATCTGAAAGGCGAGCCCAATCTCTTCGCCGAACGCCGTCAGAGCCGCGACCCGCGCCGGGGCGGCCTCCGCCGCCATGGCACCGAGCGTACACGAGACACGGATCAGCGCCCCCGTCTTGCCCCGGTGCACCGCGATGAGCTGCGGCAGGCTGAGCGTCCGCCGCTCCGCTTCGAGGTCGAGCCATTGACCGCCGACCATGCCTTCGATACCGCCCGCCTGGAACAGCGCGGCCGCCATTCGCCCGAGGGTGTCCGCCGTGAGGCCGAGATCGCCCGCGGCTTCCGCCAGCACGCGCGCCGCGACGGGAACGAGCAGGAAGCCCACCCGCGTCGCGGTCGGGACGTCGAACTGGCGGTGGGTGGTCGGTCGCCCGCGGCGGAGGTCGTCATCGTCCATGCAGGGGAGATCGTCGTGGACGAGCGAGTAGGCGTGCACGGTCTCGACGGCCGCCGCGACACCGGCGATGGCCGGCGACTTTCCACCGACCGCGTGAAAGGCGGCGGAGAGCAGTGCCGCGCGGACCCGCTTGCCCGGCGTCCGGAGCGCGTACGCCAGCGCCTGCCCGTCGCGGCCGCCGACTTCCTCCTCGAGCCGCTCCGCCCACCGTCCGAGGAGCGCGTCGGTGCGTTCGCGCGCTTCGGCCAGGAGATCGAGCGCGCTCTCGGACGCCACGCGCGCGCTCATCGCGGACCCGCGGCGCCGACGCGCGATTTAGTCGTCAAGATCCTGCACCCGCAGCTCGCCGTCCGCATCCTCGAGCACGGTCTGCACTTTCAGGTCGGCGGAGGCGAGCCGCTCCCGCGCTGCGCGAAGCCGCGCGACGCCCTCCTCGAACAGGGCGAGGGCGGCATCGAGCTCGACGTCGTCCGCCTCCAGCCGGCGGACGATCTCCTCGAGCCGGGTCAACTCTTCGGCGATGGTGCTCATCAGGTCTCCACGCGGGCGTCCACGCTGCCGTCGGCCACGCGCAAGCGGAAGGGCGCGCCGGGCAAAAAATCGGCCCGGCGCTTGAGGACTCGCCCTTCGGAGCCGGTCGGCACCGCATAGCCCCGCTCGAGGACGCGAAGCGGGCTCAAGGCATCCAGCTGTGCCGCCAGCAGGACCACCTGCTGCCGCCGTCGCTCGAGCAGAGCGGTCATGGCGCCGTGCAGCCGGTCGCCGGCGTGCTCGACCCGCTCGGCGCCGAGCCGGGTCCGTCCCGCGAGCCCGCTCGCGAGCCGGGCGGCCAAGTCGTCCAACACCCGCCGTACGTCCCGATGATCGGCGAGCGCCAGCTCGGCCGCGGCGGACGGCGTGGGCGCCCGCACGTCGGCCACGAGATCGGTGAGCGAGATGTCGGTCTCATGCCCGACGGCCGAGATGGTCGGCACCCGAACCTCGGCGAGCGCCCGGCACACCGCCTCCGCATTGAAGGCCGCCAGGTCCTCGCGCCCGCCGCCGCCCCGGCCGACGATGCAGCAGTCGATGTCGGCCAGCCGGTTGACCAGGCGAAGCGCCCGCGCCAGCGCTTCGACCGCGCCGTCGCCCTGGACGCGGGCGTCGATCACCACGATCCGGCAACACGGCCAGCGGCGACGGGCGACCGTGATGATGTCGTGGAGCGCCGCACCCGCCGCGCTCGTCACGATGGCCAGTGCGGCGGCATACGGCGGCAGCGGGCGCTTCCGGGCCACGTCGAACAACCCGTCCCGGTGGAGCAGCGCCTTTACGCGCTCGAGCTCCTGCTGCGCCTGTCCGATGGCCGAGGTCGGAATCAACCGGCTGACGTTGAGCTGGAACTCGCCCTTCGCCTCGTAGATCCCCGGCCGCCCGAGCACGAACACCTCGGTCCCGTCGGCGGGCGGCTTCCCGGCCCTGAGGGCATCGCGCTTCCACATGCAGCAGCGGACCTGGCTGGCGGCGTCACGCAGGCTGAAGTACCAATGGCCGCTGGGCCACGCCTTGCACGCGACGACCTCGCCGCGAACCCACATCGGCATGAACTCGCCCTCGACGACCCGTTTGGCGGCCGTGGTGAGCTGACTGACGGACCAGACGTCGTCCGTGGGAGCGATCAGGTCGGCGTGCTGAGGAGAAATCATGGCATTGTCGGAAGGCGAGAACACGGTGAGCGGTGAGCAGTGAGCGGTGAGCGGGAGAGCGTTCCAAGAGACGGCCGCTCAGCGCTTCACCGCTCAGCGCTGACCACCCGCCTCCTGCTGCTCGAACGCCTGCAGCGTGTTCTGCAGGAGCATGGCGATGGTCATGCGGCCGACGCCGCCGGGCACGGGGGTGATCGCGCCGGCGACCTCGGACACCGGCCCGTAGGCCACGTCGCCCACGATGCGATACCCCTTCGGCTGCGAGGCATCGTCCACCCGGTTGATGCCCACGTCGATGACCGTGGCGCCTGGACGGACCATGTCGGCGGTGACGAACTCGGGCTTGCCGATCGCAACGACCAGGAGGTCGGCCGAGCGGCAGACGGCAGCGAGGTCGCGTGACTTGGAATGACAGACGGTCACCGTCGCGTCGCCGCCCTTGCCCGGCTGGATGAGCAGGCTCGCCATCGGCTTGCCGACGATGTTGGACCGGCCGACGATGACCGCGTTGGCGCCCTTGGTCTCGATGCCCGACCGGATGAGCATCTGCTGCACGCCGAACGGCGTAGCCGGCTTGAGCGCCGTCGGATCGCCGATGCTGAGCTTGCCGACGTTGACCGGATGGAAGCCGTCCACGTCCTTGGCCGGATTGATGGCGTTCAACACCCGCTCGCCGTTGATGTGCGACGGCAACGGCAGCTGCACCAGGAAGCCGTGGATGCGCGCGTCGGTGTTGAGGCGCTCGACGACGTCCAGCAATGCGGCCTCGCTGGTCTGCTCGGGGAGCCGGACGGTCTCGGAGTGCATGCCGGCTTCCTCGCACGCCTTGCCCTTGGCCTTCACATATACCTGGCTCGCGGCGTTCTCGCCGACGATGACGACGGCGAGGCCCGGCTTCCGGCCTTTGACGCTCACCTGCGCGACCCGCTCGCCCACTTCGGCGCGGATCGCGTTGGCGAGCGGCACTCCATCGAGAATACGGGCACTCATCGTGCGTAATCCACGGCTCTGGTCTCCCTGATGACGACAACCTTGATCTGTCCCGGATACTGCAGCTCGTGCTCGATCTTGCGGGCGATGTTCTCGGACAGCTGCGCGGCGGCGCTGTCGTCGATCCGCTCGGGTGTCACGACCACGCGCACCTCGCGGCCGGCCTGGATCACGTTGCTCTTCTCGACGCCGGGGAACGCGTTGGCGATCTCCTCGAGCCGGGTGAGACGCTTCACGTAGGTCTCGAACGCCTCGCGCCGGGCACCGGGCCGCGCACCGCTGATGGCGTCGGCCGCCTGAACCAGAAACGATTCCGCGCTCTCGTGCGGGACGTCATCGTGATGGGCCTGGATGCAGTTGATCACCGGGGCGCTCTCGCCGTACCGGCGCGCGACATCGACACCGAGCTCGACGTGCGTGCCCTCGTTGTCGTGGGTCAGCACCTTGCCCACGTCGTGCAGCAGGCCGCCACGCTTGGCGAGGGCCACGTCGAGGTGCAGCTCGGCCGCCATCATCCCGGCCAGCCAGGCCACTTCCTTCGAATGATCGTAGATGTTCTGCCCGTACGATGTCCGGTAGCGCATCCGGCCGATCAGCTTGATGAGCTCGGGGTGCAGACCATGGATGCCGGTCTCGTAGGCCGCCTGCTCGCCGAGCTCGACGAGCTGGCCCTCGAGCTCCTTCTGGGCCTTCTGGACGATCTCCTCGATGCGCCCGGGGTGGATCCGCCCGTCCTGAATCAGCGCCTCGAGCGAGCGTCGCGCGACCTCGCGGCGGATTGGATCGAAGCAGCTCACGCTGACGGTATCGGGGGTGTCGTCGATGATCACGTCGACGCCGGTGGCGGTCTCGAACGCCCGGATGTTGCGCCCCTCCCGCCCGATGATCCGCCCTTTCATCTCCTCGCTGGGCAGCGCCACCGCCGCCACCGTGCTCTCGGCGGTGTGCTCCGCGGCGAGCCGCTGGATGGCCATCGAGAGGATCCGTCGCGCGTCCCGATCGGCCCCGCGCTTGGCCTGCTCCTTGATGTCGCGCGCGAGCGCCTGCGCCTGGGTCCGGGCCTCGTCCTCGACCCGCTGGAGGATCTCGCGACGGGCGTCCTCGGCGGTGAGGCCGGCGATCCGCTCGAGCTTCACCCGCTGCTCCTGCGCGAGGCGGTCGGCCTCGCCCTCGCGCGCCCGGAACGCCTGCTCGCGCTGCGTGAGCGCCTCCTCGCGCTTCCCGAGGCCGCGCTCGCGAGTCTCGGCCTCCTCGAGCTTCCGCTCCTGCGCCCGGGTGCGCTCGTCGGCGCGCCGCTCGAGCCGCTCCCATTCCTCGCGACGGCGCTGCACCTCGCGATCGAGGTCCTCGCGCTGCTTGAGGGCCTCCATCTTGGCGCCGACGAGCACCTCGGCCTTGGCCGCCTCGCCGTCGCGGCTCGCCTCCGCCCGCAGCCGCTCCGCCTCGGCGCGCGCGGCGCCCAGAATCCCGGTGGCCGCCTGCCGCTGCCGCCGCGCGTTGACCGCAATGGCCACGAGCGCGACGATGAGGCCGGCCGCCACGCCGACCAGCGCGGGCAGGAGGAAGGACTCGGGCATGCGAACTCCGCTAGGAGGAGGCGGCCACGCGGCCGCCGCGCTTGGACGGCGGCAGCATGCGGGCGAACTCGTCGGCCAGCTGATTGAGGCGGTCCGCGCTCTGGCGATCGCCTCGGCGGGCCTGGAACAGCTCGTCCGTAATCGCCAGGGCGGCGAGGATCGCCGCCTTGTGGCTCTCGACCATCGGCAGGGAATCGCGCACCCGCTTGAGCGCGGCATCCAGGTACGCCGCGACCTCGCGGGTATACTCGGGTGGCAGGTCCGAGCGGACGCTGTACTCCTCGCCCCCGATCGTGACTTTCACCGCCTGCTTGGCGTGACTCATGCGGCGTTGCCTCCACCGTGCTGCTCGAGAAACGAGAGCCGCGCGGCGAGCACCCGCAGCCGCTCCTTGGCGGAGTCGATCCGTTGCCGAAGCGCCTGGTTCTCCGTCTCGAGGTCAATGACCCGCTGCCGCGATTCCCTGAGCTCCGACCCCGCCACCACACCACCACTGGCCTGGGCTTCCTTCAGCTCGGCTTCGGCCTTCAGCGACCGGCGCCGCCAGGCCGCGAGCTCCTCGGCCATGTTCTGGAGTACCCGCTCCAGCTCGGTCAGTGCCGGCAGGTCGGGTCGCTCATAGGTGTATGCCATGCTCACCCTCCCGTGCGGGGGCCACCATCCCGCCGCTGGATTCCCAGCTCGCTCGCCAGCGCGGCCAGAAGCCGCGCCTCCGCCTCGTCGACCTCGGTATCGCGGAGCGTCCGGTCCGGCGCCCGAAACGTCAGCCGGAATGCCACGCTCCTCGTGCCGGCCGGCAGCTCGGCGCCCCGGTAATCGCTCTCGACCTCGACCCGCTCGAGCAGCGCGCCGCCGGTCCGGAGCACGTCCTCGACCTGCCGCACCCGCACCCCATCGGGGAGGAGCAGCGCGAGGACGCGCTCGGACGACGGGGTCGTGGGCAGCGGCGCGAAGGGTGCGGGACGGCGGGGCGCCGGATCGATGAGCAGTTCGAACCCGAACAGCGGCGCGGCCCAGAGCGGCGCATCGGCCGCCACCGGGCCACCCTCGCCGACGATGCGGCCCTCGCGATCGCGCACGACCCACCGCTGCCCTTCAACCTGCACTTCGGCCTCGGGAATCGCCAGAGCGGTCGCGGCCTCGAGCCGGCCTTTCAGATCCCAGACGTCGAACCGGTCGTCTCCGGTCGCCGTCCAATGCGCCGGCTCACGTCGGCCGGTGAAGACGGCGGCCACCCGACGCTCCTCGCGGGGCCGCTGACCAGGCGCGCCGGCGGCGAATGCAGTCCCGATCTCGAACAGGCGCACGTCGGCCACGCGGTTGGCCCAGTTGGCTTCGACGAGCCGCACCAGCCCGGGGAGCAGGCGACGCCGCAGCCAGGCGTCGTCCGCGGCGAGCGGGTTGAGGAGCCGGACGCCGTCCTGGCCGTCGGCGGGGCCCATCGGCAGGCTCACCACCTCGAAGAAGCCTTCCGCCACGAGGCCCCGCCGGACGGCGGCCTCCACGGCTTCTTCCGGCGCGTCGGGAAGCGCGCCGAGCCGGAAGGGCCGAAGGTCGGATGGAAAGTTGTCATAGCCGTGGAGCCGCGCGATCTCTTCGATCAGATCGATCTCGCGCTGCAGATCCGGTCGCCAGCCGGGCACGTCCACGGCAATGCGCCCGTCCTCCGGCTTGCTGACTACGGTCGCGCCGATGGCCACGAGGTGCCGCTCGAGCTCCTGCCACGGCAGCTCCAGGCCCAGCACCTGTGCGACGCGCGCGGCGCGCAGGAAGATCCGGGGCGGATGGGTCTGCACCGGCCAGAGGTCGAGCGGCGCTTCGGCCAGTGTTCCTCCCGCCGTGGCGAGCACCAGCTCGATGCAGCGCCGCATGGCCGCCTCGCCGCCCCAAAGGTCGATGCCGCGCTCGAAGCGATAGCTGGCCTCGGTGCTCAGGTTGAGGTCCCGCCGGGTGCGGCGGATCCTGGCCGGGTTCCAGCAGGCCGCCTCGAGCAGAATGTCGCCGCTCGCCACGGACACCTCGGTGCTCGCGCCGCCCATCACGCCGGCGATCCCGATCGCGCCGCTGCCGTCCGTTATCGCCACCATCTCGGCCGTCAGCGGCCGATCCACGTCGTCGAGCGTCACCACGCGTTCCCCGACACGGGCGCGCCGCACGACGAGCGCGCCACCCTGGAGCCGCGCCAGATCGTAGGCGTGCATCGGCTGGTTGAGCTCCAGCATGACGTAATTGGTCGCGTCCACCACGTTGCTGATCGAGCGCACGCCGACCGCCTCGAGCCGCCGCCGCAGCCACTCGGGTGACGGCCCGACCGACGCGCCGCGGATCACCGCGGCGTGGAAGCGCGGGCAGGACTCCGGATCCTCGATCTCGATGCGGCAGCCGTCGACTGCGTCGGCCGCGCCGGCCCGGCGGGCGGGCGGGACGTCGAAGGCCTCCGCCCCTGGAATCTGGGGGAGGCGAAACGGCGCACCGTAGGCCGCCGAGAGCTCGCGGGCCACACC
>DATLBL010000139.1:0-13994 GCA_035526925.1 Gemmatimonadales bacterium
TCGCCGCCGTGCATCGTGATGACGCTGGGCAGGTCCAGCTTGCGGGCTGCCTGCACGGCCGCCGGGCCGGTGGGAATGGCCCAATGCGCGTGCACGACGTCGGCACCCTGCGCGCGACCGACGGCGAGCGTGGCGCGGTACTGGGCCTCCAGATAATGGGCCATCACCGCCACCCGCGCGAGCTTTCCGACCAGATTGACCCGACTCTGCGCGACCCGACCATAGGTCAGATCTACCGGGAGCTCCAGTGGGAAGCGGACGACCTTCACGCCGTCGAAGCTGTCGACGGGCGGCAGCGAAGAATTGCCCGGCGTCACCACCGTCACCGCGTGGCCGCGGAGCGCCAGGTGACGGTTGATGTCGTGCACGTAAGTAGCCTGCGTGTCGGTCGCGTGCTGGGGGTACCAGTAGGTGGGACAGATGATGCGCAAAGACGCTGCGGGCCTCCCGCCCGCGGGCGAAGCCCGCTTGGCGCGCTGGACCTCCACTCCGGCGATCGTCATCACTATAACCTCATGACCTCTGTATGGCCGTGGGTCGGCAGAGGCGAAGCGTAGGGCGATATGGGCCAAAGATCAACATTTATGCCGCTTTGCGTGGCCCGCCTCCCCCCACTGGGTCGTCGCGAAGCTCAGAACGAGCCTTCGTGTGCCGACAGTATGCAACACACCCGTTGCTGCAGCCCTGCGAAACAGCACCGTGCCTCGCCAACGCATGGAAGTGACGTCATGGCGACGCGGGGCGGTCTGGCCGCTGAATACCGGTTCGTGCACCTACCTGGGCGAGCGGTCGTGAGATGAACTCCGTGCAAGTTACCGCATCGGTCTGGGAGTCGAAACTCCAGAGCGTCCGGTTATATGGAAGGGACTGCTGAAGGCGCTCGTTCCCGTGTGGCAGGTCAGGTTGTGAGAGGGCGGCAACCTGCGGCTTACGCAGTCATGGTGGGGTGGTTTTCGGGGCCCTAACGCCTCGACCTCCGCCTGTCCGGGCCGTCGGGACCGACCGCCGGCGCTACGGCCGAGCCGCTGACTCTGGAGTCAGCGGACCGCGCGTCCAGCAGGCCCCGGACCTTCGCGGTCAAATCCTCTTGCGTAAAGGGTTTGGCGAGGAACGGCGCGCCGGGCTCCAGTAGCCCGCCCTGAAAGACCTCCGAAGCAAATCCCGACATGTAGAGGATCGGCTTCCCGGGCCAGCGCGCTTCGACTTGCCTGCCGAGCTCTCGTCCATTCATGCCAGGCATTTTGATATCGGTGAGCACGAGGTGAATCGGGCCGCTGTGCTGTTCGATGGCGGCCAAGGCTTCCCGGCCGTGCCGCGCCTCGATCGCCTCGTATCCCGACCAGGTCAGCATGCGGACGGCCAGACGACGAACCGCTTCTTCATCGTCCACAACCAAGACCGTGAAGCCTCCGGCAGGGCGTTCGCCCTGGGAAGTTCGCATGTTCAACCAGTGCTACCCATAGGGATCCGTGCTGTGCGGAGAGGGATGCAAGTGCAGGAAAGGTTGTCGAGTCCCGGGGCCGCCGCAAGAGTCAGGGAGGATCCGGCCGATTCGAGGTGGATGCATTCGCACGACGCCCCTCGTGACATACGTCACTGTCCCGGGTCCGCAAGGCAATTATGTCACAGCGTCTTTTGCGGTTCGGGGCGTGACCCACGCATGTGACACTCTACGGCCGTCAGATCGGTACTTACGCCGGGAATTGGTGATGTGGTTCCCTCCGTTCTAAACCCTCCGACGTCTCCGCCTCGACTAATCGACGCCGCAGGTCCTGTCCTGGCATGATGCCGCTTGGCTTCTACAAGGAGAGCCGATGACTACAGCTACACGCGATTCCACTTCCTCCGGCCGGAGGTTTTCCGACCGAGAGCTTCCCTCCGCCGCCGAATCCGAGAGCCAGGGGGGCGAAGGTTATTCGTCGAAAGGTGTCCTGCGGGATCCCGCACGGGTTGCCCGCGGACTCGGATGGTTCAGCCTCGGCCTTGGACTGGCCCAGATCGCGGCGCCACGCCGCGTGACACGACTCATCGGCGTGACCGATGACGAGGCCAACCTCAACACGATGTTCGCCATCGGGGTGCGGGAGATCGCCAGCGGCGTCGGCATCCTCGCAGGACGCCGCCCTGTGGCCCCGGTGTGGTCTCGCGTCGGCGGCGACGTCATGGACCTGGCCCTGCTCGGCCGCGCCCTCAAGTCGGAGCGGTCAGAGAAGAATCGGGTCGGAGCCGCCGCGGCGGCCGTCGTAGGTGTCACTGTCCTCGACTTCCTCACGGGACAGCAGCTCAGCCGAGCCCCGCAGGAGAGCGGCGGGTCCGACCGTGCATCGTCGCCCGAGAGCATGGGCAGCGGAGTTCAGGTTAAGCGGTCCATTACCGTGTGGGCGCCGCAGGATGAGGTGTACAAATTCTGGCGGAACTTCGAGAACCTCCCGCGCTTCATGCAGCACCTGGAAGCCGTCGAGGTGCTGGACGATCGGCGGTCACGTTGGAAGGCCAAGGCACCCGTCGGCACATCGGTGGAATGGGACGCCGAGATCGTCGACGATCGGCCCAACGAGTTGATCGCGTGGCGTTCGACCGGTCATTCGGACGTTCCGAATCGAGGGACGGTACGCTTCGCTCCTGCGCCGCAGGGTGGCACCGAGATCAGCGTCGAGCTGAGTTACAGCCCCCCGGGAGGTCGGCTCGGCGCGGCAGTGGCGAAGCTGTTCGGCGAAGAGCCCGACATTCAGGTCGGGGACGACCTGCGCCGGTTCAAGCAGGTCCTGGAGCTGGGAGAGGTCACCCACTCCGATGCCACCGTCCACGGTCATCCGCACCCCGCCCGTCCGCCGGAGAACCCCGTCAATCTGCAGCCGCACACGCGAGGAGTCGCTAGATGAAAGCCAACTGCTGGGAAGGCAAGCGGAAGGTCCGGGTAGAGGACGTTCCCGATCCGCAGATTCTCAACTCGCGTGACGCGATCATCAAGATCACCTCGACGGCGATCTGCGGATCGGACCTGCATCTCTTCAACGGGTTCATCCCGACGATGGAGAAGGGCGACATCCTGGGTCACGAGTTCATGGGGGAGGTCGTGGAGACCGGACCGGGCGTCCGCAATCTGAAGGTCGGCGACCGCGTGGTCGTACCGTTCCCCATCGCATGCGGCCAGTGCGCCTCGTGTCGGCAGGACCTGTTTTCGCTCTGCGAGAACTCGAATCCAAACGGATGGATGGCCGAGAAGTTGATGGGACACTCGCCGGCCGGGATCTTCGGCTATTCCCACATGCTCGGCGGGTTTGCCGGCGGCCAGGCCGAGTTCGCGCGCGTACCGTTCGCCGACGTGGGACCGCTCAAGGTTCCGGCGGGCGTCCCCGACGACCAGGTGCTCTTCCTGTCGGACATCTTTCCGACGGGCTACATGGGCGCCGACATGTGCAACATCAAGCGCGGCGACGTGATCGCCGTCTGGGGAGCGGGCCCGGTCGGCCAGTTCGCCATGGCGAGCGCATACCTGCTCGGCGCCGAGCGCGTGATCGCCATCGATCGGTTTCCCTACCGACTGCAGATGGCCAAGGACAAGGCCAAGGTCTGGGAGACGATCAACTACGAAGAGGAAAACGTGCTCGAGCGGCTCAAGGAGCTGACCGGTGGACGCGGGCCGGACGCCTGCATCGACGCGGTCGGGATGGAGGCCCACGGGCACGGGGTGACGTATGCATACGACCGGGCGAAGCAGGCGCTCAGCCTCGAGACCGATCGCCCGGTTGCGCTCCGGGAGGCGATCATGGCGTGCCGAAACGGCGGCATCGTTTCGGTGATCGGCGTCTACGGAGGATTCATTGACAAGTTCCCGATGGGCTCGCTCATGAATCGGTCGCTGACGATCCGCGCAGGACAGTGCCACGTCCAGCACTACATGAAACCGCTGCTGGAGCGCATCGAGCGGGGCGAGATCGACCCCAGCTTCGTGATCACCCATCGCATGAAACTCGAGGATGCAGCGAAGGGCTTCGACATCTTCCTGCACAAGCGTGACAACTGCGAAAAGGTCGTGCTCACGACCTGACCTGGTCGTGCCGGAGGGTCGGGGTCGTCGTGGGTGCGGGGGGTCCCGCGGGCGGCGGAACGGAGTTAAGTTCTTCGCTCGGAAGTAGCTGGAGTGGTGGCCGAGTGGCTGAAGGCACCGGTTTGCTAAACCGGCATGGTGGGAAACCGCCATCGCGGGTTCGAATCCCGCCCGCTCCGTCGGACCACCGGGAGGTGAAAGGTGAGTGGGTTCGCCTTTCACCTTTTTCACGCACCCCCCAGGGCCCATGACCTCACCCCGTGTTCGATTCGCTCCCTCCCCCACCGGGTACTTGCACGTGGGCGGCGCCAGGACGGCGCTGTTCAACTGGCTGTTCGCGCGGCACACCGGCGGCGCGATGGTGCTCCGGATCGAGGACACCGATCGGGAGCGGAGCACCGAAGGTCATACGCGCGTGATCCTGGACGGGCTCACCTGGCTGGGGATCGGCTGGGACGAGGGCCCCTACTTTCAAGGCGAGTACGGGGCGCGCCATCGCGCCGACGCCGAGCGGCTGCTGGCCCAGGGGAAGGCCTACCGCTGCTTCTGTACTCGTGAGGAGCTGGACGTTCAGCGGGCGCGTGCCGAGGCGGCCGGAGGCGCGTTCCGCTATGACCGCCGCTGTCATAGGCTGTCGGCCGTTGAGATCGCGGAACGCATTCGTAACGGGGCGCCGTTCACCCTCCGGTTTCTGCTCCAGGACGACGAGATCGCGTGGGACGACGCGGTGCACGGCCGCATCAGCTTTCAGGGGCGGGATCTGGACGACTTCGTCATCCTGCGCAGCGACGGCACGGCCATCTACAACCTGGCCGTCGTCAGCGACGACATCGACATACGCATCAGCCATGTCATCCGGGGTGACGATCACATCTCGAACACGCCGAAACAGATCGCGCTGTACCGCGCATTCGGCGTGGAGCCGCCGGTGTTCGCGCATGTGCCGATGATACTGGGGACCGACGGCAAGAAGTTGTCGAAGCGTCACGGTGCGACCGCCGTCGGCGACTACCAGGACAAAGGCATCTTCCCTGCGGCGATGCGTAACTTCCTCGCGCTGTTGGGCTGGTCGCCCGGCGGCGACCGCGAAATCGTTCCCGAGCCCGAGATGATCGAGCTGTTCTCGCTCGAGGCGATTCAGACGAAGGCGGCGGTCTTCGACACCGCCAAGCTCGAGTGGATGAACGGACAGTACCTCTCCGCGCTGCCGGCGCTCGAGCTCCTGCCGGCCGTCGGGCGCGAGCTCGAGCGCCTGGGGGTAAATGCCGCGCGCCGTGATCTCTCGCCGCTCATCGACGCCGTCAAGGGGCGGTCTCGCACGATCCTCGAGGTCGCCGAGCGGGTCGCCGTCCGGCTCGATCCCTCGCGCGCCGCTCTCGACGCGAAGGGCGAGGCACTCATCCGTAAGCTCGGCGTCGGGTTCGCTGCAAACCTCAGGCTCGCCGCAGATGCTCTCGAGCGGATCCCCCCCGGCGAGTGGGGCGCCGAGCGCATTCTCGGCGTGCTGAAGGACCTGGCTGAGGCGCACGCGCTCAAACTGGGTGACGCGATGCAGCCCGTGCGGGTAGCTCTCACGGGGTCCACCGTCTCCGAGCCGGTCAACGAGCTGCTCGCGGTCGTCGACCGCGAGACGGCGCTCGCTCGACTGCGCGAGGTGGCCGAGGGATGGAAGCCGGGCGCCGGCGACGCAGTGGCCGCGCGGGCGTGAGCCGTCGGTTCGGCCTCGTTATGGCCCTGGCTTCGCTGACCGCCTGTTCGGCCAAGGCGCCTCCCCCGACTCCCACGCCGGCGCGCGACTCCGCGCTGATCGTTGTTCCGAGCCCCGAAGCGAACATCCCGACACCGGTCCCTCCTCGTCCGGCCATCCGCTATCGCAGACCGGTCCGGCTCGCCTTCGTCGGGGACATCAATCTGGGCACGACCACGCTCCCCGACGGCGTGCCGCCCGACACTGGCCGCGGCCTCCTCGATGCCGCCCGCCCGGCTCTCCTCGGAGATCTGGTGGTCGGGAACTTCGAAGGTGTGCTCGCCGACACGGGAACGTCCGAGAAATGCGAGCGCATGCGCGCGGGCGACGTGCGCCGTCGCCCGCCCCGTCGGGAGCGCGGCCAGGCGCCCGACACGACGGCGCCCCGCCCCGGGTGCTACGCCTTCCGCACGCCGATCGGCCTGGCACCGAGGCTGGTCGAGGCCGGATTCACGCACCTCAACCTCGCCAACAACCACGCGAACGACTTCGGTCCGGCCGGCCGGGCGTCGACCGAACGCACACTCGACAGCCTGGGCCTCGGTGTCTACGGGCCGCTCGGCCGGATCGCCATCGACACGGTGGGTCGTGGGGACAGTCTCACGACCGTCGGGTTGATCGGGTTCGCGACCTACCCCTACGCGTACGACCTGCTGGATATCGCTCGGAGTGCGGCGGTCGTCGATTCTGTTCGCCCGCTTGTCGACCTGCTCATCGTCACCTTTCACGGCGGGTCGGAGGGCGTGCGCGCGCTCAACGTGCGCGAGACGGCGGAGTCGCTGGGCCGCGAGCCCCGTGGTGACCTCCGTCGGTGGGCTCGCGCGGTGATCGATGCGGGCGCCGACGCGGTCGTCGGGCACGGCCCACATGTGCTCCGGGGCGTCGAGTACTATCGTGAGAGGCCGGTGGTCTATTCGCTCGGCAACTTCCTGACCTACCGCGGCTTCAACTTGGAGGGGTTACTCGGCGTGACCGGAGTGCTCCAGCTCGAGTTCGCACCGGACGGCCGGCTCGCGCGGGCCCGGCTGGTGCCCATGGTGCAGCGGCCCCGGGAGGGGCCCGCTCCGGACCCGGACAACACGGCGCTGAGTCTGATCCGTCGGTTGTCAGCCGAGGATTTCGGCGCACGCGCCGCCGACGTCTCACCCGACGGGGAGCTGATTCCCCCGCCCTGAGCTTGCAACGGCACTTCCACCCGCCTATCGATTCGTCATGACTGACGAGCATCCCGACGCCGAGCAGGGCGACACCCCCAGTCCCGCGGCCATTGCCGCTACCGAGAGCGCCGTGCAGATCACCGTCGGTCTGATCGAGGACGAGCGGGTGCCGGAAGGCATGGTGTGCATGGGCAGCTACCGCGACGGCCGGCTGATCGCCCGGGCCGTGCTCCCGCCCGAAGCCTGGAATCAGATCCAGGAGTACGAGATCTTTTCCGAGCCTGTGCAGATCGTCCTGGTGGCTCGCTCGGCACCGCCGGGCCTGCAATGTCAGCTCTACGCGATGGTGCCGCTCCCGGACGTCGATGACGAGTCGGACGAGGACGAGCCCTGGAGCGCGAGTGTGCCGGGATCGTCCTACGAGTCTGTCGTGGGCGACGAGGAGGACGAGGAGGAGGACGGAGACGATCCGGCGGTCGCACCCATCCCGCTCGGGAACATCGTGCGGTACGACCGCGACCGGGTGCACCCGGAGAGCCTGCCTCTCGAAGCAGTGGATGTGCTCCGCAGGATCATCGATGGAGAGACCTCGGAAGTGGTGGACCGCGCGCTGGCAGATCTGCTGGGATTGTGAAGGCTCGGACGCCGGTGCGTACGTCAGGCCGACGTCACACGAACGTGCCGACCCGGAATCGCCAGATCCGCCCGAGCAGGTCTTCGAGGTGGCCTTGCGTGCTGAAGACCTCGACGGCGGCCGCCGTGCTGGCGGCGTTCACCCCCCAGAGTGTCGCACGCTTGAGCTCGCCTTCGAAATCCGCCTGAACGAACACCTCTTCATCGCGACTGTAGATGGTGGGTAGGAAGGTCCCGAACTCCTGCGCCACGCCGTTCGCTCCCGGGCCCCCGATGGCGATCGTGGGGTTCATGTGAAAGATGCGGTTTTCCAGGTACCATGCATCACCGACCACCACCGCGCGCCGGTAGGCATGGCCGGCACCCCGTCGGTCGATCTCCGATTTGAGGAGGTAGGCGAGCGGTCGGTCGCGCTCCTCCGCAGTCAGCGAAGAGCCCGTCACCAGCACGATGGTCTCTTCCGTATCCACGAGCTTCATCAGGGACGGTCCTCTCGTTCCTAGGACGCCGCGGTGTCGGCCGGCGGCGGCGCGGTGCGCTGATTTCGCTCGAAATCACGTTCCCGCTCCTTTCGCAGGCGCATGTCGCGGATCATGAGCTTGAACTCCTCGAGGTTGTCCGCGCGCTGCGCGGCATACTGCAGATCGGCTCGAAGATCCATCAGGTGATTGTACGCGCGGTTCTGATCCACGTTCCCCCCGGGGATCGGCAACAGCGCAAGCACCGCGGCCGGGATCTTGAGCCCGGCGATGTAGATGTTCTTGGAATCCACACCGAACTTCTTCCCCGCAACCTCCTTCGTCCAGCTGGGCAGGGCCGGCGCCCGAGCGCTCGGGTCGCTCGCGATCGAATCCAGGTAGCCCTGCACGATGGCGGTGACCGCACTGTCCACCAGCTCGACATGGCCTTTCGACAGACGCCTGGCCAATTCCTCGGGTGGGAGAGGCAGTGGCCGTACCCACAGCCTGCCGTCGGCGAGTCCTGGCCCGATGCGGCCGATCCCCGGCCGGGGCCGCGGAGCCGGCGTGCTGCCGGTGTCGGGGCGCGGTCGCGCGCGGGGCTCGGGCAGGACCGTCACCGCCTGTGGCCGCGATTGGAGGACCGGCCGCGACGGCCGGATGCCCGCCGCGCCGGTCCCGGAGCGTCCCTCCGCCCGCGGCTGCCTGTACGGCATCGGCACCGCGGTGGGGCCTTGCGCCGGCGCCGCCAGCACGATGAGCTCGGAGGGACGATGCGGGAGCACCGGCTGACGTCCTTCGATCCAGCCGAAGAGCAGCAGGCTGTGCACGATGAGGCTGGCCGTGATCGCTGGCCACGGCCAGTGCCGCACGCGCGGCAGGCCCACTTCAGGTGGCCGGGGCAAGCTCTCCTCGACGCGTGGCGTCCAGTGTACGGCCCAGTCGCGCGGCCGCTTCGCGCAGACGGTCGGACCCTACGGTGAGTGCGATCCGGAAGAAGCCCTCGCCCGCCGGCCCGAACGCGCTGCCGGGCAAGACGACGGTCCCAGTCTCCTCGAGCGTTCGCATCGCGAACGCTGCGGACGGGGTGCCGGGGGGCAGCGCGACCCACAGGTACATCGCCGCCTTCGGCGCCTCGAGCGCGAAGCCCGCGTCGCGCAGGGCGGCCACAGCCGCGTCCCGGCGTCGCTCGAGTTCGGCCCGGATGGGCGCCACCAGCGCCTCGGCCTGATCCAGGGCGGCCGCGCCCGCCTTCTGCACGGCGAGAAACGGACCGGTGTCCGTGTACGACTTGATCTGCGTGAGTGCCGTGATCAGCTCCGGTCGCCCGACCGCGAAACCGATCCGCCAACCGGTCATCGAGAAACTCTTCGACAGCGAGAAGAACTCGAGCGCCACGTCGCGTGCGCCGGGGAACTCGAAAATGCTCGGCGCGCGATAGCCGTCGAACGTCAGATCACAGTACGCGTTGTCGTACGCCAGCAGGATATCGTATCGTCGGCAGAGGGCGACCGTTCGCGCCAGGTACTCGGGGGTGGCCACCGCGGCCGTCGGGTTGTTCGGATAGTTGACGAACACCAGCTTGGCCCGCCTGAGCACCGTCTCGGGCACTCGCTCGAGGTCGAGCAGAAAACCATTCTCCGGCCGGAGCGGCGCGATGTACGGTTCGGCGCCGGCGAGAATCGAGCCGCCCAGGTAGGCCTGGTAGCCGGGCTCAGGCACGATGGTGACGTCGCCGGGATTGACCACCGCGAACGGCAGATGCGACAGCCCTTCCTTCGACCCGATCAGCGGCAGCGTCTCGGTGGCCGGATCGAAGCGCAGGTCGAATCGGCGCTCCACCCATGCCGACGCGGCCTTCCTGAACGCGGGCAGGCCCTGCTGAAACCCGTACTTGCTGTACGCCGGATCGTGCAGGGCCTCGGTCATCGCGTCCACGGCCACCCGGGGCGGCGGCGTGTCGTTGTCGCCGGCCCCGAGGTCGATCACGTCCATGCCGGCCGCGGCCAGGCGGCGCTTGATCGTCGGGATCTCGGCGAGCGGATAGCCGGGGAGGGCGCGAAGGCGGTGGCTGAACTCGATCATCGGCGGGTGCCGTCGCGTACGGGGTTGGAGAGCACGCCGACGCCGGGGATCTCGACCTCGACGACGTCGCCATCGTGGAGCGGTCCGACACCGGCCGGGGTGCCGGTGGCGACGAGGTCGCCTGGCACCAACGTCATGATGCCGCTGATGTAGGCCAGCAGAAACGGGATGCTGAAATGCATGTCCGTCGCGCGACCCCGCTGGCGCTCCTCCCCGTTTACGCGACCGACCACCTCGAGCGTGCGCCAGTCCAGCCCCGCACGAACTGTCGGGCCGACCGGACAGAAGGTGTCGAAGCCTTTGGCACGCCCCCACTGGCCATCGGTCTTCTGCAGGTCGCGGCAGGTCACGTCGTTGACGCACACGAAGCCGCCGAGCGCCCGCTCCGCCTCGGCTTCGCTCGCGCCCCGAAGCGTGGCGCCGATGACGACGCCGATTTCGGCCTCGTACTCGACCTGACGCGAGACCGCGGGCATGACGATGGTCTCACCTGGCCCGATCAGCGCGCTCGGCGGCTTGAAGAAGAGCATGGGCGCGGGCGGCACCTCGTTCCCGAGTTCCCGTGCGTGGGCGGCGTAGTTCCGGCCCACGCACACGATCTTGGAGGGGCGCAACATGTTCACGCGACGGCGCCGATTCCGTGACGGGCGAAGAAGTCCTCGCACTTGGTGCGCACCTGCGCCCAGCTGCCGATGATCCGCTCCGCCCGGGGCAGCCCACCGAGCAGCAGCGGTCCGTACCGCTTCGTCACCACCCGGCTGTCGAGCAGCACCACGACCCCCATGTCCTGCCGGCTCCTGATCAGCCGCCCAAACCCCTGTTTGAGCTTGAGCGCGGCATGGGGAAGCAGATAGTTCATGAACCCGTCCTGCCCCTCCTCCGCGAGCCGCTCGAGCCGTGCTGCCGTCACCGGCTCGCTCGGCACCTTGAAAGGTAGCTTGTTGAGCACGAGGGTGCGGAGCGCCCGCCCGGGCACGTCGACCCCCTCCCAGAATGAGTCCGTCCCGAGCAAAATCGCGTTCTCCGCCTCGCGGAAGCGCCGGAGTAGGACGTCCCGCGGCCCCTCTCCCTGCACCAGAATAGGCCACCGGGTCCCGAGCACGCCGCGCAGCTCGGAGGCCGCCTTCCGGAGGGACGCATGACTCGTGAACAGGACGAACATGCCCCCGTCGGAGGCGTACGCCAGATCGGTGACTACCTGCACGACCGCGGTGGCATGGGCGTGCTCGTCTTCCCGCGGCTCGGGGATGTCATTCGGGATGCCGAACACGCATTGTGACGGATAGTCGAACGGCGAGGCGAAGGCCTCCCGGACGGTGACCGGCGAGTCCTCGCCACTCAGGCCGAGACGCGATTCGAGAAATCCGAAGTCGCCGCCGGCCGCGAGCGTCGCGCTGGTGAGCACCACCGTGTCGAGCCGGTCGAACAGCAGCGCCCGGAGAATGGGCGCCAGGTCGAGCGGCACGGCGGACAGGCTCACCTGCTGAGCGCGCTGCGCGCGCTCCATCCAGCGGACGGTCGGCGTACCCCCGCCGGCGGGGCGCAGGGTGCGGTTGAGCCCGTCCGATACGGCGTCCAGCCGCCGCATGACCGCGCGAAGCTCCTGAAGAATGGCGCCCCGCCGTTCGGTCTCTTCCGACTCCGCCAGCCGGTCGGCGATCGTCTCGACCGTCTCGCGCAGCGCGCGGAAGGCGCCCAGGGACGCGTCCAGATCGAACGCCAGCCCTTCGTCCCAGATCTCGTCGCTGGCGAACTCGTCGGCCAGCCGCAGCTGACCCGCGGGAGACCCCTCCAACCGCTCGTAGAGTCGCAGAAACATCGCCTCGCTGGCGCGGCGGGCGTCGCCAATGGCGGGCAGCAGGCGCTGCTTCAGCAGGTCCAGGCTCGCTCGGCTCAGGAGGTCGCTTCGCGACATCAGCTCGTGTGCCAGCGTCGGGGCCAGACCACGACCATTGCGCTCGAACCGGGAGAGCAGTCGGCGGACCGCGCGGCTGCTCACCTGCACGCCGAGGTGCGACGCGGCCACGTCCTCGAGGTGGTGGGCCTCGTCAAGCACGAGGCGGCGGTAGGGCGGCAGCACCGCCGCCTCCTCCCAGTTGTCCTGCGCCTGGCGCACCGACAGGTCGGCGGCGAGCAGGTGGTGGTTCACCACCACGACGTCCGCCTCCGCGGCCCGGCGCCGTGCGCGGAAGAGAAAGCACCGGTCGAAGTGCCCGCACTTGAGCCTGGTGCAGAGATCCGCCTCGGCGCTCACCTCGTCCCACACCTCGCCCGACGGCGTCACCGGCAGGTCGCTGAGGGTGCCGTCGGCCGTATGCCCCGCCCACTCGGCGATGCCGAGCAGCTCGTCGAGCTTGTCCTGTTCGAGCAGCGTCCGCTGGGAGGCGACGGCCTGGTGCATGCGCGAGAGGCAGAGGTAGTTCCGCCAACCCTTGAGCAGCGCGAACGTGGGGGTGTACTCCTCGTTCCCGAGCGCCCGGCGGAGCATCGGCAGGTCCTTGCCGACCAGCTGCTCCTGCAGGTTGATCGTGTTCGTGCTCACCACCGTGCGCTCGCCGTTGGCCCGCGCCCAGTGCAGCGCGGGCACCAGGTATGCGAACGACTTTCCGACTCCCGTGCCCGCCTCGAGCAGCTGCACCCCGCCGTCGTTGTAGCCGTCCGCGATGTACGCAGCCATGTCGCGCTGACTGCGACGATCCTCGAATTGGCCGATCTGCCCGGCGACCGGCCCGTCCCGGCCCAGCGTGTCGATCACGTCGAAGGGATCGATGCGAAGCACCGGCCGATCGCGCGGGATCTCGACGACCACGTAGAGCTCGGTGGCGGCGTTGTCGATGATGGCGAACCCGATGCCGCCATCGTGGAGGCGCGCGGCGACGTCGAGATCCGGCCCTGACGGGGCGAGCTGGCCGCTCGGATGGTTGTGCAGCAGCATCTCGCCGCGCGCCGCCACGCCCGGCAGCGCCAGCACCATGTCGATGGTGCCCCGGGCGACGGCTCGCGCGCCCGTCACGACCCCGTCGCGATCCACCTGCGCGACGAACGACACTTCCCGCCCCCCTGCGGCGGCGATCTCGCCGGCGAGATAGGCGCGGACGCCGGGTGCGATGCGCTCGGAGTGGTTGGGGCTCACGGAGTCCTTTTTGGGATGCGGAAAAACCGAGGATACCCCGAAAACTAACATCCCGTCAGGTCTTGAGCTCTTTCTTCTTGGCGGCGGGGAACAGCACGTTATTGAGGATCAGACGGTACCCCGGCGAGTGCGGATGCAGGGAGAGATCGGTCGGGACGTCGCCGATCTGGTGCTGAGGGTCCTCGGGGTCGTGTCCGCCGAAGAACGTCCAGGTGCCCTGGCCGTGCTCGCCATGCACGTATTTGACCCACGGCGCGCCGGGCTCGTCGGCCAGCACAGTCACGCTCGGCTTGAGGGTCTTGCGCGTGAACGAGGTGGTGAGACCATAAAAATCGGGGATGACCTGCCGGTGGTTCTGCACCAGCATGGTCGCGACCGGATCGATCTTCGCGCTGAAGTTGAACAGGGTGAACGATCCCAGCGGCTGCCGCCGCTCGGGGGAGTTCACCTGATGGCCATCGATGTCCGAGTACACCGGCACCGTGGGGCTCAGCTCGAGCTGGGCGTTCTGAAACGCGAACGCCTCGTCCCAGCGCATGCGCCCGGAAGCGTCGGCGTCCATGGGTGTCCCGTCCGCGTAGGCCGCCGCGATGTCCACCCGGTCGGCGGCCAGCGCCAGGTCGAGCGTCTCGGTGGCGGTGCACATCGCGAATAGAAACCCGCCGCGCTTCACGTACTCCGAGATCGCGAGCGCCACGGCCCGCTTCTCCGCTGGGACGGACGAAAACCC
>DATLBL010000140.1:0-10281 GCA_035526925.1 Gemmatimonadales bacterium
CTCCGCTGTTCGCGTCACATGCCAATCGTTTCGTTCGAGCGCGGTGATCACGATCCGCCGTTCCGCCTCTGCCTTGAGCGCCTGGAACGTCCCGGCAGCCTCAGTGTCCGATCCTGTCGTCCCGCGGATCTCGGCTGGCGCCTGAGCGGGCCCGATGGTCTCGCCGTCCGAGGCGATAATCATCCGTTCGATCACGTTTCTCAGCTCGCGCACGTTGTTTCGCGACCAGTCGTGCGCCATCAGCAGGTCGAGGGTGTCTGCCGCGAGGCGCTTGGTGCGGACCCCGAAGCGAGCGCAGATCGCCGCGGCCAGCCGCTCGGCGATCTCCGGGATGTCGCTCCGGCGGTCGCGGAGTGGCGGCACCTCGATCTGATGGACGTTGAGCCGGTAGTACAGATCTTCCCGGAACCGGCCGGCGCGAGCCTCGGCGTCCAGGTCGCGGTTGGTGGCGGCGACCACGCGTGCCTCGACCGCGAGCGATCGGGTGGCGCCGAGCCGGGTGACGCGCCGCTCCTCGAGCACTCGGAGCAGCTTGGCCTGGGCAGGGGGCGGGAGCTCGCCGATCTCGTCGAGGAACAGCGTTCCGCGCTCGGCGCTCTCGAACGCGCCTTTGCGGGTGACACTCGCCCCGGTGAACGCCCCGCGCTCGTGGCCAAACAGCTCGCTCTCGATCAGGTTGTCGGGCAGCGCAGCACAGTTGATGGCGACGAACGGCCCCGACGGGCTCGGCCCGAGGCGATGCAGCTCGCGCGCGACGAGCTCCTTGCCGGTGCCGCTCTCACCCAGGATCAACACGGTGCTCGGCACGGGGGCCACCCGGGAAATCTGCTCGCGCAGCCTGAGCATCGTCGCGCTGTTCCCGACCAGGGAGCTCTCGTCCTCGAGGCGGCGGTGGAGCGAGCGAACCTCGGCGCGCAACCGCCGCCGCTCGAGCGCGAGCTCGATCTCGCGCACGATCCGCTCGACCGGCTCGGCTTTGTCGATGAAGCCGTAGGCGCCCAGCCGGATGGCCTGGACGCAGCGGTCGTAGTCGCCCGTGCCGGTATAGACGATCACGGGCACCTCCGAGCCGCGTCGCTCCAGTGCGCGCAGGACCTCGAACCCGTCCATCCCGGGCATCTCGAGATCGAGGATCACGCAGTCTACGGCGTCACCGCCCAGCCGCTCGAGGGCCTGCCGGCCGTCCTGGGCGAGGCGGACTTCGTAACCGCCCAACCTCGTGAGGTCGTACGCGTACTGCTCTCCCATCGCAGGCACGTCGTCGACCACGAGCACCACGGTCATGCGCGCCTCCGTTCGCTCTCGCCTGGACGGGCGCCGTCACCGGTCGTCGCGGGGTCGATGGGCAGCTCGACGATCGCTCGCGTGCCGGCCCCCGGCGCCGTCTCGATTCGCAGCGCGCCGCCCAGGTCGAGCACGAGGCGTCGCACGATGGAGAGGCCGAGCCCGGTGCCGCCGGGCTTCGTAGTATGAAAGTCGTCGAACGCCCGATCCAACTCGGTCCGACTCATGCCCGGTCCCGTATCGGTGACGGTCAGCCGGACGAGCCTGCCCGCGGGAGCGCCCGCCAGCTCGGTGCCGACGGTCACCACGCCGTCGCTCCGTCCGGCTACGCTGTCGACGGCGTTGCCGACGAGATTTTCCAGAATGCGGCGCAGCACGAGCGGATCCGTGGCGACGCTCGGGATCGCCGGGTCAGGTGCGGCGCGAAGGGTGGCGTGCGGGCTCACCGTTCCCCGCACGACCTCGAGCACGACCGCGTTCACGTCGCATGCCTTCCGTTCCGCCGCCGGCGAGAGGCGCGCATAGTTGCGTGCCAGCGTATCGAGGTAATCGAGGCTCGACTCGAGCGTGCCGCGTCGCTCCTCGAACACCCGCGCCAGCGACCCCGGCTCCTCACGCGCCACCTGGGTGAGGTGGCGCAGCACGTTCCGGATCGGCACCAGACCATTTTTCACGTCGTGATTCACCTGTCGGGCGAGGTCACCCGTCGCGACCCGCCGCTCGGCCTCTCGAAGCCGCGTGGCGCCCGTTCGGAGCCGCTCCGTCATCGCCCCGAGCACGCCGGCCAGCGCACCGATCTCGTCATCGCGATCGCTGACGAAGCGCTGGTCCAGGCGGTCGAAGTCGATCCCGGCCGTCTGCTCGGCGAGCGTCGAGAGCGGACGGCTGATCCGTGCTGCCAGCCAGCCGGCGGCGGACAGGGCCAGGGCGACGGTGACCGCGAGTGCCGCGACGAACCACCGGTCGATGCCACGGCGGAGCTCGCCGAGCGCGCCAGCCGACCGGGTGACGATCAGGTGCGCGCTGTCGGGAGGCGTTCGCGCCGTCAGATCGACGAAGGGAAGCGCGAGCGTTCCGACGACCGGGCGGTCGTCGGCGGCCGCACCGGACACCCCCGGGTAGGCCACCCGGAGCGAGAGATCGGGGTCACGCGCGAGCTGCCGGCGCAGTCCGGAGCCGATGGCCGAGCCGCCGGAAATGGTGAGACGCCCTCCGGCCACCCGCACCGTATCGAGACGCGCCAGGACGAGCAGCGCGGTGTCTGCCGTCCGCGCCCGGACCAGTACCGGGGCCACGCCGGCGGCTTCGAGCGTGCGGGGAAGGTCCGGCTCCACCCGGTCGAACTCGTTCCGGAAATGCCCCGAGCTGAGGATGCGGCCGACGCTGTCCTGAATCCGGAGCATGTCGAGTCCCGCGGCGCGCATCGCCCCGCCCGCGAGATCGAGCAGGGTGCGACGCGCGGCCGGGTCGCCCTCCACCAGGGCAAGGCGGAGTCGATTGTCGCGACGCCATTCCGCGGCGAGCGTGGCCAGATGCGCTGCGATCGCCTCGCTCTGACGGGAGACCTCGTCACGCAATCCGGCGATGGCGGCGTCTCCGCGCAGCGAGGCATCCTGGGCCATCTGCCGCGACATCTCGCGTCGCACGCCGATGGCCAGGAGAGCGAGCGGCAGCAGCGCCGCGAGCGTCAGCGCAGCGAACGCGCGGGAGCGGAACGTCACCGGCCCACGGTCACTGGAGGCACCTCATCGTGGCATCTCGACGAAAACTCCATCGTGGCCGGCTGATGGTCGGGAGCGCACCGCTGCATCCCCCTCGACTACCAGCGGCGGGATGCCCCGGCGAACGATGGCGTACGCCCGGGTCTCGATGAGTGGTATGGCCCGAGCGCCCGAGGGCCAGGCAGCCGTCTCGAGACAGGCCACGGTGGCGCGCTTGGGCACTGCGACCACGAACGCCTGCGCTCCTCCTCTACTGAGCTCGGTGCTGAAGCTGTCCAACCCGAGTCCCACGGCGGCGAGCTCCGGGGTGCCGGCCAGTGCGACGATTCTCTCGGCGAGACTTCGGGCGACCGGATCGTCGAGTCGATAGGCAACGCCGCCCATCCGAGTTCGCCGGCCAGGCGGGGTCGGCCGCCGCGCGCACGAGTCTCGAGACTCCCACCAGAATGGCGCTTCAGGAACGCGTGCCTCGAGCCGGACCGCATCGCGTGCGAGCCCGGCGACGAGCGCGGCCGTATCTGAGGCGAAAGCGCGGCCGACCCCGCCGCCGGCGGGAACGATGAGCAGATAGGTCCGGTTCCATGGCAACGGCACGAGCGTCAGGCCGGGACGCGTCCGCGCGTACTCGAGCACGGTCGGATCGCGTGTCTGGATCAGGTCGGTGTTCCGGTCGTCGACCGCGTCCCTCAGGTCGCCGCCCGGCGGCATGAGCGTCACCTGCAGGCGGCCACCCGCTGCGGCCACGCCGAGCGCCCGATCGGCGAGAAGATCGGGCCGTTCGATGACGGGCTTGGCGAAGCCGATCACCAGGCGGCGCGCATCGATCGGCACGAGGGCCTCGACGCCACCGAAGCGAAGGACGGCGCTCGCCTCCGGATCGGCACGCCACGTCGCCGCGAGGGCCGCGGCCGTCCAGGCGGCGCCATTGCTATCCCGGACGGGCTCACGCAGCTCGAGCGTCCAGAAGCGACCGCTGGTGTCCGGGCTCCAGGCGACCGCGAGCGCGGGAAAGGGCCGGCCTTCGCAGTCGACACGGAGGGGGGTGTCGCGGGCGTCGGCCCGTCCGGCGCGAGCGGCTTCGGCCGGGTCCTCGAACACGGCGGTGATGGTGCGGTCCGGCCCGATGCTGTCGGAGGTGATCAGGCAGGAAGAGAAAGCAGCCGGCTCGACCGGCGGGGTCGGCGGCACTCGCGCCGACGCGCATCCCAGCGTGAGGACGCCGCCGGCGAGCAGCAGCGCGCGCCGAGACATGGTCGTCGTTCAGGGCCCCGCGACGACAAACGGGCTGCCGCCCAGCTTGGCCTTGAGGCTGGCCGCGGCGGTCTGGGCCGCCTCGCGCGTGCGATACTCGCCGAGTCGGACCTTGTAGAGCCCCTTCTCTTCGACGGTCACCATGGTCAGGCCGAGCGGGCGAGCTTTCCGCGCTGCGTCCTCGGCGCCCTTCCGCGTTGCGACGGCCGCGATCTGGACCCGGTACGTGGTGCGTCCAGCCGGCACGCTGCTGGGCGCGCGGGGTGCCGAAGGGGTCGAGGCCGGAGCCGTGCTCGGGGCGGGCGTAGAGGGTGCCGACGACGAGGGTGACGTCGAGTCGCGCCGCGCTGCCGAGGGGGGCGCGGTATCCGGTGTTCCCGTTGGCGGGGCGCTCGCAAGTGTCGAGCTGTCGGCGCGCGCGCTGTCGGTTGCCGTCGTAGTCGGAACCGAGTCGGCGCGCAGGTCGCACCGCTGGTAGAGATAGCCGAGCTGGTTCTGGAGCTCCACGTCATTCTGTGCCTGCGCCATCCCATCGGCCAGCCAGCGGCATGCGGCCGTCGGGTTGTTGGCGTCGAAGTAGGTGCGTCCGGCCCAGTACGCGGCCTGCGCCAGCAGCGGCGTCGAAGGAAAATCGAGGCGCAGCCGCTCGAGGTTTCGGGCCGCGCCCTCATAGTTGCGGGTGGCGTAGTCCATCTGAACCAGCCGGAGCAGCGCGTCGTCCGCCCAGGTCGAGGTCGCGTACTCGACGGCGACGCGCTGAAGCTGGCGGCGCATCTCGCCCGCGCTGCCGGCGACCATCGCCTGCGTGTAGAGGATCTGCGGATACAGACTGTCCGAGGGTGGCGTCGCCGCCAGCAGGCGCTCCGTGGCGGCTCGGGCCGAGTCGCCACGACCCTCCTGGGCGGCGCGCACGGCCTCGACGAGCCGTGCATCGGTCTGCGCCGCTCCGCTCGAGACCGCGACCATCAGAGCACCTCCCGCCACCCAGCCGATGAGCGCTGCCTTCATGCTGCCTCCAGCTGCGGGACGGTTAACCGGAGCACGAGATCGATGAGGATTCCGCGCTCGTCGGAGATGGTCGTGCTCTTGAGCGCCCGATCGGCGTCCCGGGCGGCCTGGAGCGCATCTCGAAGGCGGGCTCGGGGCCAGCGTTCCGCCCAGCGCGCCCATCGGCTGCTCTCCGCCTTCCAGTCGGGCAGTCCGAACAGCCGGAGCTGTCGCAGTCTGTCGAACACGAGCTGCTGCAGGCTGCCGCCTCGGACCCGACGGTCGTAGTGCCCCCGGGCAAGACCGACCCCGGCGAGCGAGGTGCCGAGCAGGGTGACGAGCTTCACCGCGGTGACTCCGGACTGGTCGAGAAGCGGTGCGATCATGGCGGCGGCCCTTCCCGCATCGCCGTCGAGCACGGCATCGCGCCAATCGTAGATCGTCATGCCGTGCCGGATCCCGACCAGCGCGCCGACCTCCTCGGCGGTGAGCGGCGCGCCGGGGGGCAGGGACGAGAGCTTCTGCAACTCCGCGGCCACGGAGCCGAGGTCGTTGCCCGTGGCGGCGAGAAGGTGGTCGGCCGCGCCGTCGGCCAGCGCCACACCCATCGCGGTGGCCCGCCGGATCAGCCACCGCCGAGCACGCTCGGCGGGGAGGGGCTCGCACTCGACCGCGAAGGCGCCACGCACGAGCTCCTTGTCGGCGCCCTCTTCGGCCGCGCTCTGGACGAGGACGACCACCGTCTCGACGGCAGGCCGCTCGAGGTACTTGAGGAAGGCCGCGCGGGTCTTCGGTTTCCGCTTCCACCCCTCGACGTCGCGGAGCACGACCACCCGGCGATCGGCCATCATGGGCAGCGTGGTGCAGAGGGAGAAGATGGACTCGGGATCGAGCTGACCGGCCAGCCGCTGGTCGAAGTTGAAGTCGCGGAGGCCGGGGTCGAGCGCGCGGTCCAGGATCGCATGGATCGCTTCGTCTTTCAGGATCTCCTCTGGTCCGTGCAGATAGTAGACCTGCGCCAGCTCGCCCTTGGCGAGGGCTCGCAGCAGCGCATCGTACGTTTGTGCGGGCATGCCGAATTGTAGGCGGGGGGCTGCACGCTGTCATCCCGAGCGATGCGAGAGACCCGGCGGCCAGGGCTCAGACTCCTGGCGGATCTCCCGGATCGCTGGGGATGACGGCGCCGGTCAGTCCAGGTACGGCGCGATCCGCTCGGCGAACGCGTGACGAGCCCGGTTGAGCCGGCTCTTGACCGTGCCGAGGTTGCAGTGTGTCAGCTGCGCGATCTCCTCGTAGCTCCGTCCCTCCAGCTCGCGCATGACGAACACCGTGCGGTGATGCGGCGCGAGGGTGGCCACGGTGGCGTCGACCATCTCGCGAAGATAGCGGTTGGTGTACATGTCGTCCGGCCGGCTGCTCGAGTCCTCGAACTGCAGAGGGCGCTGGTCCTCCTCTCCCACGGGCCGGAGCGCCTGGTAGTACACCAGCGGGCTCCGGCTTCGGTTCCGCAGCTCGTTCTTGGCCAGATTGGACGCGATCGTATAGATCCAGGTCGAGAATTTCTTGGTGGGGTCGAACCGGTGGAGGTGCCGGTAGACCCGCATGAAGGCCTCCTGCACCAGATCCTCGGCCCGCTCGCGGTCCCCGATCATCCGGTTGACGAAGTTGAGCAATCGCCCGCGATAGCGGGCGACCAGCTCCTGAAAGGCACGCGCATCGCCGGCGAGGTGCGCCGCAACCAGTTGCGCATTGTCCGGCGTCGCGCGCGCGAGGCTGGCCGGACTTCCCCACCGCTCGGAAACTGCCACGGCGGCTCCTTGCCCGCTCGGCGGGCAACCTTGAACACTGTCCAGCCGGTCCGGGGTGGACCGGCTCGTCCAAGGTATCGCATGCCGCCGATATGTTCAAGGATGACGCCTAAAACATTGAACAAACAGCAAACTTGTTAAGGTCTTCCCGTCGGTGACCGTCCCCGAGCGCACCAGCTCCATGACCTCCGACCAGCGCCGGGTATGCAGCTCCATGAACTCGTCCGCCTCCCGCTGCTGGGCGCCCGGTTGCAAATCGTGCGCTTGGAACAGATGGATCCGCTCGTCCGTAAAGCCCGGCGTCGTGTAGATCGTCGTGAGCCGCTCGAGGGCGCCGGCGCGCATCCCTGTTTCCTCCTCCAGCTCGCGACGCGCGCAATCCTCGGGGGACTCGCCCGGATCGAGGCGGCCGGCCGGCACCTCCCAGATGAACTCGTCCGCCGCGTGGCGGAACTGGCGGATCAGCAGCACTCGCGGGTCCGGGTCGCGCGGGTCATCGAGGAACGGCACCACCGCCGCCGCGCCCGGGTGGCGCAGCATCTCGAGCTGGCCGGTGGAGCCATCGGGAAAGCGGACCGTATCACGGTCGAGGTTGACGATGCGCCCGGAGTACAGGCGTTCGGATGTGATCAAAGCCATGGCATGTTACCAGCTCCGGGCCCACGCGATCGGGATCTTGAATCCCTCGGCGAGGAGGTAGCGGAGCTCGAGGACGGGGTTGTCGGAAATCGGACTGCTCTCGGTGGGCGACGTGTAGGCCTCGAGCGACGTGCGACGCGCCTCGAGACGGAGGCGGAACATGTGGAACGGGTCGCTGACGAGCAGGACGCGGCGGAGGCCGCGCGATCGAAGCCAGCGGGTCACGGCGTTCATCGAAGCCCTGGTGTTGCGGCCCTCGCTCTGGGCCACCACCGCGTCGCCGGGTACGCCGTGGGCCATCAGGTAGCGTCGGCCGACCACCGCCTCGCTCGTGGTGTCGCCGCGGCCGATGCCCCCGGTCACGATGACCACGGGCGACTGACCGTCGCGGTAGAGCGCGAGCGCATGGTCCAGGCGGGCGCGCAGCACCGGCGAGGGCCGTCCGTTGTACTGCGCCGCGCCAAGCACGATGATGGCGTCCACCGGCTGACGCTGGTCCTGCTGGCTCACGATGAGCACCATGATCAGCGAGACGGTGTACACGCTCGCCGCGGCGAGTACCAGCAGGACCAGCGCCTGCCGCAGGACGCGATGCACGGCCCGGGCGCTCAGGTCAGAGGTCGAACGCTTCGCCGTGTTTCGGCAGGATCACCTCGCGGACACCCTCCTCGCGCAGGATCGTCGCCATCGCGCCGAGCGCCTGCGCTTCACCATGGACCACGAACGCGCGGCGGATGGTGCCGCCGAGGCGGCGCAGCCAGGCGCGCAGCTCGCCCCGGTCGGCGTGCGCCGAGTAGCCGCCGATGGTCTCGACCTCGGCGCGCCGTGGATGGTCCTGCCCCAGAATGCGCACGACCTCCTCGCCGCTCTGGATGCGCCGGCCCAGCGTGTGCTCGGCCTGGTAGCCGACGAACAGCACCAGGTTCCGGTGGTCGCCGATGCCGTTCGCCAAATGGTGCAGGATGCGACCCGACTCGGCCATGCCGCTCGCGGCGATGATGATCGCCGGGCCGCGCAGCTCGTTCAGGGCCTTCGAGGCGGCCACGTCACGCACGTAGCGCACGAGCGAGAAGTCGAAGAGCTGGATGCCGTCGGCCACCAGCTGCTCGCGCTCGTCGAACACCTCGGGGTGCATCCGGAACACCGTGGTGGTCTCCACGGCGAGCGGGCTGTCGATGAAGATCGGCACGTCCGGAATGCGCCGCGCGCGATGGAGCTGGTGCAGGCTGTACACAATCTCCTGCACCCGGCCCAGCGCGAAGGCCGGGATCAACACCTTGCCGCCGCGCGCCACGGTCCGTCGTACCGCCTCGCCCAGCCGCTCCTCCGCGCCCGCGACCGATTCGTGGTCCCGGTCGGCATAGGTGGATTCGACGATGAGCGTGTCGATGGGACCCGAGGGCGGCTCGGGATCGCGGATGATCGGGAGGCCGCTCCGGCCGATGTCGCCGGAGAAGACGATCCGGTGATTGCCGCCCTCGGAGATGCGGAGGTCCATGGAGGCGGAGCCCAGGATGTGTCCCGCCTCGACGAACTCGAGCGCCAGGTGCTTCCGGAGATGGGTAATCCGGCGGTAGGGCACGCCGATCATCAGCTCCTGCACCGCGATCGCGTCGGCCAGGTTGTAGAGCGGCTCGCTCTCCGGTCCGGCCTTGCCTCGCCGCTGAAGATACTCGTGGTCCTTCTCCTGGATATGCGCCGCATCCGGGAGCATGACGGCGCACAGATCGCGGGTGGCCGGCGTCGTGTGGATCGGTCCATGGAAGCCGTGGCGCACCAGCAGGGGCAGCCGTCCGGTGTGATCGATGTGCGCGTGGCTCAGCACGATCCCGTCGAGCCGGCGCGGGTCGAACGGCAGCTTGGCGTTGAGCGCGTGGCTCTGGGCGCGATGACCTTGGAACAGTCCGGCGTCGAGCAGAAAGCGGCCGCCCGCCGCCTCGAGCAGGTGCATCGAGCCGGTCACCTGACCCGCGGCCCCCCAGAACGTCAGACGAGTAGCGGTCACCGGCCTGTCCGCGGTCGAAGGTGAGTGCTCAGGGGTGACGGGTGCCGAACAGCCGATCGCCCGCGTCGCCGAGACCTGGCAGGATGTAGCCGACGTCGTTGAGCTGGCGATCGAGCGCAGCGGTGAAGATGTGTACGTCGGGGTGGGCCTCGAGCATGCGGCGCACCCCCTCGGGAGCCGCCACGATCGAGAGGAACCGGATCTTTCGCGCCCCCGCTTCCTTGAGCGCGGCCACCGCGGCCACCGCCGACCCGCCCGTGGCGAGCATCGGATCGAGCAGATAGAAGTCCCGCTCCACTTCCGCCGCGGGAATCTTGAAGTAGTAGTCCACCGGCTTGAGGGTGTCGTGATCGCGGTAGAGCCCGATGTGCCCCACTCGCGCCGACGGGATCAGCTGCGCGATGCCGTCCACCATGCCCAGGCCCGCGCGGAGGATCGGCACCAGCGTCAGCTTCTTGCCCGAGACCTGCCGCCCGGTCATGCGCTCGAGCGGGGTCTCGATCTCCACCGGCTCCGTCGTCAGATCCTGGGTGGCCTCGTAGGCCATCAGGGTGGCGATCTCGCTCACCAGTTGTTTGAAGTCGCG
>DATLBL010000141.1:0-20677 GCA_035526925.1 Gemmatimonadales bacterium
TCTCCCCGACCCCCGTCAACGTCCTCGGCGTGCTCTCGCTGATCTTCTGGTCGCTCAACTTCGTAGTGTCCCTCAAGTATCTCACGTTCATCATGCGGGCGGACAACCGTGGCGAGGGCGGCATCATGGCGTTGCTCGCCCTGCTGCACCCGCGCCGCCAGCGCTCCGGGGCACGGCGGCTGCTGGTCGGCGCGGGCTTGTTCGGCGCGGCCTTGCTCTATGGCGATGGCGTGATCACTCCGGCCATCTCGGTGCTGGGCGCGGTCGAGGGCATTGCGGTGGCGGCTCCCGACATTCCGCCGTGGGTGGTGCCGATTCTCTCGAGTCTGATTTTGGTGGCGCTGTTCGCCTTCCAGCGCTTCGGCACCGCCAAGGTGGGCGCCGTGTTCGGACGGGTCATGGTGGTGTGGTTCCTCGCCATCGCGCTGCTGGGTGTGAGCGGCATCGTGCGCCACCCCGAGGTGATCGCGGCCGTCAATCCCTGGCATGCCCTGCAGTTCTTCGTGCGTGATGGAGGGCGCGGCTTCCTGATTCTCGGCGCGGTGGTCCTGGTGGTGACCGGAGGCGAGGCGCTGTATGCCGACATGGGGCACTTCGGCCGGCGGCCGATCCGGCTGGCATGGTTCTGTGTCGCGCTGCCGGCGCTGGTGCTCAACTACTTCGGCCAGGGTGCGCTGCTGCTCGGCCAGCCCGAGGCGGCGCACAATCCGTTCTATTCTCTCGTGCCCGGCTGGGCGCTGTACCCGATGGTGGCCCTTGCCACGGTGGCCGCGGTGGTCGCCTCGCAGGCGTTGATCTCCGGCGCCTTTTCGCTGACTCGGCAGGCGGTGCAGCTCGGGTACAGTCCGCGGGTGACCATCCGGCATACCTCGCAGACCGAGATCGGACAGATCTATCTGCCCGGTCTCAACCGCTTCCTCGGCGCGGCCTGCGTGCTCTTGGTGCTGAGCTTTCAGTCGTCGGGGCGGCTGGCATCGGCCTACGGGATCGCGGTGACCGGGACGATGACGATCACGACGCTCCTCTTCTGCTCGGTGGCTCGAGACCGCTGGCGATGGCCGCTGCTGCGTGTCCTCGCCGTCGGCGCGCTCTTCCTGAGCGTGGACCTGGCATTTCTTGGCGCCAACCTGGTCAAGGTGGCCAAGGGCGGCTGGTTCCCGCTGGTCGTGGCAGTCTGGGTGTATCTGCTGATGACCACCTGGAAGCGGGGCCGCGAGATCGTGGCTGGCATCCTCCGGGAGAGCTCGCTGCCCATGGAGCTCTTCCTGAGCGACATCGCACGCCGGCAGCCGGCGCGGGTGCCCGGTACCGCAGTGTTCATGACCTCCGATCCCACCGGCGTTCCGGTCGTGCTGCTCCACCACCTCAAGCACAACAAGGTGCTGCACCAAACCGTCGTGATCATGTCCATCGAGGGCGAGGAGGTCCCGCAGGTAGGACGGCACGAGCGGCTGACCGTCAAATCGCTGGGAGACGGCTTCTTCAACGTGGTGGGCCACTACGGTTTCATGGAGACGCCGGACGTACCGGCCCTGCTTGCGCTGGCGGAGCCGCTCGGGCTGCGGGCCCGCCCGGCGGAGACCAGCTTCTACCTCGGGCGCGAGACGCTGCTGCCCGACGGCAGATCGAAGCTTTCCCGCTGGCGAAAGCTGCTATTCATCGTCATGGCGCGAAATGCCCAGACGGCCACGGCCTTCTTCAATCTGCCGCCGAACCGGGTGCTCGAGCTCGGAGCGCAGATTCAGGTGTGATCCGGCGGTGAGCGGTGAGCGGTGGGTACTAGGACCGGCTCCTAGCACCATCTCTCTGGTTACTCGGCCCCCGGTGGCCCGGCAGACCCGCTACCGCTTGCCGCCCACCGGTTGCCGCCCACCGCTCACCGCCCTCTTACCCCCGAGCCGCTTTTGCGGTAAAATCTCGCGGAGTGCGACGCAACCCGTCGCACTCAGGTGCCAAGCTCAGCTCATAACCCACGGTAATTCATCGTCTTGGCGCCGCTGGCACCAAGCTCGCCTTTCTTGAGGGCGCAGCCGCAACGTGACCTGCGGCGAGGCGTCGATTCTCTCGATAAGAGCACACCCGGAGCGATCCGGGGCCGCAAAACTAGAGGTCTCACCTGCAGATGGTGAGATAGCTCGGTGCCGAAGGAGGATGGATGAGGACCCCGCAGGAGTTGGAACGTGGCCTGGCCGCGCCGGAGACGCTCGGCCTAGAGACACGTGTCGCGATCCGCCAGGAGGCGGAGCGGCTGCTCGAGGAGATGCCCGAAGGCTTCGGCCGTCTGGTCATCGACCTCACGCACACGAGTCAGGTCGACTCGGCCGGATTGGGCGCGCTGATGCTGATCCAGCGCCTCGCCGCCGAGCGCCGACAGCCGGTCGTGCTCCGCAATCCGAGCGAGGAGATTCGTTTCCTCCTCACCATCACCAAGCTCTACGACCTCTTCATCGTCGAGTCGAGCTATGACTGAGCGAGCGCCCCGCCTCGAAACGGGGCGCTCGCGGTATGGACGCGTCACCGGGAACCGATTAGTCTACGCCCCTGGCTCCCCAACTCACTCTGAGGGTGTCCGTCACCGGGTCGCGGGGTACGTGGCATGACCGAGGTAAAGCGCCGCCGGCGCGTCCTGATCGTCGAGGACGAGCCCGCGCTTCGACTCAGCTACCAGCGGGCCTTCGAACCACGATATGATCTGGTGTTCGCGTCGACGGGCGCGGAGGCGCTGGAGCAGCTCGCGCAGCAGCTTCCCGACGTGGCGGTGCTCGACATGCGCCTGCCCGATACGGACGGGGTCGAGCTGCTCCGCCGGATCCGGCTCAGCCAGCCGGACCTGCCGGTCATCATCACGACCGCGTACATGAGCATCGAGCCCCAGCTCAAGGTTCTGAATCTCCCCCACTCCGGATACATCGTCAAACCGTTCCGCCTCGACGAACTCGGTGCGCGGATCGACGCCGTCGTGTGACGGCGAGCCGCTGCTCGCCGCGCGCGCGCTGCATCGCTCGTTCGGCCGCGTCCGGGTCCTCCACGCCCTCGATCTGACGCTCGGGCCCGGCGAGGTCCTGGCCGTCGCCGGGCCGAACGGGGCGGGCAAGAGCACGCTGCTGCGCCTGCTGGCGGGCCTCATGCGCCCGACCGCCGGTGAGATCCGCGTGCTCGGACGACCGCTCGCCGGCCGGGGTGCGGAGGCGCGGCGCGCCCTTGGGCTCCTCTCCCACCACTCGCTCCTGTACGACGATCTCACGCTGGCCGAGAACCTGACCTTTGCGGCCAGACTGTACGGACTGCCGCGACCGGGCGAGGCGGCACGGACCGCACTCGAGGAGGCGGGCCTCGCCGCCCGCGCGGGCGACTCGCCGCGCCGGCTGAGCCGGGGTCTGCTCCAGCGGGCGGCCATCGCGCGGGCGTTGCTCCATCGCCCGCGGGTGCTCCTGCTCGACGAGCCGTTCACGGCGCTCGACGCGACCTCGGCCGATCGCCTCCGGGACGAGCTCCGCGCCCGCCGAGCCCAGGGACTTGGCATCATCGTCGTCACGCACCACCTGGCGGAGGTGTGGGACGTGGCGACCCGCGTCGCGGTGCTGGTCGAAGGGCGGTGGGTAGGCGACGAGCCGGCCACCGGTCCGGTCGAGGCGTTCCTTCCCCGCTATCGGGACTGGATCGGTGCCTGAGTCGATTCGGCTTGCCCTGGTGATCGCCGGCAAGGATATCCGCGCCGAGCTCAGAAGCCGCACGGCGCTGCTGTCCGCGCTGGTGTTCGCGGCCTTGGTGCTCGTGGTGTTCAATTTCGCGCGCGATCCCACGGTCATCGCCGCGACGGACCTGGCGCCCAGCGTCCTGTGGGTGACCTTTGCGCTGGCGGCGATGGTCGCGCTCAACCGCGCGTTCACCATCGAGCGCGAGCACGGCGCGCTCGACGGCCTGCTGCTGGCGCCGGTACCCCGTGGCGCGCTGTTCGGCGGGAAACTGTTGGCCAATCTGGCGTTCGTCGGCACCGTCGAGGCGGTCACGCTTCCGCTGTTCGTGGTGTTCTTCAACGTGGATCTGGGCGCCGCGCTGCCGGGTATCATCGGCGTGACCGCCCTGGCCACCGTCGGCTTCGTGAGCGTCGGCACGATCTTCAGCGCGATGGCCGTGCGCACGCGGTTCGCGGAGCTGATGCTCCCGGTGCTCCTGCTCCCGTTCATGGTGCCGCCGCTCATCGGCGCGGTCCAGGTGACCTCTCGGCTCCTGGCCGACCGTCCATTGAGCGAGATGATGGGATGGCTTAGACTACTCGCCCTCTATGACATCGTGTTCGTGACGCTCTGCACCATGATCTTCTCCGTGGTCGTGGACGAGTGACGGGCGAGGCGGCAGGGTACCCCATCGCCCGCCGGGGGCTCAAGATCAGCGTGCTCGCCCTGCTCGGCCTGGCGGGCGTGTACGTCCTGGCCCTGGGCTACACGCCGGTCGAGGCGCGGCAGGGCATGGCCCAGAAAATCTTCTACCTCCACGTGCCGTCGGCGTGGAGCGCGCTCGTCGCCTTCTCGCTGGTGGGCATCACCAGCGCGCTCTATCTCTGGCTGCACGATCCGCGGCTCGATCGATTCGCGGCCGCGTCCGCCGAGGTGGGGGTCGCGTTCAGCGCCGTCATGCTCACCACGGGGCCGATCTGGGCCAAGCCGATCTGGGGCACGTGGTGGACCTGGGACGCGCGGCTCACGCTCACGCTCTTCGTGTTCTTTCTGTTCATCGGCTACCTCGCGCTCCGCGCCTCGGTGCACGACCCGGCCGAACGGGCGCGGTTCAGCGCGGTGGTCGGCATCCTGGGCATGCTGCTCGTGCCGTTCATTCACCTGAGCGTCTACCTCTTCCGCACGCTCCATCCGCAGCCGGTGGTGCTCAAGCCGAGCGCACCGTCGCTGCCGCCCGAAATGCTCCGAACGCTGCTGGTCTCGACACTGGTGTTCACGCTGCTGTACATCGGGCTCGTGACGCTGCGCTACGGGTTGGCATTGGTCGAGGACCAGCGGGACGAGGCTCCCGATGCTGCCGGCTGACACGCCGCAGAACGCCGGGTACATGGTGGCGGCGTACGTGGTCGCGCCGGTGATTCTGGTCGGGTACCTGGGCGCGCTGTGGAAGCGGGTGCGGAGGGCGGAGGGCGGAGGGGCGGTGAGCGGTGATCGGTGAACGGTGAACGGTGAACGGTGAGCAGTGAGCAGTGAGCAGTGAGCGGTGAGCCGGCAGCGGTGAGCCGGCAGCGGTGACGGTGAGAGGGAGTGGGGCTGTGAGGATGGGAGGAGGAAGACTCCGGGGGTGGGTGTCCTGATCCGAGCGGAGCGAAGGGAGCATGGCCTCGGTCATGTCCCCGCCGCTCCGCTGATAGCGCGAATTTAGCGGGGCAGGCGCTAGTCCTTGCGTTGCCGTGGCGGCAGCAGTACGTGCTCCCAGAGAAGCGCCGCCACGATGGCTCCGAGGATCGGGCCAATCCAGTAGACGATATGCGCCACCCATTGGCCGGATACCAGCGCCGGCCCGAAGGCGCGGGCAGGGTTCATGGCGGCGCCGGTGACCGGACCGCCGACGATGATGTCGAACAGCAGCACCAGCCCGACGCCGAACCCGCCGACCTTCGGCGCCTCCGAGTTCACGCAGGTGCCGAACACCGCCGATACGAGGAAAAACGTCAGGATGGCCTCGAGGCCGATGGCCTGCGAGAGCTGCACGTTCCCCGCGATCGAGGGAGTGCCGAGGCTGATCGAGCGCGTCACGCCGACGGGGAAGATCGCCTTGACGGCGAGGGCGCCGAGCACGCCTCCGGCCAGCTGCGCGACGATGTAGGCGACGGCCGTCTTTGCCGTGGTCCGCCGGGCCACCAGCAGTCCGATGGTGACGGCAGGGTTCAGGTGCCCGCCCGAGACGGCCATCGTCGCGGTAATCATGACCGACAGCACGATAGCGTGCGCCACCGCGATGCCCAGAATACCGTAATTGGCGTCAGGATAGTACTTGCTGGCAACCGAGCCGACGCCGATGAAGATCAGCGCGAAGGTGCCCAGCAATTCCGCGAGCGAGCGGCGAAGCAGGGAGGGCATCAGCCATCCTTGTATGATGTCGACAGGGGTGAGGAACGGCCGCGAATCTAGGCGTCCGCCCGTCGAAACACCAGCGCCGCGTTAATGCCCCCGAAGCCGAAGGAGTTGCTGAGCAACACCTCGGGCGCGAGGTCCTGGCCCTGGCCGCTGACCTGGAGCAGGTCGCAGGCCGGATCGGGGATTTCGAGATTCACCGTAGGTGGCAGCCACCCGCGCCGGGCCGCGAGCGCGCAGATGGCCGCCTCGATGGCACCGCTCGCACCGAGGGCGTGGCCGTAATAGCCCTTGGTGCCGCTCAGCGGGACGCGGTAGGCGGCCTCCCCGAAGACTTGCTTGATCGAGCCCGTCTCCGTCGGATCGTTGAGCGGGGTCGAGGAGCCGTGCGCGTTGATGTAGCCCACCTCGTGGGGAGCGACATGCGCCTCGGCCAGCGCGTTCCGCATGGCACGCGCCGCCTGGGTGCCGTCCGGCCGCGGCGCGGTCATGTGATGAGCGTCGTTGGTGAGCCCGAAGCCGCACAGCTCCGCGTAGACCGGCGCGCCGCGCGCGAGGGCGCGGCTCCGCTCCTCCAGCACGAGCACCGCCGCCCCTTCCGCCATCACGAACCCGTCGCGGCCCGCGTCGAACGGGCGGCTGGCATGCGCGGGGTCGTCGTTGCGCGTGGACATGGCGCGAATGATGGCGAAGGCGCCGAAGCAGAGCGGAGCGAGCGGCGCCTCGCTGCCGCCGGCGAGCATCACGTCCGCGTCGCCACGCACGATGGCGCGAAACCCGTCGCCGATGGCGATCGCGCCCGACGCGCAGCTCATGCCATTGGTGGAGTTGGGCCCGGTGCAGCCGAATTCGATGGCGATGTTGCAGCTCGCCGCGCCGGCGAACACGGTCAGGGCGAGCGCCGGATCGACCGCGCGCGGGCCCTCGGTCAGGAAGGCGTGATAGTTCCGCTCACCATGGGCGACGCCGCCGAGCGCGGTGCCCATCATCGCGCCGACCCGGTCGGGATCTTCGCGGGTGAGGTCGAGCTCGGCGTCGGCGATGGCCAGACGGGTCGCGGCGATCGTGAACTGCGAATAGCGGTCGAGCCGGCGCGCGCGCCGCTCCTCGATGTGGTCGGACGCGACGAAATCCGGCACCTCGCCCGCCACGCGTGACTTGAAGACCGTCGGGTCGAATCGGGTGATGCAGCGAACGGCGGAGGTCCGTCGCCGAAGGCCGTCCCAGAGTCCGTCGACGCCTACTCCGATCGGGGTGATCGCCCCGATGCCCGTGATGACCACCCGCCGCGCGTCGCTCATGTGCCTGCCTCCACCGCCCGCCGGATGCCCGCCAGGGTCCGCGACGCGATCCCGTGTATGAACACCGGGCCGATCACCCATGACGCGGCGATGCTCCCGATGAGGGGCCAGCTCGGCCCCGTCCAATCGTGCACGATCGTCACTTCGGTTCCGTCGCCCGCGGCCTCGAGACGCCAGACCACCTCCATTCCCGTGGTGATCCCGCGAACATGGCGATAGTGCACCGCCGGCGCGGCCCGGTCCACCCACATCTCGGACACCCACCAGGTCGGATAGTTCACCGGCCCGAACGGACGCCAGGCGGCCATTTCCACTAGTCCACCCTCGCCCGACCGCTCCAGGCGCCGTACCCACCGGTAGTGCGGAAGCAGCGCAGGCCATCGCTCGACGTCGACGGCGGCCTCGAGCACCCGGTCGACAGGCGCCCCCATCCGTGTTCGGTCGACGGTCCGCATCAGCTCTGGGCCGGATGCCACACGGCGACCAGCCGATACCCGGGGCGTCGCTCGACGGTCGCCCGCACGCCCGCCCTGGCGAGCAGCGCGCGCAGCCGCGCGGTCGTGTACCCCCGGCGCAGTGAGGTCATTCCATCCGCTACGGTGACCGCGTCGAAGCCGAGCGCACGCGCGCCGCACCAGAACACCACAGGGCCGAACGCTCCGCTGTGCAGGTCGGCGACGATCACGGCACGGCGCGCGAGCCGGTCGCAGGCCCGAAACAGCCGCACCGCCGAGTCGTCGGCCAAGTGATGCGCCACCTGGCTCACCAGCACGATGTCCACCGACTTGTCGCGCAGCGGTGGCGCCCCGGCGCACCCGACCGCGCACGGCACCCCGCCTTCACAGGCAAGACGCGCGGCCACCCGGCTTCGCTCGACGCCTACCGGGACGAGGCGGAGCCCGCGCCGTGCCGCCCAGCGCGACGCCGCCTTGGGCAGGTCCCCGAGCCCCGTACCCAGGTCGGCGAGTGTGAAGGTGGATCCGCGGGCCGTGTGACCGAGCGCGCGGGCGAGTCCGTGGCGCACGGCCGCCGCGCCGCCGAACCACCGGTTGGAGCGGGCGATGTTCCGGAGCGATTCGGCGACGGTGGCCGGATCGGCGGCGGGATCGTCCAGCAGCTCGACCCCCACCGGGCTGAGGACGAGCGGATCCACGGTGGTCACGACAGGGCGGCGTAGCCGCCGCGATAGTAGAGCAGGGGGTGCCCGTCGCGACTGTCGCCCCCGATGACCCGGCCGACGACGATGGTGTGGTCGCCCGTCGGGTAGGTGGCGAACCGCTCGCACTCGATGTGCGCCAGCGCTCCGTCGAGCAGGATCTGGCCGTCCGGCCCGAAGCGGTACCCGACCCCGGCAAAGCGATCCTCGTGCTCGTCGGCGAACCGGCGCGAGAGCGCCTCCTGCTCGGAATCGAGGATGTTCACCACGAACTCGTCGGCGGCGACGATCAGGTCGTGCATGTCCGCCGCCTGATCCACGCAGACCGACACGAGCGGCGGCTGCAGCGACACCGACGCCAGGCTGCTGGCCGTCATGCCCGCCGGTCGCCCGTTCGAGCCCCGGACCGTCAGCACGGTGACGCCGGTCGCGAAGCGGCCGAGCAGCTGCCGGAAGCGATCCGGATCGATGGCGGCCTGCGTCAGAAAAGCATCCTCGCGAGGAAGAGCGGGTTGAGGACGCGGCGCGCCGGCACGAAATCGGCGGTGACCCCGATGAGGGTGTCCGCCATGCCGGCCCGGCGACCAAGCCGCTCGACGGCGTGGTCGAAGAGCGCCGGGAACAGCATGCCGTATCCGATGAGCCGCTCGACGGCCCACTTGCCGGCGAATGCCCGGCGGCGTGCCCGGCGATACGACGCCAGCCGCGCGGCCGTCACCAGGCCTCGAGCCGTCAGCGCGATCTCGGCCGTCTCCGCGAGGAGGGCCGCACCCCGGAGCGCGCTGTAAATGCCCTCGCCGGTGAACGGATCGAAGAAATCCGCCGCATCTCCGACGAGCGCGACGCCATCGCCGGTGACCCGGCTCGACCACGCGGCGAACGGCCCCGTGGCGAGCACGCGTCGGGCGATGGTTCCACGAAGGATCCGCTCGTCCAGTCCCGGAAAGGCCCGCAGGGATTCGAGGAAGAACCCTTCGGCCCGCCCGCGCGCCTCTCTGCCGTGGGAGGCCGGGACGACGAGCGCCACGTTGGTGCGTCCCTCGCCTATCGGGTTCAGTCCGACGTAACCGCGCGGGCCCACGTGCATCTCGGCGGAGCCGCCCATCCCCGTGACGCCGTCCACGTGCGCCACGAACGCCATGCGGCGCGGCCGGCCGTGCCGCCGCGGTCCGAGTCGTCGGGCCACGAGCGACCGCAGCCCGTCTGCCCCGATGGTGAGCCGGGCTCGCAGCACCTGCCGCTGTCCTCGGTCATCACGCACCACGGCGCCCGCGACCGCCCCACGATCGTACAGCAGGTCTTCCACGGCGGTGCGCTCCAACACCGCCGCGCCGGCCTCGCGGGCGGCCCGTACCAGCATCTCGTCGAGGATCCGGCGCGAGATCGAAAGCCCCGTCGGGCGAAAGGGCGGCGCGTCCGCGAGCGCGAACCGCCCATGCAGCCGGCTTCCGCGGGCGGCGGTCACCTGGGTTCCGTGCAGCGGGGCCGCGCCGGCGGCCTCCAGGGCGGCGACCACGCCCAGGCGATCGAGGAGCCGGACTGTCTCGGGGCTCATGTACTCGGAGCAGGCTTTGTCGCGAGGAAAGGCGGCTCGGTCGACCGCCGCTACCTGGAAGCCGGCGCGTGCGAGCAGTGCCGCCGAGCTGCTGCCGCCCGGGCCCGCGCCGACGACGAGGACGTCGAGCAGCGAGTCCGCGCCGGGCCAGCCGCCGGTGCTCCTAGCCACCGAGCACACGCCGATCCAGCGAGAGCCCGGCCCGCACCAGGCTCACGGAGACCAGAGCAACCAGGCCCCCATGGACAGCGCGCCGGCGAGCGCCGTGGCCGCCAGGTTCACTCCGTCGTTGTCCAGCCATGCCACGCCTCCCTGAGGCACGGTGCGGGCTCCACAGCGATGCACCGGCCATTCGCTCGCGGTGTCGCACGCCGGGCAGTGATACCGGGCCTGCCACCGTGCGCCGAGCACCGAATCCGCCGCCATCCCGAGGAAACCTATCAAGGTCGCGACCGGAACCAGGGCAGGTGCCGCGCCGGCCGCCGCGGCCGTCGCCCCGACGATCGCGGCTCCCGTCGCGGCGGCGACGGTCCCCAGCGACGTCATACCCCCGCTGGTTCCGGGTGGCACGGGTGGTCCGCGGAGCAGCCTTCGCGGCGGGACTCGGCTGCGCGCGCCGACGCTGGTGGCCCAGGTGTCCGCCGCGGCGGCGGCCAGACTGCCGGTCACGACCCAGAGGCCGAGCGAGGGGTCGTGCAGTCCGAGGAGGGCCCCCAGCCCGGCGGGTCCACCGTTCGCGGCGACCTGCCACGCGTCGCGCCGCTCTCCCTTGGCGTCGCTCTGCGGGAGCGCCGGAGCCAGCCGGCCCACCACGCTGCTGGAGACGAAAAAGGCGGCCAGCACCGCGCCGCCCATCCACCCTGTGCCGACCAGCACCACCGTTCCGACTACCCAGGCCGCCAGGGCACCATCGGCGGACAACGATCGGGCGCGCCAAGCCAGGAGAGCCACCACCGCCGCGACAATGGCCGCGAGCGGCGGGGTGACGGCGGTCAGTCCGACTCCATCTCGGCGCGAAGGACGGTCACGATGCGCGCCCGCAACGCCTCCGGGCAGCTGCAGCGCTCCGCGCGTGTCTCCAGCATGGCCAGGAAACTCTGCTCGAAGCGGGCGTGCTCGAAGCACGGCCGGCACTTGTCCAGGTGGGCGCGCATGTCGGCCGCGACCTCGGGCGTGAGCTCCTGCTTGAGAAAATCGTGCAGTCGGGCCGTGGCCTGCCGGCAATCGATCGATTCACCCATGCTCTGCCTCTCGCGGAGGGATGATGCCGCTTTCCACCGCGTACGAATACAGCGATGCCTGCAACTGGCGCCGGGCACGGAACAGGCGCGACTTGACGGTGCCGACGGGCACCTTCAGCGCGTCGGCGATCTCGCCGTACCGCATGCCTTCCATGTCGCTCAGCACCAGCACCTCGCGGAATTCGGCCGGGAGCGCGTCGATCGCCTCGAGCACCTTGGCGTCCACGATCTTGGAGAAGAAGGCGCCTTCCGGATCCACGTCCTCGACGGCGCGATATAGGGCGTGCGGCTCCACCGTCTCGAGATCGGTGGCGACGGGCTCGAGCTTCCGCCGACGATAGTCGTTGATGAATGTGTTGCGCAGGATGGTGAGCAGCCAGCCCTTAGCGTTGGTGCCGGGCCGGTACTGCTGCCAGGCGCGGTAGGCCTTGAGCATGGTGTCCTGCACCAGATCTTCGGCCTGCGTGGGATCGGCGGTGAGCCGGAGCGCGACCCGGTACAGCGCGTCGAGGTGGGGCAACGCCTCCGCATCGAACGCGCGCGCGGCGGTAGAGGGCTCGGCCATGGAAAGAATGTAATGGACCCGCTAGCTTCACGGACACAGACCACGTGCCTACTCCCGCCGCCGTTCCCGCGCTCCTGCCGCTCAGCCTGCTCGAGGCGATCCGGAACCTCGACACGCCCGTCGAGGATGGGCTCGATGAGCTCGCCGAAGAGATCGTCGTGCGCCGCCTGGGCCTGAGCCCGACGGTCGCGGCGCAGATCCAGCGCTATCGCGCCGCGGCGGAGCGCGAAGGAACGGTGGAACTCGACGAGGTCATCAGCGTGATCCGGCTGGTCGGCCGGCGCCCGGACGCCGCGCTCGTCTTCGCCGACGCCGGCCGGCGCGCGGCGCGCTACGCCGCGCGCTCGCGCGGGCGCTCCGCCCGGACGTTCGTGCGGGTCTCGCCCAACGCGGTGGCACGCCGGCTGTCCCTCCGGGCGGCGTCGCGGCTGGCGCGCCAGGTGTTCGGCGGCGAGCTTCGCGCGTCGGCCGCGGGCACGGAGGTGCGCATGACCGATCCGCTCTCGATCCTGGCGCTCCCGGACGGGGCCGCCTGCACGTTTTACGGTTCCGCCTTTGGCGAGCTGCTCCGCTCGCTCACCGCGTTCGAGGGCGCCATGCTCCACGAGCGCTGCCGCTCGCGCGGCGACGACGCCTGCATCTGGCGCACGGCCGCCGCCGAGGTGTACGAGTGATCCCCGACCGGCGCGAGCTGGCCGAAGCGCTCGACGCCGCGGGCGTCGACGGGTGGCTGCTCTACGGTTTCCACGGCCTCAATCCCGTCGCCACCCGCGTGCTCGAGCTCGAGGGCCTCAACACCCGACGGCTGTTCGTGCTGCTCCCGCGGGACGGCGAGCCGATGGCGGTGGCCCACCGCATCGAGCTGGCGGCGGTCCGCGATTTCCCCGGCCGGGTGTTGCCGTACTCGCGCTGGGAGGAGCTCCACGCGGCGCTGGCCGCGGTCGTCGCGGGGAAGCGGCTCGCCATGGAGATCTCGCCCGAGGACGCCGTGCCCTATCTCGATCGCGTTCCCTACGGCGTGGTCGAGCTGGTACGGCGTCTGGGCGCGACCGTCGTGCCCTCGGGGCCGCTGGTGAGCCGGTTCGCGGCGGGGTGGTCGGACCGGGAGGCGGCGGATCACCGGTACGCCGCCGAGGTGTTGGCCGAGGTGGCGCAGGCGGCGCTGTCCGGCGCCGTGCTCGAGGCGGGCGCGGGGACTACGGAGACGGCACTCCAGGGGCGGGTGGTCGCCGCGGTGGAGGCCCGAGGGCTCGTCTTCGACACCCTGCCGATCGTCGGGTTCGGAGCCAACTCGGCCAACCCGCACTACGAGCCGCAGGCCGGGCAGGACGCGACGCTTCGCGCGGGCGATGTCGTGCTGCTCGATCTGTGGGCCGGGCGGAGCCGCACGACTGTGTTCGCCGACCAGACCTGGATGGGGTTTGCCGGCAGCCGGGTGCCGGATGAGGTGCGAGGGGTCTGGCAGACGGTGCGGGATGCCCGGGACGCGGCGGTGTCCTCGGTGCGAAGCGCGGCGGCCGCGGGCCGGCCGATCGCAGGATTCGAGGCCGACCGGGCCGCGCGCACGGTCATCGAGGCGGCCGGATACGGCGAGCAGTTCGTCCACCGCACCGGACACTCCATCGACCGTGAGCTGCACGGCTCGGGGCCGCATCTCGACGACTACGAGACCCATGACGATCGACTGCTGGTCCCGGGCGTGGGCTTCTCGGTCGAGCCCGGCGTGTACCTGCCCGGTCGGTTCGGCGTGCGGAGCGAGGTGAACATGTACTGGGGTGGCGCGGGACCCGAGGTCACCCCGCGCACGCCCCAGACCGAGCTGATCGTCGCCGGCGGGTAGCCGGCTCCCGGAGAGCGGCTACCCCTTCCCAAACGCAGCGGCGCGCGTTAGAATCGCGTCCGTCCGATTTTTCCCGTCGCAATCCGAACCACACTGCCTGCTTGCAATCGCGAATATCTGCGCCGCGCCGAGTCGATGCGAGCGCGACCGGCCCGGCCCGAGCGCCGCACCGCTGGCCAACAGCTTTTTCCGTTTCAATAGGCAACCGCTCCGGTTTCAGAGAGTTACACGAACCAGGCGCACCGGACGTTTCGTCGTGACCTTTGCTTGACACGAAAATTTTGGTGCTTCATATTAGGCAGCGCTGACCGGGCCGCGGTCGGCGCACACGATGTCGAGACCGGCATCGTGCCCCTCTTCTAGACGCAGGTGCAATCCCACAGCAGTCGCATTCCGAAGTAGACCATCGAGCATACGGGAAGCGTGCGCGCTCCCTGCTCAAGGTCGGTCGTACTCGCAGGTTCACGCCTTTGGAGGACGTATCCATGAAGCATTGCCGTGTCAGCGCCTTCGCATGCGTTGCGCGATTTATCGCGTCCGCGGCAGTCGCGCTTGGACTGGGAGCGGGCTCGCTCCTCGCCCAGAGCTCGACTGGTAAACTCGAAGGCAGGGTGCGGGACCAGGCGGGCGCACCCATTGCCAACGCCCAGGTGTACGTAGTTGGAACGGCATTCAACGCCCTGACGAATCCCCAGGGCTACTACTTCATCAACAACATTCCGGCCGGCACCGTAGCGGTGCGCGCCGCCTTCATCGGGTACAAGTCGACCCAGGTCGAGGGCGTGAAGATGCTCGCCGGCCAGACCATCACGGTCGACGTGCAGCTCGAGCAGACGGCGGTCGAGATCGAGGAGATCACGGTCGTCACCAACACCCAGCCGCTGGTGCCGCGTGACGAGGTCACGACGAAGCAGCGGGTGGACGGCCAGTTCGCCGACAACCTCCCGGTCGACCGGATCAACGAGGTCCTTCGACTCCAGCCGGGTGTCACCGCGGACAACAACGGCAACCTGTCGATCCGCGGCGGCCGCAACAACGAGGCGGCCACCTACGTCGACGGCGTGCCGACCCAGGCCGGCTATCGCGGCGATCGGTACGTCGGCTCGGCGGGCACCTCGCTCAGCATCTCGACCAACGCCTTCGAAGAAGCCTCGGTCACCACCGGTTCCTCCTCCGCCGAGTTCGGTAACGCCAAGTCCGGCATCATCAACATCGTCACCAAGACCGGCGGCAGCGAGTACAACGGCTCATTCTCGGCGCAGACCGACGAGCCGTTCGGCGTCAACAACTCGATCGGCTTCAACCGGCTCGAGGGCAGCTTCAGCGGACCGCTGGCGGGCCGGCTGACGTTCGCCCTGAGCGGCGCGCTCGAGGGCCAGAAGGCCGTGGAGGAAGGCTTCGGCAGCGCGGATGTGCCGGTGTTCCTCCAGGCGGGCGTCGACACCGTGGTCAACCAGCTCAGCGTGCTGGACGATCCGGCCACCGAGGACGTCAACGAGCAGCTCACCGCCGACACCACCCAGGTGGCGGTGTACAACTATGCGATCTCCCGCGGCAAGTGCGACGCCTTTGCCGACGCCGGCGCGGCCGGTCTCGCCAGCGGCGATGCCCGGACCCAGGCGAGCGTCAACAACATCCGGAACAATTACGGACTGGACTGCAACGGCGTTCGGCTCCCGGCCACGGCGAAGACCCTGTACCAGGCCTCCGGCAAGCTGAACTACACGTACGGCACCGGCTCGCGGGTCTCCCTGAGCCTGGCCACCAGCCGGAACCACGGCCACACGTTCCCGTTCACCATCCGCTACATCAACAACCTGGCGCTGCCGTCGACCCTTCAGGGGTTCAACGCGCGGAACTACTTCGCGACGCTGCAGTGGACCCAGAACCTGAGCAAGAGCTCGGAGCGGGCCCTGGCGCTGGACGTGGCGCTCTCGTATCAGCAGGACAAGCGGATCGACAGCCCGCTCACGACGGAGAGCGACCTGTCGACCCGTGATCCGTTCGGCGGCTTCATCATCAAGCCGATGCACTTCCTGTTCGACTTCGACAACTTCCCGATCGACGATCAGCTGATCGACAACGTCCGCCGGAACTCGGGCCGGATCACGCCGGTCGACGTCGACAACGGCAGCGCCTACAATCTCGTCGACGACGTCCGCAACAACGCCTACGGCCTCTACGGCCAGTACGCGAACTTCGTCAACACGCAGGGCGGCGATACCTGGTCGTTCGGCGAGAGCGGCGGGCCGTCCAACGGCACGACGAACAGCCGCCTCAGTCTGTACAAGGAAAATCGCTACATCGGCAAGGCCAAGCTCGACTGGCAGGCCGATCGCTACAACCGCCTCAACATCGGCGGCGAGTTCACGCGCTACGGGATCGACAACTACTCGTTCTCGTTCACGTCGAAGTTCTTCTCCGAGGCGTATCGCGAGAAGCCGATCCGGTGGAACGCCTATGTCGAGGACCGGCTGGACCTGGGCGACGTCGTCCTGGTCGGCGGTCTGCGGTACGACTACTACGACACCCGCGCGTCGCGGCCGTTCGCGACCGACACCGCGGGCAACACGTACGCGTTCCCGCGCATCTCGAGCCTCCCCGGGTTCGACGCGGCCAACCCGACCGCCCTCTATGTTCGGGACAAGAGCCACAACTACCTGAGCCCGCACGTGCAGGTATCGTTCCCGGTCACCGACCGGACCAACTTCCGGCTGTCGTACGCGCACCAGGTGCAGACCCCGGACTTCGCCCTGCTGCTCGGCGGCATCAACACCGACCTGGGCAACACGAACACCAATAACGTGTTCGGGTCCGACCTCGACTTCGGCAAGACGATCACGTTCGAGTTCGGCATCCGGCACGCCTTCAGCGACGACATGGTGCTTGACGTCGCCGCCTACAACAAGGACATCATCTCGGACCCGGCGGCCCGACTTGTCACGCTGTTCGACCCGGCGCTCCGCCGCGACACCGACTTCCGGATCCTGACCAACCTGGACTTCGGCAACGTCCGCGGACTCGACGTCCGGCTCGACCGCCGCTTCGGCAACTTCTTCAACGGCACGGTCAGCTACTCGTACCAGCAGGCCAAGAGCACCGGTTCCGATCCGTTCACCTACGTGTTCTACGGGTCGCGCATCGTGAACCAGGTCGGCGGCAACAACGGCGCCCAGCCGCCGCCGCAGGGCATTATCGCGACCGACAACAGCCGGCCGCACACCCTGGCGAGCGCGTTCTCCGTCACCTTCCCGGGCGATTTCCGCCAGGGCTCCGCGCTTGGCACCGTGCTCCGGAACGTGAGCCTGTTCACCACCTTCCGGTACACCAGCGGCACGGCGTACAGCAAGTGCGGCGCGGAGAGCAACGAAGAGCAGAGCATCATGTCGATCGAGAACTGCAATGCCCTGTTCCCTGAGGGCATCAACTCGCAGCGCCTTCCTGCCTTCAAGGAGCTCAACACGAAGCTCACCAAGAGCTTCGGCCTGGGCGGGCTGGACGTGACCGGGTATCTCGACGTCCGCAACCTGCTCAACTTCAAGAACGTCATTCAGGTCTTCGCCGTGAACGGCGACGTCTCGAACGCCGAAGAGCGTCAGCAGAACCTGCAGTCCGACCTCGACGATCTCGCCTCCGAGCGCGACCAGAACGGCGCCCTCGGTGCGGTCGGGCCCGACGGGGCGATCAACCTGAACTTCGCCCACGAGACCTGCAACAACTGGGTGAGCAGCAAGAACGACCCGGCCGCGGCCAACTGCATCTACCTGATCCGGGCGGAAGAGCGCTACGGCAACGGTGACCACGTCTATACGGTCGAAGAGCAGACCCGCGCCATCAACGCACTCTACGATGTCGCTCGCGGCACGCAGGAACAGTACGGCGCCCCGCGCCGCGCCCGCCTGGGCTTCGAGATCAACTTCTGATTTGACCACCCTGAGTTCACTGCCGCCCGGCCGAATCTGGCCGGGCGGCGGTGAGCGAGGGGGCTGTGTTTCTCTCCAAGGAGGACGGGATGCGTTTCTCGCGTTGTCAGCGCGTGTTCGTGCGGGCGGTCATGGTCACCCTTGCGCTGGGCGCCACCGCGGCCTCGACCGCGGTGGCCAAGCCGAAGCCGAAGCCCGGGGGTTTTCGGCTCCTTTCCAGTGCCATCACGGTGCTGACGACCAACCGGGTGCAGTGCCGCATCGCCTCGGACGGCCAGGTCTGCGCCACCGGCTCGAGCACGGTCGGCGGCGGCATCTGGCCGCGCGGCTCGGCGGACCAATACGTCTTCGGATCCGGCATCAACATCGGCGGCATCGTCGAGCCGGGTGACAAGTCGGTGAACGGCTTCGCGGGCGACACCGCGGGCGCGTTCTTCAACAACACGGCCGGCGGCAACAACGGCGAGGAAGTGCAGCCGGTGTTCACCACGGCCGACCCGGTGGACGCGGCCAACTGGCCCGACGCCGCGCGCGTGCCGTGCTCGGCGTTGGCCACGACGGGCCCGTGCGTCGACCTGGCCCTGGGCACCGATCCACAGGGCGACCTGTTCGACCCGGCGCTGCAGGGATCCATCGCGGCCTCGCAAGGCGACCTCTGGTTCGTCTCGTGGGAAGGCAACCCGGCCCGACTCGAAAGCCGAGCGCACCCGCTCGGCATCCTGGTCGAGACCCGGGCTATCGGCTGGAACTTCCCGACCGGCAACGAAGACATCCTGTACATCCTGTACACTTTCTATAACATCACGAGCACCAACCCGGCCGACTATGCGGCCATCCGGCCGGCCATGCGCGAGATCCTCCTCGACAAGGCTGCGGACTTCCAGGCGCTGAACACCGCGCGGTTCGGCATCAACCTCCCGGCCGGCGGATACACCATCAACGACTTCTATGCCGCGTACGTCGCGGACATGGACGTCGCGACCGCGAGCGCCAACTACGCCAGCGTGAACGTGCCGTTCCAGATGGGCTACACGTACGAGCACACGTTCAGCGAGCAGGCGGCACGGGCCATCGGCTGGACCTTCGACCCCGCCATCTTCGGCTCGGCGCCGTTCTTCAACGGCCCCGGCTTCGTGGGCGTGAAGTACCTCGGCAGCCCGCTCAACCCGGAAACCGGCGAAGAGGTGGGCCTGACGCTGTTCGGCACGTTCTCCAACTCGACCGGCTCGGTGCAGGACCCCAACGACGAGAAGCAGCTCTACCGCTTCCTGACCGGCGGCCTGCTGCCGACGGACGGCGCCTGCTCGCTGCCCAACCCGATCGAGTCGAAGATCTGCTACGTCAACATCGGCAGCTCGGCGGACATGCGCTTCTTCCAGTCCTCCGGCCCGATCGACCTGCCTCCCGGCGGCTCAGGCACCATCACCGTGGGCTACATCTTCGCGCCGCCGGTTGCCGTGGGTGGTTGCCCGGGTGCCGCGTGCGACGTCAAGCCCGCCAACTCGACCAGCGACCTCGATATCATGGGCGACCCTGCCCGGATGGCGAGCGGCGTCAACGCGGTCGACACCGTCACCGGCTACCTCGGCTTCAGCAACGGCGGCCCGGCCGACGATGACCCGACGCGTGTGTCTCAGGCGGAGATCGCGGCGGTGCCCGGATCGCTGCTCGGCAAGGCCAAGGTGGCGCAGGCGGTGTTCGACGGCAAATTCCTGCTTCCGTTCGCGCCCGAGCGTCCCGAGTTCTTCCTGGTCCCGGGCAACAACCAGGTGACCGTGCTCTGGGCCCGCTCCGGCACCGAGACCACGCCTGATCCGTTCTTCAACGTGGCGAGCCAGCCCACGATCAACGGCCTGCCCAACGCGCTGTACGATCCGAACTTCCGCGGCAACGACGTGGAGGGCTACCGGATTTATCGGGGCCGGACCGACAGCCCGAGCGAGCTGCAGCTCATCGCGCAGTTCGATTACGCGCCGTCCGCCGACGGCAAGGGCGTGTTCACCGACTTCCGCTCCACGGTGAACCCGACGTCGACCTGCGCGCCCGAGCTCGCCGTCGCCATCAACTGTCCGACGGTGTTCTCGACCCCGGCGCCCGGCACCCCGTTCGTCGGTTCCACGGACGTGGACCTCGTCGGTACCGTGACGCAGGTCATTCCCGGCCGCCGCGTGCTGCTGGCCAACGGTGAAGCGCAGGTGCTTCCGGGCTTCCTCGATACGGCCTTTACGGACATCAATCAGGGGCGCATCGCCCAGGGCGTGTCCACGCAGCTGGTCAACAACGGCGTGCCGTTCCTCTTCATCGACCGCAACGTTCGCAACAGCCTGCGCTACTTCTACTCGGTGGTCGCGTTCGACGTGAACTCGCTGACCTCCGGCAACTCGAGCCTCGAGTCCTCACGCTCGACCAAGGCCGTGACACCGGTGCCCGCGGCGTCCAATCAGCAGGTGGCCACCAGCCTCACGACCCATGTTATCGGGCGCGGGGTGGCCATGGACACGATCATCACCGGCCCGCCCACGCTCGATCCTGCCACCGCGAAGTTCAGCGGCCCGGCACAACCGACGGACGGCGGTGTCGTGGGCTTCGTCGGCGAGTTCGCGGCGTCGGTCATCCAGCCCAGCCAGGCGGGCGCGCTGACGATGCGGCTCGACAGCCTCCATATGGGTGTGTACGGCGGCATCGGTGCCGTGTTCGGCGCCGTCAGCGGCGCCACAGTGCCGGCGCAGTACTACCTGAACGTGGCAAACGGGGTGGACAGCTTCCAGGTCACCGTCCCGCTGTCACCGACTCAGTTCTCGGGTGGGTTCGCGGGTGGTGTCTCTTCGAACGAGGGAATCGACTCCGCCTCCGCGTTCTTCGAGGCGCTCACGGTCGACCCAACGACCGCCGCACGGTTCGAGGGCAGCCCGCCGTTCAAGCTGCAAGGTCAGGCCACGGTCCGCTTGCCCCCCGGCCAGTACAACGGCGGGTGGGGTGTCGGGTCCAAGTTCGTCGACTTCGGCACGGCGACGACCTCGAT
>DATLBL010000142.1:0-32174 GCA_035526925.1 Gemmatimonadales bacterium
GGCGGCATTCGCGCTGACGCGTCTCATCGAGAGCCAGCTCTACGGAATCCGGGCGACCGATCCCGCCACCTTCGCCGGGGTCGCGGCGCTGCTGGGCGTCACGGCGCTCGCGGCCAACCTGGTGCCCGCGCTCCGTGCCACTCGGGTCGATCCGGCCGTGGTGCTCCGGGAGGAATGACCGGGGGCGAACGCGCCTGGCGGCGGACGGCTCGGGGGGGGGTGCCTACTGCTGCCTCAACGCGTCGGGATCCTCACGTGACGTCTGGCGCCGCACGCCCGCGGCGTCCGGATCGCCCGCCTGGAGCGCCTCCGCGAGCTTGGCCAGCTGCTCGGGCTTCAGGTGGGGAGGAAGCACCGGGACGTTCTTGTCCACATACGCCTCGAGCACCACGGGCCGGTCCGAGGAGAGGGCCTCGTCCCACGCCCGACCCACCTGCTCGGGATCGCTCACCCGGATGCCCCGAAGTCCCAGCAGCTCCGCGTACCGCGCATACGGAAAATCCGGAATGTCCTGCGTCGCGGCGTACTTCGGCATCCCCTCCACCATGCGCTGTTCCCAGGTGACGAAGTTGAGATCGCGGTTGTTGAGGACGAGCACGACGAGCCGCGGATCATCCCATTGCCACCAGTACTTGGCGATCGTGATGAGCCCGTTGTTGCCGTTCATCTGCATCGCCCCGTCGCCGGCGATGGCGACCACGGTACGGCCCGGATGCGCGAACTTGGCCGCTACGGCGTAGGGCACCGCCGACCCCATCGTCGCGAGCCCGCCCGACAGCGACGCCATCATCCCGGCGCGCAGGCGGAGATCGCGAGCGAGCCACGCCGCCGACGTGCCGGAGTCGCCGGTCACGATGCAGTCGTCCGGCAGACGTGACGAAAGCTCCCACACCACCCGCTGTGGATTGAGCGGGTCGGCGGGCTCCAGTGCCCGTCGGCCGACCTCCGCCCACCAATCCCGGATCTCGCGCTCGAGCCGTTCGCGCCATGAACGGTCGTGCTGCTCGCGGAGGAGGGGCAGCAGCGCGCGCAGGGTCTCGGCGCTATCGCCCACCAGGTTGACCTCCATGGGATAGCGCAGGCTGAGCTGCCGGCCGTCGATGTCGATCTGCACGCCGCGGGCCTGACCCTCGACCGGGAGATACTCCGCGTAGGGAAAATTGGTGCCCACCATCAGCAGGGTGTCGCACTCCTGCATGAGCGTCCAGCTCGGCCGTGTTCCCAGAATGCCGATCGACCCCGTCACGAACGGCAGCTCGTCGGGCAGCGCGGCGCGGCCGAGCAGCGCCTTCGCCACGCCGGCCCCGAGCCGCTCGGCGACCGACGTGACCTCCGGGGCCGCTCGCAGGGCGCCCGCGCCGATCAGCATCGCGATCCGGCGGCCGCCGTTGAGGACCTCCGCGGCCCGCGCCAGGTCGTCGTCCCTCGGGAGCACTCGCGGCGGAGACCACCCGATCCCGGAAAAGGTGCTGCCATGCTCACGCGGCGGTGAGGGCATCGCCTCCAACTCCTGCACGTCCTTCGGAACGATCAGGCAGGTAACCGTGCGCTCCGCGAGCGCGATCCGAACCGCGCGGTCGACGAGGTGACGGGCCTGCGCGGGATCGACGAGGTCCTGCAGGTACTCGTGCGCGACGTCCTTGAACAGCGTGTGCAGATCCACTTCCTGTTGATAGCTGCTCCCCATCGAGAGCCGCGCCGACTGTCCCACGAGGGCGAGCACGGGCTGATGATCCAGGCTGGCGTCGTAGAGACCGTTGAGCAGGTGGATCGCGCCCGGTCCCGAGGTGGCCAGGCACACGCCCAGCTCACCGGTGAACTTCGCGTGCGCGCACGCCATCAAGGCGGCCATCTCTTCATGCCGCACCTGAACGAACGCGATGCCGTGGTCCGACCGTTCGAGCGCGGCAAGGATCCCGTTGATGCCGTCCCCGGGGTAGCCGAAGATCCGGCGGACCCCCCAGGCGGCCAGCCGCGAGACGAGGAAGTCCCCGACGGTGGGGGTGCCGTTCACGAATGGCCCGCCGGCTGGCGTCCCTGACGACGCTCCGGTCCTTGATAACCCTCGTCGTGTCGGTGCCGGCGCTCGATGGCGGCGTCACCCGTCGCGACGTCGGCACGCGGGGGCGCGTCGGGATGAGATGCGGGATGTTGTCCGTGCGCGCCGGCGTCGCTCCCGCCGCCCATTGCCGACTCCGGCAGTGGGTCGGACGGGTCGGGGCGGTGGGCGTTCGTCATGGGTGCCTCGTTCGGATGGAGCCGTGGTCTTGCGGACGGTGCGAAGGTAGGCGCGGAGAAAGTGCGGCAACGCGACGTAGATCACATCTGGCCGAACCGGCCCGACCCAGCCAGATTTGGCGCACCCCCCACACCCTGGACAGGATACCAGCAGTGATCGAGCCCCGGACTGACCCTCGCAGGATTCTCCTGGTGGACGACGAGTCCACCGTCCGCCGCTTCGCTGCGCGCGTGCTGCTGGAAGAGGGCTATGTCGTGGAGGAGGCGACGGACGGGGCGGAGGCCCTCGTCCGGGTGCGGGCCGACGGACCGGCCGTCGACGTGGTCGTGAGCGACGTGGTCATGCCGCGGCTCAACGGCGTCGAGCTGCTGCAGGCGCTCAACGCGCTCCGGCCGGCGCTGCCGGTGATCCTGATGTCGGGGTACGCGGCGGTGCAACTGGCTGGGATGGGAATTGCCACGCCGTGCGGCATGCTGGCCAAGCCGTTTTCCGGCGAGCGGCTCATCGAGGAGGTGCGGCGCTGTCTGACCGACGGGGACCCGATGGTCCTCGGCAGTTCCGAGCACTCCAACTAGCGCTAGAAGTCGGCCATGCCGTGGGTGAGGGGCTCGAGGTTGGGAGAGCGATCGCCCTTCCAGGTGGCCCAGGTGAGCGTGCAGGGATCGCCGAACGGCGGATCCGGATGGCCCGACTTGTCCAGGAGGTCGTGCAGCATCTCGTGCCGCACCACCATTTCATTCCCCGCCCATTCCTCCGCGACGTAAATCCGGTGGCTCGGTTCCCAGTGCCCGGCGCAGTTTCCGCTGGCGCAGGGAAAGCTGTGGCCCTTCACCACGGACCATCGTACCCGGTCGAAATCCCCGCTCAGCCCCGAGCATGCCTCCGTTTTCCCCCACCACTCGCGGTAGACCGAGGGCGGGGTCATCGGCGAGTCATCGCCCGGATCGAATCCGCAGGCGGCGACGAGCACGAGCACGAGTGTAGGAGACAGAGATCGGAGGCGGAGCACGACAGGCCAGGGGGCAACCGGCGTGCCGCCGTGGGTGGCGGGGCTAACCCGTTGCCCAACAACGTCGGCCGCGATTCCGGGCAGCCTGACGCACGCCCCGCTCTCTCAACTTGCGAGGCGGCATGACGACCTACGCCCGACGGCTCGGCCTCTTTTCGGCCACGATGGCGGTCGTCGGCGGAATCATCGGTGGAGGAATTTTCCGCACCCCGGCGGACGTGTCAGCCCGGGTCGGCAGTCCTGGGCTCGCCCTCGGAGCGTGGATCCTCGGCGGCGTCGTCGCGCTGATCGGGGCATTCTGCTTCGGAGAATTGGGCCAGCGCTTGCCCCGGGCCGGCGGGGGCTACGTCTACCTTCGCGAGGCCTGGGGACCGCTGCCCGCCTTCCTGTACGGCTGGGCGCTGCTCCTCGTCATCGCCACCGGCGCCATCGCCGCCGTCGCGGTCACGTTCGCCGATTACACCATCGCGCTCACCGGTCTGCCCCAGGAATGGACCATTCGCTTGGCGGTCGGCGCCATCGTCCTTCTCGCCGCCATCAACTACGTCGGCGTCGCGCCCGGGGCGATGACGGTGAACATCCTGACGGTGCTCAAGCTGGGTGCGTTGGCGGCGCTCGTCGTGGCCGGTCTCGTCTTCGCCGTACCGCCCTCGCTTCCTCTTGAACCTGGACCCGGCGTGCCTGCGCGCCACTGGCTCCTGGCGCTCGGATCCGCGCTGGTCCCCATCCTGTTCACCTACGGCGGCTGGCAGCAGACCAACTTCATCGCCGAGGAGATCGTCGGGCCCGAGCGGACCTTGCCGCGCGCGCTCGTGGGCGGGGTGGCACTGGTCGTGGCGGTGTACGTCCTGGCGAACCTGGCGTACCTTCGGGTGCTCGGACCCGAAGGGCTCGCGACAAGTACGGCGCCTGCTGCCGACACCATGCGCATCCTGCTCGGGAACGGTGGGGCGACGTTCATCGCCGCCGGAATCGCCATCTCGACGTTCGGCTTCCTCGATCTGGTCATCCTCGTGACGCCGCGCGTCCTGCAGGCGATGGCTGCCGACGGCGTGTTCTTCGCCGCCCTGGCTCGGCTGCATCCGCGCTTCCGCACGCCGGGCAATGCTATCATCGCGGAATCGGCCTGGGCCGTCGTGCTCACCCTCACCGGAACGTTCGGGCAACTGGTGGACTACGTGTCCTTCGGAGACTGGATCTTCTTTGGCCTTACCGTGGCCGGCTTGTACCGTCTCCGGGCCAACGAGCGGAGCGGCGACGGAGCGCGTGCCCACCGGGGGTTCGCCGTGCCGGGGTATCCCTGGACGCCGGCACTGTTCGTGGCGGCCGCCGCGCTCGTCGTGATCAGCGTCATCCTCGCCAATCCGCGAAATGCCGCCGTCGGCACGGGATTGCTGCTCCTCGGCATTCCGGTCTATCTCTGGTGGGCTCGCTTGCGCGCACTGGCAGTTCGGAGCAGGGTAGGGAGCGCCGCGTGAGAGGAGTGCCGGTCGAGGTCGCGGCGCTCCTGCCAGCGGCGCTCCTGCTCGCCTGCGCGCCGCGTGTGCCACCAGTGGTCGGACCGGCGCCGGCGCTCCGGTTCGAGGTGCTGGGGAACGCCAGTCCTTCCGACACCGGCGCGCCGACCCTTCGCTTGGGCGCCAGCTCGATCGTGATCCGTGGTCTGGCGCTCCAGCTCGAGAATGGTGGGCTCTATGGCGACCTCGATGTCACCGAGGCGCACACCATACGCCTGACGCTGTACGATTCGCTGCCGGGCCGGCCGGTGAACGATCCACCTCCACCTTCCCGACAGCGGCAGGTGATCTACCAGGCCGAGGTCGGGCCGCTCGCACCAGGCGGGTACGATGTCTGGGTCGGCAGGTTCGACGCTCGTCGGAAACTGGTTGAGGTATCTCATGCACCGCTCAGGATCGAGATCGAAGGGACGAACGGCGGGGACAGCGTGGGAGGTGTCGCTCCATCACGCGCTGCGCCGTCGCCGACGGCGCCGAGCTCGCGTATGGACACGGAGCGATCGAGCCGAATATCGTGGGCCATCGGTGGGAGGCGATCAATCATGCCACTGAGTCGAGAGGATGTTCGGGCCGCGGTAGAGCGTGCCGGGGATGCCGACTGGCGCGCGCTCATCGCCCATCACGAGGACGCGTACCCCGCCAGTCGCCCCACCCCGGGCGACGTGTGCCGCGCCGAGGCGGACAGGCTGAATCAGGCGGGTTACGGCGACACCGCGCGTTGGGAGTTGCTCGACTCGCACGTGCGTCGGGACGACGGGGAGACCACCCTCACGCTGGTCCACCGGCTGCGCGATCGGCGCTCTGGCGATACCGTCGAGACCCCGCCCTGGACGGGCTACGCATGACCGTCATCACGATGCGGGGCGCCGCCGCTTCGGCGCTCTGGGGTCTGCGGGCCCACCGTGGTACGGCGGCACTGCTCGTCGGTTTCGGTGCGCTCGGTCTGGCGGCCACCCTGCCTGTCGCTCTCATGGTAGGCGCCGGTGGAAGCCTCCTCACGCCGAGGCTGCTGCTTCCGGGAGCAGACCTGGTCGCCGACCCGGAATGGGCGCTTGCCCGGACGCCGGCGGCGCTGCAGCGCGAAGGCCTGACACTCCTCTTCCATGGGCTTGCCGGAGCGGCGCTGACCGGGTTCATCGTCAGCGCGCTCGGTGTGCTGCTGCTGTTCGCGGCTCGAGCCGGAGAGCGCCGCGGCGAGATGATCCTGCGGCGCGCCGTCGGCGCATCGGGACGGACGCTCCTGCTGGCGACGCTGCTCGAAGGCGGCGTGATCGCCGTTGCCGCGCTGATGGTCGGCATCGTCGCGGGGTGGGCTGGCGCGAAAGCGGCGGTCACCGCCTGGCCCGGAGCCGTGGGGCCACTGGCCAGTGAGCCCGCGGCGCTGACGATTCTGGCGATGCCGGCGGTCGTGCTGACTGCGGCTGCGCTCGCGCTCCTCTTTGCTCCGCGGCGTCGGCTCACCGATACCTCCGGGCGGCCCCTCGGACTGGCGGTCCCTGCCGCGCAACTCGGCCTCGCCTCGATCATGCTCACCGCCGGCGGCTTGTTGGGTCGTCACAGCGACGGGCGACCGATCGCGTCCTTTGAGCGAGTCGCCGGGCGACAAATCGTGACCGCGCGTTCGGCCGATCCGGTCGCCCAGTCTCGGTCGGCGAGCTACAAAGCCCTGCTCCGTTCGCTCGAGAGCGGCGGCTCCGACACGGTGAGCCTGGCGAGTGACGGCGTCACGCTCGGACTGGGCACGGTGAGCGTGGCGACGACCGATTGCGGGCTCTGCAGCTTCGGCGGTGTGATGGTGCCCTGGCATGCGGTGGCGGCGGCCCATCGGTTCGTCAGCGCCGACTCGTTCCAGGCCCTCGGTGTGGGCGTGGTCGAAGGGCGCGGGCTCACCGATGCCGACGATTGGCAGGCGCCGCGGGTGGCGGTCGTCAGTCGTGCGCTGGCACTCCAGCACTTCCAGGACGGCCAAGCCGTGGGGCGCCGCATGCTCCTGGGCGACGACGTGCGGACCTGGCACACCGTCGTGGGGGTAGTGGACGTGCCACCGTCGCAAGCGATCGGCGCGGCCATGCTGCCGGTGTACAGTGTCTACGGGAGCGTGCTGCAGCACCCGCCGAGCCAGATCGAGCTGCTGCTGACGCCGCGGCCGGGCGTCACGATGCCGAAGCTGAAAGGTACGGTTGCGGCGGCGCTCGGCGTTCGCGCAGATCAAGTGAGTGCCACGACCGAGGCCCGGCTGCTCGCTGGCGATCGCGCGCCCGTCGACTGGTTCGGCACGATGCTCGAAATCGAAGGGTCAGCGGCGCTCATTGTTGCGGTGCTCGCGACGGTGGTGCAGCTCAGGCTGTGGGTTCGCTCCAGCGAGCCCGAGCTCGGGCTGCGCCGGGCCGTGGGCGCCCGCGGCCGGGATATCGTGGCGTTGCTGGTACTACGTGCCGGCATGGTGGCAGCGGGCGGCATCGCCGTCGGACTCTGGCTCGGTCCGGTTGCCTGGGGTGCGCTCGGTACGATCGTGGCCGGACTGCCCGGGTGGGACACGGGCCTGGTGATGCGGTATGCTTCGATGCTGGTGGCCGCGACTTTGGCCGCCGCGCTGGTTCCGGGCTATCGCGCGAGTCGGCAGCCGCCGGCGCGCTTGCTCGACTCGGGCGCGTGATCGTGATGCGCCTTAGATTGTTCCGGCTTCCAGGAGCAAATGGCTGATGACCGGACGTGAGTCGATCGGCCTGGCCGATCTGGAGCTGCTGATCGTGCGCATTCAGGAGGGTATGCTGCTCCCTCGGCCAGGCTGCACGCTCGAGCTGTCGACGTACGTGTGGAATCGGAACTCGTTCGACGCGCAGCACCGCTTCGAGGAGGCGTGCGACGCGCATGGCATCGCCTTCGCCGTCAAGGAACAAATCGGCGGCATCGAGTGGGTCTGCCCGTGAGAGGAGCGAACCGATGAACGCGCCACCCCTCCGGCACAGCGCGGAGGACGCCTCGCCGAGCGAGCTCCGACGGGCCTCGCTCCGGCTCATGTTGATGCTGCTCGCGTTGGGCCTGCTGGTCGTCCCGATCCTGCGCGAGCTGCCACTCGGCCAAAGCTCGCGCGTCGGCCTGCTCGCCTGGCTGCTGGTGGCGCTCGCGCTCTACTGGCTGGCCCAGGGGATGGGGTACCGGCCGCTCCTCCTGCTCCAGCTGCTGGTTTTTTCCGTGGCCGCGACGATGCTCAGCGCCAAGGTGCTGCTCGTCATCGTGGATGTGAACCGGGTCAACTTCCTCCGGTGGGCAGCCCGGGGACTCATTGGGCTGGGTGCGTCCTTTGCCGTGGCCAACCTGATCGGAATGCTGATCCGGCTGTACCGACAGCCCAAAGCCCCCATGGCCGACCGCCCCTAGCGGCGCCCCTTCCCGCGCCCCGTCTTGGACTGCAGCTCGTCGATCCGCTCGGACGCTTCCGCCTTGGTCAGATCCTCCTCGATCGTTTCCCCGGCTTCGCTGGCGAGGGTGTGCAAGTACGACTCCTGGGCGCCGGTCATCGGCTCGTCGCCGGTCGTCCAATCAGCCGGGTCTTTGATGGTGTTGGAGGGCTGAGCTTCATCCTTTGGATTTGCGGGCTTCTTGTCAGTCATATGGTAGCTCCAGAAATGGTGGCGAATAAACGCCGAATCTATTGGAAAATCGTTTAGGTGCTGAGATGCAGCTCATGTCAGCCCAGTGATTTGCGTCACGCTCACATGCAGGCGACTTCAAGTGATGTCTCAGGTTGCTTGCTTCTCCCGTCCATACGTCGGCTGCCCTGACCCCGTCTCAGGAGACCTCAATGCGGCTCGTTCTCCAGGCGTCTCTCCTCGCTCTCTTGGCCCCGGCTTGCCGAACCGTGTCGCCGGCCCCGGAGGCCCCGCTCACCATCGAGCACGTGCCCATGCCAGGTAGGAGAGACCTCCCGTTCTCGGCCGCCGTCCGGGTCGGCCCCATGCTCTTCCTTTCGGGACAGCTTGGCACCGACAGCACGGGGCGTCTGGTAGACGGAGGTGTCGGTCCACAGACCGCCCAGGCCCTGGAGAACGTCCGGCACTTGGTCGAGAGCGAAGGCTCGGGGATGGATCGGGTGGTCAAGTGCACGGCCATGCTCGCCGACATGGCCGAATGGCCTGCAATGAATCAGGAATACGTCCGGCACTTTCCCGCCGGCAAGCTGCCGGCGCGGAGTGCCTTCGGCGCAAGTGGCCTGGCCCTCGGCGCACGGATCGAGATGGAGTGCCTGGCGGTCGCCCGGCCCGCGTGAGCCGTGTCAGCGGTTCCTTGACGGACGCGGACAGCCTAATTTGATGCGGGGGTCGTGGCGGAGGAGCCCCCCTCGCCGTCGTGCGGCGTGACTCCCTGATCATTGAGGAGCGAATGGCTACCAAACTGGACAAGACGATCAAGCGCGAGCTCGAGCTGGAGGGCAAGCTCTACACCGTCACGATGTCTCCCGAAGGCGTAAAGATCACGCCGAAGGGTGCCCGGAAAGGGCCGGAGATGACGTGGGCCACCCTGCTGAGCGGCGATGCGGAGTTGCGCCGCGACCTGAACGTCTCGGCCGACGCCTACCGCGGGTAAGCAGCACGGGGCGATGGCCCCGGGGTGCCACGTGGGCTCCGGGCGCGCTCCATGCCCGCCCTTCGACGTTCGTCCGGGCGGCGGGCCGTCACGAGGGTAGTCACGCCTAGTCGAGGGAGCGTATGCGCCTGGCACTACCGAGGCTCCTGGTGTCGTGCGCGGCGGCCGTGCTGGGCTGCGCGGCTGCCACCTCCACTCCCAAGCTGGGTGCGCCCACACGCGGGCGCACTCTCACGCTCAGCGAGCTGCAGGCCAGCCTTGCCGCCGTGCCGCCGAGCACCATCGTGTTCGACATCGACGACACGGTCATGTTCACCGGGCTCGCCTTCCTCTTTGCCCAGGGGTATCTGGAGGAGCGGGACGCCGGTCGCTTCCGTGACGACCCGGCGTTCTGGACGCTCATCAACGACAGCCTTGATGCCCGCTTCAGCAAACCGAAGCGGATCGCCCGCGAGCTGATCGCCTTCCACCAGGGTCGGGGCGACACGATCGTCTTCGTCACCTCGCGCTTCCCGAGTGCGCCGGCCACCGATCGCACCAGCCGGCTTCTGCAGCGCCTGTTCGGGCTCGCGGCGCCGCCGGCGGTCTTCTATACCGCCCAGCAGCCCAAGACGGACGCCATTCGTGCCGTCCACCCCGCGGTGTCGTATGGCGATTCCGACGCCGACATCGCCGACACGCACGCGGCCGACCCGGCCATCCGGGCCGTGCGCATCCTCAGAAGCCCGGTCAGCTACAACGAGCGTCCCACCACTCCGGGCAAATATGGTGAGGAAATTCTCGCCAATTCGGCGGACTGACGTGGTCGTCGCGGGATTGGCCGCGGGTGTGGCGGCCGGTGCCGGCGCGCCGCTGGCGGCGCAGGCGTCCCGCGCGAGCCCCCCGCCACGGTGGGCGGCCTTCACCGCCGCGTTCGACGCCTATGCGCGCGAGGACGGTGTGGTCGGAGGGACGGTGGTCGTGATGCGCGGCGGGCAGGTGCTCGCTCGACACGCCTATGGCTTGGGCGATCGCGAGCAGCGCCGGCCACCAGGGAACGAGGACGTCTACCATTGGGCGTCGATCACGAAGACGCTCACCGCGATCGCGATCATGCAGCTCCGGGATCGTGGCCGTCTCACGCTCGACGATCCGGTCGTCCGATACGTGCCGGAGCTGCGACAGGTGCACGACAGATTCGGTTCGATTGAGGGCGTGACGCTCCGAATGCTGCTGTCGCATTCCGCCGGGTTCCAGGATCCGACCTGGCCGTATGGCGAGGGTCGGCCATGGGAGCCGTTCGAGCCTACGCGTTGGGACCAGCTGGTCGCGATGATGCCGTATCAGGAGCTCCGTTTCGCGCCGGGGTCGCGTTTCGGGTACAGCAATCCCGCCTTCATCTACCTGGCGCGCGTGATCGAGGCGATTACCGGCGATGCCTGGGCGGTCTACGTGCAGAAGAACATCTGGATGCCGCTCGGCCTGACCCAGAGCTTTGTGGGCGTGTCTCCCTATCACCTGGCCGATCGCCGCGCGAAGAGCTATACGGTCCGGGCGGAGGGCCCGGCTCGACGTCGCGTGGTGCCGAATCCGCGAGAGTTCGATCCGGGCGTGACGATTTCGAACAGTGGCTGGAACGCGCCGGTAAGCGATCTCGTCGCGTACGTCGCGTTCCTGAGCGGAGCCGGGCGCGACGATCCGCGCACCGCGCAACGGAACGAGGGCGTCCTCACTCGAACCTCGCTGCAGGAGATGTGGCGACCGGTCGTACCGCTCCAGCCCCGCGCGGAGGGAGAAAAATTCGGGCTCGCCTTCTATCTGTTCGAGCGTGGGACTTCCAACCTCGTGGGTCACACGGGCGAGCAGTCGGGCTTCCGATCGTTCTTCTATCTGGACCCGGTGACGACGACGGGGGTGATCGGCGTTCTGAACACCACCAACGAGGCGCGCCCGGAGGCGTCCGCCCGCGGCTGGAACGCCCTGACCCATCGCGCCGTGGACCTGGTCGCGCCGTGAGCGAGCGTCCGCCGGAGCGCCCCGGCTTCGAGACCGCCGAGGGCGTCATCGAGCTGCAGCCCGCCACCGAGCCGGCGCCGGCGCACCCGGTGCGGCCCGGTCGCGTCCACCTCGTCGTCGTGGTGACCCGCGCGGCCGTTCCGGCGGATGCCGCGCCCCCAGGCGCCGTGCTCGTCGCCCGCTTTTGGCACCCGTCGCTCCGTCGATGGAGCGAGAACTCGTTCGAGTCGCTCGAACACGCCATGCACTTGTTCGTCGACGAAAGTGGCTGGGTGCTTCGGCAGCAGCAGGCGCTCGATGCTGCGCACGCATTCGAACTGGTCTTCGAGGCACGGCGCGAGGACTTCAGTCGCCCCAGCACGGAGGCCATGCTCGAGGACGTGGGGCTCACGCCACAAGACGTGGCCGATCTGCTCGAACGGGTCGAGCGCGAGAACGGGGGCGAACGATCCTGAGCCGGCTCGCGCCGTTCCGTCGACAGCGTGTCACACCCACCATCTCGGAGCGGGCATGATCGCCTTTCTCTTCCTCGCCGTGCTCGCCGGCGCCATGCTGCCCGTCCAGACCGGCGTCAACCTGCAACTTCGCGGAGTGCTCGGACACCCGCTGGCGGCGGCGCTGGTCTCCTTTCTCGTGGGCGCCCTGGGCCTCGCGGCCGCGGCAGTTGCGGCGCGGGCGCCGGTCGGGCTTGCCGGCGCTTGGGCGCGCAGCGAGTGGTGGCAATGGGGCGGGGGCCTGCTCGGAGCGGTGTACATCGTCGGCACGATCGTGCTCGCGCCGCGCCTGGGCGCGGCGACGCTGGTGGCCGCGCTGGTGGCCGGTCAGATGTTGATGTCGCTGGTGATCGATCATTTCGGATGGGTGGGTTTCACGGTGCATGAAATCAGTCCGCTCCGCCTGCTCGGAGCGGCCCTCGTTGTGGGTGGGGTCGTGCTGGTCAGGCAGTGAACGCGCGCCACCGTACGAGCTGTCCATCGTAGACTTAGGGGCGCCGGAGCCAAACGGCGGATGAAACCGTTCGCGGACCATTTCTCGGCCGTTGCGCGGAGCTATGCCGCGGCCCGACCGACCTACCCGCCGGCGCTTTTCGACTTCCTCGCGACCCTCGCGCCCGGCCGCCATCACGCGTGGGACTGTGCCGCCGGCAGCGGGCAGGCCACGCTCGAGCTGGCCGCTCGTTTCGAAGCCGTGACGGCGACCGACGCGAGCGCTGCGCAGCTCCAGCAGGCGCCGCCACATCCTCGCGTGCAGTACCGGGTGGCCACCGCGGAGCGCAGCGGACTTCCCGATGGGTCGACGGACCTGGTTACCGTTGCGCAGGCGGTCCACTGGCTGGATCTCGACCAGTTTTACGCCGAGGTTCGACGTGTCCTCGTGCCCGAGGGAATCACCGCCATCTGGTGCTACGGCCTCCAGCGAGTGGGCGATCGGCGCATCGACTCGACGCTCGAGCACTTCTATGGCGACACTCTAGGCCCTTATTGGGCGCCCGAGCGCCGGCTGGTCGAGACGGGGTATCGCACGCTGCCTTTCCCGTTCAAGGAGCTGCCGACGCCGGTGTTCGACATGGCGCTCGAGTGGTCGCTCCGCGAGCTGACGGACTATCTCCGCACCTGGTCGGCAACCGAGCGTTTCCGGCGCGAGCGCGGTCACGACCCTGTCGATACGCTCGAGGGCGAGCTTGCTTCGGCGTGGGGCGCCCCCGGCGCCCGCCGTCGGGTCCACTGGCCGCTCAGCCTGCGGGTGGGCAGGCGGCGCATGCCGGTCTAGTTTTCGCCGTTCACCTGTTGCTCCACGTCCGCTCAGGCCGCGCATGTCCACGCCGATCTCTCGCCCACACCTCTCCGATTCGAAGGTGCCAATCTTTGTCGGTTTCCGCATGCCGATGCTCCCGGCAGCCACGGGCCAATGGCGCGCGTAGTGGCCACGGGCACCTCGGCTGAACCGCAGAGGGGCCCGGGATCTCGGGCATTGATCGTGGCGATCCTGGTCGCTGCCGCTGTCGTCGCTCTCCTGCCCGCGATTGTGGCTCGCACCCGGCGCGTGCAGACGATGCGGGCGGACCTTGCTCTGGTGCTCGACGAGTGTCGCGCGAGGTACGCGGACGCGAAGACCGTGGCCGATACCGCTGCCGCGGATGCCTGGCAGCCCTCCTTTCATGGGCGGCAGCGTCCCGGCGATCCGGCCTGCGGTCCGTACCGCCGACGGAACATGCTCAAGGCCCCCTCCCGATGAGCTTCGGGTCTGCTCACGGATACCCGGGCGCCGGTCAGGCGCCGACTGTCGCCGGCCACCTCGAAGCGATCTGGCGCAAGCGCGTGCATCGCGGGCCGATGGATGCGCTCCCTACGGCGTCGCTGGTAGCTGGCCGCGGTCTCGTGGGGAATGCCGATCAGGGTCGCCGGCGGCAGGTGACGCTGATCGAGCGGGAAGTGTGGGACGGGATCATGCGAGAGCTCGGCGCCAGCGTCCCGCCGAGCGCGCGCCGCGCCAACCTCATGGTGAGTGGCTGCAGCCTGGCGGGAACGCGTGGGCGCGTCCTCCACATCGGCGAGTGTCGCCTGCGCATACTGGGCGAGACGCGTCCCTGCGAGCGGATGGACGAGGCGTACGAGGGGCTGCGGAAAGCGATGGAGCCGGGGTGGGGTGGCGGAGCGTTCGCGGAGGTCCTGGACGGCGGTACGATTTCGGTGGGCGCAGGCATCGAGTGGGAGACAGCATGACGGCCGGTGCGTGCGGGCAGGCACGGGCCCTCGGGTGGAAGCGCGGTGGCGGCCCTGCGCCGCGTCGAACAACTCTCCGCCGGTGGCATGCCGGCCCACGCCCTCGTAGAAAGGCGATCGGATGAAGCTCGTTGTCGACCCCCCGACCCGCGACGAATTCGCGCCGTACTATGCCGGCTACATCGATCGCGTGCCCGCGGGCGCGGAGATTCTGGAGCTGCTCGCGAACCAGGCCGCTGAAACCCAGGCGAAATTCGCGTCCGTCGCCGAGAGCCGGGGCGTTCATCGCTACGCGCCAGGCAAATGGAACGTGAAGGAGCTCATCGTTCACCTCAGCGACACCGAACGGATCATGGCCTACCGAGCGCTCCGGATCGGACGCGGCGACCAGACGCCGTTGCCCGGCTTCGATCAGGATACGTACGTGCCGCACTCAGGCGCCGACGCGCAGCCACTGGCGGCGCTCGTGACCGAGTTCGCGCAGGTGCGTGCCGCGACCGTCGCGCTCCTCCGCCATTTGCCGCCCGAGGCGTGGACGCGACGGGGCACGGCAAGCGACGCACCCTTCAGCGTGCGGGCGCTGGCCTGGATCATCGCCGGGCACGAGCGACATCACCTGAGCACGCTCGCCGAGCGTTACGGGCTCTGGATCACCCCGAACGCGGACCGGAGCGAGATGCGGTAGAAGGCGGAAAAATCCCGCACGAACACCAGCATGCAGCCCTCGGCCGGGACCGCGGCGAAGTTCTCCCACCCGCCGCATTCCCACGGCCTGGCGGCGTCAAAGTTTCACCTCCGGCGGTGGCGTGGGCCATCGCGGCGAACCTACATTTACCCGCCGCCGTCGGCGTGCCATCAGCCCAAAATCGCTCGTCTGAGTTCGCGTGCACACCGGGAGCTGTTGCCCGGCAGCCGTAATCAGCGGTGGGAAACGTCTTTGCCTGAACGTGGAGGCCCCAGATGGTGGTTCGCCAGTCGCACGCGGAACTGTTGCAAGACAGGCTGACCGACGCGCACGTCCATGATGTCCTGCCGCCATCGCCGCACCGGTCGAACGACCAGGGCACGGCGGCTCCGACATGAGCACGAGCATCCGGCCGGCCCGCGTCGACGACGCTGGGTGGCTGGCCGCGCTCGCCGAGCGCACCTTCCGCGAGACGTATACGGCGTACAACACTCCGGACGACATGGAGCGATATGTCGCCGAGCACTTTGGACCCGCCCGTCAGGCCGCCGAGCTCGGTGACGATCGACTCGTCACCCTGGTGGCCGAGGTAGATGCCCGACTTGCCGGGTACACTCAACTCGCACGCGGGCCGGCACCCAACGGAGTGAAAGCGGTCAGCCCGATGGAAGTGGTCCGTTTCTATGTGGACCGGCCGTGGCATGGCACCGGGCTGGCCCACGAGTTGATGGCCGCCGCCCTCGACGCTGCGCGGGATGGAGGCGCGGACGCCCTGTGGCTTGGCGTGTGGGAGCGCAATCCGCGTGCGATCGCGTTCTATCGCAAATGCGGTTTCGAGGATGCGGGAACTCAGACCTTCGTGTTGGGCACCGATCATCAGCGGGACCTGGTGCTCGCCCGACCGCTCGGCTGAGTGTCGCGCGCTACTTCCGGAGGTCGGCCGATGGCCACACCCACGATGAGTCTGCTGCTCTGGAACATTCAGCCGCCTGCCGGAGGACGGAACTGGCACGGTGGCCCGAGTGCGGTGGGCGCCCTGAGGGGGGTCCGTGCGGCGCAAGCGGCGTGGCGCCCGACGCCGCGACGCAAGAGCGTGTGGGAAATGACCCTGCACATCGCCTACTGGAAGTACACCGTGCGCCGGCATCTCGTCGGCGGAACCGAGCCGCGCTTCCCACGCAGCCCCTCGAACTTCCCGACCCAGCCGAATGTTGCCGACGAAGCCGCCTGGGCCCAGGACATGGCGCTGCTCAAGAGCGAGCACGAACGACTCATCGAGGCGGTGCGCGCGCTCTCGGCGCGAGTCCTCGACCAGGTCCCGCCTTCGGGAAAGCGGTGGACATATGGGGAGATGGTGCTCGGGATCGCCGCTCACGACGCCTATCACGTTGGGCAGATTCAGCTCCTCAAACGGCTTTGGGAGGAGCGCGCGCTGGTGTCGCGCCGCCCGGCGCGTGGCTGATACCGTTCGGCAGGCGAGGGCGGCCGATGCCGATCTGGTGGCGCCCCTCTTCGACGCTTACCGCCAGTTCTACGAGCAGCCCGCCGATCTGCCGCTCGCTCGAGCTTTTCTCGCCGAGCGCCTCGCCCGCGAGGAGTCTGTTGTCTTCCTGGCCGAGCGGGACGGCCGGGCCGTCGGCTTCGTGCAGCTCTACCCGCTGTTCTCCTCGACGGCATCCGTTCCGCGCAGGCTCTGGCTCCTGAACGATCTGTTCGTCTCGCCCGAGGCTCGGGGCAGCGGTGTCGCACGTGCCTTGATGGCACGGGCGCGCCGTCTCGCTGAGGACACCGGCGCGGTCGGACTCGAGCTCGCCACGGCGCACAGCAATCTGAAGGCCCAGCGACTCTATGAATCGCTCGGGTGGCGCCGGGACGACAAGTTCCCGCGCTACGAGCTGACCCTTTGATGACAGGGCTCCGCCGGGAGGCTCCGATGCAGAGCCGGCGCGCACGCCGCAGCCGGTCTGGTCCGGGTGCCGCGCCCGGTATACACTGGTGGATGCCGAGCCTCGGTGACTTCGCGCCTCCGCATCCCTCCGCTGCGACTGCCCTGTGACCGACCCGACGATGATCGACGTGCTCAACCCCGAACACCACACCTTCTGGCGGCACGTGGGCACGGCGGTTTTCTGCGGTGGGCTCATCGGCGTCGAGCGACAGCTGCGAGGCAAGGCCGCGGGCATCCGCACCAGCATCCTGATCTGCCTCGGCACGAGCCTGTTCGTCAGTCTCGGCGCGTCCCTGTCGCCGGACCAGGCCGACCCGAGCCGCGTGCTAGCGCAGGTCGTGAGCGGGATCGGCTTCCTCGGCGGTGGCGTCATCCTGGCACGTGAGGGCCTGATCACGGGCGTCACCTCCGCCGCGGTCATTTGGATGCTCGCCGCCCTCGGCGCGCTCATCGGCCTGGGCCACCTGAGAGCGACGATCGTGCTCACCCTCGTAACGCTGGCCATCCTGATCGGCGTGGAACTCCTCGAGGCGGCCTTTCGCCGGCTCCGGCGAGGGGCCACGGACCGCGAGCTCGCCAGCATCGAGATCGAGCAGTAAGCATGGAGCTGGTCGGTCAGGCCACTGAGCGCTCGACGGCGGCAACCGACGCGCTGCTGGCCGCCGCTGCGGTGCTCGCGATCCTGGTGCTCCGCCGCCGGACCGCCCAGTCGTTCGGGCGCTCGGTCTGGCAGGGCGCTCTCGCCGCGCTCGCCCTCGCGTCGGTGCTGGGCGCCGTGGCGCACGGCTTCGCGCTGTCCGATGCCCTTCGCGACCGGCTGTGGCAACCACTCTATCTCTCCCTCGGAGTGACGATGGCCCTGTTCGTCGTTGGAGCGGTGCGAGACTGGCGGAGTGAAGCGGCGGCTCGGCGCGCGCTCCTTCCCATGCTCGCGCTCGTCACCGTCTTTTATGTGGTTACCCGGCTCACCGGCGGCAACTTTCTCGCGTTCGTGGTGTTCGAGGCCGGCGCGCTGTTGTTCTCACTGGTGATCTACCTCCAGCTCGTTTCGAAGTCGCGTCGCGCCGGGGCAGGGATGATGGCCGCCGCGCTGGCGGTGAGCCTCGGCGCGGGGGCCTTGCAGGCCTCCGAGCTCGGCACCGTTCGGCTGGTGTGGGAATTCGATCACAACGGCCTGTTTCACCTGGTGCAGCTCCTCGGCATCGCCCTGCTGGTCACCGGCCTCCGGCGCCTGCTTCCAGCGGTGGCGGGGCCGGTGTGAGGTCCCCGCCCCTGGCCGCCGATCTGGCCGCGATCTACGACCGCGATCTTCGCGCCCTGAGGCGCGAGCTCGAGGCCTACCCCGAGGAACGGCAGATCTGGCAGGAAGTGCCCGGCCTGCCGAACTCCGCGGGTACCCTCGCGCTGCACCTGGCCGGCAATCTTCAGCATTACATCGGTGCGAAGGTGGGGGGGACGGACTATGTGCGGAACCGCGAGGCCGAATTCGGCCGCCGCGGCATTCCGCGGGTTGAGCTGTTGGCGGAGATCGAGCGCGCCCGTGAGGCGGTGGCGAGCGGACTCGCACGCGTTCAGCAAAGCACGCTCGAGGCCGAGTTCCCCGAAGTGGTCGTTCAGTCTCGGATTCGGGCGGGAGAGTACCTCATCCATCTTGCGACTCACCTCGCCTACCACCTCGGTCAGGTGGATTGCCACCGGAGAGTCGTGACCGGGCAGGCGGGCGGGGTCGGCGCGCTCCGGCCGACTGAGTTGGGTAGTGCGAAGGTCGTAACCGATTGAGCGCCGGTCAGCAGCTCGTCATCGGCCCGCTCGCGAGCAGCTCGAAATCGCTGCCGCGCACTGGAAAGCTCCGCAACTGGTCGAGGGCATCCGCCCAGGCAGGGTCCGAGGTGCCGGTGATGTACCAGGCGCTGCCCTGGTCCGCCAGGATGAGTCCGTAAGTCTTGAGCGCCGTGAGGATCACCAGCGCGTCGCCCGTATAGGGCGTCAGCGAGAAGCCGGCCTTGAGGCGCGCGCGCGTGCCGTACGGCGGCAGCGATGCGTCAACGTACTGGCCGCAATGACTGGCGGGAGCGACGTACGCGCGCCGAACCCGGGGCACCGTGAACCGGAGCGCGTGCGAAATCCTGCCGGCGCCGACCTCATCGTGGCGCAGCAATCCCGGTAGGATCGGCAGCCCCGCCGCATCGGCCGACGTCCACCCGGCCGGGCGGGTGGCGTTCTCCTGGAGGTCCCATCGCGCCGACGAGCTCACCCGGAACCCGCTCGCGGTGCGCACAGCGTTGTACAGCTCATAGAGCACACAGTCGCCCTGTTGCACGACGAGCACGTGGCGGTCGCCCGAACCGGGGTTTGGATCGGCGGCGCTGCCGCCCTCGATCGGAGCGTCCAGCGGAATCGGCATCGGTCCGGGATCGCTCTCATCGCCGTAGTCGGCTCCGTCGGTGCCGTACTCGATGGCGACCGGCGGCTGGCCCTGGGGCACGACGGTGTAGGGAATGCCGTAGAACTCCTCGCTCGTGCCCAGGTCGAGGTGGAGGGCGCTTGCAGGCGACATGGCCGAGAGGAGGGCGGCGGAGTTGGGAGCCACGGGGTCTGCCTGGACGTCCCGATTCCAGGGGTTATCCTCGGGAAAGATCCGGCAGCCGCCAACGGAGGGTGCGGCGGCAGGCGACGGCGGGCTGGCCGGGGGTGTAGGCCCCGATGGCGGGTTGCCCCCGGGACCGAGGGGGTCCGTACCGCTGCCCGAAGCACTGCAGCCTGCAAGGAAAATCGTGAGGACCGCGCGGCCGAGGCGCATGGAAGTCTCCGTGCCGATGGATGCTAGCCAGACCGCTGCAAAGCATGTTTCGGGGCCGACCGTCGAAGGGCAAGATCCATGCTGCCGCGCCAGCCTTAGGCGCACAGTCCTGCACGTGCCAAGTTCCGCCACCTGCCACCGCCCGCGGAGGTCACATGGACGACGAGCTGAGAAATCCGCAGGACACGCGCGAATTCATGGCGATGTGGAACACCGTCACAGCCGACCATCTCACGCACAAGCTCGCCAGTGTGCTCCCCTCACTCGGCCGTCGCGTGCCTGCCAGCCCCCAGTTCGATGAGTCACATGCCGCGGCCATCGCGCCGGTGCTGATCCGGGCATTTCAGGTGGCAGCCTCACCGGAAGGCGGCGTTCATGCGGCCGTACAATTTCTGGCCGAGTACGGCACGCAGGCCTCCGCGTAGCCCTGGCAGGCCGCCTCCCCGGCACGCTCTCGGTCACTTCCCCGTACTGCCCTCCTCACCGTGGGCGTTGCCCGCCGCGAGAGCTGCGGCGACTCCCGTGGTGTGTTGGAAAATCTCCGCGCCGTCGTCCCTTGTCTGATGGGCATCGTGTCCCTCTTCGCCGGGGCGGTGACCGGTGTGACCCTGCCGCTCGCGAGCGCGGGGCACCGAGCCGCCGATAGCTGAATCCGACGAGAGCGGGCGTCGGCATCGCCTCTGCTCGGGAGTCGCTCGTGCGCCTGCTCACCGTCCTCCTCCTCACGACCCTCGCGAGCTGTGGTTCCACGGCGGGGGAGCCGGCCGACGACCCCGATCTGCGGATCCTGTTCATCGGGAACAGCCTCACCCAGGCCAACCAGCTCCCCGACCTCGTCCAGCACCTCGGCCGGAGTGATCCGTCGCGAAACGTCAGGGTTGGCGTGGTGGCCAACGGAGGATACAGCCTCGAGGATCACTGGAATCGGGGCGAAGCGCAGCGGGCCATCGCGAGTCAGCGCTGGGATCTGGTCGTGTTGCAGCAGGGGCCGTCGGCTCTGCCCGAGAGCCGGGAGCTGCTGATCGACTATGCCACGCGCTTTGCGGCGGAGATTCGAAAGGTCGGAGCGCGTCCGGCGATCTACATGGTCTGGCCGGAGCTCGAGCGCGAGTCCGAGTGGGACAACGTCACCGCCTCTCACGTCGCGGCGGCCCAGGCCATCGGCGGCCTTCTGCTTCCGGGCGGTGAGGCGCTGCGCGCGCTGCGTGCGAGCCACCCCTCTCTCCAGCTGTTCTCGGACGGATTCCATCCCACGCTGGCGGGCTCGTACGAGGTGGCCCTGATCATCTACGGCGAGGCCACCGGCGTGTCGCCGATCGGGCTTACCCTCAAGGCCGGCGGCATCGGGCTGCCGACCGCCGACGTCTCTGCGTTGGAAGCCGCAGCCGCCGACGTCATCGAGCAGTACGCGGGAGAGTGATTGGGCGGAGGGATCAACCTACTTGCCCAACGCGCCTCGTGGCGATTTCATCAATGCGTTCCCGGTGACCCCCCTCCCCACCGATTTTCGTTGATGAGGCCCGAATGCGGAATCTGTTCGCGCTGCTCGCCCTTCTCGGCATCGCCGGCATCGTGCTCGGCGTGCTCACGGTCCTTCGGGGTGGTCCGGGCCAGGCGGGGCCGCTCGGCTTCGCGTACGAGAACTATGGCGGACCGGGGTCGGTGATCGCGGGACTGCTGCTGCTGGCCACCAGCCTCTATCTGCGCTCCGCGTGGCAGGGCCGGGACTGACGGGCGGACGTGCTGTTCCTGCGCCAGCTCGTCCAGACGCTCGCTCGTCTTCGTTCCCGGCATCGCCGGCGGCTCCCGTTTCTCACCCCGACGGTAGAACGTCGCCGTCCGCGCCTTGCCGCTGAGGACTACGCCGCCCGGCACTCCATCGAGCATACGCTGGATCGCAAAGCGAATCTCCGTCGGCTGGCGCCGCTGCGCGCGGACGTGGCCGAGCGGTACGAACAGCTGCTGCGGTTCGAGCTGAACGGTCTCCGCGAAGTCGTGGAGGCCCTCGAGAGCACCGCGGGCGGCCGCGACCTGCAGGATTGCCTCGCGGAGGCTCACGAGGAGATTGAACGGCTGGAGATCGAAGTGGCCTGGTGCGCTGGGTTGCCCCGCTCATGGCCGACGACCGCGGAGCGCTGAGGCGGGAGGTGGCGACCCTCGTGGGTCTGGTCCTGCTGGTGGATGCCGTGTTCATCGCCATCTACTATGCCGCCGGGCTTCGCAGCATCGCCGATGGCCGGGGGCTGGCTTTCACCGTGGTCTGGATGGCCGCGACGCTCGCGGTGGTGTTCCGAGGCCTCAGACGGATCCGCGCGGTGCGCACGCGCCTCCGCCGCTCGCGCGCACGCTGAGGCCGGACCCCGGCCCGCTATTATTCCCGGATGTTCCACCCTTCGAGTTCCCTCCGGCCCCCGCTCGGCGCTACGTGGGGCGCCCGGGCGACCGAATTCGTGCTCTACTCCCAGCATGCCACCGCGGTCGATCTGTGCTTCTTCGCCGGCGCGGGCGACGCGGTGGAAACGCGACGGCTCCCGCTGCAGCGGGGCGCTGACCACCGCTGGCACGCGTCCGTCCAGGGTGCGGGCCCCGGCCAGCTGTACGCGTATCGGGTCGACGGGCCGTACGATCCCGAGCGCGGGCATCGCTTCAATCCCGCCAAGCTTCTGCTCGACCCCTACGCCCGCGCGCTGAGTGGCCCGGTGCGCTGGGATCCGTCGCTGGCGAGCCACCCGGACGCGCTCCCGGGAGGGCCACTCCAGCGGTCGCCCGATCCGCGCGACAGCGCCGGTGCGCTGCCCAAGTGCGTCGTGCTCGATCCCGCGTTCGATTGGGGCGGCGATCGCCGGCCGCGCACGCCGTGGGATCGCTCCGTGATATACGAATGCCACGTCAAGGGAATGACGATGCTCCACCCGGAGGTGCCCCGCGAACTTCGGGGCACCTATCTCGGGCTCTGCAGCGAGCCGATCATCGACCACCTCCGCTCGCTCGGGGTGACGGCCGTCGAGCTCCTGCCCATCCATCAGGAAGCGAGCGAGCCGCGGCTGCACCGGCTCGGCCTCGTGAACTACTGGGGCTACAGTCCGCTCTGCTACTTCGCACCTGACGTTCGATTCGCGAGCGCAGGCGGAGGCGTACAGGTCGCGGAATTCAAGACCATGGTGCGGAGGTTCCACGCCGCTGGCATCGAAGTGCTTCTGGATGTGGTGTACAACCACACCGCGGAAGGCGGTGAGGACGGACCCACGCTCGCCTTTCGCGGCATCGATAACGCCTCCTATTACCGGGTCGATCCGGACCGCCCCGGTCGGTACCTCGATTTCACCGGGTGCGGAAACACGCTCGACCTGCGGCACGGACCGATGCTCGATCTCGCATTGGACAGTCTCCGGTACTGGGTGGCGGAGATGCACGTCGACGGATTCCGGTTCGACATCGCGCCGGTACTCGGCCGGATGGATCCCGAGTTCGATCCGCGCGCGCCGTTTTTCCAGCGTGTGCGCGAGGACACGCTCCTGTCGGACGTCAAGCTCATCGCCGAGCCGTGGGATCTCGGTCCGCACGGGTACCAGGTGGGCGCGTTCCCGGCAGGGTGGACGGAGTGGAACGGAAAGTGGCGCGACGGTGTGCGCCGCTTCTGGCGTGGCGACACCGGAACGGTCGGCGAGATGGCCTCGCGGCTCGCTGGAAGCAGCGATCTCTACGGCGCGAGCGGCCGTGGCCCGTTGGCGGGGGTGTCGTTCGTCACGTGTCACGATGGCTTCACGCTGCAAGACCTCGTCAGCTATGAGCACAAGCACAACATGGAGAACGGTGAAGGCAATCGCGATGGTACCGACTACAATCTCAGCCGAAACTGGGGCGTCGAAGGGCCGGCCACGAGCACCCAGGTGGCGCGGGTGCGCGAACGTGTCAAGCGCAGCTTGCTCGCCACGCTCGCCTTCTCGCAGGGCGTGCCGATGCTCTCCCACGGCGACGAGCTCGGGCGCACGCAGCGGGGAAACAACAACGCCTACTGCCACGACAGCCCGCTCACCTGGGTGCACTGGGATCTCGACATGGCGCAACGAGCGCTCCTCGACTTCACCCGTGCGGTGTTCGCGATCCGGGCCGCGACGCCGGCCCTCCGCCGGCGCGCCTTCTTTCCCGCGGCGCCGAACGAAGGCGGCGAACTCACCTGGCTGCGCGCGGATGGCACGCCGATGACCGGCGACGACTGGGTGCACGACACCAATCACCTGCTCGGCATGCTGTTCGATGGCGGGCAGCCCATGCTGCTGTTGTTGAACGGCGGCGGTCGCAGCCGGGCCTTCGTGCTTCCTTCAAAGCCTGCGGGCCCCTGGTCCGTGCTGCTGGACACGGCGCACGAAGATCCGCGTTCGGCGGAGACCGGCCTCACGCTCGCCCCGCACTCGCTCGTCCTGCTGACGCATCCATAGGAGCGCGCATGCGACTCGCACCCGTGGCGCCCGGCGCCAAGATCCGTCTCACCGATGCCGCCGCCGCCCCGCCGGACGGGGCGCCGTCGAAGGGCGAGGCGCTGCCATCGATCGAGAAGCTTGCGGCGCGCATCGACGAGGTGCAGGACGCGCTGTACGCCGAGGGCCGCCGGGCGCTGCTGGTGGTGTTACAAGGGAGAGATACTTCGGGGAAGGACGGCGCCGTGCGCAAGGTGTTCGGGCCGCTCGATCCCTTGGGACTGAGCGTCACCAGCTTCAAGGCCCCGACGCCGACCGAGCTGGCCCACGACTATCTCTGGCGCGTGCATCAGGCGGTGCCGGCCAAGGGAAGCATCGGCGTGTTCAACCGATCGCACTACGAGGATGTTCTGGTGGTGCGGGTGCACGGGTTGGTGGCCGAGGCAGTCTGGCGTCCGCGGTACGACCAGATCAACCGGTTTGAAGCCATTCTCGCGGAGAACGGGGTCACGATCCTGAAATTCTTCCTGCACATCTCCCGCGAGGAACAGCGCGAGCGGCTGTTGGCCCGGCTGGAGGACCCGTCCAAGTACTGGAAGTTCTCGGAGGGCGATCTAGGAGAGCGGGACCGGTGGGACGAGTATACCGTGGCGTACGAGGAGGCCCTGGAGCGCACCAGCACCGACGGCGCGCCGTGGTACGTGGTGCCGGCCGACAAGAAGTATTTCCGCGATCTGGTCATCGCGCAGACGGTTGCGGACACGCTCGAGCGGATGGATCCCAAGTATCCCGGACCGCCCGGTGAACTGGAGCGGTTCAAGCGGGCGCTACGCTAGTCAGTTGCCCCCGTCCGGCCCCACGATGACGAAGGTGAGCGTATTGCCCACGGACAGGAACGGCAGCTTGTTGCCGAGCTGTTGCTGGAGGGCGGTTTGAAGCCTCGGGTCCGCCGAGGTGACCACGACCCCCACCTGCATGGACCCGCTCGGGCCGCCACCCGGCGGGACGAAGCTTTCCCAATCCAACGTGTACTCGGGCCGGTCGAACGGGAATTTGAACGGAAGGTACGAGACCAGCCCCGGCGGTACGACGCCCGGTCCCACCTCGCCCGGCCACGATCCGGTTTCGTACCATGCGCTGTACGCGGCGATGCGCACGGCCTGCAGGTCGCCCACGGCCTGGGCCGCCCGCGCCCGGTGGCGCAGGTCGATGTACTTGAGGAGGGCGATTGAAGCGAGGAGCCCGATCACGATCAGGACCGTGAGCAGCTCGATGAGAGTGAACCCCGCGCGGCGCCGGATCATTGGCCTCTCCGGGAAATCACCTTGAAGCTGTTGCCCACGAACCGCGCGAGCGGCTCGGTCGATCGATAGACTACCCGCACTTCGCCCGCATCGGCCGTGATTTGGTACCCGCCCGGCGTACGATCGTAGCCGAGGCCCTCGCCGTGAGCGCCGGCGAGCTGCAGAGTCGCCGGCAGCTGGCCGGACTGCTTGCGGTAGCGCTCGACATGCTGCGCCGCGTTGGCGACCGTGATGCGCAGACTCGCCTCGCGCACAGCCAGTGACTCGAGTTGCGGCGGAGCGGGGAACACCCACTCGGGGCGCTCGACATACAGGTACACGGCGACGAACATCACGATCGTGGCACACAGTCCCATCAGCAGCCGTGAGGCGCCGCGGGCGCGTCGGCTCGCCTCGGCTGCCGCCTGCGCCGCCTGCCGTTCATCTTCTTTGGTTTTCAGCACCGAATCGAAGGCTTCGATCAGCGCCTTCTTCTCGGGCGACGCCGTGGGGCTGGCGGGATCGTGGCTCATGCGGGCAACTCCGGTGGTGTAAGCCGGGACTACGGCGCCGGCGGTTCTTCGGCGACGGTCTGCTGGACGTGTTCCGCGAAGTTCCTGATGTCGATCGGCTTGGTGATGTATCCATCGAAGCCCGCCGCGATCGCGCGCTCGCGGTCTCCGCTCATCGCGTGCGCCGTCAGCGCCAGTACGCGGACCTTCCGGTGCTCGGAGCCGCGGATTTCCGCCAGAAGCTCGAAGCCGTCCTTGCCGGGCAACTGAATATCCATGAGCACCAGGGCCGGCCGCTCGCGACCGAGTGTCTCGAGCAGGCCGTCTCCACCTGTCAGCCCGACGACCTCGTGCCCCCGCAGCGTGAGCAGGGTGCGAAACAGCTTCATGTTGTCGGGGCTGTCCTCGACGATGAGAATCTTCGGCACGGATGAGCCTCCGCGAAAGCAAAAAGCACGCCAATGGCAGGTCCACACGTGGCCGTGAAACGACCGCGATGCGCGGCCGCGCCGATGATAACTACTTGTACGATCGGCTGTTGATGCGCCCAAGTGCGGCCCGCACCCGCGCTGTGTGGGAGCAGGTCCGCACCGGCTTGGAGCGGCCACAGCACAGGCCCGGAGCCAAGGCTTTTTCCTCGCACTCGCGGTGCAGTGCGGCGAGCGCGGTGACCGGGGGTGTCGCGGTCGCATTGCGCGGGGCGAGCTGGTGCGCGTGGGGCAGCTACCGGCACGGTCGGGCCGCGCGCTCCGAATCGGCCGCGCGCGGCCTCGGCGCGCGTGCGCAACTTCCGTTGAGAATCGGTCGCCATGACGGTACAATGCGAGCCGACCTCAGGCTCTCACGGCGGCGGTGGCCGCCTCATTCGGGCGGCCGATGCAGTCCGTGACCACGTCGAACGGAAGCTGATTCGTGCGTCCATCATCATTGGCCGTCGTGGGCCTGGGCGCCATCGGAGGCTCGTTGGCGTGGCAGGCCCGGCTGGCCGGGGTCGCGCGCGTGGTCGGGTATTCGCCCTCGCGTGCCGACGGAGTGCAGGCGTTGAGCTCGGGAGCCATCTCCGAGCTGGCCGATAGCGCCCCAAAGGCGCTTCGCGGCGCCGAGCTGATCGTGCTCGCCGTGCCCGCGCAGGTCACGCTGGATCTGATCGGCCGCTTGCGACCTGTGCTCGAGCCCGGAGCCCTCCTCACCGACGTCTGCAGCGTCAAAGCCCCGGTGGTCGCCCGCGCCGTGTCGGAAGGGCTGGGAGACCGGTTCGCCGGGGGCCACCCTCTCGCCGGCACGCACGCCTCGGGTTTTCAGGCCGCGCGCCCGGATCGGCTGCGCGGCTGCGTGGTCTACGTCTGCGAGACCGGAGCGCCCGGCGGCGACCAGGCGGCGCGTCGCCTCGTGAGCTTCTGGGAGCAGACACTGGACGCGCAACCGGTGCTCATCGACGCGGAGTCGCACGACCGGCAACTCGCCTGGACCAGCCATTTGCCCCAGGCCGTGGCCTCGGCGCTCGCCCGAGCGCTCGCTGACCGAGGGCTCGCGGGTGTCTCCTTCGGCACCGGTGCGCGGGATACGACCCGGCTGGCGGCCAGCAGCCCCGACATGTGGATCGACGTGCTCCTCTATAATCGCGCCGCCGTGGCGGAGGCGATCGGCGCGACCGAGGCCAGTCTGTCCCAGCTGCGTGCCCTGGTGATCTCCGGCGATGCGAACGGGCTCCGTGATTACCTGACGGCCGCGCAGCGTTTTCGAGAGGCACTCGACCGATGATTGTGCGGGGAACCGTGCGCGTGCCCGGCGACAAGAGCATCACGCACCGCGCGCTGCTCTTCGGCGCGCTCGCCCAGGGCACGAGCTACGTGGGCGGGGCGCTGACATCGCTGGATGCCCGCAGCTCGGCACGGGTGCTCCGCCAGCTGGGCGCGCGCATCTCGCCGCTCCGGAGCGCCAGCGTCGTGACCATCGAGGGTCGCGGCCGTCTGCGGCGGCCCGCCGCAACGCTCGACTGCGGCAATTCGGGGACCACCACCCGCCTTCTCCTCGGCCTGCTCGCCGGTCACCGGTTCGCCGCCACGCTCACCGGCGACGCATCGCTCCGGCGGAGACCGATGCGACGGGTCACGGGACCGCTCTCCGGCATGGGCGCGCGATTCGTCGAGCTTGCCGGCGATGGTCTGCCGCTCACCGTGCGCGGGGGGCCGCTGCGCCCGCTCCGCTACGAGATGCCGGTGTCGAGCGCGCAGATCAAGAGCGCGCTCCTGCTGGCCGGGCTCGCCGCCGGCGTCACGGTCGAGCTGCGCGAGCCGCATGGTCGATCGAGGGATCACACCGAGCGGCTGCTCCGCGCCTTCGGCTACGCGGCTGACGAGGTGAATGGGTGGATCGGGTTTCGGCCGACCGGCCGAGTGGTGCCGTTCGAGCTGCAGGTGCCGGGGGATCCCTCGTCCGCGGCGTTCCTCGTCGGCGCAGCCGTGCTTGCGCAGGGTGGTGAGCTGCGTATCGCGCGGGTCGGCGTGAACCCGACGCGCACGGGGTTCCTCGACGTGCTCGCGCGGATGGGAGCCGCCGTGATGCGGGACGAGCCGGGGGAGCACTTCGGCGAGCCCGTGGCCGACCTCCTCGTCCGTCCCGCCCGGCTCCGCGCCACCGAAGTGCGTGCCGGCGAAATCCCCGGGCTGATCGACGAGATCCCGATGCTCGCCGTACTCGCGGCACGCGCCGAGGGCACAACAATCTTCAGGCAGGTCGGCGAGCTTCGGGTGAAGGAGAGCGACCGGCTCGGGCTCATCGCGGCCAACCTGCGCGCCGTCGGCGTTCGCGCCGAAGTCGCGGGCGACGACCTGCACGTCGAGGGCGGCGTGCAGCCGCCCCGCGGGCCGGTCCGCACCGCTGCCGACCATCGCCTCGCCATGGCCTTTGCGGTGCTCGGCACGGTGCCCGGGGCACGAGTCCGCGTCGACGACATGGCGTGCGCGGCCGTCAGCTTTCCTCGATTCCCCGAGACGCTCCGCAGCATCGCCTCCCGAGGTCGGCGGTGAAGGGCGGGGTGATCGCCATCGATGGTCCGTCCGCCTCCGGCAAATCGAGCACGGCTCGAGCGGTGGCGGAGGCGCTCGGGTTCGCCCATCTCGATTCGGGCGCGCTCTACCGTGGCGTCACCCTGGTGGCCCTGCGCGAGGCGGCGCGGCGGGGGCGGGCGCACGAGAGCCCTCTGGACGTGCTCGATGCCGAGACCATCCTGCGTGGCGCCGAGGATCGGGGGTTGATGCTGCAGCCGGACGGCGCTGGGTTCGCGGCGTATCTGGAAGGCGAGCCGGTGGACGCGGAGATCCGGGGGCCGCGAGTCACCAGCTGCGTGTCGGCGGTCTCCGCGGTACCGGTAATCCGGGAGTGGATCAACTCGCGGCTCCGGGCGATGGTTCGCGCCGGGCGCGATGTGGTCGTGGATGGCCGCGACATCGGCACCGTCGTCTTCCCCGATGCCGATCTGAAGGTGTTCCTGACGGCCTCCCCGGCCGCGCGTGCCGGCCGTCGGATCACCCAGCGTGGCGCCGAAGTAGATCCGGTTCGGCTGGTGGAGGAGGCCGCCGCGCTCGCGGCCCGCGATGATGCCGACTCCACGCGGGTGGTCGCGCCGCTCCGGGCGGCCGCCGACGCGGTGCTTCTGGATACGACGAGCATGGCGTTCGGCGAGCAGGTGCGGCGGATCGTCGAGCTGGCGGGGCCGGTCTTCGGTCGGTAGGTGCGGTCTGAAAGTCGGAGGATCAGCCCGCGGCCTGCGGGAGGACGGCGTGGACTTCGCCCAGGCCGCGGGCGAGGCATTCGGAGCAGATGCCGAGCGTGATTTGCGTGGACCCGTGCAGCGGCAGCAGCGCGCCCACGCCAGGTGGAAGCAGTTCCCACGATCCGCTGGTGGCGCGAAACCGCTCGCAGGACATGCAGACGGCGAGCATGCGGCTCTCGATCGGCTGGCGTCCCAGCTCCGCCCACCACGCCCGCCACGATTCGCGCTCCTCCGCCGAGCGGCCGCGCGTCGCCGCCACTGCTTCCCGAGCCGTCACGGCTTGGGCAATCACTTCCTGAATTTTCCCGCGGTTCATGCTGACAACATAGCTCATGAGTCGGAACGCACCCATAGGGCGGCGTATCCCGGCTGGTGCCGCAGGTCACCGAACCGCTTCCAGCATCTACTTACCTTGGGTCCATGTCAGATCTGCACGGGCTGCATCTGCGCGCATCTGCGTTGTCCACTCCTCCGGCCCTGCCGCTGCCCTCCGCTCCGCCTGACCCGAACGCCACCGCCCGCGTCCTACCCTCCCGCTCGAGTCCCGCGCCTTTAGAACACCCGGAGCCGCGTAGCGGCTAAGGGATCAGCCGCTGTTCATTGCGCGATCTCGTACCCAACTGCTTGTCTCATCTTGCGTTGAGCCCTCCGGTCGTGTATCCTCCTTGGCTTCCTCCTCCGGCACTTCCGTCGTAGGAGGCTTTCTCACCCCCTCCCGCGGCTCCGTCGGCGCGGTAGCACAAAGGATGGCCAGCTCCGCATGCTCGATCAACTTCAACCTCTGACCCACCAGCAGTTCATCTCCCCGACCGGTCTCCGCGTCCGGCAGGACCTCTACGACGAAGACTACTCCGACGAGGACTACGAGCAGATGCTCTCGATGTACGAGGGCACCATGTCGCAGATCGTCGAGGGTGAAATCGTCAAATCCAAGGTCCTCCGCGTCACCGACAACGCCGTCATTCTCGATGTCGGCTTCAAGTCGGAAGGCTCGGTCCCCCTCGACGAGTTCAAGGATCCCCAGTCGCTCAAGGAAGGCGACGAGGTCGAGGTGTTCCTGGAGCACCTCGAGGACCAGGAAGGCGCTGTCGTCCTTTCGAAGAAGAAGGCCGACTTCATGCGGGTCTGGGAGAAGATCCGGGTGGCGCACGAGGGAGATCAGCCGGTGGAGGGTACGCTGGTCAAGAAGATCAAAGGCGGCGTGGTGGTCAACCTGATGGGCGTCGACGCGTTCCTCCCGGGCAGCCAGATCGCGCTCCGCCGGGTGCCGAACATCGACGAGCTCCTCGGGTCCACCTACGAGTTCAAGATCATCAAGCTCAACAAGCGTCGGCGGAACATCGTCGTGAGCCGCCGCGTCATTCTCGAGAACGAGCGGGCGCACAAGCGCGAGCATCTCATGAAGGAGCTCGCCGTCGGCCAGGTCCGGAAGGGCGTGGTCAAGAACATCACCGACTTCGGCGCCTTCATCGACCTCGGCGGCGTGGACGGCCTGCTGCACATCACCGACATGTCGTACGGCCGGGTCTCGCACCCCACCGAGATGGTCGCCATCGGGAAGGAAGTCGAGGTCAAGATTCTCGACATCGACTGGCAGCGCGAGCGCATCAGCCTCGGCATGAAGCAGCTGCAGTCGTACCCGTGGCAGAACGTCGCCGCCAAGTACCCGGTCGGCACGCGGGTGCAGGGCAAGGTCGTGTCGATCACCAACTACGGCGCGTTCGTCGAGATCGAGCCGGGGATCGAGGGCCTGGTCCACATCTCCGAGATGAGCTGGACCCGGAACGTGCGCCATCCGTCCAAGATCGTGAGCATCGGCGAAACCATCGAAGCCGTCGTGCTGAAGGTCGATGAGGCGGAGGAGAAGATCTCGCTCGGCATGAAGCAGACCGAGCAGGATCCGTGGATGGTGCTGCCGCTCAAGTACCCGGTGGGCACGCGCATTCAGGGCAAGGTCCGGAACCTCACGAGCTTCGGCGCGTTCGTCGAGATCGAGCCGGGCATCGACGGCCTGATCCACATCTCGGACATGTCCTGGACCAAGCGCGTCCAGCACCCGTCCGAGGTGGTCAAGAAGGGCGATGGAGTCGACGTCGTCATCCTCAACATCGACGCCGAGAACAAGCGGATCTCCCTCGGGCTCAAGCAGGCGGAGGAGGATCCCTGGCTCCGGATCGGCGAGACCTATCCCATCGGGATGGAGCTTCGCGGCCGCGTGGTGCGCCTGATGGACAAGGGCGTGGTGGTGGACTTGGGGAACGACATCGAGGGCTTCGTGCCGATGTCGCAGCTCGGCATCGCCAACATCGAGAACCCGGGCGACGCGGTGAAGGAGGGCCAGCCCGTGGACCTCAAGGTGCTCGAAGTGGACCCGATTCATCACCGGATCGTGCTCATGGTCACCAACTACCCCGACGAGCCTATCATTCCGCCGGTGCGGCCGGTGATACCGGAAGAGGCGACGAGCCAGTAGTAACAGCGTGAAGCGTAAAACGTGAAGAGGGGAGCTCCGGGTGAGCTCCCCTCTTCACACTTTACGCTTCACGCTTCACGGTGTTAAAGGTCGAGATCCTTCTCGAGCGAGAATCTCAACGGCGTGTCGTCCTTCACCTCCCTGCCCGACTTGTCGAGCAGACCCCATGCCAGGCCGCCACCCGCGCCGACGATGGCGCCCTCGAGCACG
>DATLBL010000143.1:0-46776 GCA_035526925.1 Gemmatimonadales bacterium
TCCGCCGCAACGTATCGTCCGCGTCGAAGATCCAGAGCTCCCGGCGCGCCAGGACGTGCCCTTTTCCCGTCGCCATATCAAAGCATTGAACTATGCGGGGGCGGATGTCAGCCCCGGCGCGCCGTGAGCGAGCGCGTTCGCGAGCATTCGGCGATACCGTCCAACCTGCTGGCGGAATCGACCGCCATCGGTGGTAGCTCCCAGCGTCTCGGCGGCCAGTGTCGCATAGCCGAGTCGGAAGGCCAGGTAGGCGACCTCGTGAAACGGAAGCCTCGCCTCGATCGATCGGTCGCCGCTGGCCGCGCGGTAACGCTCCACGAAGCGAGCACGCCGAGCGGGCGAGAAGCCGAACTCGACGCAGGTGCCGGCCACATCCCACGCGATGTCCTGTGGGCCTGGATAGAAGTGGTCGTCGTGGTGGTCCAAAGCATCCGTTTTGACAAACCCGTCGGTCGTGCGCAGCCACTCGTACGGGAACATTCGCGCGTCGAGGGCGGTGGGCGGCTCGGCCGCAGGCATGGGCCAGGTGTCCAGCCATCGCGAGAGTCCATCGCCGGCTGCCTCTCCCAGCCCTTCGGCGATGTTCGCCCGAGCCATGGCGTGCAGGTCGGAGTCGACGGCCGACCGCGCGGGTCGAGTGCGACGGATGTGAGCCAGATAGCGGGCCATCGTGTCGATCAGCGACTCGTCCGCATCCCTCCGGTCCACCGGCTCGCCCTGGCTGAACTCGGTGACCATAAACCCGTGCTCGAGACGACGGGGTGGCATGACGAACCCTGCCTCTGCGAGCTCCTGACCCCGGTCAACCACACCGTCAGCATACCGGCCAAGACCCACAAAGCGGAGAAGCAGGTCGGGCTCGCGATCCTTCCCTGAAGCCCGCGCGAGGAATTTACGGCGCTCGTGCTGCGGTTGAACGGCCGGGTATCGTGCGGGACCTTCGTATACGACGGCGCGCCAGGCGCCCGCGGACAGGTCCTCCAGCCGGCGTCCGGAAACCACGTCGCCAAGTCGTCCGGAGGAGACCCAGACCTCGTCGAACGATGCGGTGAACTGCGCTGATCGTCGCCAGGTCTCGCGTGCCTTCGGCGAGCGTAGCTCCTGCCCGTCGGTACGCCAACTGGGCATCAACACGATGTCTGCGTCGCCAACTCCAAGCTCGCGGAGCTGCCGCGCTGTGCCCGCGAGGGAGCTGCCGCTCAGTCCCGGGCCTTCGTCCACGAGCAGAAACAGCGCGTCCGAATGACTCTGGATGAGTTGTGCGAGGGAGTCCGACAGTCGGGGACGGCGATCGAACGGGTGCCCGCGCGGCCGCAATGTCAGCGAGCGCACCTCGCGGCCAAGCTCCTCCAAGGCGGCGGCCACCACCGCCGACAGGCTGGTACCGATGCTCCGGAGCCCGATGCACACCACGCGCGGCTTGGAACGCGATTGCGCCACCTCGGCCGCGGCGCTCAGATAGGTCTCGGGGTAGAGCCCGTAATAGGCGTATCCCTCCGGCACGCTGGTCTCGATCTCAGCCGGCAGCTCGCCCGCGGGGGCGCCGAGCGCGACGCGCAGGCGATCGAGCCATCGTGCCATCTCGTCGTGCGAGCCGCGCCACGAGTGCCAGGTCAGATGACCCGCGGCGACACTCGCTGCGCGAAGCCGGTCGGTGACGGGGCACAGACTGTCCGCATCGGCGTGGATCGCGTCGGCCACACCGGCCTCGAGTACGCCAACGTCGATCAGCAGACGCACTGCCCGGTCATGCGCGCCCGCATGCCCCGGTGCGATCCTCTCGAGTTGGTAAAGCGCGTCGGCGAGCATTTGCGATGCGCGCACCCGGCAGTGCCGGTCTCGATACACCAGCATGCGCTCAGATCCAGGGCTGTCCGCACGCGGCGTGGAGCTCCTGAGCATAGTCGTACGGTGCCCGCTCGGGAGCATCCATGGCCATGGGCTCGCACATGTAGAGCTCGTGCCCCAGGGCCGAGCGCACCTGCAGGCCGCTGGAGCGCAGCATGGCAAGTACCGCCGCATGGTTGGGCACCCACCAGTTGGTGGGATCGCCTGCGAAGCGGCGCTCGATGAACGCCATGCGCGGCCATCCGGGCGCCCGGAGCGCGGCTCGCTCGTCCAAAGGCCGGTCTTCCGTGTCCGGCTGGACCTCCATCTCCTCGGTGGTCAGCGTCTGAAATGCCAGGAGCCGCCGGGCACGGCGGGCCACGATATCCAGGCCGAGCAGCGGATAGCGGAGGTGGTAGAACACTCCCAGGAAGAGCACCAGATCGAACTGGTCCTCGGAGCGTGCCAGGTCGTACACCTGCATGCGACGGAACTCCACGCTCGACTCCAGCTCGAGCTCACGGGCCACCCAGCGCGCCTGGTCCAGGTAGTGAGGGTCGACGTCGATCCCCGTCACTTGCGCGCCGCGTCGGGCCAGCTCGAAAGAGTAGAACCCGGCGTTACAACCGATGTCGAGCACCGTCCATCCATCGAGGCGCTGCGGCAGGTGCGGAGAGAGCACTTTCCATTTGTAACGCGGAAAGTCTCCCAGCTCGTGCGTGGGCGATGTCTCCGTTCCGTCCGGGAAGTGGATATTGTGAAACCACGGACCCAGGCGCTCGATATCCCGCTGCCGCCTCGCCGCCGCGGTCGACGTCCGGTAACTCAACTGCGCCATGATCTCCACTCCGTCAGGCCGACGAGGGCCGGGCCAGCAGACCGAGCATGTGGCCGACGAGCTCCTCGGCGCGGTGTGCCGCGGTGTGCTCGGCGAGGACTCGGTCTCGCGCCCGGCGCCCGATCGCCCGACGCTCCTCGTCCGGTAGATCCCGTACATAGGCCAGCACGTCGGCCGCCGAGCGCGCCAGGAGGATTTCGCGTCCCGGTGTCAGTACCTGCTCCATCCCATCCCACGCGTCGCTGACAATGGGAGTTCCGCAGGCCGCCGCTTCGAACAGGCGCACGCTCGGCGAAAAGCCCGCCGCGATCATGTCGGCGCGCGTCAGGTTCAGCGTGAACCGTTGCGAGTTGTAGAAGCCGCGGTGCCGGTCGGGCGGGAGGTGTTCGATCCGCCGGACGTTGGCCGGCCAGCGTACCGAGTCCGGGTATTGGGGACCGACGACCGCGAACCGACCCTCCCACCAGAGTCGCGCCGGCTCCATGAGCAGATGGGTAAGCCCGCGCTGGCGGTCGGCGCTGTACGTCCCCATGTAGCCGAGGTCGTAGCGGGGCGCCACGTCCTCGGGGCCGTACAACGTCGGATCCACCGAGCAGTACAATGCCCGCGCGGCCTGCGCGCCATATTCCAGTTCCAGACGCTCGAGCGTCGGCCCGCCCGTGAACGACAGGTATAGATCGTACCGCGGTATCAACGCGCGGGTCAGGTACTCGACCTCGCCCCGCGCGAGCCGCGCCAGAGTCACCGGGGTATCGATGTCGTAGAACGCGGTCACGCCGTGGGCGGTACGCGTGACCCACTCGCCGACTTTCGCGCCCTCGGGCACGTAGGAGCCGACCACGACGAGATCGGCTTCCCGCACCTGAGACGCGAAGCGCCGCCTGAGCTCGCCGAGGTTGCGGTAGAGGGCGACCCGGCCGCGCGCGGGGCGCTCGAGGTCGCGGTTGTCGGCGTACCAGGGGACGTCGCGCTCGAGGAACAGCACGTCGTGCCCGAGCGCCGCCAGCTCGCGGACCAGCCCGCGGTACGTGGTGGCGTGTCCGTTCCCCCAGGACGATGTGATCGACAACCCCAGGATGACGATGCGCAGCTTTGGCGTGGTCATCTTACCACCTCCCGGGCTGGACGGGTCGCGTCGAGCAGCGCTTCCACCTGCGCCGCGCGATGGGCATATGTATGCTCGGCGAGCAGACGCACGCGGGCCGCGTGCCCGATCGCGGTGGCGCGCTCGGCACTCAGGGCGTCGAGGTGGGCGGCCACCGCCATGCCGCTCGTGGCCACCAGCACCTCGCTGCCCGGTTCGAGGAACAGCTCGATGCCCTCCCATGCGTCCGTGATGAGACAGCCACCCGCGCCCGCCGCCTCGAACACGCGCGTCGGGGGCGAAAAGCCGTAGCGTGCCATGCTCTCGCGGTTGACGTTCAGCACCGCGCGTGGCGTGACGTTCATGGCATTGTGGTCGCGCGTGTATACGTGTCCGAGATAGCCCACGTTGAGCGGCAATGCCTTGTCGCTCCATCCGCTGCCGCCGAGCAGGAATCGACAGGTCGGGCGGGCCAGCGCGGGGGCCAGAAAAAATTCGTCTACCCGCGCCTCGCGATCCGGCAGCCGGTTGCCGAGGAAGGCCAAATCGCAGGCGAACCGAGGATCCGGCGCGACGGGGTGGTGAGTCGAAGGATCGAGCGCGTTGTAGATCGGGACGCATTGCCGCGCGCCCAGACGCTCGTAGGCGCGGACGACCGGATCGCCGCCGCCGTAGGTCAGGACGAGATCGTAGCGGCTTACGAGAGGATGGAAGGAATCGTCCGGATCGCGATCGAGCCGGTCGAGCGTGGCGGGCGCGTCGACATCCCAGAATACCACGAGGGTGGAAGGCGTTTGCAGCTCGAGCGTCGCCTCTTCGAGCAGCGCGTCGAACGCGCCGACCCCGCTGGCCTTGACCACCAGATCGGCGCCGCGGGCATCGTCCAGTGCCTGGAGGACGCCGCCCTCACCCTCGCCGGGATACACGACCACCCGCGCCCAGTCCGGATCCGCCAAATCCCGGTGCTCCTGTCGTCCGTAGGCGTCGGGCTCATAGAAGGTGACGCGATGGCCTCGGTCGGCGAGCGCGCGCACGATCCCCCGGTAGTAGGTCGCGGCGCCGTTCCAGTACGCCGAGACGAGGCTGGAGCCGAAGAAGGCGATGTCGAGTCCGTGTTGCATGATGTCCTCCGCTCAGGCCGACCGTCTCGAGGCCGCGCTCGTCGGCACCGTCTGCAACGAGGCCAGGATCGTCATCAGCTCGTCGACGCGGTGGGCGCACGTGTGCCGCCTGCGAATCGTGTCCAGGCCGCGGGCCGCCATCGCGCCTGCCGCTCCGCGGTCCTGCAGCAGGTCCGTCAGCGCCTCGCGCATGCCCGCGCCGCTCCGGGCGACGAGAAAATCCGTGCCCGGCGTGAAGAGGTGTTCCGCGTCGTCCCACGGCGCCGAAACCAGGGGGATGCCGCAGGCGAGCGCTTCGAACACCCGGATCGTCGGGACGCCGGGCAAGGCCTTCACGTACGGTCGGCGGGGCACGTGCACGGTGGCGGCGAATCGGGCGAACGCGTCGGGAACGCGGTGATTGGGAAGCCATCCGGCGTACTCCACGCCGGCGCTCGCCAATCGCGCCCGCGCCTCGTCGGGATATCGAACGCCGTAGACACGCGAACGGAGGCCGAGCCGTTCGATCGGACCGATCAGGTACTCCTCGAGCTCCGAGGACCGTTCGTCGTCACCCCAGTTGCCGATCCACACCACATCGCCTTCCGCGGAGATCTCCGGGTGCGGGCGGAACAGGCGCGCATCCGCCGCCTCGTGCCAGGTCCACACACCGTCGGCCCACGATTCATCGAGATACCGCTGGCGGACGACCTCGCCGAAGGCGAGCACCCCGTCGTACTGGCTCAGGTCGTACGCGGCCATCTCCGCGGGGGCGCTGACGGAGCGGTGGTGAGTGTCATGAAAGAACAGACGATATCCGCCGGCGCGACGGCGATGCGCGCCGATGGCGCGAACCAGCGCCGGCGCGTTCCATTCGTGTACCAGCACCAGGTCGGCATCATCCAAGAGGCGGTCCAGATCGGGCACTCCCGGGCCGTACAAGGTGCTCGTGAGGTCCGGCTGGGCGACGCGCAGGGCCTCGAGCGCACCAGGACCCTGGTCGCGGATCAACTGGAGTCGGCTCCACCCGTCGCGCGGCTCGAGTACACGCACCTCGTGGCTCCGGGCACGGAGCTCGCGCACGATTCCACGCAGAAAATGCGCGTTTCCGTGATTCCAATCCGAGATCAGCGAGTGATAGAACATGACTACGCGCATGCGGCACCGTTCCCGGAGGCGGGCCGCGGTCTGCCCGCGCGCAGCAGCTCCGCGTAGAGCTCCACATACGCCGTGGCCATGCGCGCCGCGCCGTAGCTCAGTGCCCGGCGGCGAGCCCTCGCGGCGAGCCCCTTCCGGAGCGACGCATCGGCGATGAGCGCCTCGATGGCGCGCTCCAGTGCGTCGGCATCGTCGGGTGGGACGAACAGGGCGACGCCGCTCCACAGCTCGCGCAGGCTCGGGATGTCCCCGAGCACCAGCGCGCAGCCGGACAGCGCCGCCTCGAGCACCGACAGTCCGAATGGCTCGTAACGCGCGGGGAGCGCGAAGATGGCTGCGCGCGACATGCGGCTCGCCAGCTCCTCCTGTCCCAGCGTGCCGAGCAGCTCGAGACCGTGTATGGCGGGAGTCTCGTCGCCATCGGGGGAGCAGGTGTCGCCCGCCGCCTGCACGGGCCACGTGAGTCGCTCGGCCACCTTTGCCAGGGCGAGCACGTTCTTGCCCGAATCCCAGAGCCGGCCGGCGGTGAGCACCGTATCATCCTTGCGCCCGGGTGTGTAGCGGGCCGCGTCCCGACCATTCCGGATTACCCTGCCGTTCCTCACGCGGTACAGGCGTCGAAGCTCGCCCAGCATCGCCATTGACGGCGCGACGACCGCATCGGACGATCGGAGCCCCTCGGTCATTCGCCGGCGGTAGCGGCGCCACGCAGGCGGTGCCGCCTCGCCACGTACCGCCGCATACCACGACAGCACGCATGAATGCCCCACCGCGACGGTGGGCACGCCCCACGGCAGCGCCGCGAACACCGGCTCGCTTAAGTGGACCACGTCGCACTCGAAGCCCGCCGCGAGAGCGAGCAGCCATTCGGAGGCCTGATCCACGTCGGTCCAGGGATCCTCCATCCACGGCAGTCGGTAGGGGGCCGCGTGCAGGCTCAAGGTCGGGATCGCCTGCGCGTCCCGCGCCTGCGTTGGCGACGGACGTCGCCCCAGGGCGGCGAGCACCACGCCGATGCCCAGCATACCCAGCTCACGGGACAGCTCCAGCGCGTGCGACCATACGCCGCCGACCGTGTCGGCTGTCATCAGTATCGTGCGCGGGAGCGGGGGGCGCTGCCACATTACGCGGCGCCCACCAGAGACGTTCGTCCGTAGATGTCGTCGATCGCCGACGCGAGTGACACGAGGTGCTCCGCCCGGTCGTCGTATCCCTGTCCGTCGGCCAACGCTCGCACCCACGCCACGGCCGCCCTTCCCCCCCAGTCTTCGGGCGGGCCGGCCAGTGTTTCCCGCGTCGTGCCGCGCGCACGCGTGGCGGTGAAGTCGTAGAACGATCCGCCGACATTGTGCAGCGAGGCACTTCCCATCGTGCCGTGGAATTCCGCACCGATCACCGCGTCACATCCGGCCGACAGATTCCACGAGCAGGCAAGCCGCACCACGGCGCCATTGCCGAGATCGAGTGTCGCGACCGCGTAGTCCTCGATGGGGTGCGCACTTCCCGCCAGCGGTACGCCGCCGGCGAACAGGCGCGCGCTCACGCCGCTCACCGCGGGAAACGCCAGCGTCCACAGCGCCAGGTCGACCAGGTGAATGCCCAGGTCGATGACACAACCGCCGCCCGAGAGGGCAGGGTCGTAGAACCACGGCTTGTCGGGTCCGTAGGCGTTGTGAAAGACGAGATCGGCCGCGTACACGTCACCCAGCGCGCCGTCCTGTACCAGTTGCCGCACCAGACGCGCGCCTGTCAGGTGGCGGTAGGACAGGTCTACCTCCAGCAGGCGGTCGGCCGACCGCGCGGCCTCCACCACCCGCGCGGTCTCCTCCGCGGACCGCCCCAGCGGTTTCTGGCAGAACACCGCGTATCCGAGCCCGAGGGCGGTGATCGCCTGCTCGGCGTGTAGGGCGCTCGGCGTGGCGATCACGATGCCGTCCAGCTCCATGCCCAGCAGCTCGGGAAGTCCGGCCACGACCGTCGCCGCTGGAGCCCACGTCAGCGCCGCCTCGGCGTTGGCCGCCACGGGATCGGCGATGGCGCTGATCTCGGCGAGGCCGCTCGCGGCGATCGCCTGGAGGCGGTGCCTGCCGATCCACCCGGTGCCGAGAAAGCCGAGGCGCGGCCGGCGCGGTATGGCGCTCACGGGACCACCAGCGCCTTGAGGAAGCCGTCGGGGCGTGCTCGGACCAGCTCCAGCGCATCGCCGAGCCGGGCGAGCTCGACCCGGTGCGTGAAGAGCGGGCCCGTGTCGAGCACGCCCTCAGCCACCAGCTCCACGGCCGCGCGCACTCCGTCGCGCACGACGGTCGCGTCTCGTTCGTGCGCGTTGATCACGTCGAGGCCACGCCAGTTCCAGAGCTGCATGTCGACCTGGCGAGGGCCGTCCTGATGGTACCCGGCGATGACCAGCCGACCCCTGATCCTCGTCAGGCGCGCGGCCAAATCGAGCGGACCTTGCAGGCCGATTGCCTCGATGACCCGGTCGGCGCCGGTGCCTCCGGTGAGATGCTCCACCTCGCCCACCACTCGCTCGTAATCGTCGAGGGGCAGGGCGATATCCGCGCCCTGGGCCCGTGCGATCTCGAGGGCGAATGGCCGGCGCGAGACCGCGATCACCGTCGCACCGGCCCGACTCGCCAGGCGAGCTACCACCGCGCCGATGAATCCGATGCCGATCACCACGACCGTGTCACCACGTCCGATCTCGGACCGGCGGAAGACGTTGACAGCGCAGCCGAGCGGTTCGCCGGGGAACGGCCGTTCGGCCAGTGCAGGGGGCAGGCGCACGCACGCTTCCGCCGGAGCCACGTCGTACTCGGCGAACGCCCTCTGCGACATCACCGCCACCCGATCCCCGGGCTGCACGGTGTCGACGGCAGGACCGATCGCGTCGACGACTCCCCAACCCTCGTGGCCCGGGGCCCCGGGCTCCAGGGGATACTGAAACCACGGCTGCCCTTCCCAGACGGGGAGATTGGATCCGCACACGCCGCAGCCTTGCAGTTGAATCCGGACTTCTCCCGCCCCGGGCTCCGGTCGCGGCACGGCGTCGATCCGAGTCATGCCCGGTTCCGCGAGCACCGCCGCGCGCATGGTGGTCGGCGCGGCCGAGATGGCGGCAGCCGACTCAGCGCCGGACACTGATCGCCCCACCCGCGAGGGCCGTTGGCCTCCCGGATTTCTGAAGCCAGCCCACGAGCCTCCGGATGCCGTCGCGGACCGTGGTCGTCGGCCGCCAGCCCGTCGCGCGGGCGAACTTGGTGGTATCGCTCACGTAGTAGCGCTGGTCGCCGAGCCGCCAATCGTCGAACTGTGCGCGCGGGGGCCGATCCAGGATACCGCCGACCTGCTCGAGCACCTCGAGCAGGCTTACCGCGTTGCCCGGACCTCCGCCGATGTTGAACGCTTGGCCCGCCTCGGTCGGCATGTGGGTCTGGGCGAGCAGGAGCGCGTCGACCAAGTCCTCGACGAAGAGCAGGTCGCGCACCTGGCGCCCGTCGCCGTAGATGGTGATCTCGCGATCCTCCAGCGCCCGAATGAGGAAATGCGCGACCCACCCCTGGTCTTCGGTGCCATGCTGGTGCGGCCCGTAGATGCAGCTCATGCGAAAGACGATGGTGGGCAGACCGAAGCTGCGCGCGTAGTCGAGCACGTACTGGTCGGCGCAGCCCTTCGAACACCCGTAGGGGCTGTGGAAGTCGAGTCGCCGCGACTCGCCGACGCCCCGACTCGCCAACGCCGGATCGATCGGCTCGTAGCGGCGGTTCCGACGGCGGAGGGCGACGTCGTCGAGCGCGCCGTACACCTTGTTGGTGGACGTGAAGACCAGCGGCGGCGGCGCCGCCTGCGCGCGGATCGCCTCCAGCAGCGTCAGCGTGCCTCGGGCGTTCACGTCGAAGTCGTCGACCGGATCGGTCAGGCTCGTGGTGACCGCGACCTGCGCGGCGAAATGAAACACTTGACTCGCCTCGGCGACGGCGCGACTGACAACGGCTGCATCGCGCACATCGGCCACCTCGATTCGCAGACCGTCCGCGTAAGTGTCACGCAGCCACCGTAGGTTGCGTTCGACGCCAGGCCGAGCGAGGCTGTCGAGGATCAGCACGGGATGACGTGCCGAGAGGAGGCGGCTGGCCAGGTTGGTGCCGATGAATCCGGCGCCGCCGGTGATGAGGACCGGCCTCATACGGTGAGCCCCCGGGCCGCCAGCTCCGCGCCGGCCTCCTCGGCGCGATCGGTCGCCTCCTGCCCCTGCAGCCAGTCGGCCAGCTCCCCCAGGCCTTCTTCCAGGTGCACTCGCGGCTCGTAGCCCAGCAGCCGACGCGCTTCGCCGATGTCGGCGAAACAGTGTCGGATGTCGCCGACGCGATACTTGCCCGTCATCACCGGCCGGAGGTCGTCGCGGCCAGTCGCGGCGGCAACCCGCTCGGCGATCTCGCGGATCGTATACGACTGACCGCTGCCGACGTTCAGCACCCGGCCGTCGGCCTCCGTCCGCTCCATGGCCAGGCAGAACGCGTCGGCCACATCGCGCACGCTGACGAAGTCACGCCGCTGCAGCCCGTCCTCGTAGACGGTCGGCTGATTGCCGTTGAGCAGACGGGAGGCGAAGATCGCGAGCACGCCCGTATACGGGTTGCTGAGCGCCTGCCGGGGTCCATACACGTTGAACAGACGAAGCGCCGTCGTCGGGATGCCGTACGCCCGGCCGACGACCAGGCACATGCGCTCCTGGTCGTACTTCGAGAGCGCGTAGACCGATGCGAGCGCCGGCGCCTTGGATTCGGGGGTCGGCACCGGGCAGAGACGCTCGCCGTCGGGCGCTCGAAGCTCCCAGTCGCCGGCCTTGAGCTGCGACAGCGGTCGCTCCTCGGCGGAGCACGGACGTCCATCCCGGCGATGGTACGCGCCCTCACCGTAGACGCTCATGCTCGACGCGACGATCAGCCGGCCCACCGGTCGCGCGCTCAGCGCCTCGAGCAGCACCGCGGTGCCGAGATTGTTGACCGCGGTATAGTGGGCGATCTCGTACATGCTCTGTCCCACCCCGACCGCGGCCGCCAGGTGGAACACCACGTCCACACCCACCAGCGCACGCCGGACGGCCGCGGCGTCGCGGACGTCGCCGACGTGGAGGTCGACACGCGGGTCCAGATATCCCGGCCGATCTCCCTCCGCGCCATGCACCTGCGGGAGCAGCGCGTCGAGCGCGCGCACCCGATGGCCCCGAGCCAGAAGTGCGTCGGCCAGATGCGAGCCGATGAATCCGGCGCCGCCGGTGATGAGGATCTGACTGCCCATGCGACTTTCTCCGAACTTAGAGGCTGTGGTGGCCGGTCCAGTCGTCCGACTCACCATACGCCCGGCGCCGTTCCTCGAACGGGATGTCGAGGGCCATCGCATGACGCTCCCTGCGCTGGCGCCCGCGCTGCAGCTGATTCGCGAAGTACGGGATCGTCCGCTCGAGTCCTTCGTGGAGCGCCACGCCGGGTGCCCACCCCAACAGCGTCCGCGCGCGCTCGATGTCGGGGCGGCGCTGTGTCGGGTCGTCCTGCGGCAGCGGCCGGTACTCGATCGTGAGGGTGCGCCCGCAGCAGGTCGCGATTGCCGCGGCGAGCTCCCGGATCGAGAATTCGCCCGGGTTCCCGAGGTTTACGGGCTGGTGCACGGCCTCGGTATTCATGAGGCGCATCAGCCCTTCGACGAGGTCGTCCACGTAGCAGAAGGAGCGCGTCTGGGACCCGTCTCCGTAGAGCGTCAGCGCGTCGCCGCGGAGTGCCTGCACGATGAAGTTGGAGACGACGCGACCGTCGTTCTCCGCCATGCGCGGGCCGTAGGTGTTGAAGATGCGCGCGATGCGGATGTCCACCTGGTTCTGCCGGTGATAGTCCATCATCAGCGTCTCCGCGACGCGCTTGCCCTCGTCGTAGCACGAGCGCGGCCCGATCGGGTTCACGTTGCCCCAGTACGATTCGGGCTGCGGATGCACGCGTGGCTCCCCGTAGACCTCGGATGTCGAAGCCTGCAGGATGCGCGCGCCCGCCCGCCGGGCCAGCACGAGCATGTTGAGCGCGCCCATGACGTTCGACTTGACCGTCTTGATCGGGTTGTACTGGTAGTGAACCGGTGAGGCGGGGCAGGCCAGGTTGTAGATCTGGTCCACTTCGAGCAGCAGCGGCTCACAGACATCATGGCGCAGCAGCCGGAAGTTCGCGCAGTCGAGCAGGTGCCGGATATTCTCCCGACGCCCGGTGAAGAAGTTGTCCAGACAGATGACGTGGTGCCCTTCCCGCACCAGCCGCTCGCTCAAGTGGGAGCCGATGAAACCGGCACCACCCGTCACCAACACCTTCATCGACTCACCGCGTGCTGACGATTCAGGCCGCCCGTTCACCGCGAATGCGATGGGTCGGGTAAGTACGTTCGGCAGTGTGCCCGCGAAGGTACTTACGTGTCTGTGACACGTCTCACGAGATGTGGACTTCGATGATGCGGGTGTGAAATACGTGGTGCGGAGTAGGCGGAAGCGCCTACAGAATGCAGGTCAGCGCCGCAGTCGCGCGCCGGCCTCCGACCGTGAACGTACGCCCAACTTTCCGAGCACGCGCTGCGTGTGATGCCGCGCCGTGTGAGGACTGATGCCGAGACGCGCGGCGACCTTGGAGTTCGAGCATCCCTCGGCGAGCAGCAACGCGACTTCGATCTCGCGCGGAGTCATTCCATACTCGACCTGCAGATGGGCATGCGCCGGGGGTCGTCCGCTGGCCGGTGCGCCGTGTTCCTGCTCGCTCCCGGAGGCTCGTGCCTCCTGCCGCAGGCGACTGCGCTGCGCCTGCATCTCGTACATGGACTCGCGCAGGTGAGCCATGAGCGATTGGCGCTGCTCTCGCAGGCGCTGGAAGGTCGAGAGCAGTTCGGACACCTGCGCGGTCGAGACCGGCTGAGGTAGTTCGCGTTTGCCGTCCATGGGTACCGTCGGATCGCTGTTCACTGCTCCCCCAGGTCTAGGTCACTAAGTTTAGCTAATGTCCCAGGTCAATTTGGCCTATCTGAGGCGCACTCTGGCTGTGAGGGGGCTCACGCCCGCCTCTGCCGTGCCCGAAGCCAGCGGTGGGAGGGTGGACGAGGCCTGCATTCGCCCGGCCCGGCTCGCGGAGGATGCGGGCCTGGCCTGGCATCCCTGTGGCCCAGCTGAGCCCTGGGCGGACACCCTTGCCTTCCTCGATGGCGTCCAGCGATCCGAGCTCGTGGCGTACGCAGGATCGTCCCCGCTGGTGGTGGGCGAAGTCGCGGCGGCCGTCCGCGAGCGACGCGAACGCACGCTGCGCACCGTCGTCGAAGCGCGGGCGCTGCTCCTCATCGGGCGGCCCGAAGCGCTCGATGCGGCGGGCGCGCTCCCCGAAGGACTCCGCACGGTGGCCCTGCCTACCGACGAGCCTGCCCACCCGGTGCGCGACCTTGCCAATGTTTCCCGGGCGCTCGATCGCGCGCGCGGTAGTCTCGAGCGCGAGATGGGCGATGCCTATCGCAGCCGGTCCGACGGATGGCTCATCGTGGACGGTGCTCTCACCGAGAGTCCCCGCTGGGCCGAGGACTCGCGCATGGTGGCCATCTCGAAGAGTCACGCCACGCTTCCGTTCGAGGGATCCGATCTCGAGCGCTACCTCCGCATGCCGCCCGGGCACCGCTCCTCCATCTATATCCCGCAGACGAGAAGCCTCGCGCCGGTGCGCGCCTGGGCGTTGCGCCTCTGGCCGTGGGAAGGGAAAGATGTCTTTCACGGGCTGGTGCGAATAGAGGTGGCTCCCGCGAACGGCACCAGCGAGATGGCGGACCGGATCTCGCGCGGACTGCTGGCCGAGCGCACGCCGGTGAGCGCCCCTGACCTCCGCTGGGACCGGCTGCTGTACGGCATCCACTCGGTGGAGAGCTATCTCCGCGCGGGCGCTCGAAGCCTGCGGTGAGCGTGCGCGCCTCGCCCCTACAGATCGGCACGCCGGCACGCCACATTGCAGGCATGCCCCGAACGGATTCGATGCACGAAACGCCGCCGCTCGGCCGTGTGGTCGCCACCGAGCTCAAGCCCTCCACGCCGCACCAGTTTCATTTCTGGACCGCGCCCCAGGCGCCGATCGGCATCGGGGCGATCGTTCGCGTCGAGGAGGCCGAACGGGTGGTGTTCGGCGTCGTCACCGATGCGTTCGCCTACTCCGATCTGATGACCCCGATGCATGCCGTGATCGGCGCCGACGGCGACCCGGTGGCGGCCGGCCTCGAGCCGAGTCTGCGCGCCGAGATCCGGCTGTTCACCGCCGCCGTGCTCCGGCAGATGCCAGAGGAGCCGCTCCAGCCGGTCCCGCTCGGGCCTGTGCGGCTGGCCACCGATGCGGACGTGGTGCTCGCCCTTCGCATGGACGCCTACACAGGTGGCAATCGTCCTACGGGCATTCCCGTGGGCCTCTACGCCGCTGGTGGGCTCGAGTCGCCGGTCTACCTGGACTGTGACTTCCTGCTCGGACCCGAAGCCGCACACCTCAACATCACGGGCGTATCGGGGTTGGCCACCAAGACGAGTGCCGTCGAGTTCCTGCTGGGCAGCATCTTCCAGACCTTCCCCGGCCACAAGGGGACCGTGGCCGCGCTGTGCTTCAACGTGAAGGGGCCCGATCTCTGCTTCCTCGATCAGCCCGCGTCGCTGAGCGACGAGGATCGCAGGCAGTACGCGCGCCTCGGTCTGGCGCCGGACCCGTTCGCCGACGTTCACTACTACGCACCGTTCAAGGCCGACGGCGTCAACCTCAACACGCTTCGCACCCACGAGGCGCTCGCCGCCAACACCCATCCGCTGGTGTGGGGGCTTCGCGAAGTCCTCGACTACGCCGAGGTGGTTCTCAACCGGGACGACGTGGACGCCAAGGCCGACGCCTTCATCGATTTCCTGGCGGAGCGCGTGGTCGGCCGCGAGTACCAGGACGACATGCTCCGCGGCAAGCCGTTCATCGTGCAGAGTTTCGCGGATCTCGAGGAGTTCTTCCGCTCGATTTTCGATTTCATGGAGGTGCTCGGGAAGGGCGGGGAGGTCTGGAAGACTCACCACCTCGCCACGATCCGGAAGATTCGGAATCGGCTCAGCAACATCTCGACCCGATCGAAAGGCCTCGTGACGGATGACGGTGTCGCCCAGGACCTGCCCTGGGGCAGTTTCACCGATCGCAGCGTCCACGTCGTGGACGTCGCCGGACTCGATCCGCTCGCGCAGGACCTGGTGTTCGCGCGGATCGTGTCGAAGCTGCGTGAGGGGCTGGAGCGGCGCGAGCTCGGGGTCGATCACGTGGTGGTCTTCGTGGACGAGCTCAACAAGTACGCGTCGGCGGACGGCGCGGACACCTATGTGCGGAAGATGCTCCTTGATCTTTCCGAGCGCGGTCGATACCTCGGGCTCGTGCTCTTCTCCGCCCAGCAGTTTCGTTCGCAGGTGCAGCGGCGCGTCGTCGGCAACGCGGGGACCGCGGTCTACGGTCGCATGGACATGGACGAGCTCTCGACGCCGGGGTACGCTACGCTCTCTCCGGCCACCCGCAGCAAGCTGGCCACGCTTCCCAAGGGCGAGCTCATGCTCCGGCACCCGCATTTCACGCAGCCGATCTTCGTCCGCTTTCCGCGCCCCGCGGTCTTGGGCAGCCGCGAGGGCATCGAGCGGTTTCCGCCTGCCGCCGAGCTGCCGTTCCCCGATGCCGTCGCGCGCCAGCTGCGGGGACTCGACCGGCGCGTCAGCGCGGACGCGGTCCGGACCCTCATCGAGGGCCGCCGCGAGGAGGACGTGCGTCGGGCGCTGGGGGCCACCAGGCGCGAGCGCCCTGCCGACGCATTGGCGTTCTTCACGGCCTGCCTCGGGCGCCGGGTGAATGGCGAAATCCTGGCAACACGCCGGGGCGTCCCCGCCGTCAAGCGTGGAGACGACGGTTATGGATTCTGATCCGTCGATGTGCGCCACGTCATAGTTGCCCCGGCCGGTTGGCGCTAGCCTCCAAGTTGTTAGCACCCGTGCCGCGCTCAGCGTCGGGCACTTCCCGGTGATGCACTCCTCCAAGCCGCGCGAGAGCCCCGCATGACCCGCCCGACTCCGGTGCCCCACCCTCAGCCCTCCCAGGAATCTCCGTTCCGTCCTGAAGTGCCGCCTCTCGGCGAAGACGGATGGCGGCTGCTGGTCGAGCAGGTCAAGGACTACGCGATCTTCATGATCGGCCCTGACGGAAGGAATGTGTCCTGGAACGAAGGCGTGGGTCGGGTCCTGGGGTACCGGGAGGCCGAGTTTCTGGGCGATCGAATGTCGCGGGTGTTCACGCCGGAGGACCAGGCGGCTGGCGTGCCGGAGCGCGAGCTCGAGCAGGCCAGGCGCGAAGGACGGGCGAACGACGACCGGTGGATGATGCGGAAGGACGGCACCCGCTTCTGGGCCTCGGGAATGACGACGGCGCTCCGGGATGAGGAGCGCCGCCTGGTGGGTTTCACCAAGGTGCTGCGCGACCTTACCGAGGAGAAACGCCTGGACGAGGAACGCCGGGCGGGCGAGCAGCGCCTGCACGAGAGCGAGCATCGGCTCCTGACGGCGCTCACGGCGGCTCGGATGGGCACCTGGCAATTGGACCTCGCCACCAACACGGAGCGCTTCGATGAGGGCCTCAACCGGCTGTTCGGAGCCCGCGCCGGCGAGATCGCCACGTTCGACGACTTTCTGGCGCGGATCCACCCGGACGATCGCGGCGCGGTGGCGACGGCCTTTCGGCACTCCGCGGACAGCGGCGTCGACCTCGACTTGGAATTTCGAGTCGTGCGCCCCGACGGGAGTGTCCGGTGGCTGCGCGACCACGGCAAGGTGCTCTACGACCTGGCCGGCGATCCCGTCGCACTGACGGGCGCCTGCGTGGACATCACGGAGCGGCGCCATGCCGAGGACAATCTCAGGCAGGCGCAGCGCATGGACGCCGTGGGTCGGCTCGCGGGAGGAGTGGCCCACGAGGTGAACAACATGATGACGGCCATCCTGGGATTTACCGATCTTCTCCTTGAACCGGCCGATGGCCCCGACCAGCTGCGCAGCGATCTGCTCCAGATTCGGAAGGCGGCGGGTCGCGCCGCGATGGTCACCTCACAGCTGCTCGCCTTCAGCCGCCGCCAGATGCTGCAGCCCCGGGTGCTGGACTTGAACCGCCTGCTGGGCGACCTCCAGCCGATGCTGCTGCAGCTCCTGGGAGAGGACAAGCGGCTCGTCACTCGACTCGAGCCGCGGCTGTGGCCGGTCCACGCGGATCGGGGGCAGCTCGAGCAGGTCGTCATCAACCTCGCCCTGAATGCTCGCGATGCGATGCCGCAGGGCGGACGCGTCTCCATCGAGAGCGACAACGTGGTGCTCGATGACGACTTCGTTCGCCGCCGCCATCCCGGGGTGGCCATCGCCGCCGGCCCGTACGTGCGCCTCGTCGTGAGCGACACGGGGACCGGCATCCCACTCGACATCCAGTCCCGGATCTTCGAGCCGTTCTTCACCACCAAGCCGGTGGGCCAGGGTACCGGCCTCGGCCTGTCGATGGTGTATGGCAATGTGAAGCAGAGCGGCGGCTTCGTCTGGGTCTACAGCGAGCCCGGTCACGGTACCGCCTTCAAGGTCTATCTGCCACGGGTGGCGGTCGCGCCCGAGGAGCCGGGGCTCACGGCGCCCGGCGAAATTCCGCGCGGCAGGGAGACGGTGCTCGTCGTCGAGGACGACGAGCTCGTCCGGCTGCTGGCGACGCGACTGCTGGCCACGCAGGGCTATACGGCCATGGAAGCCCGCAACGGCCAGGAGGCCCTCGAGCTGGTTCGGGGCCGCCCTGGGGAGATTCGCCTCGTGCTCACGGACGTCGTGATGCCTGAGGTCGGCGGGTTGGAGTTCGCGCGGCGGCTCGCCGAGCTCGAGCCGGAGCTTCCGGTGCTCTTCATGTCCGGCTTTACCGAGGAGGAGGTCGTGCGGCGCGGACTGCTCGATCCCAATGCCCCCTATCTGCAGAAGCCGTTTGACGCATCGACGCTGGGCCGGCGGATCCGTGAGGTGCTCGACGCCGCGGCCGCGGGCGGATGAGCCAACTCCTTGATTAATCGGCCAGTGGCGAGACATTTCACGGGTGAAGCTCGCGCACATCGCCGACCCGCACCTCGGCATTCGGCAGTACCACCGCCAGACCCCCGCCGGCATCAACCAGCGTGAGGCCGACGTCGCCCAGGCCTTCCGCCGAGCCGTCGACGGGGTGATCGAAGCGCGCCCCGATGCCGTGCTCGTCGCGGGTGATCTCTTCCATTCCGTCCGCCCCACCAACGCCGCCATCGTTTTCGCATTCCGCCAGTTCCAGCGTCTCCGCGAGGCGCTGCCGGCGGCGCCGATCGTGCTCATCGCCGGCAATCACGACACCCCGCGCTCGACCGAGACCGGCTCGATCCTTCGGCTGTTCGAGGAGCTCGGGGTGGATGTAGCGACGGACGAGGCTCGCCGGCTCGTCTATCCGGCGCTCGACCTGTCGATTCTCGCCGTCCCCCACCAGGCGCTCGTCGAAGGTGCCCGGCCTTCGCTGCGGCCCGACGGGGCCGAGCGCCATCGGGTGCTGCTCCTGCACGGCGAGGTCGAGGGCGTTTTCCCCGGGGATCGCAGCGCCGCCGAGTACGGCGGGGCGCTGCTCGGCCTTCAGGAACTCTCGGCCCCGGAGTGGAGCTACGTGGCTCTCGGGCACTACCACGTCACCCACGAGGTGACGCCCCGGGTGTGGTACGCCGGGTCGCTCGAATACGTGAGCCCCAACCTTTGGGGTGAGCTCGTCGATGAGGCCGAGCATGGCTCGCCGGGCAAAGGCTGGCTCCTCGTGGACCTCGAGGGCGGGACGGTGGACCGACGGGCGGTGCCGCTCGCCCGCGCAATCCTCGACCTGGAGCCGATCGAAGCCGAAGGCCTGCCGGCCACGACCGTAAGCGCGCTGATCGCCGAGCGGGTGCGCGCGGTGCCGGGAGGCGTGGACGACAAGGTAGTGCGGCTTCGCGTGTGGAACATCCCGCGCCATGTCACGCGCGAGCTGGATCATGTCGCGATTCGGGCGTGGAAATCCGCCGCGCTCCATTTCCATCTCGATCTGCGCCGGCCCGAGATCAACCGCACCATCGGCATGGGAGCCCCTGGCCGTCGTCAAACGCTGCCGGAGCTTGTCCGCTCCTATCTGGAGCGACGGCCGCTGCCGGCGGAGCTTGACCGCGAGAGCTTCGTGCGCCTCGGTGAAATGCTCATCGACGGCGTCGAGCGCGATCTGGCCGGCGCCTGATGCAGATCAATCGCCTCCGGCTCTGCAACTTTCGCCAGCACGAAAGCACGGACCTGGCGCTGGGCGCCGGATTGACCGGCATCATCGGGCCGAACGGCGCCGGCAAGACCACGCTCCTCGAGGCGATCGCGTGGGCGATGTACGGCATGCCCGCGGCGCGCGGGAACCGCGAGACCATCCGTCGCCGCGGCGCCCCGCCGCGCTCCCGGGTGGAAGTGGAGATGGAGTTCAACCTCGGGCCCCACCAGTATCGCATCCTTCGCACGCTCAACGGGGCCGAGCTGTACCAGGACGGCGATCCGGCGCCGATCGCCAATTCGATCGGTGCCGTGACCGAGCGTGTGACCCGCATGCTCGGCATGACCCGGGACGAATTCTTCAACACGTACTTCACCGGCCAGAAAGAGCTCGCCGTCATGGCGGCGATGTCCGCGCCCGAGCGGGCGCAATTTCTCTCCCGGGTCCTCGGTTATGAGCGGATTCGCGCCGCGCAGGATCGCCTCAAGGAGCGCCGCTCGGCGCTGCGCGCCCGGTTCGACGCGTTGCGCGCCAGTCTCGGAGATCTGGCCGAGCTCGAAGCAGCCGAAGCCCGCGCGCGCGATCGAGTCACCGCCGCGCGCGCCGCCGAGACCGCGGCGGCTGATGCCGCGGCCGCAGCGGATCGCCGCGTCGCGGACGTGCGGCCCCGATGGGAGCGGGTCCAGCAGCTGCGCGAGGCCGCGCTCACGCTCGAGGCCGAGCTGCGTGTCGCCGATCATCAGGTGACGGCGGCCGCGGAACGGGTCGCGCGCCTCGAGCGGCAGGCCGCCGAGGCATCCGACGCGTCCAGGAAGCTCGGTGAGGTGTCCACACGACTGGCGCCGCTCCCACCATATCGCGCGGAGCTGCAGGCGCTGGAGCGTCAGGGCGAGGCGCACGCGGCTCGAAAGGCGGGCCTGGCCCAGCTCGAGGACGTACGCCGTCACCTCGGCTCGGTCGACGAGCGCGTGGGTCAGCTGCCCGACGACGCCCATCTGAGCGCTTCACGCGCCCGGGTCGCCGACGTGCGGGCGTCGCTGACCGCCGTTGCCCTCGATAACGACACCGTGCGCACCGCCTGGGTACGGGATGCGCAGGACGCTCGAACCAAACGTCAGGGTTTGCTCGACCAGTATCAGGAGCTCAAGGAGCAGCGCCACCGTATCGTGCAGGCCGGCCCGGAGGGCGACTGCCCGACATGCGCACGCCCGCTCGGCGCCGAGTACGAGAAGGTGCTCGGGCTGCTCGATCGCCAGATGGAGGATGTGGTCTCGAACGGCAACTTCTACAAGCAGCGCATCGAACAGCTTCAGCTCGAACCCAAGGAGCTCGACGAGCTCGACTCCCGGCGGCTCGCGCTCGAGCGGGAGCTGGCCCAGGCGATGACCGACCTCGGAGGGCTCGAAGCCCTCGCCCAAGGTCGCGGCATGCTGGTCGAGGAGCAGCGCCGGCTCCGGCTGCGGGTGCGCGAGCTCGAGACGACCATCGCGGGTGCCGTCGGACAATACGACCAGGAGCGCCACGAGAGGGTCGCGGCCGAGATTCGGGCACTGGAGCCCCTGGCGCTCCAAGCGGAGCGGCTGCGTGTCGTGGCGGAGCGTGGCGCGCCGGTGGCCGCCGAGCTCGAGGGCGCCGCGCTCGAGCATGCCACGGCAACGGCCCGGGCGGCCGAGCTGCGGGCCCGACTCTCGGGCCTCGGCTACACAGAGCAGGGCTATAAGGAAGCCCGTGAGGCTGAGGCGTCCGCCGAGCGCGTCCGCCGTGAGGCCGAGCTCGCACTCGTTCGTGCCCGCGGGGAATCGGCGGCGGCCGCCGAAGCCGTCGAGACCGCCGTGCGCCGCCGGGCGGAGCGGGCCGAGCGCGAGAAGGAAGCCGAGGCCGCGGGCAGGGACCTCGCGCTCCACCAGGAGCTGGACCGCGCGCTCACGGACCTGCGCACCGACCTCAATGCGGCGCTCCGACCCGACCTGTCCGAGTTGGCCTCCGGATTTCTCCGGGATCTCACCAACGGCCGCTACACCGACCTTGAGCTCGACGAGGATTACGGCGCCACCCTCCTCGATGACGGCGAGGCCAAGGCGGTCATCTCCGGCGGCGAGGAGGATATCGCCAACCTCGCCCTGCGCCTGGCGATCAGCCAGATGATCGCGGAACGCGCCGGTCAGCCGCTCTCGCTCCTGATCTTGGATGAGATCTTCGGCTCGCTGGACGAAGATCGACGCGCCGCAGTCGTGGACCTGCTCCGAAGTCTCGCCGACCGCTTTCCGCAGGTCATCCTCATCACGCACGTCGACTCGGTGCGGGAGGGCTTCGACCGCGTGGTGCGCGTCGGCTTCGATGTAGCACGCGGGGTGGCCACGGTCCGCGACGAACCGCTCGGAGATCACGATGTGGCGGCCTGATCGGAGTCTGCGCGGCCCCGACCGGCCGTCGCTCCGGGACATCGATCCCCTCAACCGCGTCTTCGCGGACGCGTTCACCGATCGGTACAGCCGGGACGGGCTCGTCGGTGTGCGCGTGCCGCACCTCAACACCCTGGTCTGGCGGTACGCGATTGAGGACGCCGGCGATGGGGCCATGATCTGGCGGGACGCGGAGGGGCAGATGGTAGCCTTCAATATGGTCCACCAGTCCGGGGTGGAAGGCTGGATGGGACCGCTCGCGGTGCGCCCGGACCGCCAGGGCGAGGGCCTCGGATCGACCATGGTCCGTCTCGGGATCGATTGGCTCAAGTCGCAGGGCGCGCGGACGATCGGGCTCGAGACGATGCCGCGAACCGTCGAGAATATCGGCTTTTACAGCCGGATCGGGCTCGTGCCGGGTCCGCTGACCGTGACGCTCGTCCACGACGTTCCGCGCCGCATCTCCGCGGCGCCCGAGCTGTTGTCCGCGGCGGGCCACCAGCTCGATCAGCGGCTCGAAGAGTGCCGGCGGCTTACCGACGACCTCGTCTCCGGCGTCGATTTCACCCGCGAGATCGCTCTCACGCGCGATCTCGGCATCGGCGACACCACCCTGGTCCGGGACGGCGGAGAGCTCCTCGGATTCGCGCTCTGGCATTCGGCTCCGTTGGCCGCCGGACGCGCCAAGGACGAGGTACGGGTGCTGAAGCTCGTTGCCAGGAACTTGGGGGCATTCGACCGGCTTCTGGACGCGCTGCACGGCACCGCGGCGGGCGAGCGGGTGGGCCGGATCGGGCTCCGTTGTCAGACTGACTTTGCGGACGCCTACCTCCGGCTTATCGAGGCGGGGTACCGCGTGCACTGGACCGACTTGAGGATGATCCTGCGTGGATTTTCGCAACGCCCGCCTCGACAGGGGATCATGCTCTCGAACTGGGAGATCTGACCGGATTTGTTACCGGGATCACCGAACGACCTGGGTGAGAGTCGTATGGTGACCCGATGATGCTGCTCCGCTCGTTTCTGCCGTATCCCCACAGGCAGTCCCGCTTCCGTTCATCCCTCAGTTGGGGGGCGTCGTCCCGTCTCGTGAGACCGGGCGTGCTCTTCACGTGCTTGGTCCTGCTGTCCTGCAGCGACGAGGGTGGAGGCGATCTGCAGGCGCCGGATCCGCCGGCTCAGCCACCCGCACCTCCGGCGGCGCCGGCGCCCGTTGCTGAAGTCGTCGTACAGGCGCCGACTACTTCCCTGGCCGTTGGCCAGAGCGTGCAGGTCACGGTGACCACGCGCGACTCGGCCGGCACTGAGCTTCAGGGCCGTACGATCACCTGGGCCAGCACTGATCCTGCCGTCGCCACGGTTTCGGAGAGCGGGCTGGTCGCCGCGCTGGCAGAAGGCCGGGCGGAGATCGTGGCCACGGCCGAGGGTGTGAGTGGGCGACTGGCGATCGATGTGGCCGCGATTCAGCCGCCCTCTGCCGGCGTCCCCTCGCTTCGAGAGATCGCGACCGGCCTCAGCTTTCCTCTTTACGTCACGGCCCCGCCTGGCGACGACCGACTCTTCGTCGTCGAGAAGGGTGGCGCGATTCGCATCGTCGCCGGTGGAGTGCTCCGCGACCAGCCGTTTCTCGATCTGTCGGGCCGCGTGTCCACGGGAGCCGAGCAGGGATTGCTGGGCTTGGCATTTCCTCCGGACTACGCCTCGAGTGGGCGGTTCTTCGTGCACTACACCGACCCTGCCGGGGACACGCGCGTCTCCGGGTTTTCGGTGACCGCGGATCGTGACCGCGCGGATCCCTCGAGCGAAACGCTCGTGCTCACGACGAACCAGCCGGGTCCCAGTCATAACGGGGGGCAGATCCTGTTCGGACCCGATGGCTACCTCTATATCGGCCTCGGGGACGGGGGCTCCCATGACGGAGGCGATCGAGGACGCGGCCAGTCCCTCGCCGACCTGCTCGGCTCGGTGCTGCGGATAGACGTCTCGTCCGGCTCGGCGTATGCCGTTCCACCCGACAACCCCTTCGTCGGGGTGGACGGGGCACGGCCCGAGATCTGGAGCTACGGGCTCCGGAATCCTTGGCGCTTCAGCTTCGACCGCGGTACCGGCGATCTCTACATCGCCGACGTCGGAGAAAGCCGGTGGGAGGAGGTCAATCGCGGGGCCGCAACCGACGGCGCCGGTCGCGGTGCCAACTACGGATGGAGCCGCATGGAGGGTGACGACTGCCTGGACGAAGGGTGCGATCGGAGCGGACTGACGCTTCCGCTTGTCACGTACGACCACGACACGGGGTGCTCCATAACCGGCGGCTATGTCTACCGCGGTGCCGCCATTCCGTCGATGCAAGGTCAATACTTCTACGGTGACTTCTGCCAGGGCTGGGTCCGAAGCGTTCAGGCTGGCGACCAGCCGGGAGAGCCCGTCGAGTGGCCCGCGCTGGCGCCCGGCGAAAACATCACCAGCTTCGGGGAGGATGCGTCAGGCGAGCTCTACATCGTCACCCTGGGTGGCAGGTTGTTGAAGGTCGTTCCACAGTAGCGACCCGGCGGCTGCCGCCGTGCCGGCACACCTCTGCACATTGGGCGCAACTGAACTCGCCAGGCCCCATTGTGGACCGGGCGCCCCACGCCTGCTGCGCCGGCACCGCGATTTGCTCCGGTAGCACAGTCCATTTGGCGGCGTGGCAAGTGTCGGGGTCGGCCGGAACGCCTGCACGGGACCGTTCGGCGTTGCCCCACCTCGGACCGCTGCATATGATGCTGGGCCTGAGAGTTGCGTGCGATCGTCTCCTCCCCGAGCCTGGGTGTTGCCGCGATGTCGCTCCGCCGATGTGCCCTCCGCCTTGTCCCCTTTACGATTGCCGCCGCCAGCGTCACGTGTAGCGGAGACGGCGGAACGATCGAGCCGCCGCATCCCGCCACCCTGACCATGGTGGGTGGGGACGCCCAGGCGGGCACGATCAACGAGGCACTTGCCGATTCGCTTGTCGTCCGGGTGAACGACGCCCAGGGGCAACCTCTCGGCGGCGTGTCGATCACATGGACGGTCGGTGGCGGTGGGAGCGTCGATCACGCGACGGTCGAAAGCGCTTCGGATGGTCGGGCCGCCGTACAGCGGGTGCTCGGGTCGACCGCCGGCGCCGTCACGACCACCGCCACGGTACCCGACGTGCCGGCGGTGGTATTCACCGCGACAGCCGAGGCTGGGGCCGAACCGCAGCTGATCATCTCGTCGCAACCGTCGGCCACGGCGAAGAACAACGTGCCGCTGGTGCAGCAGCCCATACTCCGATTGGAGGACGCGACCGGCGAGCCGATGGCGGCCGGCATTCCGGTCACGGCGTCCGTGGACGGCGCGACTCTGGGAGGCACCGCCGTCGTGGCGAGCGACGAGTTCGGCGAGGTGCACTTCACCGATCTCGCGTTGAGCGGGTCGGACGGTACTTACAATCTGTTGTTCGCCGCGCCCGGTGTCGTGTCTGTCCGGTCGGCTGCCATCGCGCTGAGCGGGGCGTCCAACGGCGGGCAGCTGGTGGTCACGACCCAGCCCTCCAGCGCCGCGGAGAATTCGGTCGCGCTTGTCCAGCAGCCGGTCGTCCATGTCGAGGACGGCGCCGGCGCGGCGGTCGGCGCGGGTGTGGCGGTGACCGCGTCGACCACCGGCGCCACCCTCGCCGGCACGCTCACGGTCCAGACGGATGCCTCGGGCGACGCGCACTACACTGATCTGGCCCTGAGCGGACCCAACGGCACCTACACCCTCACGTTCTCCGCGCCGAACGCCTCACCCGCGCAATCCTCGGGGATTACCCTCGCCACGACCTCGGCAGAAGGCGGCCAATGGACGGCGCCGTTCAGCTGGCCCATCGTGGCGATCCACACCATGCTCCTGCCGGACGGCCGCGTGCTGTCCATCGGCCGGACCGGCTCACCAATGCTGTGGGACCCGGCCACCGGGCTGTTCTCGGCGGTGCCAAGTCCCGCCCGACTCTTCTGCGCCGGGCACGCACTGCTTTCCGACGGCCGGGTGCTCGTCGCGGGCGGGCACATCAGCGATGGTCACGGTCTGCCCAACATCACCATCTTCTCGCCGACGACGAACGCGTGGTCGTCCGGCACCCCGATGGTCCGCGGGCGGTGGTACCCCACCTCCACCGTCATGGGCAACGGCGACGTAACGATCATCGCAGGCACCGACGAAGACAGCGTTCAGGTCACCATTCCTGAAGTCTGGAGCAACGGCTCGCTTCGCCAGTTGTCGGGTGCGGATCAGGCGCTTCCCTGGTATCCGCGCGCGTTCCTCGCGCCCGACGGCTCCCTGTTCGTGGCCGGGCCCGCGGTTCAGAACAGATTCCTGAACGTGGCCGGTGCCGGATCTTGGAGGAACGGACCGCGGCTGCAGTACGGCAAACAGCGCAGCTATGGGTCTGCCGTCATGTACGACGATGGGAAGATTCTGTACGCAGGCGGAGGCCTGACCACCAACACCGCCGAGGTCATCGATCTCAACCAGGCGTCCCCGAGCTGGCAGTTCACCGGGTCCATGAGCTTCGCCCGTCGTCACCTGAACCTGACGGCGCTCCCGACGGGTGAGGTGCTGGCCACCGGCGGCGTCGGGGGCACCGTCTTCAACGACGTCAGTAAGGGGGTGCACGCGGCGGAAATGTGGGATCCGCAGACGGGCCAGTGGACGACGCTCGCCAGCAACGCCATCACACGCGGCTACCACGGTACCTCGCTGCTGCTGCCCGACGGGCGAGTCTTGAACTCCGGCAGCGGTGAAGGCGCGGGTGCCCCGGATCAGCGGAATGCCGAGATCTATTCGCCGCCGTATCTCTCGCGTGGGCCTCGCCCGGTGATAACGAGCGCTCCCACCGAGGTAGCGTACGGTGCTCAGTTCCGCATCGAGACGCCACAGGCGGCGGCGATCACCCACGTGAGCTTCATCCGCCTTGGCGCTGTCACCCACGCGTTCGACGAAAACCAGCGCTTCCAGCGCCTCTCGTTCACGGCGGATGCATCGGGACTGACCGTGACAGCACCGGCCGCCCCCAACCGCACCCCCCCGGGCCACTATATGGTGTTCATCCTCGACGGCAACGACGTGCCGTCAGTGGCGAAGATCGTCAGGATCTTCTAGGCCTGCCGTCCCACATCCCGGAGGCGCTCGCGAGGCTCTGGGCCGCTCGCGAGCGCCTCGCGGTAGACATCGAGCGTACGCGCCACGCTGTGCGCTAGAGTGAACTCCTGCTCGAAACGAGCGCGCCCGTTCAGTCCAAGGCGCGCTCGCAGTGCCGCATCCGCAAGCAACCGTGCAATCCGGTCGCGAAGCATCGCGGCATCTCCCCGTGGCACCAGATAGCCCGACTCGCCATCCCGGACAGACTCGCCGACCCCGCCCACCGCGGACGCCACCACGGGAAGCGAGGCCCGCATCGATTCCAGTATGCTGAGTGGAAATCCCTCCCAGTTGGTGACGAGCAGGCTGACCTGCGCCTTGGCCAGGATCTGCTCGACGTCGGTTCGCTGTCCCAGGAAGTGAATGCGGCCTGCGAGTCCCAACGACTCGGCAAGCGCCTTCGTCTCTTCCATCAGCGGTCCATCTCCGATGAGGTCGAGCTCCCACTCTCTCTCCTGCAGCCCGGCCAACGCCTTCAGGAGTGTCGGATGGTCCTTTTGCGTGCCGAATCGGGCCACCATCACCAGACGGGGCGGAGTTCGCGACGCGTCCGCGCGCAGGTCGGCAGCGATATCCGGCATGCCATTGTGCACGGTGACGATGCGATCTGCGGGCAGGATGCGAGCGTCGAGCGCGAGCTGCCTGTCGTACTCGGATACGGTGATGATTCGCCTGGCGAGCGGTCCGACGATGCGCTCGATCTGGCGATAGAAGGCCGCCTGGAGCGGGGGAATACCCGGCGTGAACGCCCAGCCGTGGACGGTAAATACCACCGGAACGCCCAGCGAACGCCCGACGATTCTGCCCAGGGTTCCCGCCTTTGAGGAATGTGCAGCGACCAGGTCCGGCGCGAGTCCGGCCAGCACGGCCCTGATCTCGCGGAGCGCCCGCAGGTCGCGGACCGGACCGATAGGGACTGAGAGGTGGCGCAGCACTATCGTGGGGGTCTGCTGCCGGCGCAGCTCGTCGACGAACGGCCCGCTCCCACTCGTGATGACGGTCGCCGTATGTCCCTGGGCTCGAACGGCTGCGGCCAGGTCTCTGACGTGCACCTGCGCCCCCCCGATGGGGTCCGCTCGGGTGACGATATAAGCGATCCTCAAGCGGTAGCCCCTCTGATCATGGTCCACTACAAGAAACTGGGTTGTACCCGGCCGGGACCGATTGGCGCGGCGCTGTGAAGCGAAAATGCCCTCGACCTCGACTGTGCATTCCCTGACTCATCCGGCCCGGCTCCGGGCGGCGAGAATTATACCGTGGGCAGGCGACCGGCCGCGCTGACATGCATCCTACTCTTACGATGCGAGCCCCACCGGCTCCGCATAGAAGCTGACTATTGTACGAATTTTAGACGGAATTTTGTTACAATCCGACTTTGCCCTATTCCGTAATTGTCTGGCCCTGTTGTATTTCGTAATAAACAACGAGAATTCACATCATATTGTCGAATACTTATCGAACATTGAATTACCTCTGAAAATGCCGTAGATACGCAGGAGCCCAAGGGTGGTGGTGGACGAGGGGAACGGTTGGGTGTCACCGCAGAACATGCCGAAAGGCCCGCCGCAATGACGTACACCTTCAAGCTTGCGCGAAGGCTGGCAGTCTCGCGACAATTTGTCGTGCTCATTGCACTCGCGTTGCTCGTTGCGTGCTCCGGGGATTCCACGGCACCCACTGCCGTCGATGCTTCCCCTGATTTCCCTTCGCCTCTCAAAGTCACTCCACGCAAGGTTACGGTCGAGACCAACCAGCCGATACGATTCCGCGGCCATGGTCGAAGCCCGCGCGGCGACTCGGTGTCCGTGCCGATCGCCTGGGTAGCCAGCGGCGGCGTGATCCGCTCGGACGGCACGTTCTCTTCCTCGATGTCAGGCACCTTCAAGGTCATCGGACGCGGGCGGGGCTGGAAGCAGACCGACACCTCGGTCGTCGTCGTGGTGCCGCCCACCAGCGATCTGGCACGGGTTGAAGTCGCGCCGGATACGGTGACGCTTGAGGCCGGCAGCGTGAGAAGCTTCGCCGCCAGCGGATACCTGGCCGACGGCTCGAAGACCACGATCGGCGTGAATTGGACCGCGACCGGCGGGACCGTGGACGGAGCGGGGGCCTACACGGCGGGCGCGGTACAAGGCTCGTATCGGGTCGTTGCGAGCAACACCTCCGGCACGCTGGCCGACACGGCCGTTGTCACGATCAACGCGCCCGCGGTTCCTGGGCCGCCGGCGTCACCGCCCGAGACGCCGGTCGTGCTCGCGCAGGTCGTGCTTTCGCCCGGCAACGCCTCGCTGGGCACGAGCGCCACCAAGCAATTCAAAGCGTATGGACGCAATTCGGTGGGCGACAGCGTTCCGGTGACCGTCACCTTCAGCGCCACCGGCGGCACGATCACGAGCGGTGGGCTCTACACCGCGGGCGCGGCTGGCGGCACCTACCGCGTGGTGGCGACGGCGGGCACCCTCAAGGACACCGCAGTGGTCACCCTGACCTCGGTGGCCGCGGCGGGCACTACGGCTACGGGCACCGGCATTCCCTTCGGCGCCTTCAGTGCCCTGACCGGGAACACGTTGAAATCGAACACCGGTGAGTTCAACCTGAGCCACGACGGCTACACCGCCAGCAACATCGTGGCCCGGATCGAGTATGCGCGGTCCAGGAAGATCAAGCTGTTGCTGGCGATGACGGGCGGGTCGCATGACAAATACTTGACCAACGGGGTGTTCGATCGCGCCAAGTGGGAGGCTCGCCTTCGCGAGTACGATACCGCAGAGATCCGTCAGGCGATCGCCGCTGGCGTCGCCGACGGCACGATCATCGGCGCGAGCGTGATGGACGAGCCGCACGTGTCCGGCGGCGATGACGGCGCCGGAGGCGGCGACGGCAACACGTGGGGCCCCAAGGGCACCATGACCAAGGAGCGCGTGGACTCGCTCTGCGGTTCGGTGAAGGCCCAGTTCCCCACGCTGCCGGCCGGCGTGGTCCACCAGTGGGTCGTGTTCGAGCCCACCAAGAACTACCGCGTCTGCGACTTCATCGTGAGTCAGTATTCGAACCGCATGGGCAGCGTGACGGCGTACCGTGATTCCGCCCTCGCGCTGGGTCGGCGAAGCGGGCATGCCATCATGTTCAGCATGAACGTTCTGAACGGTGGGGTCCAGGATCGCGACGGCACCTGGGACTGCACCGGCACCGGCGGACTCGGGCAGAACAAGCCCAACTGCCGCATGACCGCCCAGCAGGTCAGAGACTGGGGAACGACTTTGGGATCGGCGGGATGCGGTCTGCTGATGTGGCGCTATGATGACGCCTTCATGGCCAACGCCGAGAACAAGCAGGCGTTCACCGATCTGGCCGCGCGCATGGCTGCGGCGCCGGGCCGGAGCTGCAGAAGGTCCTGAGCAGGAGCTGAGACAGCGCAAGCACATTGTTCGACGGATCGCCCCGACCGGAAAGGCAGCGGCCTTTCCGGTCGGGGCGCTTTCCAGAGCGACCGTGCCCATCCCGTCGCCAGGTTCCCAAGGTGTGTTATCGATGCCACAGTGTGGCGGGGCAGGGTCGTAGGACGGGTTGCCCCAAGCTTCGGGCCGTCACAATTGGGTTTCGGAGGAGGTCCGGGCCCCCCAGAAAGGTGCCGTTCCGATCCGTACATGGTAGATTCGGGTGCTGGACACGGCGACGGCCTATCGGTCGCCGCCATAAGTTGTTCGGGGCATGGAATCTGCTCTCCGCCATGCACGATTCGCAGCTGGGCGATACGTACCCGATTCGCCGGCTTCACCCTCACTCACCGGTCCCTGGGGTCTATGCGAGCACTGATCCGTTCCGCCCTGCTGATTGCCTCCGTAGCACTCACCGCTTCCGCGGCTGCGCAGGAGGCTCCGGCCAGAGGGGAGCAGGCGGTGCTCACACCCGGCGATTCCGTGAGGATCGTGGTGTGGCGCAAGCCGGAGTTCAGCGGGGATTTTGTCATCGCACCGGACGGGTCGATCACCCATCCGCTCTATCGGTCGGTGAAGGTAGCCGGCATTCCGTTCGGAACCGCGGAGGCCAACGTCCGCCGGTTTCTGTCGGGGTTCGACGAGAATCCGCAGTTCGTGATGGAGCCGCTCATTCGGGTGGCCGTATCCGGCGAGGTGACGCGTCCGACGGTGTTTGCGCTCCGTCCCGAGACCACGGTCGGAGAAGCCTTGGCCCGGGCGGGTGGGGCCAATCAGAACGGGGCCATCAATCGTGTCCGTGTGCTTCGACTCCAGCCCAACGGTCAGCAGCAGCAGGTCGTGCTGAATCTCGCGGACGCCAACGGCTCCGAGGGCACGATGCCCATTCGGTCGGGCGACCAGATCGTGGTGGATCGCCGGCGCTCGTTCTTCCGTGAGATCCTCGTGCCGGCCCTGGGCATCATCGGCTCCATCGCCTCGCTCGGCCTGTTGATCGACCGGGTCGGTCGCAACAACAACAACTGAGTCACATGTCACGTCTAACGCCCGTCCGTCGCGAGCTGCCCGGCAGCGCCGAGCCGCCGCTCCGGCCCATCGAGGCGAACGATTCCGGGGACAGCGTCTCGTTTCGCCAGGTCTTCACGGTGTTGCGGCGGCGGTACCCGCTGATCCTGGCCATGACCCTGATCGGCACTTCGATCGGCGTATTCCTGGCCTCGCGGGAGCCGCCGACGTACCACGCCACGGCACTGCTTCGCTTCGCCGGCGAGCGCCGCGCCCTGACGGGTGACGAGGCCGAAGGCCCTTCGGTCAGCAAGACGGCGGACCCGATCGAATCCATCATGCAGCTGATTCGCAGCCGCACGGTCGCCGCGGCGGTGGTCGATACGCTAGGGCTGCAGCTCCAGAGCTGGACGCCGGAGTTTTCGACCGCCGACCTGGCCCAGATCCACGTGGATTCGCGAGCCGTGGGCGACTCGGTCAATCTGACGTTCCGGCCCACCGACGTCGTGGCGCGCCGGGCCGACCGGACGGTCACGGCGCCCTATGGTCAGCTGATCAACCTGGGCGTGGTGCAGTTCGCCGTCCCGTCACGACCCAGCGTCGAGATGGCCACGCTCGGCATCTCCGGCCGGGAGCCGGTAGTCGACGGGTTGCTCGGGGGTCTGATGGTGACCCGGCGCACCGAGACCGACGTCATCGACATCGGATACACGGCCGCCTCGCCGGTCGCCGCACAGCAGATCGTCAATGCGACCGTGCAGTCGTTCCAGTCGCTCAACATCCAGTGGGCGCGCGAGCGCTCCCGTCGCCGGCGCGAATTTCTCGCCGAGCAGTTGGCGCAGACCGACAGCATGCTGGCCCGTGCCCAGGCAGAGCTCAGCTCGTTCCGCAGCCGCCAGCAGATCGCCAACAGCCGCGACAAGCTGGCTGCCGAGCAGGGCGCCCAGATGCAGCTCGAGGCGCAGATCGCCGGATTGCAGAGCGATCGGCAGACGTTCGGCACGCTCCAGCGGGAACTGAAATCATCCGACGAGGCCACCCGTTCCGAGGCACTGCGGACCGTGGCCACCGCTCCCGGCATGAGCGACAACGCGGCCATCGGCGGCATCTACCACCAACTCCTCCAGTACCAGGACCGGCTGGATTCGATGCTGACCGGTCCGTTCAAGGCTTCGAAGGACAATCCGGATGTGGTTCAGCTGCAGGGGTTGAAGCGCTCCACCGAGCAGCGCCTGACCGATGCGGTGACCAGCCAGACCAAAACGCTCGACGCTCGAATCGGCGCGCTCACAGCGCTCCGGCGCTCGAGTGGAGCCTCGATGGAGCTTCTCCCGGCGATGGCCGAAGAGGAGATGCGGCTGAGCCGGCGGGTTGAGCAGCTTGCCGGTACGTCCGACGCGGTCCGCAAAGACTTCCAACAGGCCCGGATGTCCGAAGCCGTGGAAGCCGGTGACGTGGACGTCGTGGACCTGGCCGATGTGCCGTACGCCCCGGTCCTCACCGCGTCGGCGCTCAAGCTGGCCCTCGGACTGTTCCTCGGGCTTCTGCTCGGGCTCGTCATCGCATATCTGCTCGAAGCCCTCAACACCTCGGTACGCCGACCGGAGGATCTCGAATCGGTGCTCCATGTGCCCGGTCTCGCCGTCATTCCGCGCATCAGCGGCGGTGGGGCGAATGGGCGCGGCGGGCTTCGTGGGCTCCTCGGACCGCGGAAAACCGGTCGCCCCGACGCGGGCTCTCCGATGTCCGGCGGCCAGACATTCTCGATTGGCATCGAGGCGTTCCGGAATCTGCGTACCAGCCTGATCTGGTCGGATGGCGGCGAAGCGCTGAAGACGCTCGTCGTGACCAGTGCCGCGCCGGGCGAGGGCAAAACGCTGACGGCGGCCAACCTGGCCGTGACGCTCGCCTACGACGGGCTCCGCGTCCTGCTCGTGGACTGCGACATCCGGCGCCCGCGCGTGCATGGGATGTTCAAGGTGCCCCGCGCCCCTGGCCTCATGGAGCTGCTGACCTCATCGCACGCGCCGGGGAGCTCGCCGGTCCCGGCCATCCGGGAGACGTCGATCGCAGGTCTGTCGGTGCTCCCGTGCGGCGCGTTGCCATCGAATGCGGCCAATCTGCTGAGCGGCACCCGCATGCGCGTGCTGCTGCAGGAGCTGCGCGAGCAGTTCGACATCATCGTGCTCGACACGCCGCCGGTCCTCGCCACCGCCGACGCCGGCATCGTGGCCTCGCTCACCGACGGCGTCCTGCTCGTCGTCCGGGCGGGCACGACCGATCGCAACGCGGCGCAGCGTGCCTGCCAGCAGCTCGCCAATGTCGGCGCGCGCGTCATCGGGACGGTCCTGAATGATCCCGGCGGGCAGGTCGCGAAGGAAGGGGACTACTACTATCCGTACGACTACGCCGCGGAGGAGCAGTGACCCGTTGCCCCGCGGCGCCGCAGGGGTGTACTCGGCCGGTTTGAGCGGCGGCATCCGAATACTCGCTGACACCATAGGGTAGGACGCGCCGCAGTCCGACCGCCCGTTGCGGGGACTGCCCCGACAGGCGCGTGCCACGTGTTCGATTCGACGAAGAGGAGGGAAAGCTTTACCAGCATGTCGACTTCCATCGCACCGACCGAGCCGCGCGTGGCCGCGCCTCCCGGCACCCAGCGAATGAACATCGTGATCGTCGGGCACGTGGACCATGGCAAGAGCACGGTCATCGGGCGCCTGCTGGCCGATACGCACTCGCTTCCCGAGGGCAAGCTCGAGCAGGTCCGGGCCGAATGTGAGCTCAACTCCAAGCCGTTCGAGTATGCGTTCCTGCTCGACGCCTTGAAGGATGAACAGGCGCAGGGCATCACCATCGACGCCGCGCGGGTGTTCTTCAAGAGCAGCGTGCGCCCGTATCTCATCCTCGACGCCCCGGGCCACATCGAGTTCCTGAAAAACATGATCACGGGCGCGGCGCGTGCCGAGGCGGCCCTGCTGGTCATCGACGCCGCCGAAGGCGTCAAGGAAAATTCCCGGCGTCACGGCTACATGGTGTCGATGCTCGGCGTCCGACAGCTCGCCGTGGTCGTGAACAAGATGGATCTGGTGGGGTGGGACCGCGGCGTGTACGAGAACATCGTGCGGGAATACAGCGCGTTCCTGCAGCAGGTCGGCATCCGCCCTTCGGCCTTCATCCCGGTCTCGGGACGGGGCGGCGACAACATCGCCGCTGGATCAGCCAATCTTCCCTGGTACGACGGACCGACGGTGCTGGGTGCGCTGGACGCGTTCCGCAGCGAGCCTGCCCCGGTGAACCTGCCGTTCCGCATGCCGGTACAGGACGTGTACAAGTTCACGAAGCAGGGCGACGACCGGCGCATCGTTGCGGGCACCATCGACGCGGGCACGGTAAAGGTCGGCGATCCGGTCATCTTCTATCCCTCCGGGAAGAAGAGTCGGGTGAAGAGCATCGAAGGGTTCAACCGCCCGGTGCAGGGCAGCGCGAGCGCCGGCTGGTCGGTGGGCTTCACGCTCCAGGAGCAGATCTACATTACCCGCGGTGAGGTCGCGACGATCGAGACCGAGCCTCGCCCCCAGGTGACCACCCGTCTCCGCGTGAGCCTGTTCTGGCTCGGCAAGGAGCCGATGGTCAAGCGCAAGGAGTATCTGCTCAAGCTCGGCACCGCCCGGGTGACCGCGCGGCTCGAAGAAGTGCTGCGCGTGCTGGATGCGTCCACGCTCAATACGGCGGAGCAGCGATCGGCCGTCCAGCGCCACGACGTGGCCGAGTGCGTGTTGAAGCTCGATCGCGCGATCGCGTGCGATCTCGCCACCGACATCGCCGCGACGAGCCGGTTCGTCGTCGTCGACGATTTCGAGATCCGTGGCGGAGGCATCGTCCGCGAGGCGCTGTCGGACCGCCAGACCGGTGTCCGTGACCGGGTCATGCTCCGCAATTACAAGTGGGAGCCCAGCATCATCCAGCCCGAGCATCGGGCCGAGAAATACAATCAGAAGGCCGCGCTGATTCTGGTGACGGGCGAGCACGACACCGAGCGGAAGGGTGTCGCAAAAGCCCTCGAAGGCAAGCTGTTCGAGGATGGTAAGGTGGTGTACTTCCTCGGCATCGGCAGCGTGCTCTACGGCGTGGACGCCGACATCGAGCGCAAGCCCGAGAACCGCCTCGAGCACATGCGTCGCTTGGGGGAGGTGGCCAACCTCATGCTGGACGCCGGGATCATCCTCATCGTGGCCGCGGCGGAGCTCACCCAGGACGATCTCGAAGTCATCAAGACCGCGGTGCAGCCCGACTGGATCGAGACCATCTGGGCGGGCGAATCGATCACCACCGACCTCAGTGTCGACCTGCACCTCGCCGGGGACGCGGTACCCGAGGCGGTCGACCGGGTCAAGGCGCACCTTCAGGACAAGGGGATCATTTTCCGACCATGGTAACCGCTCAGCTGCGCTCGGCGGTGGTTCAGCTCGCCCGCGAGGCCGGCCGGGCCACCATGACCTACTACGATGGCGCGGCCGATGCCGGCGTGCGCGAGAAAGACGATCGCAGCCCCGTGACGCTCGCCGACGAGGTCGCCCACGAGATCCTGGTGGCGGGCCTGCGCCGGCTGGATCCCGCTACCCCGGTCGTATCGGAGGAGGCGGAAGCTGCTTCGTTCGAGAGCCGACGCGGCTGGCGGCGGTTCTGGCTGGTCGATCCGCTCGACGGAACCAAGGAATTCATCAAGCGGCGGGCGGAGTTCACCGTCAACGTGGCGCTGATCGACGCCGGCGAGCCGGTGTTCGGCGTGGTGCTGGCGCCGGCGCTCGACCTGCTCTATTGGGCGGTGAAAGGCGAAGGAGCGTGGCGTGAAGAGAAGGGCGGGTCGGCCGAGCGGATCTACTCGACCAACCCCCCACCCGGCACGCCCCTGACGGTCGTGGAGAGTCTCTCCCACCCGTCGCCCGAACTGGAGGAGTACCTGCTCACCATACCCGTCGCGCGTCGGGTCAAGGCGGGCAGCTCGCTCAAGTTCTGCTGGGTGGCCGAAGGCCGCGCCGATGTCTACCCGCGGCTGGGTCCGACCATGGAGTGGGATGTCGCGGCCGGCGACTGCATCTATCGTCAGTCGGGACGTCATGGCGAGCGGCTGTCGCCGCTCACCTACAACAAACCCGACCTGCGGAACTCCAGCTTCATCATCGGCCTGTGAGCGGAACCGGGTCAGCGGCCCCTGTGTTATGGTTTACTGGTCTGTCGGGGTCCGGTAAGAGCACGATCGCGGTCAAGGTGGACCAAGCGCTCCGGGGGCGGGGCACGGAGGTCGAGTACATCGACGGCGACGCGCTGCGCGAAGTCTTCCCGACCACCGGCTTCACCCGGGAAGCGCGCGAGGAGCATCTGCGACGGACCGGCTACATGGCCAGCCGGCTTGCGGCGCACGGGGTCACCGTGGTGGCATCGTTCGTGTCGCCGTATCGCGAGTCGCGCGAGTTCATCCGGCGGCTGTGCCCGGGATTCGTGGAGATCTACGTCGCGACGCCGCTCGAGGAATGCGAGCGGCGGGACGTGAAGGGGCTGTACGCCCGCGCGCGGCGCGGGGAAATTCGCAACTTCACGGGCATCGACGACCCGTACGAAATACCCGAGCATCCGGAGCTGACGCTGGATACCCGCGCGCTGAGCGTGGACCAGTGCGTCGCCCGCGTGCTCGACCAGATTGGAGATCAGCGCTGATGACCGTCGACATCGACCACCTCGACCAGCTCGAGAACCGGAGCGTACACATTCTCCGGGAGGCGTACGCCAACTTCAAGAACCTGGGCATGCTGTGGTCCATCGGAAAGGACAGTACGGTCCTGCTGTGGCTCGCCCGGAAGGCGTTCTTTGGTCACGTGCCGATCCCGCTCGTGCACATCGACACGTCCTACAAGATTCCCGAGATGATCGAGTACCGCGACCGGCTCGCGCTCGAATGGAATCTCACCATGATCTACGGGCAGAACCGGCAGGCGCTCGAAGAGAAGCGCACGTTTCCCGACGGCGCCGTGGACCGGATCGCCTGCTGCAAGGCACTGAAGACCGACGCGCTCAAGTACACGCTGAGCGGGGAGTGGCCGCGCTACCGGCTGAACCATACCAAGCGCGCCTACGAGCTCGACCGGAACACCGAGCCCTTCACCGGCGTCATCGTGGGCGCCCGCGCCGACGAGGAGGGAAGCCGCTCCAAGGAGCGCTACTTCTCGCCCCGAACGGCGCAGTCGCAGTGGGACGTGGGCGATCAGCCGCCCGAGTTCTGGAACCAGTATAAGACCGATTTCGCGCCGGGCACGCACCTGCGGATCCACCCGCTGCTCGACTGGACCGAGCTGAACATCTGGGAGTACATCCGTCGGGAGAACATCCCCACGGTGTCGCTCTACTACAACCAGGGAACCGGCAAGCGTTTCCGCTCGCTCGGCTGCTACCCGTGCACCCAGGCCGTTGACTCCGACGCGCAGAACGTCGACGATATCATCCTGGAGCTTCAGTCAGGCAAGTTCGCCAACATCGCCGAGCGCTCGGGCCGGGCGCAGGACAAGGCAGGCGGCGGCGGGCTGGAGGTCCTTCGGCGCGACGGATACATGTAGGCCCGGATGCTCTCCAAGAAGGCCAAGTACGCCATCAAGGCGCTCCTCGCGCTCGCCGATCACGGGCGCGAGGAGCCGATGCGAATTGCGGATCTAGCCCGCAAGGAGCAGATCCCGGCGAAATTTCTCGAGCTGATTCTGTTGGGCCTCCGCAACCAGGGCATGCTCCAGAGTCGGAAAGGGAAGGGCGGGGGCTACCTCCTCGCCCGGGACCCGGCCGACATTTACCTGGGCCAGATCGTGCGGATGTTCGATGGGCCCCTGGCTCCCGTTCCCTGCGCCAGCCAGACCGCGTACGTTCCCTGTGCAGACTGCCGGAATGAAGCAGTCTGCGGCGTCCATCTGGCCATGAAGGAAGTTCGCGACGCGACGGCCAAGGTGCTCGACGGGACCAGTCTCGCCTCGCTCCGTACGCAGGTAGAACACGCCTCCGATCTAAGCTCACCCACCCGCTGACAGATGTTGCACTCCTACCTCCTTCCGGATGGCACATCTATTGCCTATTTATTCTATCAACTTGATAGGGTATATAGACACATGACAATGCGCCCTGACTATGCCGCTGCCCACGAGGCCGGCGCAGACGATCCGATTGCCCTCCCTCCGGCACTCCTGCGGGAGTTGTGGCGAGCGATCAGGACGATCAGATACGGGGCCATCGAACTGGTCATTCATGATGGCAGGGTGGTGCAGCTCGAGCGCCGTGAGAAAGTCCGTATGGATACGGATCTTACCGAGCGCAGACGCTAAAACGACCGATCCGCGGCGGGGCACTCTGCTCCCCTGCGACCTTGGGCTGACCGGACCGCCGGAAGTCCGCTACTCGACGAGGAAACGGAGACATCGAATGCGTGCGGTCCGGCATCTGGTGGGGGGAACGATGGTCACTGCCGCGATTGTGGTAATGGCGCCACAAGTCGTGGCGCAACAGGAGGGGGCTGACGCCGACAGTGTGTCACAGTCGCTCCAAGCCAGGGTGGATGAACTCGACCAGCAGGTGCGGGTGCTCCAGCGCTTGCGTGAGCTCGCGGCGGACAGTGTAACGGCGGCGGCCAAAGACAAGATCTCACCGACCGCGAGTGGCAAGGACGGGTTCAGCATCAAGTCGGCTGACGGCAAGTATGCCGTACGTCTCAAGGGGCTGGTGCAGGCGGACGGCCGCTTCTTCCTCTCGGACAGCGCGTTTCCGGTGACGAACAACTTCTTCATCCGCCGTGCCCGTCCGATTCTCGAGGCCACGGTCGGCAAGTACCTCGAATTCCGGGTGCAGCCCGACTTCGCGCAGGGTACGACCGTGCTCTTCGATGCCTACACCGACGTCAAGGTCTCCCCGGCGTTCGCAGTCCGGGTCGGCAAGTTCAAGCCGCCGGTGGGCCTCGAGCGTCTGCAGAGCGCGGGGGACATCGTATTCGCCGAGCGAGCGCTGGCGACCAATCTGGTGCCGAACCGCGACGTCGGCCTGCAGCTCTCGGGTGACATCGACAGCGGGTCGGTCGCCTGGCAGGCGGGGGTATTCAACGGTGTGCCCGACCTCGGCAACGGCGATGGAGACGTGAGCGACGCCAAGGACTTTGCCGTCCGCGTGTTCTTGCAGCCGTTCAAGCAGGGCACCCTGTCCGGTCTCGGCGTCGGCATCAGCGGTTCCACCGGTCTGGAGCGGGGCACGACGGCGGCCCCGGCGCTCGCCAGCTATCGCACGCCGGGCCAGCAGACCTGGTTTCGCTACGCCACCAGCACCACGACCCCGACGACCAACGTGTTCGCCGATGGGCGCCGGACGCGAATCGTGCCTCAGGCCTACTTCTTCACCGGTCCGCTCGGCCTCCAGGGCGAGTACGTCCAGTCGTCGCAGGAGGTGAAGCGGCTCGATGTGGAAGCGCTCAAGCTCACGCACACCGCCTGGCAGGCCACCGGCTCGTACTTCCTGACCGGTGAGAAGAACTCGTGGAAGGCCGTGTCGCCCAAGAAGTCGTTCGATCCCAAGGCCGGCACCTTCGGCGCCGTAGAGCTGGCCGCCCGCTACAGCGAGCTCAGCATGGACGACGCCACCTTCCCGGCCTTTGCCAATCCGGCGAGCACCCCCACCAAGGCAAAAGCCTGGGCGGTGGGCCTCAACTGGTACCTCGCCAAGGCCATCAAGCTGATGGTCGACTACGAGCACACCACGTTCTCCGGCGGCACCGCGGCCGGTGACCGCGAGGCCGAAAGCTTTGTCGTGACCCGCGTCCAGCACTCCTTCTGATGCCGAACTCCTCAAGAGGTTCAGTGAATCCCATGCGTACCCGACTGATCGCGTCCATCGCGCTTCTCGCGCTCGCCGTCGGCGCCGACCGCGCCGGAGCGCAGGGCAGCGCCAAGCCGGTGACCCTGCTCAACGTCTCGTACGACCCGACGCGCGAGCTCTACGAGGACTTCAACAAGCAGTTCGCGACGTTCTGGAAAGGGAAGACCGGTCAGGACGTCAAGGTCCGCCAGTCGCACGGAGGCTCGGGCAAGCAGGCGCGCTCGGTCATCGACGGTCTCGAGGCCGATGTCGTGACCCTCGCGCTGGCATACGATATCGACCAGCTGGCCGAGAAGGGCGGATTGTTGCCGGCGAACTGGCAGACCCGGCTGCCCGACAACAGCTCTCCGTACACGTCGACCATCGTTCTCCTCGTTCGCAAGGGCAACCCCAAGCAGATCCGCGACTGGGGTGATCTGGCCAAGCCGGGCGTGTCGGTCGTCACGCCCAACCCGAAGACGTCGGGCGGCGCGCGCTGGAACTACCTGGCGGCGTGGGCTTGGGCACTCCGTCAGCCCGGCGGCAACGATGCATCCGCCAAGGCGTTCGTGGCCAAGCTGTACAAGAACGTTCCGGTGCTCGATGCGGGCGCCCGCGGCGCCACCACGACGTTCGTGGAGCGCGGAATCGGTGACGTGCTGATCGCGTGGGAAAACGAGGCGCTGCTCGCGATGAAGGAGCTGGGCGTGGGCAAGTTCGAGGTCGTCGCGCCGTCGTTGAGCATCCTGGCCGAACCACCGGTGGCGGTGGTGGACAAGGTGGCCGGCAAGCACGGGACCAAGGCCGTCGCGCAGGCGTACCTCGAGTATCTCTACAGCGATCAGGGCCAGGAGATCGCGGCCCGGAATTTCTACCGTCCACGGAAAGCGTCGGTGGCCGCGAAGTACGCGGCTCAATTCCCCAAGGTGACGCTGGTGACGGTCGACGAGGTGTTCGGCGGCTGGAAGAAGGCTCACACCACGCACTTCGCAGACGGCGCGTCGTTCGACCAGATCTACCAGCCGGGGCGCTAGCCCCGGCCCTCCGTCTACCCCTACGAAGGGATGACCATGCGTCGTACCGCCCGCAGTGTGCTCCCGGGATTCGGCCTGAGTCTCGGGATCACCTGCACCTACTTGAGCCTGATGGTGCTGTTGCCGCTCGCCACCGTGTTCGGACGGACCGCGCAGCTCACCTGGCCCGCCTTCTGGGCCACGGTCAGCGATCCGAGAGTGGTAGCGTCATACCGCGTGACATTCGGCGCATCGTTCGTCGCGGCGCTCATCAATACCGTGTTCGGGCTGCTGGTGGCCTGGGTGCTGGTCCGCTACCGGTTTCCGGGGAAGCGGCTGGTGGACGCCATGGTGGATCTGCCGTTCGCCCTGCCGACGGCGGTGGCCGGCATCGCGCTCACCACCCTGTACGCTTCGAACGGATGGATCGGCGGCTTCCTCGATCCACTCGGCGTCAAGGTCTCCTACACCTGGCTCGGCATCACGGTGGCGCTGATCTTCATCGGCTTGCCGTTCGTGGTCCGGACGGTGCAGCCTGTTCTGGACGACCTCGAGGTCGAGGTCGAGGAGGCGGCGGCGAGCCTGGGAGCCCGTCGCTGGCAGACGTTTACCAGAGTCGTCTTCCCGACCGTGGCCCCGGCGCTGCTCACCGGGTTCGCGCTGGCCTTCGCCCGCGCCATCGGCGAGTACGGCTCGGTGGTCTTCATCTCCGGCAACATGCCGATGAAGACCGAGATCGTGCCGCTGCTCATCATCACCAAGCTCGAGCAGTACGACTATCCCGGGGCCACCGCGGTCGCGCTCGTCATGCTGCTCGCGTCGTTCGTGCTGCTGCTCTCCATCAATCTGCTCCAGTGGGCGGCCCGTCGCCGCGCGGCGGTTTGATCATGACGACCGTCGCCGCCGCCACCCACGCCACCACCGCCCCGCGGGCCGTCACCCGAGCCACCGGCGAGTCGCCGGCGGTCCGCTGGACGCTCACCGCCATCGCGCTCGTCTTTCTGGCGTTGACCCTCCTGCTGCCGCTCGCGCTGGTGTTTCACCAGGCCTTCTCCAAGGGTCTGACCGCCTACCAGGAGGCCATCACCGATCCGGACGCGCTCAGCGCGGCCCGGCTGACGCTGCTCGTCGCGTCGATCGCCGTGCCCATCAACCTCGTCTTCGGGGTGGCCGCGGCGTGGTGCATCTCCAAGTTCACCTTTCCGGGCCGGAACCTGCTGATCACCCTCATCGACCTTCCCTTCGCCGTATCCCCGGTGATCTCGGGCATGATTTTCGTGCTGCTGTTCGGCGCGCACGGCTGGGTGGGCCCGTGGCTGGTCGAGCACGACATCAAGATCATCTTCGCGGTGCCCGGCATCGTGCTGGCCACGACGTTCGTGACGGCGCCATTCGTGGCGCGCGAGCTGATCCCGCTGATGCAGGAGCAGGGGACCGAGGAGGAAGAGGCCGCCATCGTGCTCGGCGCGCGCGGCTGGCAGACCTTCTGGCGGGTCACGCTGCCCAACATCAAGTGGGGCCTGCTGTACGGCCTCATCCTGTGCAACGCTCGGGCGATGGGCGAGTTCGGCGCCGTGTCGGTCGTCTCCGGGCATATTCGGGGCGAAACCAACACACTGCCGCTGCATGTCGAGATCCTCTACAACGAGTACGCCTTCGCCGCCAGCTTCGCGGTGGCGTCGGTGCTCACGCTGCTCGCACTCGTCACCCTGAGCCTGAAGACGCTGGTCGAGTGGCGGCAGCGGCGTGCCGACGCCGAGGCCGACGCCCCCGATGACGACATTTCACAGCAAAGGATGGCCGCATGAGCATCGAAGTCCGCAACCTCCGCAAGGCGTTCGGCGATTTCGCGGCGCTGGACAACGTCAGCCTCGACGTGCCCGGCGGTGAGCTGGTGGCCTTGCTCGGACCGTCCGGGTCGGGCAAGACGACGCTGCTCAGGATCATCGCGGGGCTCGAGCCGGCCGATCATGGCACCATCCTGTTCCACGGGCAGGACGCCACCGAACAGCCGGTCCGAGAGCGGCAGGTCGGGTTCGTCTTCCAGCACTATGCGCTGTTCCGGCACATGAACGTGTTCGAGAACGTGGCGTTCGGCCTGCGCGTCCGCCCGCGCGGGGTGCGCCCGCCCGAATCCGAGATTCGCGAGACGGTCATGGGGCTGCTCCATCTCGTGCAGCTCGACGTCCTGGCCAAGCGACGCCCATCGGAGCTCTCGGGCGGACAGCGACAGCGCGTGGCGCTCGCGCGGGCGCTGGCGATCAAGCCGAAGGTGCTGCTGCTCGACGAGCCGTTCGGCGCGCTGGACGCGAAGGTGCGGAAGGAGCTTCGGCGCTGGCTGCGGCGCCTGCACGAGGAGGTGCACGTGACCAGCGTGTTCGTCACGCACGATCAGGAGGAGGCGCTCGAGGTCTCCGACCGAGTCGTCATCATGAACCAGGGACGGATCGAGCAGAGCGGGACGCCAGAGGAGGTCTACGAGCGTCCGGCCACGCCGTTCGTGTACGGGTTCCTGGGTGATGTGAACCTGTTCCATGGTCGCATTCATCAGGGCCGGGTCAGCATCGGACCCAACGAGCTCGACGCGCCGGAATGGCCCGACGCGAGGAATCAGGCGGGCGTGGCGTACGTGCGGACCTACGACGTCGAGCTCACCCCCTCGCCGTCCGGGGCGTCGTCGCTCGAGGCGATCGTGCGACACGTCCGTGCGTTCGGACCGGTGGTGCGGTTGGAGATGGATCTGGTCGAAGGCGGCCGGACGATCGAGGCCCACGTCCCGCGGGGGCGCTTCGACGCGCTCGCACTGGCCAAGGGGCAGCGGGTGTTCGTCTCGCCGACCAACGTCCGAGTGTTCGCCGAGCCGGCCTGACGAGGACTCTTGTGCGGGCGCAGGGTCGTGGCTAGCCTCCGCCACCGCCGGCACGCGCCGGCGGGCGCGCCCTCGACCTCCTCGGTGGCCGTCGCACTGTGGCGGCCGAAGGTGAATGCTCCGTGACGCTGCCGGATTTTCTGGTCATCGGTGCCGCCAAGGCGGGCACCACCGCGCTCTACTGGTATCTCGCCGAGCACCCGGCCGTGTTCATGAGCCGGATCAAGGAAACGAATTTCTTCGCCTACGGCGTCGACGAAGCGGGAAGGCTCCTGTACGGCGATCCGCAGATGCACCACTTTCCGGTGACGACGCGCGCCGCGTACGAGCAGCTCTTCGCGTCGGCCGCCGGCGCATCCGCCGTCGGCGAAGTCTCACCCATCTACCTCGAGTGTCCGCAAGCGGCCGAGCGCATCCGCGCCGGCCTCGCGGATCCGCGTCTCATCGTGAGTTTGCGCGACCCTGTGGATCGGGCGTATTCGGACTACCTGATGGACCTGCGCCACCGGGGGCGGAGGCTCGATCCCGGGCGCGATCTCTCGCCCGACGCCCCCTGGGTGCAGCCGAACTCGCATTGGATGAGGATCGGCAGGTATCACGAGCAGCTGGCGCGCTACTACGAGCGATTCGACCGTTCCCGGATTCACGTGTTCCTGTTCGATGATCTCAAGCAGGATGCGACCGCCACCGTGCAGGCGGTCTATCGGTTCCTGGGCGTCGCCGACGACTTCGTGCCCGACTTCGATGCCCCGCACGGCGTCGGCGGGATGCCGGCCAACATGCTGCTGGAAGGATTGGTGAAACGGACCGCGGCGCTTCGTTCGGCCGTGGAGCCGTACATGCCGAAGCGAGCTGCCAACTGGGCCCGCCGCGTCCGGACCCGCAATATGCGCCAGTCGCCGCCGCTGCCGCCCGAGCTGAGACAGCGGCTCACCGACGTGTTTCGCGAGGACATCCTCAAGACATCCCAGCTCATCGGCCGGAGCCTGGATCATTGGCTGTAGCCGGCACATTCCCGCCCCCGAGCCTCCAGGGGGCTACACCCAGTGGCTCAAGTCCCGACTCAGCAGGCGCGACAACAGCGCCACCTCTCCGCGAAAGGTCTCGACCAGCTCGGCGCGGAGCGCCGCCGGCATCGGAGCGCGACGCTCCTTCACCGTGTTCAACTGTACCAGCCTCGTCTTCAACCGGCTCAGCTCCTCGGCGCCGACCGCCCGCTTGAGGCCGCGGATGGCGTTGCGGAGCACCGGCGGTGGTTTCTGGAAGAAATGCTTCAGCCAGGCCACCTTGGCGCGCTTGTTCTCGTTGATCCTGGGAAACACCGTCCGGTTGTCGTGAGGAAGATCGAGGAACTGGATCACCTCGTCATACACCCGGCCCGGCGCGGCCGCGAAATCATCGTACAGGATGATCTTCACCTGCGTTGCAGGGAAGATCGACAGCATGCGCTCCGCCTGCGTCCCGAACCGGCCGATCTCCTCGTACTGGACCAGCAGGGGTGAGCGGATCGCGCGGGGCAGGTCGAACCCCTGACGGCGCCGGGCCTGCAGGCGCCACGCGGTCTCGAAATCAGGGACGGTTTCCTCGGAGACGTACAGGAGCTGCGAGTGCAGCGAGTACACCATGTCGACGGGGTTGCGGAACATGGCGATCAACTTTGCCGCGGGGTTGAATTCGTGAATGTTGGCGATGGCCACACTCGAGCGCAGGTAGTAGACCGACGCCTCACCGACCCGGGTGTGCTGATCCGTCCGGCCCTCGAAAAGCCCGAGGTATTGGTCGAGCGTCCTGGCTCGGGGATAGGTGCCGAGATCCTTGGCGAAGTAGTGCGGTTCTTTGACTTCCGGCATGAAGACCTGCGGGTGCGGCCGGATGTACTCGTACAGGGCAGTAGTACCGCATTTCGGCGCTCCCACGAGAAAGAAATTCGGTATTACGGCCACGGTGGTACTCCTTCGGGCAGGTGCGTCCCTCACAGGACCGTCGCGACTTTGTGTGGCATATCGGCCACAGGATGGAATTCTCCCCTGGCGCGCAACCACTCTCGAATGCCCTGAAACGGACCCTTCCGAGATCGGCCGGAAGCTGCCTCCAACCCTGCCTTTCGCACAGCGGGCGGTGGTAGATTGCCTCACTCGGGAGACCGGGTCAAGCGGGCCTCTGGGGCCTCGTAACCCCTTGTGGGGCAAGCGGGGCCGCTCCCGAGCGCCAGATCTTGCACGGGGCGCGCTGGAACGGTTGGGGGCACGGATCGTGCTCGCCCGGCGGACGTCTTCGTCGGGCCCTTGGATGCTCGATCCGCGGTGACGCAGACGCGCTTCGAGATCGGCTCGGCGAGGCCTTGGACCTTAAAGGTACAGGACTGTGGCGGCAGGCAGTACGGTAGGGGACGGAACGGCCGAGACTGCGGAATTTACCCTTCGGAGACTTCGACACCCTCGCGCCGCCCCTGCGGGGGCGCACCGGAAGGAACTTCAGCGCGTGAACGCCCAGACCGGCGCCAAGCCCGTCCAATACGTCTGCATGCCGGGCAGCCCGTTCACCGGGTCGACGCTGTTGGGCGCGCTGCTCAACGAGCACCCGGACTGCACTTCGATCGGCGCGGCCACCGGTCTGATCCGGCGAACGGA